>JASHNQ010000115.1 GCA_030041545.1 candidate division FCPU426 bacterium | reverse complement strand
GCAAGGTTGCCACTTTGGCGGACAAGGTGACGAAGGTGGTGGTGGAACACATGGGCTTGAAATTGACTAGGCCCGACAAAAAGACCGCCGCGAAAATCATGCGTGACGTGGAACGCGCCGAAAAAACCGGCCAGTGGGTTTCGGACAAAGAGTTACGGCCTCACACCCACAAGTGAAACATAAAAGTACGCAAACGGTCAGGCTTCAAGATTATACTTTTTGAGCTTTTGGGCAAACGCCCCGTCTTGCTTCAGCCGGTTCTTGGCCGCCGTCCAATAATGCCCCACCGCCCCATAACTGACTCCCATTCTTTCCCCGATCTCCCTCAAGCTCAAGCCCGATTCCCTCTTGAGCCGGTAGATCGCCACCTCTTTGGCTTCCCGCCTTCTCGCCCTCGCCACCAGCAATTCCCCCGGTTTCAACCCAAAGTCCTTCGCCACTTGTCCGATAATTTTCCCGGGGTCTTGCTTCACCACGTGTTTTTGGTATTTCGGCATATCCAGGCGCCGGTGCTTCTTCCCCACCTCGTGGACGTGGCTTAAGAATTCCTCGCTCCCCAGGTAAATCCGGGAATACAACCGGTCCCACGGCGATTCCCTCAACCCCATCCCCTCCTCCACAAACCGCCGGTAGGCCCCTTGGGCCCTTTTTCTTTCCTTGCCAAACTGGCCCAAGATCCAATCCACTTCCAGCCATGGTTCCGGTTTTTCCAGGCCGGCGGTGGCCCGATAACTGCTCCATTTCCATTCCCCCGGGTGTTTCACCATCCGGGCCCGGACCGGGTTTAAGACCACATACCGGCACAATTCCTTCAAATAACTGTCCTTCTCCACCACCAAGGCCTTATACCGTCCTTGGAACAAATGCCCCACCCGGTGATGTTTCCGGTTGAACCTTTGGGTATAGAGGGCGTTTAAGTGTTTCATGGCTATCGACAGGTTCGCCGCCGGCGTCTCAAGCATCAGGTGGTAATGGTTGTCCATCAACACCCAGGCGTGGCAGGTGACCCGGTTTTCTTCTACCACCTCCGCCAACAACCTCACGAACATCCACCGGTCCGTGTCGTCCAAGACGATCTTCCGCCGTTCATTCCCACGGGAGGTCACGTGGTACACCGCGCCTTCATAATGGATTCGTTTGGGCCGGGGCATGGGGGCAGTTTATCGGCATCCAACGGCTCGTAAAGTATAATCTTGTGGCCTGACCCCTACTTTTTGCCTACTTTTTGTGTTTGACTTACTTTGTGAACTTTGTGTCCTTGTGGCAAAAGTTTGGGTTTTGAAGTGGCTTCTAAATACCTTGTTAGGGGGAGGATTTCGATGAAGGAACATCGCCTGTTATTTTCCGTTGGGGTTTTCTTCGCTTTTTCCACTGGTCTTGTTTCAGCGGCCCCTTCCAAACCCACCCCCTCGGCGGGAAGCCCATCCGCGGCCATTTCCGCCGCCCAGCGATCGCAGGTTCATTGGATCAATTCGCGCGTCCGGAACCAACACCTCCTGCTCCTAAAAGGCTACAAGGCGGGTAAATTCTCGAAGGACCAGGCCAAGACCTTGTTTGCGAGCCTCAAGGCCGTCCGGGTCCAGGAAGTGGCTTTTTTCAGGCAGAACGGAAGGCACGAATTGACGGCCGGCCAGCTTTCCCAGCTGAGCGGGTCGCTCGACCAGAACTCCGCCGTCCTCGGAGAAACGCCGTCGCCCGCCCCGTCGAACTAATACAAATCTTTTTATCCGGCAAGGAAGCCTCAAGCGTTCAAAGGGCCGGCGCCTTCTCCAGGATTTCCTCGGCCACGCCGCGGCTTTTCATGACCACGTGCAGCTTGTGCCGGAGGATCGGCATGCGCTTGGCCAGGTCCCGCAGTTCCCGGGAGGAAATGACCAGGGTGGTCACGTCGGTGTCGGCCAGGGCGCTGGCGTTGCGCTTGTCGGCGTACCCCATGGCCACGTTTTCCCCGAAAAAGTCGCCCGGCCTCAACTCGGTGGAAAAGACGACCTTTCCATGCTCGTTCTTCCGGGAAATCTCGACGCGGCCCGAGGAAATGATATAGAAATCCTCCGTTTTGCTTCCCTGCCGCACGATCATCTCCCCTTTGGCGAAATCCTGGCTTTTAGCCGTCAGGGAAATCTCGTGCTTGGCCGTGGGGTCCAAATCCCGGAACAGGAGCACGGAGGAAATCAGGGGCCGGCGTTTCCAGAGGCTGGAAAAGCTTTCCTTCAGGTCGTTTTTCTCGACGAATTCCAGGAACAAGTCCCCCGCCAGCTTGAAGAGGATGACCGGGGTCCGGGCCACCACCGTGGCGCTGGTCTTGGACCTGTTGATGATGGACATCTCCCCGAAAAAATCCCCGCTCTCCAGCGTGGCCAAAAGCGGCTCCTTTTTGTCCTCGGTATCCAGCACGTCCAGGGTTCCGGAGAGGATGAAGTAAAAGGAATCGCCTTCCTGTCCCTTGCGCACCACCTCGTGGCGGTTGGGAAGCTCCACCACCTCCCCCAGCGAGAACAGGACGTTGATCCAGCTGGGGTCCTTGACCTCGAAAAGTTTCAGGGTCTGTAGCACCCCCGTGTAGACCGATTGCGGGAAATGGCGTTCCTTTAGAAATGTTTTCCCCCAGCCCGGCCGGGCCACCTGGTACTTGGCCGTATCCACCTTGGAGGGATTCACGTGGTAAAAGAGGAATTCGGTTTGGGGGAACCGGGCGATGGCCCCGTCCCAATCCGAGGGCTCGCCGTGGATCATCCCTCCGCCCGCGTCGATCATGGCCAGGCGCTCGTCCCCCTTGACCAGGTTTTTCATCCGGTCCACGTGCCCGGGGCTGACCGCCCCGGACTGCGCCAGCCGGTCCATTCCCTTGAAATGGTCCAGGTCGCTGGAATGAAGCAGGGTGTGGGGCCGGCCTTTCTCGTCCGGCACCGTGACCCGGAACCCCACCGTGGGGATGGAATGGACCGTGTAAAAAAACTCCCAGGCGGCGCCGAACAACCGGTAAGCCTTGCCCGGGATGATCTCGATGAATTTCATCATGGATTTCACCACTTCCACCGGCTCGTCGATGATGTGGGCCACCTTCAGCGCCGTGCACTCGTAGATTTCCCGCGTCGTGATGAGGGTGAAGCTGTGCTCGGAGAGCATCAGCTCGCTCAAGGCGCAGTGGTCGTCATGGACATGGGTTTGAATAATGGCCGCCAGCCGGTCTTTGGCGACCCCCACCTGTTTCAGGTACTTGCTGATGCCGGCCGGGGAATCGATCAAAAGGCCGTTTCCGTTCACCCACAACAGCATGCCGGTCGTGGGCCCCTCCGGGTCGAAGCCGGTGTAGGATCCCAGCACCTTGAGCCGGAAGGCTTCGGGCTTTTCCACTTCCCCGGTCAGGTCCGCCAAGGGGGGCAGCTGTTCCCCCTCGAAGTTCAAATCCAGCGGATGGATGGTTCCCTGGTCGGAGACCTCGTAGCGGTTGTTTCCCATGCGCCGGATCAAATAATCGCGGGAACCGGCGAAGATCGGGACCCACACCTCGCCCTCTTCCTCCGGCAGGTGGACGAACTCGAACAAATCCTCGATGGGCTGGACCTTGCCGTCCTTTTGGATGGCCATGCCCTCGGCCATGTCCGCCAGCATGTCGGTACGGGCCTTGCTTAACCCCCACTTCTTCATTTCGGGGCGGCTGGGCCCCAGGAGGGTGATGCGCAGGATGTCGTAGAGTTTCTCGCACATCCGGCGGGTTCCCAGCACGCGGAATTTCAACCCCTGTTGGTAGCCCTGCTCCACGAAAAGGAACCAATAGCCCAGGAACTCGAGGGCCATTTGGGAAACGCCGTTCTTGTGGGAAAGGTCGGGAAGGATTCCGACGTGGGGGATTTTCTTTTTTTGCTTGAGGAGGGCCTTGAGGATTTCCGGCGGACTGCCCAGCAAGGCGCTTTGGGCCGGCCCCTCCAGGTGATAACAGCCGGGGGCCACGGAAGTGATGTGCATGGAATTCCTCCGCTTTCCTTACTCTGCCGCCTTCAACCTGGCGGATTTCAGGAAGCCTTTAGGTTCCGTACGCTCCAAGCGGGCTTACTGGATTTTTCAGCCATTCGAGCGGATCGGATAGTCCCTTAACTTCTCCTAATAACAAAGTGATGAAGATTTCAGAGCTAAGGGACCGGGCACTATGACCTTGGTTTCGCCGGTAAACCTTGAGGATGCTTCCCTCGTTGGTTCCGGCTAGTCCGGGTTAGGGATTATGCAATTAATATTAATGGAAAAGGGGGCGGGGGTCAACGAAAGGCTCAACCGGCCGAAAAACCAACAGGTGGCGCCGCCGGGGTTTACCGTCCCCTCGATCAGCGGGTGATCAAAACCTTGAAAATCTTCGTCAAAGGTTGGGAACCGCTGACCTGGACGCGCAGGTAATAAAGGCCGTCGGCCACGGCATTCCCCCACTCGTCCCGTTCATTCCATGTCAACGCGCCCGTGTTCGAGACTTCCTTGGATTGGCTAACAATCTTCCGGAAAGCCACCGTGAACACGTCCATGGTCACCGT
>JASHNQ010000114.1 GCA_030041545.1 candidate division FCPU426 bacterium | reverse complement strand
GAAAAGGGCTATTGGAAGAGGGGGGCTTGGACGAATTGCCGGAATTTTTCTCAAGTAAGGTTTCCAGCTTCTGGATTCTTGCTTCCAGGGCTTCCACCTTCGCTTGTAAACGCAAGCAATTCGGACAGTCAGTAGGTGTTGAAGGGGTGTCGTTCATCCTCTACGATGTTGCCATATCTCCTTTAGGCCTGCAAGCGACCTGAACAGTTACTTATTTTTTAAAGGACAGGGAGTTACCCAAAATTACCAAGATGCTTTGAAGTGGTTACGAAGAGCCGCGTCACATGGAAGTGCTCACGCTGAAAATTTAATCGGCTATCTTTTTGAAAATGGTTATGGCGTCACTAAGGATCTTCAAGAAGCTGCGAGATGGGATCGAAGGTCCACTATCGAAGAAAAAATGTTTACTATTCGTACTGCAGATAAAGGTTTTTTCACGGTGGTTTGTTCGTCTTTAGCAAAAAATGAGTCTTTTAATATCGAATTTGTTGGAAGGCATAAAAAGATATTCGAGAAAACCTTAAACGAATATTTAGCCCGGAATAAAGAGAAGAAGAATAAACCAACATATACTTTTTCCGATTTTAAATTGAATCTTACGATGCTTTTAAGCCCCATTGTTTGGCTTTTAATCACCTACTTTGCTGGCGGGGAATACGAATTAGATACTTATCATACCGAAGGCCGTTTCATCTTAAGGCTTTACCTTGACCAACAAATTGAAGATGAGAAATTCTGGAAACAATTAAGTGATGAATGCGGCACTGATTCCTGCCGACATCCTGGTTGTAACCATTTAAGCCTTAAACGCAGTTCGCTGTGCAAAGCCCATCATTTTGAAATGGTGATTGGACATCCCTACGGCGGTGCCAAGACTTAGTTTCCGATTGTCCACGATGGGGACCCATTTTGAATAAAACAAAGAAAATACATCCCTGGATCGGAGTGGCCGAGGTCAAACCTCGGCCCGGAAACTCTGATCTCGGAAAAGCTAAAGGCGCCTTCGTCGTCGCTTTAGCGCTCGCTAAAAACGTAAAAAATTTTGATTCGATGGTTTGTGGCCGATTGAACGACATCGGATTTGATGTTCTTAAGATTTCGGACATAGAGCCATTGTGGGTCAAAGTTAAAAAGAATGTGGCAGCAAAAAAATTATTGGTTAAGGCGAATGCTTTATCGAAAAAGGAGCCTGTGTATATAGGCACGTTTCATACTTTTCGAAAGACGTAGTTGTCCACGATGGGGACCCATCGTGGACAGTCAGTAGTCCTGATTATTTGTTTCGGATGAAACAAATGAGGTTGGCCACCCTTAACCCTTTTAAATTCGGAATGGATGCCGAGGGCGAGGAGTTGTCCTAGACAAAGGCGAATGGATATGGTATTAAATACCATGGTTTGAAAGCGGGGCCCATGGAAGAAATAAAGGTCGCTGAGGTTCATTTCCGCCTCATTCGTCTTCCCCAGTACGAGAAAGACATCAAAGACCTGAAGCGGATTGAACCCAAGCTTCATGATTCCGTGAGGGAGAGCCTTCAAAACGATATTGAGTCTGGAAAACTGGATGAGATCAAAGGGACCGGAGGGTGGGTCAAAGGTCGGGCGGCCTCGCCCAGCCGAAACATTGGCAAGAGTGGCGGGTTTCGATTCATCTACCTCATGTTCCGGGTCCAGGGCGATATTTACCTTCAAGGCGTTTATGACCACCGGTCTAAGGCTGATTTGACCCCGGGAGAGAAAAGTAAATTAAAAATGATGGCGGCGGCTTATAAGAAGGCCTACGAATCCAGGGGAGGTCACGAATGAAAGTGGAAAAAAGAGATTGGGACCCGAAACATTTCGGGGAAAGCCTTCAGGAAGGGCTGAAGTTCGCCCAGGGAAAACCCGCCAAAGTAAAGGTGGAAGACCTGCGGATCCGCCTGACGGGAGCGGTCATTAAGGACGCCCGCCAGGTACTGAAGGTTTCCCAGCCCCAATTCGCGCGGCTGATGGCGGTCAGCCCCGAAACGGTAAAGAAATGGGAACAAGGAAAAAATCCCATCCCTGCGGCCGTCGGTTATTGGGCTGAGGGACTCAAAACGCATCCTGCCATCACCAAGAATCTTCTGTTTGAAATGGCTGGGAAGTATTCAGTGGGCCATTAAAAGCCTGTCCACGACGGGGAGGCAATCCCAAGGAGAGAGCGAATATGGGCCGGTCTGAACTGATTCAAAAGGCCTGGGAAGAACTGGAAAACTCAACCCCGCGGCGGTTGAGGCTCCGGCCGATACAGGACTGTGCGAGGCTTTGGGGGCGGGCCGCCGTTACCGCGGCCCTATTGATTTCAGTTGTTGTCTTTTTTTCCGTACAGGGCGTTATTCCTGCCTTCGCCTGGTACTTTGGTTCGCCGGCAAAGGCCCGGATTACCCGTCTTTACACCCGAATTAACCAGACCCGAATGGGAGCAGACAAGCATTATTTTGTTGGCCTGGATTATGAAAACAAGGGAACTGATGAATCCATCGATGTCATAGAGGATACGGGCTGGTTTTACCAACACAACCATGTGGGCGATGAAATCCAAATTCACTTTTTAGGTCTTTTCCCCTCGCTCATCTCCTTTGACCTGATGCCGGCCGTTCCCGACGGGCTTTTTTTATCGTGGCCGCTTTCGTGATTGTCTGGGTCTTCGCGGGATGTGGTTTGGTTCCCAAGCGCCTTTTGATCAGCGGAAAGGCAGTCAAGGGCCTGGTGGATTCCTTTGGGATGGCCGAAGTCAAGGGAGGTGAAGTTGAGAATGGGCGGATGGAGGTTAAATTCGAACTCAAAGGGGAGAAATACAGCTTCATAGCGTCACGGGCCTGCTACGAGGAAAACAAGCCTGGCGACGAGGTGGTGGTGATCTATAACCCTGAAAACCCGGACGACAATAGGGTTTACGATCCGTCCCATTGCTGGTGGGTCCCTTTTAAAGAATGATTTTGTAAATAAGGTTGTCCACGCTGGGGACCCGTCGTGGACAGCTAATAAAGGGTTTTTATGAGGTCAAGGATGAGTCATATGAAAAAGCTTCTTTTGGTATTGTTGATAGCCACGCTTCCGACAATGGCCCGGGCCCAAAACGGTCCGCCGGCGGCTGGCCTGGCGGTGCCCAATGCTTTTAGTTTAAAGCAACCGCTGGTCCCATCCTGGTGGGCCCAAATTTCCCTCGGGTACGATTACACCTTCTTCGGCGACCTCAACAAGGGCTGCCAGAATGTGGCAAATTACGCCCAGGCGTTGGACAGCTTGGATCCCGGAACCACCAACGGAAGTTCCGTTCAAACGGGAAACAGCGGGACGCAGGAAGCGGTGGAACTAGGTTTCCAACTGAACCGGGAAAGCGCGCTTTACCTCAAGATGGAAAATGACTGGTCCCAATCCATGGGCTGGTCCAGGACGGACGACGGGGTCTTGGCCGAATCCTTTAAAGTGGCACCCCTCCTATGGGGAGCCTCATTGAACTTTGAGCAGGGCCTGATCCGGTCAAATTGGGGAAGGACTTTTTTCACGATCGGCGGAGGGGCCTATTTCGCCGATTTCAACGCGACCTATTACAACGGGAACTTGAATCAAACGTTCACCGATATGTTCACGGGCACCACCTGGGGCGCGGCCCTAAGCCTAGGCCAGGCCGTTGAACTAGGGGGGCACTTTAGCCTTGAGTTCTCCGTGGAAGGCCGGTGGATTACCTTCAACCAACTGACTTCCGCGACCCCCCCCGGCCCGAATTTCGTCCAGGGCCCTTATTACCTGTCCATCGTGCAGAACCAAAATTTCGGCCAAGGATTTTCCAGCAACACGGATTACCTTCTTTGGACCGCCCAACAGATCGCCAATCTCCATCCGGGCGACTACCGGTACGCGGTAGCCGACTTTTCGGGTGTCAATGGGGTGTTTTCACTGCGATATGCTTTTTGAGCGCGCGCCAGTCCAAGCCGGATTCCAATGGGAACCGCCGTTATTTGTCCACGACGGGGAGGCTTTCAAACACGCTATGAGTCAATGGGCGCTTCCATTCGTCCTGGGTTTGACCTTGATGGCGGGAACCGGTTTTGCTTTAGCGGGAGACCAGGAGATTCCTCCGCCGCCCACCGAAATAACATCCCTCTTTCCCACCGTTACGCCGATCCCTCCCCATTACGAAATTCCCAGGCAACTGGCCGACGGCTGGCCCGTGGGCGATTTGCGGAAAGAAAAGGTTCATTTCGAAAGGATCTTCCACCAAGTGGAACTGGCCTTTCAGAACCCCGCCCTGGACCTCCACGGCCTGCTGGTCTTCCGCCACGGCAAGCTTCTGCTGGAGGAATACGACAAGGGTTTCGACTTATATAGCTTCCAGTCCCTTAATTCCTGCACCAAATCGGTCTTTTCAACCCTCTACGGCATCGCCCAAGACCAGGGACTGCTCAACCTGGATGAGAAAATCTCGGACCTTTATCCGGAAAGCGCCCAGCATGGCTGGACCGGGGAAAAAACAAAAATCACCATCCGAAACCTCCTGACCTTCGACTCGGGCCTGAGCAACGACTTCGGCGGGGCCGACCCGTCCCCGGACGACTTGTTGGAATATTGTTTCGGTCGGCCCCTTTCCCATACTCCGGGAGAGGTCTGGGATTATGACGGCCTCTACCTCGTCCTGATCTCCAACCTGATCGCGCGAAAAAGCGGGATGAGCTTCCCGGACTTCGCGCAGAAATACCTGCTGGGCCCCCTCGACATCAAGGGGGAGAATGGCTGGCCCGCCAGGCCCAAAGGCCTCTACCGCGTGGATTATGGGTTGTCTTGGAAGGCGCGGGATATGGGCAAACTGGGACAATTGATCCTGAACAAGGGGATGTGGAAGGGGAAGAGGATCCTTTCGGAATCCTGGGTCAAGGACTCGACCACTCCCCACATCCGCTTAGTCAAGGACGTGGATGATTTTTACGGGTATCTTTGGTACGAGCAACAACCCTATGGAAGGGGGCCGGTTATCATCGACGCCACGGGAGCCAACGGACAAGGCATCTTTATATGCCCGGACGCGGATTTGGTTTGTGTCCTGACATCCGGAAGCACCGACCCCCAGGTCTACGAGGCGGAAGCCTATCTTTTCTGGAGAGGGATTTTGGGGTCGTTTTATTGACGACCCATTGGGGTTGTCCACGACGGGGACCCGGATTGGACAAAAGGAGCGTGGGAAGTGAGTGAGGATTTACCGGAGGAGCCGGAGAAGGAAGAATCTCCCGGTCCTTGGAGATTTGTAAAAGCCGCTCTCGTTGCGCTTTTTCAAGCCGCCATTGTGATATTGCTGGCTTGGTTGTTCCTTCACCAATCGCATTTGGGTGGGTTTCCAAGGGGAAGGTAGAGTAGTTGTCCCGACGGGGACCCATCGTGGACAAGAATATTGGATTGGATCTGATACTTCTATGGGTTGTCCCCGGATGCGATATTTGATATAAAGTATGGTAAGTAATGCCATACTTTTGGAGGCCAAGATGAAAATAACAACTCACATTGATGAAGAACTGTTGAAGCGGGCTAAACGCAAAACAGGAATCATTTCGCAAAGGGAAATCCTGGAAACTGGCTTGCGCAACCTGTTGGCGGATGTCCAAAGAAAGAGTTTTGTGAAGGATTTCGACAAGTTCCGCCTTGATCTCTGGCTCAAAGAGTCGAGAGGTTGAATCAACTCTACCTGATTGACAGTTCCGCTTGGATTTTTGCTTTGGGCGCCCGTCCCGTGGAGGTGGTACGGGCAAGGGTGAAGGAATTGGTGGAAAACAACCTTGCCGCCATTACCTCTCCCATCTTCTTCGAGCTTGTTTCCTCTGAAAAATCCCAGGCTCATTCAACCCTTTTGGCGGCTCATTTATCCGCCCTTCACCCTTTCCCCATGTTGCCCCAAGAGTGGGCGGAAGCGGCCGAATGGACAAGGGGACACCGTCAAAAAGGACATAAATTAAAAACAGTCGATGCTCTGATCGCCTATAAGGCTCATAAACATCATTTGACCCTAGTTCATGCCGACGCGGATATGGACCGAATCGCCACCCATGCCAATTTGGTTGTGGAAAGTTACGTCAAGCATGTCCGTTCCGTTCACCGAAGCGGTTAAAGTTGTTCACGAGGGGGACCCGTCGTGGACAGATGATCATTCATGAATACGGGAAGCGCATTATTTAAGGAGTTTTCAATGGCTGAAGAGAAGCCGTGGCTTTTTCCGAGCATGGGGTTCCGGGCTTTTCTCAACCAATACCCGTTCGTTTTCTTTTTCAGTTTCCTTTGCGCCTTTGACTGGATTTTCGGGTCGGCGACCGCTTCGTGTTTTATCAGCGCCCAGACACACCTGAAAGTTGTCCAAGGTTATTCGCCCTGGACCTATACATTTCTCCTCGGGATCGCTTTATTCGCCCTTCTTCATTTGCTAACCGAAAGTCCCCGATTTCAAAAACTTAAATACCGCCAAGCGGTTTACGCGTTGGGGATTGGGGCCCTCTATTGTTTTTATCTTTTCATGAAAAACCAGGATATCACCTGGATCGTTTTCGCCCATTGGTTTGGCGCGGCCGCGCTGGCGGCCTTCCTATGGCCCCTGGTTGGTTGGAGGCTCTCCCCCGAAGAGGCCCATTCGTATTTCTGGAATTTCGTGGAAGCTTTTTTAAAGTCCGTCCTCGTTTATTTCGTCTTAACTGCAATTCTGAGTTCGATCTTTGGGGACGGTTTTCTGGTCGCTTATTTGAGATATTCCCTGCATATAGACCTGCCTTATCCAGTCAATAATTATTATGGAATTGCCTCGTCCGACACCGCCACCTTCCTGGTATTTCCCTGGTATCTCCTGGGAAATTTGGGAAGTTTTTTGAACTCCCCTGAAAAAAAGAAAGAGGAAAGCTCCGTCCTCGGGCCCCGGACCGCCGTGGGCATCGCCTCGGTGGTTTTAGTTTTTTACTTGTTCAATGGATACGTGATTTTCGGCCCATGGTGGAAGCATGTCACACGTTATTTTGTCGATGGAAATTACCTGCTTCCCCTCGCTGGCCTTTTTTCGATCGGCGTCGTCCGGCTGCAAAAAGGGCCGTGGTTCATCAAATGGAGGGGGCTCTATACCAAGGTTATTTCCGGGCTCTCGATCCTTTTTTTGGCTTTCAAGGGGGTGATTCATAACCTTTATTGGGGCGGGATTTGGGAAGACCTGCATTTTTATTCGATATTCATCCTGCTATGGTTCGCAGGGGTTTTTATTTATTTTCTTTTGCGAGCGCGAGCCGGCTGGGTCTGGCCCGCTTTCGCCCTTTGGGTCATGATGGTTCTCACCCTAGTGGGGCCGTTCAATCCCATGTCCCTTTCCTCTTGGGAACATCAAAATATCCTGAAAAAAGAAATGTCCGATGCGGGTATCCTCAAGGATGGCCAATTGGTGAAGCCGTCACCCCCTTTGAACCAATCCACCTTCGGCCCGATTGAGGGCAACCTCTATTGGTTCAGCCAAAACCAAGGTTTAAATTGGCTACGCAAATTCTTTCCTCCGGAATTAGGGGACCTGGATTGGGGTAAGGAAAAAACACGCGCCAACCTGCCGAAGCTTTTAGATTGGCTGGGCCAGGCCAAACCCCAGCCGCCTTATCCGAATACGAAAACATTTTCCATTCAAAACCCCGGCCTTCGTTATGGCTTAAAGCGCCTCGGGGATTACGAACTTCAAGACTTTTATATCTGTCAAGGCCAAGTGAAAAACAATCCTCAAAACTATCCGGGATATTTCTTGGGGTTCCCCAATTTGGCCCAGTTTCTATTGATCGAGTTTGATGGGATTTCTTTGGGTGAAATTCCCCTGGATTCCCTGGCAAAAAAGATCCAAAGAGAAGACGCCCAAGGCATCCCGAAAGATAAAATGCAACCGAATGCAATGACCTTGGAATTTGAAAACAAAAAAGTAGAAGTGAAGTTATATTTTTCCAGTGTCGGAACCTACCTTGATGGGAAGCAATTGAAAATATTGTCCGGGTCGGGGGTTTTGGTGGCCATACGCAAGTAAAGAGCCGTCCACGACGGGGAGCCGTCGTGAACAGGCCGTATATAAATTTAAGAAGGCGGGAGGGTATCTATGGCCTTATCTAAATTTTTCACCACTGCTTTGGGAATGTTGGGCATTGTGCTTTTCGCTGGAGTTCTCCCGGCTTTCGCCGATCAAGGCGCCAGTCCAACTCCGGCCCAGGAGGATGTGGACATCCATCAGCTTTTATCCAAGGGGATCAACTTCGACCATATCTTTAACCCCTACCAGGATTCGAACGATCTGGTGCCGGCCTTGGAGGATGGCGGGATGGCGAAAATCGGAGGTTTGCTCAAGGAATCGGAATTCCAGCAAGTGGCCGCATTAGGCTTCACCCATGTGCGGCTGAACCTGGGGCGGGCTTTTATCCAACAAAACACGAAGCCCTATGGCCTGAGACCGGAAGGTTTGGCCTTGCTGGATAAGGCCGTGGATATGGCCTTGAAAAACAACCTGGGAATCATCTTGGACATTCACCAGGTACCCGCGCCCAATATCTTCCATGACCCCGCGTCCCTGGGTGCCTTCCGCCAGATGTGGAAGGAACTGGCGGCCCATTACGCGGGTAAATCACCCATGATTGTCTTTGAGCTGTTGAACGAGCCTACCGTTGATATCCTTTGTGATACCGGGGAGGCCCATGAAGCGGACCTGGTGCGCTGGCGCCAGCTCATGATCGACCTGGTTAACACGGTCCACCAGCAAGACCCCCAACGTTATGTCATTGTGACCGGCGGCGGATGGGGCGACCCCGGGGGACTGATTCGGATGGGCAACCTGCACCTGCCCCGCGTGGTTTATACCTTCCACTATTACTATCCCTTGTTTTTCACCAGCCAGGGGACCTTTTGGATCGGCCCGACGTTTGAGATTCTCAAGGGGATCCATTACCCGGTCACTCCATCCGAGGTGAAGGAATGGAAGGCCAAAGCCAAGGCCAAGCACCTGGACCTGTGGCCGTTCACCCCCGTTGCCTCAGGGTTTAACCAGGAAAGTATGAAGGCCGATTTCCAAGATGTATTGGCCTTCGCCAAGAAAGAAAAGCTGATGCTGTACTGTGGGGAATTCGGCGTGTATAAGCCCGACGCCCCGCCGGAGGATCGGGCCCGTTGGATCAAGGATTGCGTGGATATCCTCAACCAAAACGGAGTGGACTGGGCTCTTTGGGCCTATCACGCCGGCTTCGACCTGGTGGATGAGAAGGGCCAACCGGATTCGGCGGTCATGAAAGTCTTAGGGCTCGGCGCGCCTGCGAAATAACAGCACGGCGAAAACCCAAAGCGTGCTGTGGTTCATGCAAACCTTCAGGGAAATTAAAATCACAATCTAAGCTTATGTTCCTGTCCACGACGGGGAGGCAATTTGAAAAACATTTTTAAGAAGCATTGGTCTTGGTATTGGCTGTTTTCTCTGGTTCTCCAGCTGTTGGCCCTTTGTCCCTGGGGGACGTCGGCATTGGGTGACGACGAAATCCCCCCTCCGCCGGCCGTGGCCCCGACCCCCGAACCCATGCCCACACCGGCCTTCATCGGCACGGAAAAACCGGTCTACTTCGTAAACCAGCAGGCGGGTGTGACCCTTGCCGGAACATTGGTTTTGCCGCCTGGCAAGGGTCCGTTTCCTGCGGCCCTTTATTTGGTGGGAGGGGGGCCCTGGGGCCGGAATCCCTCCCTTTTTGCGACAGCAGAATCGATGGCTCAAAGGGGAATCGCCGTCCTGATTTACGATAAAAGAGGGATCGGGCAATCCACGGGGGATTTCAAATCCTCCCACACCCCCGAATTCCAACAGGACGCCTTGGCTGGTTGGGATTTCCTGCGGAAACAACCCCAGGTCAACCCCCGGAAGGTCGGCATCATCGGGCACAGCGAGGGAGCCGTTATCGCCATGCGGGGGGCCGCGGAAAACCCGGACATCGCTTTTGTTGTCCTCCTCGCCGCTCCCGGTCTCAAGGGGGATCAACAGCAGACCCTCCAATCGGTCCAGAAAGGCATCTATGAGGGCGCGGACGGGAAAGTCATTCAAGTCATCCGGGAAATGACGGGGAAGGCCCTTCCCATGCTCGAGACGGAAATGGATGAGGCGAAGGCCCGGGAAAAATTGGAGGGGATTCTCCAAGAAAGTTACGCCAAGTTGGATGATCAGGAAAAGGCGCAATTGAGGCGGGTATTGGAAAGGGACAATAAAACGATCGAGGACCAGATCGCGACCCCTTGGTATCGGCAGCTCCTTCTTTGGGATCCTGCGGAGGCCCTCGAGAAGGTTAAATGCCCGGTCCTGGCCGTGAACGGGGATAAGGATGTGGCGGTGGTTTATCCCCAGAATTTGGACGCTATCGGGAAAGCCCTAAAGAAAGGGGGCAACCAAGACTACACCCTCAAGATGTTCCCGGGGGTGAACCACATCCTCCTTCATTGCAAGACGGGCGCCCCAGATGAAGCCCTTGCTTATCAACCGAGGATCGCCAATGAGATACTCGTTTTCATGGGTGATTGGCTGGTTCAACACATGGAATAATTTGTCCACGACGGGGAGCCGTCGTGGACAGCTCCTTCTCTTCTCCGCCAGTCCGATCATTTCCTTCCAGTCCTTGGCCGGGCGGCGGCATGTCTCCACTCGGGCCGCGACACTAATGCCCTTCCGAATGAGGTCCTTGCGGCCTAAAACCTCCCTTTGGACGGAAGTTCTGATCCTTGTTTGAATGTGGTCGGCGGCGGGGACGGTGCTCCCCCTGCCGATGATCCCTTTGCGGCCTGCGGTGAGGGGCGCCAGAGGCGCCATCGAAACCGTGCTCCAAGCGGTCTCGCCAGTGGTTTTCATGGCGGTGTTCCCGCCGACGTTGATCGTGACGGAAATCCCTCCGGTTGTTTGAAAAACTTCCGCGATCCCCTCCCGGCCCGCGGTGAGGGGTGCCGGAGGCGCCATCGAACCCGTTGTCCCGCTGGGGATGTCCGCCCCCCGTGAGTTTCCTCCCTAAACGCCGCAGGAAGTTCTCCTTTTGGGGAGGCTTCCAATTTCCCCTTTCATCCTGATCCGGCTGCCGGTAATCCTTGCCGTGGAAGATGAAGTTGTCCTGGCGCTGGTGCCGGTCTTCCCCCCGCTGCCGGAAATCCCGTTGCCCATGGTTTAGCCGGTGGTTCCGGTGTCCATGGCTTCCCTCGTGCCGCCTTTCAGGAGGGGGATGGGAATGCCGGGGTTGGGAATCCCTTTCTTCCCAGTCTTCCGGCCGGTGCTGGGACGGCCCCGGGTGGGGATGCCGGTGCGGGGGATGGCCCTGGTGTTGGTGCGGACGGTGGTGTTGGGGATGCTGGGGTTTGGCCTGCTGGAGCATGGGCCGGGGAGCCGTTTCTTCCTTGGGCGCCGTGAACCCGAACCGCGACGCCTTGACCGGGATGGACCGGGCGTCGGCCCCCATGAGCCTTAAAATCCGCCGCCAGGGGTCGTTGTCCTCGGGAGTGAGGAAACACAAGGACTCGCCTTCGGCTCCCGCCCGGGCCGTGCGGCCCACGCGGTGGATGTAATCCTCCAGGTTGCGCGGCAGGTCGTAGTTGATCACGTGGGCGATATGGTGGATGTCCAGGCCCCGCGCCGCGATGTCCGTGGCCACCAGGACGTCGAACTTTCCCTCCCTGAACTGGTCGATGGCTTGCCGCCTTTGGGACTGGCTGCGCCCCCCGTGGATGCGGGTGGCCTTGACCCCGTTTTCCTTCAGGCGGTTCATGATGCGGTCCACCCGGTGCTGGGTGCGGGCGAAAACCAGGACCGACCCCCGCCGTTCCTTCAGTTCCCCCAACAGTTCCTCGGGCTTCTTGGGCTCGGTGGTGTAGAGGACCTTCTGGGCGATCTTGGGAACCGGCTGGGTGGCGGGCCCAACGGTGATCCGGACCGGGTCCTTCAGGTACTTGGCCCCCATGGCCTGGATGTCCGGCGGGAAGGTGGCGGAAAAAAGCAGTGTCTGCCGGGGCCCGGTGAGGCGCTTACGGATCTCCTCCAGCTGGGGGGCGAAACCCATGTCCAGCATGCGGTCGGCCTCGTCCAGCACCAGGAACCCCGTCGCCGCCAGGTTAAGGGAATTCCGGTTCAAGTGGTCGATCACCCGGCCCGGCGTGCCGATCACCAGCCGGGGCTTCCGGGCCAGCGCGGCGAATTGGGTGTTCATGTTGGCGCCGCCGATCAGCAAAACCGAACCGCCCAGGTGGTGGGCGCCCGATAGCTTCCGCAATACGTCCAGGACCTGCATGGCCAATTCCCGCGTGGGCGTCAGGGCCAGGGCGGTCTTGTCCCCGTTTTTTTCCAGGTAGGCGAGGAGGGGCAGGCCGAAGGCGGCGGTCTTGCCCGTGCCGGTTTGGGCCGAGGCGATGACATCCTTCCCCGCCAGGGCCACAGGGATGGCCCGGGCCTGGACCGGCGTGGGCTTCACGAAATTCATTTGCCGCAGGGAATGCCGCAGGAACTCGGGCAGTTCCAATTCTTGAAAACTTTCCATTAAGCTTCCTTACGAAAAACGCGTTGAGGGGGGATTTTCCAAGTCCCAAACCGCTATTTCTCCACCGGTTCAAAAGCATCCCTTGGGACTACGGTTTTTCCAGCGTAAAGCCCGCCCTTTCGAAATCCTTGTCAAAAGCGAAGGCCCTCTCGATTCCCTCCCGCCGCATGAGGACGAAAGAAGCCGCGTCCACGAGGCTGACCGGCCGGGTCCCATGCTCCTGAAGGGCGGTTGGGCGCAACCCGTCATCCATGGCATGAATACAAATGGCTGGGTTTTGAAGGATGATTTGTCCGGCCCTCGCCGCCTGGGACCGGCCCAGGCGCTTGCGCAAGAGAAACATGGTTTCCAAAAAAACCCAGTCGTGGCTGTGGTAGACGATGGCTTCTTCCGCCAATCTCGCATGGATCTTTTTCGCCCCTTCATGGTGGGGATCGCCGGGTTCCCAAATGGCGCAGAATGCCGAGGTATCGATAAAGACTTTCATTCTTGGGGGAGACGATCTGTTCTCCGAAGGTACTCTTCCTCCATGGCCTCTTCCACGATGCGGTCATGTTCCTCGCTTGCGATAATCCCTTCCGTGGGACCATGAAACAAACCTGTCAATTCCGCCAGTTGCCGGTGCCCTTCCCTGACGCGGTCTTTCTCTGTCCAGGTCACATAAGCCGCGATAGCTTCCCGAACCACCGTTCCCATGCTTTTTCCTTCCTCATGGGCCTTTTCCCTCAGACTTTTGTAATAAGGGTCCGGAAGATGAATTTGAAGCCGATGATCCATCCCCATTACGCCACTCCTTTACGCTATTACGCCTACGTCATAGCGTAACATTTAACGTGGCGTATTTCCAGGCCTAAAGTCCCTATTTCTCCGCCAACTCAATGACGCCCTTCCAGTCCTTGGGCGGGCGGCGGCGGTGCATCTCGGCCAGCGTCTTGATGTAGCGGGCGGGCCGGTCGCTGGGCGGCAGGTGGTCTAGGATCTCGTAGGATTCCTCCCACAGCCCCTTCTCGAATTCCTCCAATCCCTTGGCGAAAAGCTTGGCCTTGTCCGTGTCCTCCGGCAGGGGGTGGATTTCAAAGAGGTCCAGGGCCACGTTCATGCCCGCAGGCTGGAACTTGCCGATGCGCCGCACAACGGCGGTGTCCTTGGAAATTTTTTCCGCCACTTCCCTCGTGGCCAGGATGGGCACCTCCACGATCTTGGTGATGCCTTCCAGTCGGGATGCCTGGTTCACCACCGGGCCCATGACGGTGTAGGAAAAGAGTTGCTTGGCGCCCATGGAGCCGGCCACCACCTCGCCGGTATGGAGGCCGATGCCGCAGCGCCATTCGGGGGCGACCTTTTCCAGGGCCCCCACCATGGCCAGGGCGGCCCGGCAGGCGCGGTTGACGTGGTCGGGGTCGGGAAAGGGCAGGTTCCAGCAGGCCAGGATGCCGTCGCCCAAGAACTGCAGCACCACGCCGTTTTCCCTGAAGATTTCCTCGGTCATGGCCGTCATGACGTCCTGCAGTTCCCCGGTCTTTTCCAGGATCTTCCCGGCCTTACCCTCGGTGAGCTTGGAAAAACCCCGGATGTCGAAAAACATCACCGTGCCCTCGGTCAATTTGGGCTTCAGCTCTTCCGCGTCCGAGGACTCGATGATCTTGGAGACCACCTGGCCGGAGAAGAACCGCTGCAGCCTCTCCTTGAGGCCCTCCAGCTTCTGGACCGAAAGGCTGCGGCCCACCATGTCGGCGATCAGGCCCACCAGGCGGCAGTTGTCCTTGAGGGCGGCTTCGCTGGCACCCTGCCCGGCCACGTAAAAAAGAAGGGGCTCCTCCCCGGGGATTTGGGTGGCCGCGCAGACCGCCCAGTCCGCCCCTTCCTGCAGCGTGGCCGAAAGGCCCTGCTCCGGGTTGCTCCAGCAGTAAAGGAAGGGCTGGGGCGCGTGTTTGAGCGCCTCCTCGATGAGGGTGCGGCTGGTGCGGAAACCCATGGAGTCCATGGCCGAATCCATGGCCAAAACCCGGCCCCCGGGCCGCATGATCTGGGACCAGGCACCGCCCGCCACCGACCGCAGGAGGCTGGCGATATGGGTGAAGGAATCGGCCTCGTCCTTCTGCCGCAGCAGCTCCGGGAGCTCCAAGAGGTCCAAAATGCGCAGGCGCGCCGGGACCGCCCCGCCATCCTTGTAGATTTCCTCCGGGCTCATCGACAGCTTGAGGTCGGGCCGGGTCTCGTCCTTGCGGTCATTGAGGAGGGAAAAAAGGAAGCGCGTCTTGCCTACCACGAACTGGTCGCCGTTCTCGAGGAAAAAGGCCTCCTTTTCCCCGCCCTTGTGGAAGACCGGGTTGACGGTGCCGGTGAGCCTCTTGACCATGAGACGCCCGCCCTTCATGCGCAGCTCCACGTGGCGGCGGCTGAGGAACCTCTCGTAAGGGACGGCCCAATCCGCCTCGTCGGTGCGGCCAAGGACCACCGCGTGGTTCTCGCCGATCTCGAAGCGCAGCGTCGGCTCCCCCTGCCGCACGGCCTCCACAAGGGCCTTCATGAACGGCAGCTCGCGGCTGACAGCCCTTCGATTTTACTCAGGGCCATGAGGCTCTCGAACGGCTCACAGCTGGCAACCAGCCACCGGAACCCGAAAGGCTTCGGCTGTGATCTGTCACCTGTGGGCCGTGAGCCGCCTCTCATTGGTTTTCCTTGCGGTATTGCGCCCAAAGGCGCACCCATTGGTCGGCCGAAACGGGTTGGAGCGACCCCTGGCGGTCCACCACCGCCCGCCCGGCCACCTCGGTGGCCAAGACCAAGCCTTGGGCGTCCCTTTTCGGGTCCATCCAATCCAGCCGCTCTTGGACCAAATCCCCGCCCTTCCCGATCAAGCGCGCGGTTTTATCGTCCGGCGAGAAACCGGCGGACTGGATGGGGATTCCCCACTGCTCCTCCGCCCCGATGGCCTCCCCAGTGCGGGTGTCCCAGAATTCCCAGCCTCCGTCCTCGTAAACCGCCAAGAGGACCTCCCCCCGCGGGCTGAAAGCGGCCTCCCGCACGGGCCCGGCATGTTGCAGGGGATTGCCGATGGAAAGGCCCGTTTCCAGGTTAAAGAGCCGGAGGGTCCCGTCCGGGCCCACGGTCGCGGCCGTCACGTTGTCCGGGCTCAGGAGGACGGACGAAACCGGGGTTTCGCTGTCCAAGGTTTGGAGGGGCTTGCCCGCCTGGGTGTCCACCGACGAAACGGTTTGGCCCAGCGTGTAAACCAGCCGCCGGCCGTCGGGGCTGAAAAGGGCGTGGCGGGCCCCCTTTTCCGCCTTCCAAAGAAGCTTGGCCCCCGAGGACGACAGGGAGAAAAGCTTGAGGCCGCCGTCCCACCCCAAGGCCGCCGCCCTTTCGCCATCCGGGGAAAGAAGGACCTTGGAAACGGAAAAACCCGCGCTGAAGGGTTTTATTTTTTCCTTGCCGCTGGAGGCGTCCCACAGGCGGAGGAATTTATCCTCCCCGCCGGTCAGGATGGTTTTGCCATCGCCGCTGAAGGCCCCGCCATAGGGTTTTCCGCCGGGAAGCTCCCTGGACTTCCCCGTGGAGCAGTCCCACAAAAGGGCCCCGCCGTTGGAATCAAAGGTGAGGAGTTGGGAACCATCCGGGCTGAAGACCGCCCGCAGGATCCCGGCGCCCGCCTCCAGGACCTCCCCCTGGGCCTTGCCGGTGGCGGCATCCCAGAGGCAAGCGGTTTTTCCCCCGTAAGTGAGCGCCTCTTCCAGGTCGGGACTGAAAAGGGCGTGGACTTGCCGCTTCCTTAGGCCCGCCCGGCCCGGTGCGCCCCAATCCAAGGAAACCCCTTCGCCCCTCCCCCCGCCGGACAGGGCCCAAAGGCAGGCCAGGCCATCCTTGCCCCCCGCGGCCAAGGTCTTCCCTTGGGGGTCCAAGGCCGCGTCCGTCACCGTGTCCCCCAGCCAAAAATCCAGGCCCAAAGGCTGGCCGGATTGCGCGTCCCACAGCCTCACCACGTGGTCGGTTCCGCCGGTGAGGACCCGGCTTCCATCGCCGCTGAAGGCAATGACCGCGATCCTTCCGGGCGTTTTAAGGATGAATTTAAGGGGCACATGGGTGCGGCTGTTGATGATCCGGGCCAAGCCGGACGAACCGCTGACCGAGGCCAGCACCCGGCTTCCATCCGGGCTGTAAACGGCCTTGGCCCCCAGCCCTTCCAGGAAAACGCGACCCAACCTCTTTCCCCGGTTGTCATAAAACCCCACTTCCCCGTCCCAACCCGCGGCCAAAAAACCCTTTCCATTGGGATTAAAGGCGATGGTGGGTTTATACCAGGAGGGAGCCCCTTTCATGGTCACTTCCAGGGATTTGCCGATGGAATCCCCGTTATCCGCGTTCCAAAGCTGGACCGCGCCCGATTTGTCCACGGTAAGCGCGCGGTCCCCGGGGGGGTTGAAAACCGCGGCTAAGATCGGCTGGTCGTGCTCCAGAACCACGCCCAGGGATTCTCCCGTGGCCGCGTTCCATTCTTTGGCCTTCCCGTCCGCCCCGGCCGTCAAAACCTTCCGGCCGTCCGCGCTGAAGGCCACGGAAGTGATTTCCTTACGGTGTTCCAGGGGCCTGCCCACCGCCCTTTGGGTGGCGAGGTCGTATATCCTGGCTTCCCCGCCGGCGCCGCCGACCACGAGTTTGGAGCCGTCCGGGCTTAGGCCCGCCGCTGTCAAGGCCCCCCCGGGGGCTTGGAAGGCGCGGCTAAGGGCCTGGCCCGTCTGGGCGTTCCAAAGTTTGGCCCCTGTCGAGCCCCCGGCGGTCAGGAGAACCGCGCCATCCGGTCCATAGGCCACGGCCGCCAGCGGCCCGTCGTGGGCGAAAAAGGCCTTGGGAACGGGCGGCATGTAGAAAACCGCGTTGCCCCGGGCCAGGGCCGACGGAAACAGCCGGTTGGAAGCCGCGAAATAGGCCACCGCCGAGGCCTGGTCGCCCTTATCCAGGAACTCCTTGCCGCGGAGGACATAGTTGAACGCCGTATCCTGGACCTGCGCCCTTTGGCGGTTGGAGAGCGAAAGAAGGGCGGCCAGCAGGGCGGCCAATGAAACCGCCCCGACCCAAACCGCCACCCGGTACCTCAGGAGTATCTTGGCCAGCCAATAACCCTTGTCGTGGGACAGGGGGCTCACGGGCCGTCCTTCCCTTCGGGCCTTCAAATCCTTCAAAACCTCGGCGGCGGAGCCGTACCTCTCAACGGGGTTGGCGGCCATGCACTTGGCCACGATGGCGGAAAGGTCCCGATCCACCCGGCCCTTGGTGAGGGTGAAAAGTTCGGGGACGGGCTGGGTCCGGATGGCATCCCGGTAGATCCGAAGCCTCTCCAGGATCGTCGGGGCTCCTTCCAGCTGGCCGCCGATTTCAGCGTGGGGCACGTGGTGGGCCAGGATGGAATAGATGGTGCTGCCCAAGGCGTAGATATCCCAGCGGCTGTCGGGCTGGGGCGGCTTCTCGGGGTCCAAGGCCTCCGCCTGCTCCGGGGCCATGAAAAAGAGGGTGCCCAGGGTGCCGCCGGATTCGCTGAGGATCCGGGAATTGCCGAAATCCGCCACGCGCACGTGCCCTTCCTCGTCCAGGAGCAAGTTGGCCGGTTTCAGGTCGCAGTGCACCATCTGCTTGGCGTGCACGTAGCTCAAGGCCTGGGCCACCTCCTCCATCCAGCCCGCCACGCTGTCCGCCTCACGCCGTTCGTCCGGGGGCGTGTCGCCCTCCACGAAACGTTCCAGGGAGCCGTCCTGGGCCAGGTCCATGACGTAATAGGGGACCTCCCCGGCCAAGTCCGCGTCCAGAAGGGAGACGATGTGGGGGTGCTTATCCAAGCGGATCAGGCGGTCGACCTCCCGTTGCAGGTAAAACCAGTAGACGCCGCTTTTCTTGGTGAAGACCTTCACGGCCACGAATTTACGCGTACGGACCTGGATGCCCTCCCAAACCTGGGCATAGGCGCCCCGGCCCAAGGGCTTGATCAGCAGGTAGCCCTGGATGGGGGGGGCGTCGGAATGTTGCTTGAGTTCGGGGAGTTCGGAAAGCTGGCGGGAGGCCTTTTGGGCGTCTAGGGTTTGGGCCATGGTGTGCAGGAGCGGTGGGGCGCCTTCGGGGGCGGTTTTCTTTTTCTTGACCAAGACGGTCCTCGTTTAATATGCCGGTTTCAGTCGGTTTGGTTCCTACCTTATTGAAGTCAACGCGAAAAGCAAGCCTTCTCTTACCGTAGTTACTTCGAAAACAGCAGCCAAAACCAAATGAAAGCCACAGCGAGGCCAAGCCCCGACCAAAATCAGAAAACAAACAAAAGACTATTGGCCACAGATGAATGGGATACGTGGGATAAATCAAAGGACGAAAAGCGATTCTTTTTCGATTTAAAAATCCTATTTTGTCTAAATCCATCCCATTTATCCCATGCATCCGTGGCCAATCCAAGCCTTGGTTTTGATTTTTGACCCCAAAATTCCTGGATTTTTCCATCTTTAGCCGGGAGATTTTGTTTGGCTTGAGCGGCCCCCGGATTCGGCATTGAAATCCAAACTAAGACCGATTAGTTTATCGCGATGCGTTTCGGCCGATTCATCCTTCTCCTTTTGGCATTCTCCTGGGCCGCCGAGCCTTTCGTGGGCCCTTCCCTTCCGGACCCGGCGTCCCAGGACAAGGCCCCTTACTGTTCCATGTGCCACGGGCCTTGCCATTGTTGCCATCGCGCTTCCGAAAGCTCACCTTGTCCCTCCGGTCCGGGTTACTATCCGGAGGGTTGCGGCAACGGATCCCATTCCAACGCCGTTTCCCAAAACCCGATGAAATGGCTTCCGGCGGCTGGTCCGGACCTTTTCTTCCCCTCCCTTCAAGCGGGCTTGGAAAGTTTCCATGCCCCCTTTCCAACTCCCCCTCTCCTGGTCCGTACTCCCCCTCCTCGGTGGAATGGTCTCGGTTAAGCACAGATTTAAAGCCTGTTGGCCAACCATTCCATCATTTTATTTCCACAAAGGAGACGTCATGAACGGATTTAAACGGTTAAATTTAAAAGTGAGACGGTTTTTGGGGATTGTCGCCATTGTCATGGGCATAGGGGCGATTCCTCATCTGGCTTCTGCCTGTGCCTGTGGATGCGGGATTTTCGACCTGGTCGTTCCCGGCCTTCCAGACACGAACTACACTACGACTTTTTCCCTGCAGTACGAGTACATGAACCAGAATGAGACCCAACATGGTCCGGGGCTTGTTTCGGGCGCATTGAACCCGGATAAACAGATAGAGACGAGCTTCTTTAATTTATTTTTT
>JASHNQ010000113.1 GCA_030041545.1 candidate division FCPU426 bacterium | reverse complement strand
TGGCCACCAGCATTTCCCGCAGCAGCTCCGAGAGGAAATAGGAGGCGTCGTCCAGCGGGACCCCGATGCTGACGCTGTGGAAATCCCGGGGGATGCGTGTTTTCAGGAGCTGCAAAAGGCTGCTTTTGCCCACGCCCGGCTCGCCGGCCACGCCAATGTTGGAAACCGAAAAAATGGCGGAAAGAAGGCGATCGATCAGGGCCGCGCGTCCCACGAAATAATCCAGGTCGTGGCCTTGAAGCGCGAGGGTGGTGAAGGGATCGGTCCGGAGCCCGAAATGGCGGTAAGCCGTTTCAACGTTGGATTGGCCCCGGACCGCTGGCTTAGGTTTGGGTCTTTTTTTCAATTTCACACCGGCCCTTTCCAGTTAGGAGCCAGGAATTTAAGGCCTTAAACTCCCAATTTCGAACTCCTCACTCCTAACTTGAGGGCGCATCAGCGACCGATGCCCAGCCTTTCGCCCAAAACCGCGTAAGGGGTCTGCATCTCGGACTTGCCCTTGATCTGCATGGGCGGAAGCGCGGACAGCTCGAAGGTGTCCTTGACGGCCTGGGCCATTCCCTCGTTCACCAGGATTTGCCCGTGCTTGGCTACGCCGCAAAGCCTCGAGGCCATGTTGACGGTATCCCCGATCAGGGTGAATTCCATGCGGTTGGCGGAGCCAAGGTTGCCCACGATGGCCTCCCCGGCCGTGATGCCGATCCCCAGGCCGATCTTGACCTCCTGGCTGTAAGCCACGCTGAAATTCCGGTTTAACGCCTCAAAGCGGTCCTGCATACGCATGGCCGTTCGGAGGACGGTCTTCGCGGCCTCCCCCTCGTTGCCGTAGGGCCGCCGGAAATAGGCGAAGATCGCGTCGCCGATGTATTTGTTAATGTCCCCGCCGTTTTGGGCGATGACTTCCTCCATGGCGGTGAACATTTTGTTGAGAATGTCGACCGTTTCTTCGGGTTTCAATTGCTCGGTCATGTGAGTGAAGCCCCTGACGTCGGAAAACAGCACGTAAACCCGCCGCGATTCGCCGCCCAGTTCGGACTGCAGCGCCTTTTTCGCGGCTTTCTCGGTCACCGAGGTGCCGACATATTTCTCCAGCGTCTGGTTGGCGGTCTTTACCTTTTCCCGCAGGGCCTTGCATTCGGTGTCGCAGGCCGCCAGCAACTTTTTCTGGTTGGACGAAATGCTCCAAGGCATGGACCCCTTCAGCTTGACGAAGTGGTAGGGGATCATTTGGTTCGCGACTAACAATTCCTGCAGTTCCAAGACCGCATGGTTTCGGATCCGCCAGGAAAGAATGAGCCACCATGCGAAAAGAAGCAAGGCGGCCCCTGCCGCGATGGAAACATACGTCGCCGAGGAATCGGGGAAAAATTGGGCGGCCGTGATGCCCGCCGCCAACACCAGGACAAGCCAGAGGATCAACAAAGTGACAATGTTTTTGAGCTTCCATTGGAGTTCTTTGACCACGGGGAAGGTTTCAGGCATGGAAAAACTTCTCTTTTGAAGAGGTAATCGAAAGATGTGAGGTTAGTTTATCCCAAAAAGGCGGGTTTTGCCCGGCCTTTTTGGGTGGGTTTGGGAAATGACGTTCGTTGACGGACGCGGTTGGGGAAAGGATGTTTAAATCTTTTCGACTGTTGACTGTCAACCGTGAGCCCTTCGACAAGCTCAGGGCCTTGAGGCTCCCGAAGGGCTGCTTTTAAACGTTGGTGAGTTCCTTACCGGCGGTCCTTAAACGTTCCAGGCCTTCCGGGGAACGGGCTTCCATATAGCAGCGCATGAGAGGCTCCGTGCCGGAAAACCTCACCATCAGCCATTCTCCACTGGCCAGGATGAACTGGGTGCCGTCCTTCCGGGATATTTCAACGACCTTCTGGCCCGCGATCTCGGCGGGTGGAGTGTCCTTCAATTTGGTCGTCATGACCTCCTGAAGGCCGTCTTTCAACTTGAGGTTCAACCGGTCGGTATAAAAACCTCCATACCGTTGATACAAGCCTTTCAGGACTGCGTTCAAAGTTTTACCCGCCAGGGCCACCACCTCCGCCATCAAAAGGCAGGCCAGGATACCGTCCTTCTCCGGAACGTGGCCATGAACCGTCAAACCGCCCGATTCTTCGCCCCCGATGATAATGGCTTCCTTGGCCATGATTTCAGCGATGTATTTGAATCCCACCGGCGTTTCCTTCAGGGGCACGTCATGGGCTTTGGCGATGGCATCCATCAGGTGGGTCGTGGGCACGGTCCGGACGGCGCAACCCTTCCAATCGCGGGTGTTTAAGAGATGGTCGAAAAGGATGGCCAGGACCTCATTGGGAGTGATGTAGGACCCGTCCGCGTCAATGATTCCGAAACGGTCCGCATCCCCGTCATTGGCCAGCCCCATGTGGGCCGGCCAGGTGCGCACCAGTTGGACGGCTTCCTTGAGCTCCTCCGGGCCCGGCTCCGGGCGGTGCCCGCCGAAAAGGGGATCGCGGTGGTTATGCAAAACCTTCAATTGGACGCCTGCCTCCTGCAAGAGCGTGTCCAGGTAACCGCCTCCATTGCCGTGCATGACGTCCACCACGATTTTCATCCGGGCCTTCCGGAGCACGTCCAACTGGACGATTTGGCGGATTCGTTTGAAATATTCCTCTTTGGGATCGATAGGGATGATCAGTCCTTTTTCCTCGGCCTGGGCATAAGGGAGTTCAGGAATCGCGCCGGCTTTGGACGCGATGCTCTCGGCCAAGGATTCCAAGGACAGGGTGACCTGGACGGGGGCGGGCCCGCCGTCCGAACCGTTGAATTTCAATCCCTGGTACTGGGGAGGATTGTGGCTGGCCGTGAAGTTGATGGATCCTGCGGCGCCCCGTCGGATGAGTTCGTAGGAAACCGCCGGGGTGGGCGTTCCCACCGGGCACATATAGGAAGTGATACCGTGGCCCGCCAAAACCTGGGCCGTAGCCTTCATGAACTCCTCGGAAAGGAAGCGGTAATCCCCGGCTACCACCACGCCCTTGGAGGCCTCGCCGGTCTGCCGCAAGTGCTGGGCGATGGCCGCCACCGCGGTCTTGACGTTGGCGAAAGTGAAATCCTCCGCCAAAATAGCCCGCCAGCCCGAGGTTCCGAAAGTGATTTTTGCCACGGGGGATTCCTAATTCTTAATCTTTTTCGAATGAGATTCGAACGTTAATAGCATTTTCACTCGCGTTCACATTTACTTTCGAATTTTTAATTTCAACCGTAATCTCTTCAACTATTTTCACAACTTTCTTGACATTTTCTCTTCCGATACCATGAACATAAACAAATTTAATTCCATACTTTTCATTGGAATCGATTTTGTTCATTATCTTTTTCTTCAACTGATCGGCTTTAATTTTCGCCGAAACAAAATTTTGCGGTATTGAGGATGAGTTTGACGTTCTTATCGCCGGTAACGGCTTTTTTATACCGGGAATCCTCAGAAGGGGTATTCGTAATGTGAATATGATTATTATTGATGGTAATAAAATGTCTTAAATCAATCTTAAATCCAAAAAGGCCTTTAAGCTTTTTGATCCAATCCATTTTTATTTAAATTTGTCGGCTAGTTCGATGAGGGAAGGAAGGTCAGAGTTAAAAAAAACAAAAGATCCTTTTTTAACTCCAGCAAATTTCTTTGCTTCGATTGGATTTCCGTCTGGAGAATAAATCCTCTGTTTAGATTCTTTTTCTACAACAAAACCATCTCCATCAACAGTCAAATCAAAAGTTTCAAAGACTTCCCCCTGAGCCGTTTGATCAAAAGTAATTATGTTTTTCATGGTTGTTACCCGAAGTAATTTAAAAGGGAAAATGTCAAAGGACTATAGGGATTCTTGCTCGGAATTGCAAGCCAATAAATCCGCCAATTACTTAACGGCGAACTCCTTCAAAAATTTAATTTTTTACACCTCGAATAAGGCAAAAAATTTTATGACACAAAACATCTTAAACAAATTAACACCTAACGAATTTACCCCTGCCACTTCTTGATTTTGTCCACGTAGGTCGTCACCAATTCCTGGGCCTTCTTCTCGTTCTCGGCCTCGGCGCTGACATGGAACAAGGCCATGTCCGCGTCGGGAAGGATCATGATGGAGGACCCGTTTTGGGTGAGTTTGATGCCATCGATCAATTCACGTTTCTCGCCTTCCGTGTCCTCGATCAATTGGCGCATGATCGTTCCCTTCATTTCCCAGGAGCAAGGGACCTTCTGGCTCACCTGGATCTTCTTGGGGATCTGGTCCAGGTAATGGGAAATGGGTTTTTCCTCTATGGCGATGAACTCCATCAGCTTGGCGGTGGACATCATGGCGTCCATGAAAGGCGCGAAGGACGGGAAGATAAACCCGCCGTCGGATTCGCCCACGAAAGCCACGTCCTTCTGCGTCGCCGCTTCCATGAGGGAATAATAGTTGATGCGAGTGCGCAGGACCTTGCCGCCGTTGGCGCGGGCCAAGTCGTCCAGGATATGGGAACTGTTGACGGGCACCACGGTCTTGGCGCCTTTTTGCCGGTGATACGTGTAAAGGGAGAAGAGGGCCAAAAGCTCGGTCCCTGCCAGTAAGTGCCCCTTCTCATCCACCACGAAGATTTTCTCCGCGCCGGAGTCGAACAAAACCCCAAAGTTGGCCTTCAAGGTCGGGACGATGTCCGAAAGCTGCTTTAAGGACGCCTGGAATTCCTCCTGGGTTTTAGTCAGTTTGGTTTCATCCATATAGGCGTTCAATGCCACGATATCGCATCCCATCTTGCCCAACAGCCAGGGGAAAATGGGGGACGCGGCCGAGAAGGCGTAGTCCACGACGATCTTGGGCTTGTAATCCACGATGGCCCTCACGTCCAGGGCGTCCAGGAATCCCTGGTGGTAAAACTCGATCATGCGGTGGGGGAAGACCAGTTCGCCCGTTTCCTCCATGGTGGCGCGGCGGAAATCCTCCCGGTAAAAAAGATTTTCGATGCCCTTTTCCTTGCCGGAGGAAAGGGCCAGCCCCCGGCCGTCGAAGAATTTGATGTCGATGAACTGCTTGTCAAAGGGACTTTTGCGGGTATGCAGCCCGCCCGCGTCGGAAAGCTTGGGCACCGCGTAACGGGCCACCGAAATGGGCATTTCCTGCAGGTCGTGCACGTTGACGCCCGAGGAAAGGATGCCGGAAATGAGCGCCCGGTTGATCATGCGGCTGGTTTTGTGGATGTCGCGGGCGGTCAGGATGGTGGAACCCTTGGGCAGCGACGCCCCATAGGCCGCCCCCAGCTTGCTGGCGAATTCCGGCGTGATGTCGATGCCCGTCATGCCGGTCACGCCGTGCTGCCCGAAAATGGACCGCGCCCACTTGTCCCCCCAAACGAGGGAAGTGGAAAGCTGGGCGCCGTCCTCCACCACCTTGTTGGGCCAGACCTTGACCCCCGCCTTGACGACCGCTTCCTTGCCGATGGTGCAGTTGTCCGAGAGGATGGCGCCCTCGAAGATGCTTGCTTTTTCCTGCACGTCGGTACCCGAGGCGATAACGCATTCCCGGGCCTGGGCCTCCGCGCCGATGGAGACGTTGCGCCAAAGCGTGGCGTTGATGAGGGTCGCCCCTTCCTCCACCTGGCAGCCGTCCCCCAAAACGGAGTTGGTGATCTTGGCGTTCTTGCCCACGTTGCAGTTGTCGCCCAGGATCACAGTCCCTGAAAGCTGGGCGGAAGGATCAATATGGGTTCCCTTTCCCACCCAGATTTCCTTGCCCACCTTGTTTTGGCGGGCGCCGGGGATGGCCACCTCGACTTTCCCGGCGAAAACGTCCTGGTGCGCGATGCGGTATTGATCCAGGTTGCCGATGTCCGCCCAATAACCCTGGGCGACGTAGCCGTAAAGGGGCATGCCTTCCTTGAGCATGTGGGGGAAGAGGTTTTTGGAAAAGTCGTACTCGGCCTTTTCCGGGATGAGGTCCAGGACTTCCGGTTCCAGGATATAGATGCCCGTATTGACCGTGTCGGAGAAAACCTCGCCCCAGGTGGGCTTCTCCAGGAAGCGCTGGATCTTGCCGTCCTTGCCCGTGATGACCACCCCGAACGCCAGGGGGTTTTCCACGCGGGTCAGGATCATGGTGGCTTGGGCCTTGTTTTGTTCGTGAAACTTGACGGCGGCGGACAGGTCGAAATCGGTCAAAACGTCCCCCGAGATGACCACGAACCGCTCGTTTTCGATCAAGGACTGGCAGTTCTTCACCGATCCCGCCGTTCCCAGGTCGCTTTCCGCGGCCTTGTACATCATCTGGATGCCGAAATCCGCGCCGTCATGGAAATACTCGGTAATGAGCTCGGGCTGGTAAAACACCACGCTGATCAGGTCGTTCAGCTTGTGTTTTTTCAGGAGGTCCACGATGATTTCCATGATCGGCCGGTTGACCATGGGGATCATGGGTTTGGGAAGGTTGATGGTGAGGGGCCGCATGCGGGTGCCGAACCCGCCGGCCATGATGACTGCCTTCATAAAAAAGCCCCTTTAAACTGTCATTGCGAGGAATGCCCGCCGAATCCCCCTTCGCTAAAGCTACGGGGGACAAGTAGGCTAGCCAGACGACTTGTGGGCCGAAGCCTTTGGCGAAGGCCCAAGCAACCTCAGTTTAAATATGCCTTTTTATCAAAACAAACACGAACTGGGGTTGCTTCGCCGCAAACTCCCCTCAGGGCAGCTCCTCGCAATGAAAGCCGTTAGTGGTTTCAGCGGTTATTTTATCTTATTTCACGCGAAAATAAACTTTTCTCCGCGAAAGGGAATCAGTACTATAACGCCCCTGTCCCGGCAGAAAGCAAGCCGCCTTGCTTTTTTTGACCTGAAATTCGATTTTATTACCTCGCTTCGAACACAAGGAGACCCTTTCCATGAGCGTGAACGAACAGGATGTGCTGAAGGCCCTTCGCGTTGTCCAAGACCCGGACTTGCACCAGGACATCGTCTCCCTGGGTTTCATCAAGAACATGAAAATTGATTCCGGCATGGTGGCCTTTGACATCGAGATGACCACCCCGGCCTGCCCGGTCAAGGACCTCTTCAAAAGCCAGGCCGCCGAGGCTGTCCAGAAACTTCCCGGCGTCACCGGCGTGGAGGTGCGGATGACCTCCAATGTCCGGCAGGCCCCCACGGGCATCAAAAACCTCAATATGCCCACGGTGAAAAACCTGATCGCCGTGGCTTCCGGCAAGGGCGGCGTGGGCAAAAGCACCGTTTCCGCCAACCTGGCCTTAAGCCTCGCCAAGGCCGGCGCCGCCGTCGGTCTCATGGACGCCGACGTTTACGGACCCTCCATCCCCCGGATGCTGGGCGTGGTGGGCCAGCAACCCGATGCCGACCCCATATCGAAAAAAATGATCCCGTTCCAGAAGCACGGCATCAAGTTCATGTCCGTGGGCATGCTGCAGCAGGAGTCGGATACCGCCCTCATTTGGCGGGGACCCATGGCCAGCAAGCTGGTCCAGCAGTTCCTCTCCGGCGTGGAATGGGGGGCCTTGGATTACCTTTTGATCGACCTGCCTCCCGGGACGGGCGATATCCAGCTCACCTTGACCCAGTCCGTTCCCCTGGCGGGCGCCATCATCGTGACGACCCCCCAGGACGTGGCCCGCACCATCACCCAAAAGGGCCTGCGCATGTTCCAGCAGGTGCAGGTCCCCATCATCGGCATCGTGGAAAACATGAGCGGTTTCGTGTGCGGGCACTGTCACCAGGTGACGCCCATCTTCAAGAAGGGCGGCGGCCGGAAAATGGCCGAGGAGCTTCACGTCCCCTTCCTGGGGGAGGTTCCCCTGGAACCCATTATCGCGGCGGACGGGGACTACGGCGTCCCCACGGTAGCGGCCCATCCGGATTCCCCTTCCGGCAAAGCCTATGACCTGATGGCCCGGCAAATGGCCTCCCAGCTTTCCATCATCAACGAAGCCACCGCCAAGGTTTCCTCCAGGCCCCGCGAAGTCAATACCGAGGACCCTCAAGTGACCGTCATCACCTGGGACGACGGCGCCGTCATGCGCTATCCCAACCGCTACTTGAGGAGCATGTGCCCCTGCGCCCAGTGCGTCAACGAGGTAACGGGCGAGCGGATGATCCGGATCGAAGCCATTGACCCCGGCGTGCGCATCCTGGCCGTCTCGCCCGTGGGCCGCTACGCCCTCCATTTCCAATGGTCCGACGGCCATGGAACCGGGCTTTATTCCTTCGATACCCTGCGAAAGCTCGGCGAATAGCGTAAACCGGTTAACTTCCTTTTAGGCACCATAACAAAACATCTCTCACCATGAAGGACACGAAGACCGCGAAGTAAAACCAATGATTTTTCCCAAGAATAAGTCCTTACTTTGTGTCCTTTGTGAACTTTGTGGTAGGAATTTAGGGTTTTGTTGGAGGCTCTTGGCTTACCTTCCTTTCTTTCCGTGCTTCCATCTCCCTAGAATAAAGACAGGTTGTGGCCTTGCTGAATCCTTCAATCGGGGAGGAGGTCTTTATGAATAGTCTGATTACGGTGGTAGTGGTGGGCCTTTTGGCGGGATGGCTGGCGGGCAAAATCCAAAAGGGCCGGGGTTTTGGAATCGCCGGCAATTTGGTGATTGGCATCCTGGGTTCGGTTTTTGGCAGCTGGCTTTTCGGCCAATTGGGCCTGGCGGCTTACGGCTTCGCGGGCAACCTGGTGGTGGCCGTGGTGGGCGCCCTGGTGATCCTGTTCCTCCTGGGCGCGGTGGCCAAAAGGTGAGCCCGTTCTTCCTAACCCGGACTAGCCGGAACCAACGAGGGCCAAACCCTCAAGTTGATGCGCGAAATCACGATAGTAGCGCCCGGTTCCTTAGCCCGGAAAATCTTTATCCATTCGCAAAATATTTTTCGGGTAAGGGACAAAGGAGGTCTGTCATGATGAGATTTTTTGCCGTCGGTTTATGGATCATGGGATGGGCCGTCGGTCCGGTTTTCGCCGCCGACTCCCTCGACACGAAAACAAACCAAGACGTTGACCAGGTGAAAAAGGATTACGAGGTGAAGGTCCATAAAGACTTGAGGAAAATCGGTAAGCGAATCGCCCGATTGAAAAAAAACGCGGAAAATGGCGGTCAGGCCGCGGGGGATGACTTCAGCCGCCAAATGAAGAAACTGGACGCCCAAAAGGCCGAAGCGTACAAAAAATTGCTGGAGCTGGAAAAATCCACCGGGGATGCCTGGAAGGATCTGCGCCAGGGAGTGGATGAGGCCGTGGCGAACTTGAGGAAAGCGGTGGACGAAGCCGCCGGTCAGTTCCAGGCCCCAAACAAGTAACCCCGGTATTCCCAACCGCCGCTCCCGCGGCGGTTTTTTTATTTCTGGACATTGAGAATGGTTTTCAATATCATCAAATCGTTGGTGGTTTCCGATCCCCGGCAAAACGCCTGACAAAACCGATGGAATGAACCAAAAACGAAACCCTTCCCACTTTCAAACCCCCACTCCAAAACCTAAAGGCGGGTGGCGCCACCTCGCCGCTTTTCTGGCGGTGGTGGGGCCCGGCATCATCGTCATGCAAGCCGACACCGAGGCGGGCAGCATCACCACCGCGGCGGTGGCCGGCGCCCAATATAGTTATAGGCTGGTGGGCCTCCTGCTCGCCCTGGCCCTGCCCCTTTACGTTGTCCAGGAAATGACGGCCCGGCTCGGGTCCGTCACCGGCAAGGGCCACGCCTACCTCATCCGCCAAAAATACGGTTTGAAATGGGCCTGGTTCTCCCTCGCCATCTTGTTCGTCTGCAACGTCGCCGCCCTGGTCACCGAGTTCGCCGGCATCCTCAGCGCGGCCCGGATCGCCCACATCCCCCCCATCCTGTCCGTGTCCGTTTCGGCCGCGCTCCTTTTATTCGTCGTCATGACGGGTTCCTACCAAAAGGCGGAATACATCGCCCTCGTTTTCTGCGCCGTGGATCTTCTTTTCATACCGGCCGCCTTCATGGCCCATCCGGACTGGGCCGAGGTGGGCCGCGGCCTGTTCTCGGTTCCCATTCATTCCGTCACCCGCGACTTCATACTGGTGGTCATTGGCCTCATCGGGGCGGTCATCATGCCCTGGATGATTTATTACCAGCAAAGCGCGGTGGTGGACAAGCAGCTCAAGGAGAAAGACCTTCCCTTCGAGCGCCTGGAAACGGCCATCGGGGCGGTGGTGACCGAACTGATCATGGCCTTCATCGTGATCGCCACCGCCGCCACCCTCTATGTCCACCACATCCAAATCGACGACGCATCCCAGGCCGCAAGCGCCCTGATGCCCTTGGCCGGGCAGTACGCGGGCGCGCTTTTCGCCGTGGGCTTGATCAGCGCCGCCTTCCTGGGAGCTTTCGTGGTGGCTATCTCGACCGCTTGGGCCTTCGGTGAAACATTCGGGTGGCCCCACAGCCTGAACTACCGCGTCCATAAGGCGAAACGCTTTTATTCCTTTTACGCGGCCGGGGTAGTTTTGGCCGCGGCCATCGTCCTGATCCCCAACACCCCGCTGGTCACCATCACCGTCATCGTGGAGGCGGGCAACGCGCTCCTGCTTCCGATCGTTTTGATTTTCCTCCTGCTGTTGACCAATGACAGGAAATTGTTGGGGGACCATGTCAACCGCTGGCCGTCCAACCTCCTGGCCATTACCACGGGAGCCGTCATCATTCTTTTGGGACTGTTGTCGGTGGTTCTGACTTTCTTTCCCAACTGGATTTCCTGAAGTCAGCCGCGAATTGGGCGGTTATTCCTTGCGGGTTTCTAGTTTTCCTAAATTTAACAGGACGCCCCATTCCATACCCCTTCCAACGGGCTTACATTGAATGAACAAGACCAATGTGAGGTGCCCCATGGCTACCGAAGTGAAATTCATCCCCAAAATCAAGATCCTGAATCATTACCAATATGACGCAGTCACCGAAGCCACGGAATTGTTGTGGCGCTGCTCCAAATGCGGTCATCTCATCCACCGCAAGGAGGGCCTGCCGGAGAAATGCCCTTCCTGCGGCGCGCCCCAGCGGGAATTCGCCCTTTTGGAAGAAGACTGACCCGCATTTGTTGTAATCCCCCTCTTTTCTTGGGTCCACGCGTTTCTTTGGGCCAAAGTCCCGGCTGCCCGGTTCCAGGTGATTCCCTTTTATTTCCCCTCTTTTCCCAAACAAACTTGCCAAGCCGACTTCCAATTAAATTAAAATGGCCGCGTTTCCAGCCGTCGGTTCCAACGATTGGGCCAACGGTTCATTCCCGCCTTGGAAAGGCCCGCCATGATGCAAGGTCTCTCGCCGTTCGAGCAAACCGCCCTGGGGTGCATTTGCGCCATCTCGCTCTTGGCGGTGGCCTACGCTTTTTACCTGCGGGCCCTGGTTTTGAGGGAGCCCATGGGCGACCGGGAAATGAAGAAAATCTGGCTGGCCATCAGTTACGGCGCCAAGGCCTACCTCAAGCAACAGCTCCAGCGCATCCTTCCCATCATGGCCCTCTTAGCGGTGGCCCTTTTCTTTTCCGTTGACGTAATCCCGCCCTCGAAGGAAGCCCTCGAAAGGTTCGCGGGCCTTTCCCCCGAGGCTGTCAGGGCCGTCATTGGTTTGGCCCGGGTGGCCGCCTTCGGAATGGGGTCCTTTTTTTCCCTAGCCGTGGGGCAAATCGGTATGCGCATGGCCGTGAAAGCCAACGTACGGGTCACCCAGGCCGCGCGCAAGGACTTCGCCGAATCCTTCCATACCGCCCATCGGGCCGGAGCCGTCACCGGCATGTTGACCATCGGTTTGGGACTCCTGGGCCCAACCGTGGTTTTCATGGTCCTGGGAACGGCCGCGCCGGACGCCCTTTTGGGATTCGGGTTTGGGGGCACCCTGGTGGCCCTTTTCATGCGGGTGGGCGGCGGCATCTACACCAAGGCCGCCGACGTGGGGGCGGACCTGGTGGGCAAGGTGGAAGCGGGCATCCCCGAGGATGACCCCCGCAACCCCGCGGTCATCGCCGACCTGGTGGGCGACAACGTGGGCGACTGCGCGGGCATGGCCGCGGACATCTTCGAGTCCTATGGCGTCATCATCGTGTCCGTCCTCATGCTGGGAATCGCCTTGTTCGAGTTGACCCGGCAAATGGCCTGGATCCTCTACCCCCTCATGGTTTTGGCCAGCGGGGTCTTCACCTCCATCATCGGCGGCGTCATGGTGCGGGCGAAAGACAGGGGCAAATCCAAGGAAAACGCCCTGATCCCCGTGGTCAAAGGCTTCATCATTTCGGCTTTGGGTTCCATCATCCTCTCCACTGCCATCGCCGGCTATTACTTGCAGTCCTCCCCCGGAGGCTGGTGGCGGCCCTGCTTCTGCGTTTCCTTAGGCACGGTTCTGGTGGTGGTCCTGTTTGTTTTAACCCGTTATTTCACCGAGGTTTCCGCGGCGCCTGTCAACGACATCAAGGAATCCACCCGCACGGGCCCGGCCACCGTGATTATCACCGGACTTTCGGTGGGGTTCGAATCCGCGGCCTGGTCGCTTTTGATGGTGGCCTTTATCCTGGTGGTCTCCTACGCCATCTTCGGAACCCTTGCTTCCCTGCCCCTCTCCGACCGGCTTATTTACATCCTTTACGGCATCGCCTTGACCGGCGTGGGCATGATGGCCCTGACCGGGGACAACCTAGCCATGGATTCTTTCGGGCCCATCGCCGACAACGCCAACGGCATCGGCGAAATGGCCTGGACCAAGCGCAAGGACGCCAAGACCGCCTCGGCGCGGCGCATCATGAACAGCCTGGACGAGGCCGGCAACACCACCAAGGCCATTACCAAGGGGGTCGCCATCGGCTCGGCGGTCATCGCGGCCGTCTCCCTTTTCGGCACCTATATCGTGGATGTCAGCGCCGTCCAGGCCCAGGTGGGCGTTCCCCTGGCCGAGCAGCTCACCTCCGTGGGCATCCGCATTTCCATTCCCAAGGTCCTGGTGGGGATGCTGATGGGGGGCCTTCTTCCCTTCCTGTTTTCCTCTTTCGCGTTGAAAGCGGTGGGCCGGGCGGCGTCCAAGATCGTGGAGGAGGTCCGGCGGCAGTTCAGGGCCGGCGCCTTGAGCGGGAAGGTGAAACCCGACTATTACAAGATCGTCCAGCTTTGCACCTTGGCCGCCCAACGGGAGCTCATGCCCATGGCGCTCCTGGTAGTGCTGGTCCCGATCTTGGTCGGAATCCTGCTGCAGGTGGAAGCCCTGGGGGGCTTCCTGGCCGGCTCCATCCTCTCAGGCCAGTTGATGGCGGTCTTCATGGCCAATGCGGGCGGGGCCTGGGACAACGCCAAAAAGGCCATCGAGGACGAAGACAAGGATCCCGCGCACAACCTGGGCAAGGGCTCGGAGCGGCACAAGGCCAGCGTGGTGGGCGATACGGTCGGCGACCCCCTGAAGGACACCGCCGGGCCGGCCTTGAACCCCATGATCAAGGTGGTCAACCTGGTTTCGCTCATCATCGCGCCCATCCTGGCGCGCAATACGGAATGGAGCCTGGGAAGCTGGATGATCGTGGTGGGCATCCTCATTATCCTGGCCGGCTGTTACCACCAGAGTACCAAGTCGGTCTCCGGCCAGTGGAGGGACACCATCCGCCATCGTTTGGGATTGAAAAGACGGGAACAAAAAGGCGCGGGCTGAATTCCCGGAGGGACTATTGGGGGGAAATAAAATTCTTTTTTCCGCTGGCCTAAGCCAATGCGTTGAGGAGGCTGGCATTCGCCGTGGAAGAAACCGTTTGGGCTTGGGTTTGGACCTGGAAGAGGGAAGAGTTGTTCACCAAGGGCGTTATCTCGATGGTGAGTTGGTTCAACATCTGCTCGATCAATTGAAGCATTTGGGTTAACTTCTGGCTGGAGGCCGTTCCATTCGTGGAAAGGCCCGAAAGATCGGATTGCAACGCCGAGAGGATACCCGAAAACTCGGATTCCAAGTTCGAGATTTCTTGCCCTAATGCCGTGGTGGAACCCGCGGAGGAAAGGGTGGAGACAAGGGTTGATACCTCGGATTCAACTTCACCGATCATACTGGAAAGTTGGGTGTTGGATCCCACACCTGAGATGGCATTCATGGTCGCGTCTCCTTGTTGTAAAGACTGAATTCTTTGGGTGCCGGCGTCAAAGCGAAATATGTTCCACTAAACCTAACGGTTTAAGCCTTTAAAACTTTAAGGGGGGGCTGAAAAAGACCGATTTTGAAAAAAATTTAACACAGGTAACTAGTTTTTTCTGGCTTTCCCAGCCCTCAAGCTATCGGTGAAAAAGCCGTGAAATGGCGTATAATAGTAAAAAACAATAGGTAAAAGGCGGTGCTCGCCATCCACCTGAACCCTGAGCCCTACCATTTCATTCCGGAGGTGAAAGAATGATCAACCCCGTCAATTTGAACAACCCCAACAACAACTTGAATGCGAATGCGGCCCTTCCCCTCGGAAACGGGACCAACCCGGCGAACGTGAATAACGCCGCTTTTGAGGCCTCCATCCTCCAAGCCCAGGGGCAGGGTGGAACCCAGGACCTCGCAAAGATCATCCAAGCCGACATGGCCCGGCACGCGGGTGGTGGCCACGGTCACCACCACGGCGGCGGAAATGAGGGGAACCTGAACGGAATCGCCAACCTCGGGATGATCAATCCCCCGGGGAACAACAATAACAACGCGACCAACACCAACGCCACCACCGGGGTCCAAACCAACAACGACGAAACGACCCTGGACACCCTGGCCTAAACGGGGTCAGTATTTTACGAGGCTCTAAAAAACCATTTGAACCACCAAGGCACCAAGGGCACCAAGAACTGCAAAAAAATTGATTAAAAGTGACCCGAAACCAAGATTATTCCTTTGGCCTTTCTTGGTGCCCTTGTGCCGATTCACCATAACTGAGTTAATGAAATCGGTACTATACCGACCCCTTTAACAGCTTTATGGAGGGTCGGCATGGTGCCTTGGTGGTTCAAACGGCCTTTGTTTTTGAGTTTTCTTAGAGACTCTTAGTCAAAAGAAAATGGGCGAGGGCCCAACCCGGAAGGGTTCCGAGGACGATCGCGGCGATCACCCCCGGAATGCTTTGAAGAAGCCCCGGCGTGAATTTGCCCAATGGAACCTTGACCGGATAGACAATTTGCTCCCCCCCGCCGTTGACCAGGCAGAAGCAATTGGGGCAAAGGTAGGTCACCCAAAAGCCCAACTGGAAGGAAACGGGTTGGAACCGGAAGCTTTGGCTTTGGTAACACTGGGAGCAGGAAAACCGGTGGAACCCCGGAAGGACCCACAAAAAACTTCCTTTTTTCACGAACCTCAAAACCAAAAACAAAACCGCCCAAACCAATAAGACCACCGCCAGCCCCCAGGCGGGGGACTTTCCCGACCTTCCCAAATAAGCCCCGCTGAGTTGGGCCAGGAGACCGATGCCCAAAGCCCAAAGAAACACCTTCAGGAAATGTTTCGCGAATTTTTTAAGGGAAAGGTGGACATTCCCGTTCGGGTCCACTTCCATGCAATGCAAACCCGCCAGCCAGGCAAATAACCCAATGGTGTAGCCCAACAAAAGCTTAGAGATTCCAACCGATTTTTGGTTTTGTTCCGGAGACATGGGGGACCCTTTCTTCGTCGCATTCAGTTATTGAAATGACCAGCCGCGCCTGTCCACCGAAGCTTGAGCGAAGGTGGATGGTGAAAACTTCTTAAACAACGGACTAAAATCTAAAAGCGCTTGCTTCCTGCTTAAGAACGCAAAAAAGCAACCAAAAGTTCGTAGTCCCCACGATCCGCCGCTTGAAGGGCCCCGATGTAACGTTTCCTCAAGGCTTGGGTGGTTTCATTTCCGCTTTCCGCCTGAAGGATCCCCCAGCTGCCTACCGCCTGTCCGTTGGTTTTTAGGAAGACATCCGTAAAAAGACGTGCGTGGCGGCCGTTTCCATTCGCGAAGGGATGGATGGACACCAAGCGGTGGTGGACCCGGGCGGCCGCCTCGTCCCAAGGATAGGCCCCCTTTTCCACCCAATGGACGGCGTCCGCGCAAAGGTCCCGCACCTTGGGGGCGATTTGCTCCGAAGGAACTCCTATATTTTTCCCGCTCGTCCGGTAGGTCCCGGCCCAACGCCAAACGTCCCGGAACATTCTCCGGTGAAGTTCCCTCACAAAGCCATCCGTGAGGACTTCCGGGTGGTTGCGTTCCAATGCCCACCGGCGGGCCTGCTCGATGTTGGCCTCCTCCAGGAGGTTTAAATCCCCACGGGTGGCCACTGCCGGGGGAATGAGACCCAGGGTTTCATCGGCATCCAAGGGCGTTTGGCCTTCCGACCCGTCGAAAAACGGTCTCAAACATCCTCCCAAAGGCGGGGATCGGCATTGGCTTTAAGCTCCGCCGCCAGGGTGTTCTCTTGGAGAGCCTTGTCGTCGGCGTGGGTTTCCTGGTCCTCCAGCCTCATGGTATGCGCCGTTTGGTTGCGGATCTTCCGGGCCAAGGCCCGTGCCCGCTCATCCAGGATGTTTTCCAGGGATTCCTTCCCTTCCCCCGGCACCACCGCATAGACCAGGCGGCACCCCATGGCCCGGGCCGAACGCTCAATGGTTGCCAGGGATGCTTTCCCCTCGGCCTCGTTTTTTTCGATGGAGGCGACGGTACGCAAACCGACCTTCATCCTTTTGGCCAGTTGGCGAAGGCTTAACCCCAGGGATACGCGAACAGCCTTAAGCCAGCCGGACTGGGGCTGGGCCGGCAGGGCCTCCAGTTCTTTGAATTTTTGATCCAGCAGATGCCGCTGGAGAATAATGGTCTTTTTATTTGTTTTCATGATTTAAGTATTATTAAAATAATACAAATAGTCAACATAAGTATTATTTTATTTATTCATATAAATTAAACCTGATGGATTCTTGCTAACAGGATTCTAGGGAAATTAGCCTTCCGGAGGTGAGAGGGACTATTGAGGAGAAATTGGAAGTCAGACCAGGAAGTATTTCGCGAATTTCGGGTAGGAAAGGCGGGCGTTCCCGTTGGAATCCACTTCCATGCAATGGAAACCCGCCAGCCAGGCGAAGAACCCGAGGATGTAACCCAACAAAAGCCGGGAGATTTCAACCGATTTTTGGTTTTGTTCCGGAGACATGGGCGCCCCTTTTTACATTTTCCGCATCAATAGCAATCTATCCGCGCTCAATGTCGGATGCCGGCTGTAACGAGTTCTTTTTTGATCCGCTCTGAAAGAAAAAGCTTTAATAAAGACTGATAAGGAATATCCATTTTATTCGCCAAGACCTTCAGTTCCGCGATCATGGATTCGGGGAGCCGCAAAGAAATGGTTTTGAGTGAAGGCTTTAAATGGGGAAATACGGCGGGTTTCGCCTTGCCCCAATCGAGGTATTCAGCTGAATCCTCGCGGGCCCAAAACCGCCTTTCCTCGCCTTCCGACTTAAAGACGGGTATTTTTTTCTTTGGCATTTTGATATTCCTTCCTTTCCTTCCGGCTCATATCCCTCACGGAAATGACGCGGATACGCTTGTTTCGAACGGTGAAAACCGCGAATAAATGCCGGTCCGAAACCGTCATGCCCAAGGCGTAAAACCCGGGCGCCCCTTTCTACCCTTCGCTATTTGACCTTGTAAGCCGCGGGCTTTTCGTGAGCCGCGGCCCAGCTTTTCTTACTGACCGCCCGCAGGGGATAGCCCAGCCCGTCAAAAATCTTCTTAATTCTTTCCCAGGTCGGATTGCCCCCCTTGGAAAGGGTTCGGTAGAGGTTTTGTCGGTTGAGCCCCGTTGCCTTTGAAAGGCGGTTCAAGCCCCCGGTCGCCTGCGCGACGTTCCGAAGCGCCAGCAAGATCAACCGTTGGTCCTCATCTTGAAGGGCCTCGTTCAAATAGGCCTCGCGAAAAGCCTCGTCTTTACGAAGCTGTTCAATAAGAAACGCCTGGTAATCCGCCGATTTTTTCATTTCTACCTACTTTCCCTTTCCGCGGTAATCGTCCCAATATTTCCGCGCAGATTCGATATCTTGCGTTTGACTCCTTTTGTCTCCGCCGCAAAGGAGAAGGACCAAAACAGGCCCGGCCAATCCAATATAAATCCTATAGCCCGGGCCATAATCCATCTTTAATTCAGCTAGTCCACCACCCAAAACACGGTTTTTCCCAAACCCACCCAAAGCCAATTGATCCATACGTTTAGAAACTTTGATGGCGGCCCCGGGATTATGTTCCTTCAAGCCGAGGAACCATTCCCGATAAGGAATTCTGCCATCCTTTCGGACATACATTTCCAGAATCCGCTCTTGGCTTTCCACTAGCGGATTGTCGCATTTTTGCGACAACCTGTCAAGAAAACGTGCCGAAGGGTCAACTAGGGGGCTGCTTGGTGATTTCGGACCACTGGAGGGACAAACCGCCACGGCCTGCGGGGATGGTTGAATCGGGGACAAAAGAGCGGAACTGAATTTCCAGAGAGCTATTGAGGGGACATAGAATTCTTTGGGGTCAGATCAGAAAGTGTTTCGAGAACTTCGGGTAGGAAAGCCGGGCATTCCCGTTCGGGTCCACTTCCATGCAATGGAAACCCGCCAGCCAGGCAAAGAACCCGGTGGTGTAGCCCATCAAAAGCTGAGAAATTCTGACCGAATTCTTGTTTTGTTCCGGAGACATGGCGCCCTTTTCTAACTTTTCATTTCTCGAATGGGGAGATGCTGAAAAGAGTTTTGCAGAATGCAAAGTAAAGTCCCCATTGCACCCCGAAATATCATCAGGGAAGCATTTCGTAAATCGAATCCATGGGTTCAACAATCGAATAGCCGGAGTTTTCTGCGAAAATCATCATTTCCAAATCATTTTGCAAACTTTTATATGGATCAACATAAGGCACGTATTGGGTGACTAATCCTATTAAGTAAAATTTGGGATAATCTGGAATCATGTTGGGGGTATGTTCGACCTGGAAAACTGGCCCTCCACTATTTCCTCCAAATGCGAAACAATCCAGAATAATTGTTTTAGAAGAATCGTTTAAACCGGCAACTATGCCTTTTCTAAGCAGAGGCCTCGTCAAATCAAGGCTAGGATTTTTTATCAATCCTAAAGATGTAGGATACCCCAATAAATAAACATCGTTTGAAATTAGAACATCCTTATACATTTTGATTACATTATCCGGAACCGAACTAACAAGATCTCCATTTTTTTGATCAGATAAGATCCCATCATTTAACTTTGGTGGAGTCCCTCTTGCTACTTCTATTGCAACAACATCTTTATCTTCTTTATTAAACAAAACCAAATTGTTTTGTTTAAGTTTTTTATAATCAAGTCGCCAATGTATTTGATTTAAAAACCCTTTTTGGGTTGAGTAGGCCGTAAGAATAATTGTTGAAGCGCCTAGAGGATATTTCGAATCTTCTAAAACGTGTTTAGCGGTTAGGAAATAAACTTTTTGATTTTTAGTCAAAAAAAAGCCAGTTCCTTGAATTTGGGTTTTTTCATCAATCGGAACTTCAATTAAGACTGGAATTTTTTGTATAAACTCCGGCATAAGTTGTTTAGGTTCAAAAGCATTTGAATTCTCTATAATGTCATCTGAAAAACTAACTTTTGGAATAACTAAACAAATTAATATTGTAATTAAGATTGCTTTCATTTTTTTCCTCCCAACTAATTGTCAAATAGTAAAAAGGTATCTGAACAACAGATAACACCTTATCAAACAAATCATCTCTAAGCATTTTTCCGATTCAAAAGTTTGGTTAATTCCTGCACAAGCTTTTCGGCCTCGTCTGTTGAAATGGGTTGTCCCCCCAATGACTCTTTGGAAGAGCGAACTAGCAAAAGGCTGGGCCGATAGAACCAAAAAAGACCTAAAAATATTAACCCAACTATTAACAAAACTTCAGCGTGCCGATGCCGATCAAGCTCAGCAAGCCATCCCAAAATAAATACCAACCCAATCACAGCCAATAAAACATGCCGCTTCCAGCCAAAGAAAATAGAATCAATCGAATTGAGGGGGATATAACTAGTATCCTCTCGGTAGATCCATTTCTTTGCATGTAACTTCACATAATTTTCAGTGATGATCAATTTTTGTTCTTGCCCACCAACTTTTATATCGGCGGAAATAATTTCTCCAGCCTCTATGTTGCTTTCAGCCATAAATTCCCTCCCGAAAATAGTCAATTAAATCCAACATGAATTGTGGTTCCCTCTTAAAAAACCCTAAAATCTTCTTCACCGCAACCCCTTTTCGCTGAACCATCAATTATCTTTCCAGCTACTGGGGGGCTGGTCACCCTTTATCACGGCCTTGAACGGGTCCTCACCCTTTTCGGCCAGCCCCTTTAAAACTCGGTAAACCGCCCTCTTCTCCTCGGCGATGTACCCAATGCGGCGTTTGGGTTTTTCCGGACCTTGGATTAATTTTCGAAGGGCGTCAAACAATTCTTGAATCTGGACGTCATGGGTGCCGACTTGCCTTTCGAGAGCCTCCAGTTTCCGGGCCAAATCCTTGTGCAGGGCAAGGGCTTCCCGCAACCGCACGAAGGCCCTTCGCCTATTGTCTTTTCCTGTTAAATAGGCACTGGCAATCTTCGCCCTCGACTCGATGTCTCGGGCGGCCAAGCCACGAAAACGCTCATTTTGACGGCTTGGCGGCTGTTCAACACATTCGCCGCCATCATGGCCCCATGCTCGGTAAAAACATAAGGAAGATGTCGAACATTCCTTTTTGATGCGGTCGCAAATTGCGACCGCATCAAACCCACTGAGTTTGAGGTCACAAATTGTGACCTCAAATACTTCGCCTCTTGTGAGGTTAATTGAAAGGAAAAATCTTGTGGAAATCTTTCTTTATTGCGGCGGACCTGTTCGTTCAGTCGTTTGGTCGGAACCCCATAAATGCGGGCTAAATCGGAGTCCAAAATGACCTTTTGCCCCCGCAGGACAAGGATAAGCTCTTCCACAGTCTGGGCGGAATATTCACCGGGTTTTTCCGACATACTTCCTCCTAGAACTCCTTTAAGAACCGGTCACAAATTGTGACTGGTTCGAGACTTGGGAGATTTTTGGGGCCGTAACTGAACCGCAAAATCCTCCGGGAATCGAGCGGCGTGCCTTTTAACGGCATGATTCTAACCCTTTCCCCCGATTAATAATGAAACTCGCCCAATACACTTTTCAATATTTGAGCCTAACCTTTCCCTACCAGGGCTTAGACGTCCGCCATAGACCGATTGTCCCAAAGGCGGTGAGCGAAAAGGCGGCCTTCTCTAAAAACTGCCTTTTTTTAGACGTTTTTGGATATGCGATTTTTACGGCTTTCCGTATGATTCTGCAAAATTTGCAGAATGTCATTATTCCCCTTATTTTGAGCTGTAGGATTGCTAGAGGCTAGGGCCTGGGCCTCGGGGTTAACTTCATTTTCGGATCAAAGCACCCCTCACCCTACCCTCTCCCGCAAGGGGCGAGGGTATTAGACATAGGCCTTATAGACTTTCCCCTCTCCCTTCAAGGGAAAGGGGGTAAACTCCCAAAAACCCTTATTTGAATTGTCTGCAATGCAGACAATTCACCCCTCCTGGGGGCGTAGGCCCCGTCGCCAAGGAGGGCTATCCCGGAAAAGACCAAAATCCCTTATTTTAATTGTTACCATTAGTAACAATTAAAGCCCTAGCGGGGAAAAAGGTGTCTGTGGCGCGAACACTCTGGCTCCTGGCGGACCGGCTTGCGTCCAATTATTCCTTGGGGAACCGGGACACCCCAAAAACCCTTATTTGAATTGTCTGCAATGCAGACAATTCACCCCTCCTGGGGGCGTAGGCCCAAGCGCCAGGGAGGGCTATTCCCAAAAAGGCCAAAATCCCTTATTTGAATTGATAGCAATGCTTTCAATTCAAGCCCTGGCGGTGGGAGAGTTGTCCGCGGCGCGGACACCCTGACTCCTGGCGGGCCGTCTTGCTTCCAATTATTCCTTGGGGAGCCGGGATACCCCAAAAACCCTTATTTGAATTGTTCGTAATACGAACAATTCAATCCCCATTGGGGGCGTAGACCCCAGCGCTGGAGAGGGCTAGCCACAAAAAGGCCAAAATCCCTTATGGGAACAACTGCGTTTTAGCGGGGAATAAAAAAGGCCCGGCGCGGTTCTTCTCCACACCGGGCCTTGCCTTCGTTGTCCTCAGGCGTAGGACAGTTTTCTCCCCTTGGGTTCGGGGATGGGCCGCCCTTCCTTGCGGGCCGTCTCAATCCATTCTTGGATGATCGTTTGCACGTTCTTCAAGGCCTTCTCATAAGTTTCCCCGTCCGCCATACAGCCGGGAAGCTCCGGCACTTCGGCCAAGTACGCCTTGTCTTCCTCGCTCCAATAAATAATCACTTCGTATTTATTTTTCATCGTTCAATCCTCCCAACCGGTACTTCAAAATCAATCCCCTGACCTGTTTGACCTGGTACGGCTTGGCCTTCCCGCCCTGGGGTTGCAGGTTGATGATTTCCTCCACCCCGTCCTTCACGAAAATATGGTGACTCCCTTTCACCCTCTCCCGGAAACCCAAGGCCTCCAAAAGATTGCATAAACCGCTGAAAGGGATGTTGGCATCCGACCGGCCATCCAGGATTTGTTCCAGTATTTTTTTCCGGCTACTCACCCCTCATCCTTTCCCCAATTATATCCCACCAACTCTAATGGGCCGTCGAAGTTTCAGCAACATTTTTGCCGCGAACAAAAGGACAAATACACTTTAAAGAAAGGCGCCTTGCCTTTTCCCTTCGCTAAAACTTCTCCCTCCGCCCGACCGGGAAGGACGGCCGTTTTGGGGGTCTCCGTCCCGACGATTTCACCCCCATTCCTTTCCGGTTTTGTTAAGTTTGACCGGCTGTTCTGGGCCGGGCCCATTGGGGTGCCTCCGTTAACTTCGGCACCTCGGCTCGGCACTACCAAACCTTGGCTTCCGACTTGAGGGTCGGGGGCCAGGTGCCTTTAAAGGACTTCCATGCCGGATGAAACCACGCTTGAATCCAGGGTGCCCCCCAACCACGCGGGCAGTTCCCTGCTGGACTACCTTTCTACCCGCTTCCGTTACCAGGCCCGGGAGGCTTGGGAAGGCCTGGTCCTATCGGGGAAAATCCGGGTGAACGGGCAAAAGGCGGAGCCCTCCCTCATCCTCAAAAAAGGCGACCGGGTGGCCTATTCGGTGGTGCTCCAGGAACCGCCCGTGGACAGGGACATCCGCGTTCTCCATGAGGAAGAAACCTTCCTGGTGGCCTCCAAGCCGGGCAGACTGCCGTCCCATGCCGACGGCAACTTCATCAAGAACACCTTTATTTACAAGCTTTACGGAAGGACCGACGCGGAGTTCTTGGACTTTGTGCGCCGCGCCAAGGCGGGAAACGCGCTTAACTGGAAAAGCCCGGAGGGCGCGGCCCGCCAGCTTCTTCACGCCTCCCGGCTCACCTTCGCCCATCCCCTCACCGGGAAGGCCCTGGACTTCAGCGCCGAAATGCCGGGGGACATGCGGGAATTTATCAAGTCGGGCAAGCTTATTGTTTTTAGTTAACCCCAGGCGATATTCTTCACCGGAACGGATCGATGGAGTTTGGCCTGATGGCCCGGTCCTGGGGGGCCGGGGGCTAACCCAAACAGCAAAGGGGATCATTTAATGGGAAAAAGGCTTTGGGCCGTGATATTCCTTGGGTTGGTGGTTCCACCCCTTTTGCTCGCGGCTCAAACCCCGGTTCCCACGGCCACGGGTGGGGTTCCGACTCCCCCTTCCCCGAGCGCAGGCCAGGCGTCCCCAACCCCGGCTCCCACGGCCCCTCAGGCACCCGGCCCTATCCCGGCCGAAACCCCGGGGACTCCAACCCCCGCCATCACGGCCGCCGAAGGGGTCCCCACCCCCCTCCTGGACCAGGTCCAGGAGGTCCAAAAAGAAATCAACGCCTTGGCCGACCAAAGGTCGGACACGGGCATTCTTTACAACTGGGTTCTCCGCAAGGGCTTGGAGGATCTGCTCCGGAAACAGGCCCGGGCCGCCAAACTCTCGGGCGACAAGCGTGAAGCGCGCGAACTATTGAAGGATATAAACGATTTGGAGGCGGCCCAAAAAAGCAAAATGGACCAGGAACTGGCCCTTCTGGAGAAGCGGTCCAATTTAGAGAAGCTCAACCTGGACCGCCTCCTGGAATACAACCGGCAACTGGAGGAAAAGTTCCAGGCGGAAAGCGACACAAGGAAAGTCCAGGAACTCAACGACGGAACGGATTACCTCAACCAAGTAAAAGGGCTGTTGGACCAACGGCTGCAATTGGATAAGGAATTCCTCCAAGCGAGGGAAAATTGCGATTTCAAGGACGCCGGTGAAATCCGCAAAAAGCAGGAAGACTTGAATGCCCAGATCGAGGACCTGGATAAGCGGACAAAGGAAAAATTACAACAGTTGGAGAATCGACCCATCCCGGAATTCCGCCCCAACCTGGATGATAAACAAAACTTATAGGGGATCCGGTTTCAGGGCGCCTCTAGGGCGCCCTACACGGGCAGGGCCCGTGGGTCCAGGGCGGAAGCGGATGGAAAAATAGGGTCAGGAACCCACTTCGGAAACCTTCTTCAAGAACGCGGGCACGTCCACGAACCCCACGGCCCGCAGGCCTTTTCGCTCCTGGCCGTCGGCCCCCACGAAAACCAGAGTGGGCACGCCCATGATGCCGTAGGTCTTCTTTAATTCTTCCACCGGCGCCGAGGAATATTGGGTCAGGTCGGCCTTCAAGAGCACCCAGTTTTTCAGGGCCTCATGCACCTTCGGGTCGGAAAAAGTCTTCACTTCCAGTTCCTTGCAGGGCAGGCACCAACTGGCGGAAAAATCCACGAATACCGGTTTTCCCTCTTTTTGGGCTTCCTCTAGCAGTGCCGGGTCGTAGTTCTGGAAGGGCAGTTCCACGGGTTGGGGCCAGGAGCGGTAAACCAAAAGGCCCAGGGCCACGAGCAAAACCCCAAAGCCGTGCTGGAACAGTTTGAATCCCCCCGCCACTCCCTTTCCCGAGAAAACCCATCCCAAAAGCAGGCCGCAAACCAAGAGGTAGGACGGGACCGCGAAATGGTTGAAGTCCTTGGGAAGCAGCGGGTTGAGGAAATACAGGGGCATTCCAAAAAGGATCAAGCCGAAGATCTTCTTCACCCAAACCATCCACATGCCGGACTTGGGCAGGCGCTGGATCTCGGTGGAAAAGAACCCCAGCCAGACGTAGGGGAATCCCAGCCCCAGCGACAGCGTGAAAAACATGATGAAGCCCAGGAAGGGGTTGGCCTTGGCGGCCACGAAGGTCAAAAGCCCGATGGAAAAAGGGTCCACGCAGGGCGCGGCCACGATTCCGAACACCAGGCCCATTCCCAGGGCCCCCAGCCAGCCCTGGGTATTGGTGGAGGCGATCTTGTTCAAGAGCCAAGCGGGCGCCTGGATTTCGTAGAGCCCGAACATGGAAAAGGAAAGCACCGCCAGCACGATGGAAATCCCTATCAGCACGAAGGGCGATTGGAGGGTGGAACCCAGGATCTTGCCCGTCATGGCCGCCGTGACGCCCAGCGACGAATAAGTGATGGAAATGCCCACGACGTAGGAAACCGCCCTCATCAGGATGACCAGCGGTTTCTCCGCCTTTTGGTTCCCGAAATAGGAGATGGTCAAGGGGATCATGGGATAAACGCAGGGTGTCAGGTTGAGGGCCAGCCCGCCCAGGAAGATCAAAACGAAGGTCAAAAGGATGCCGTTGGCCTTCAGGTACTTGGCGATGATGTTTTCCTGGGATGCGGTGCCGCTTTGGGAGGCCAGGTTGCCCTGGAAGAGTTCGGGATGGGCGGGGGCCACGGGCTGGTCGAGGCCCGCCACCTCGACGAAAAGCGCGACGGGCAGGGTGGCCGGCGCCAGGCAGACCTGGTTGTTGCAGGCCTGGACCCGCAATTGGAGCGGGATGGAAAAGCTTCCCTGGGGCGCGTTCGGCGCCAGTTCCAGGTCGGCGTAAAGCGTGACCGCTTCCTCGTAAACCGGGAAATTTTGCCCGGCTCCGCCCAGGGACTCGGGTTGGCCTTGGGGATAACGGGGCGGAGAGGACAAGGTGGCGGGGGCGCCCGCGCCCAGCGCCAGGTTCACCGGGATAAAGCCGTCGGGCAGGCCCTCATGGGCGTTCACGTGCCAGCCCTCTTGGATTTGCAGGACCACCGCCGCGGTGAAAACCGTGCCCGGGTGGAGCGGTTTCAAGGAAGGATAGGCCTGGGCCGTGACCACCTGGGCGCTGTTGGCCGGCAAACCCTTCTGCGCCAGGGCCCCCTGAAGGGGGAATAAAAGGAAGAAGCCGAAAAGCCAGTGGAGTTTCATCATGTCCCCATTACGCGGTTTTCCCGGGGGCGGTTACCCTTCCGGCCAATAAAAAAGCCCTGAAGCGCACTGTTTGCTTCAGGGCTTATTTTAGACGTTTCGACGGAACCATCAGGGCTTAATTGATCTTCCGGGTGGATTCCCTTTCGATCAATTCGGCCTGCAGCATAGTGGCCTTTTCCTCCAAGGGTTCCTCGGCGATGAGCTGGAATATTTTATGGGCGGCCAGCTTGCCCATTTCGTAAGCCGAGAAGGCCACGGTCGTGAGGCCCGGATCGTGGTAGGCGGCTTCCTCCATGTTGTCGAACCCCACGATGGACATGTCCTGGGGCACCGAAACGCCCTTTTCCCGGAGGGCCCGGATGGCGCCGATGGCCATCAAGTCGCTGGCGCAAAGGATGGCGCTGGGCCGGCGCACGGCCGACAAAATCTTCAAGGCCGCGCGATAACCGCCTTCCTCCTCGTAATCGCCGTCCGCCACCCATTCGCTTTGGAATTCCAGCTTGTGGTCGGCCAGGTTTTCCTGGAAAGCCTGGAAGCGTTCCAAGGCGTTGGTGGTGGTCATGCGGCCGTTGATGATGCCGATGCGCTCATGGCCCAATTGAACCATGTGGTCGACGGCCTTTTTCACCCCGGCCCGGTTGTCGAAACCCACGTAAGGCAGGTCTTCCTGGCCGGTGATTTTCCCGTTGATGAGCACGAAGGGCACGTTGGCCTCGGCCAGTTCCCGGATCGAGGCATCCGTGGACCACGCGTTCAGCACGAACATGCCGTCCACGCTCCCGTCCCCCAAAAGGGCCCGGTAGGACACTTGGGCCCGGGCGGTTTCGTTCAAGGGATGCAGGAGAAGCCGGTACTGCTTTTCCGCCGCTACTTCCTCCAATCCCTGCATGACGCGGGTGAAAAAGGGGCTGTGGAAAATGGCCGTGTGGTGGGGCGCGATGACCCCGCAAATGCGGGAATGTTTCTGCCGCAAGCGCCGGGCATGGGCCTGGGGCTTGTAGTGCAGGTCTTTGATGGCCACTAAAACCTTTTTCCGGCAATCCTCGCTGACCCATTTCTTATTATTAAGGACACGGGAAACGGTTCCAATCGTCACTCCCGCCTTTTTGGCGACATCTTTGATCGTTGCCACTTAAGTTCCTCCCCACGCGAATCCAATTTTGTCGAATACCAGCATTGAACCGGTTTAATTCAATTTTAGATTTAAAAAGAATTTTTTATCCGTCCTAAAATCGATCCATGCCGTGTTAAACTCCGTTGAATTCTAACCAGTTTCCGGTGGGAAATGCCAGGCCAAAGGATCGGTGGAATGACCGAATTCCTTGAAATTTTTCAGGTGTGTCAATTTTTATGACTTTAAGACCCAAAGCCGCCTTTGTTTACAGTGAATTTAAAGAGCCAAGTTTTGGGCGGACGAGCATGGTGAGCCCTTTCAGGTTGAAGTCGATGGTATAAATCCCTTGGGAATCAGGCGTAAGCTTGCGCCCGTCTTGCCGAAATTCCACTTTCCCCACCCCCCTTTCTCCGGAGGGAACAAGCCGCAGTTTCAGGAAAACCCGGTCCGGAAAATGGTCCGGCAGGTCCCAAGACCAGTCCTTTTCAGAATCAACCTCTTTGACCGAGGCATGCTCAAAAATTTTTTCCGCGCGGAAATAGGAACCCACCTCCAGGAAGGTTCCCACCCAAATGTCCTTGGACTGGAGGTCATCCAAAATTCCCTCGAAATTCTTTTGAGAGATCGGCTCCCCGCCGGACGGGGTTCCTTCCAATCCGTGGATCACCCAGACCAACCAGCCCCCTTTCCGGTAGTCCGCATCGATCCATTTCCGGTAGGACGAAAGGGGAATATCCGTCAATGTCCCACGGGCCGGTATCTCCATCCAATCCGGGTCCTGGTCCGGGGTGATTTCGTAACGGTCCGTATTCCCTCCCCTGGCCAAAAGATGGGTGCTTTCCACCCATTTTTTCAAACCCGGCGAAGTCTCGTTGAAAGGGTAGGCGAAGGTATAAACCTGTATCCCGAATTCTTTTTGCAAGACACGCCGGGCCCCGACGACCTGGGATTCTTCGTCGGCGGAGGCCAGCTCCTTCGCGTGTTGGTGGTCGAGGGTGTGGTTCCCGATTTCATGCCCCGAAGCCAGGACCTTCCGCCATTCGTCTTTGCGAACGATATGGTTGGCGATCAGGAAAAAAGTGCCGTGCCAATGGCGTTGGTTGAGTTCCGGCACCGCCACATCCAGCTGGGAGGGGTCGCCGCCGTCGAAGGTCAAGGAAGTGGCGGCTTTGTGGCCGTTCCAAGGGACCACTTGGACTTCGGGAAAAGGGCCCCCGGCCCAAAGGGCCGAGGCGCTGATGAAAAAACCGAGGGAAAGGGCGGCCTGCCGGGGGCGACGCATGGGATTCTCCGGTTAAAAAAGTACGGAACTATGCGCTTGGCATAACTTACAAAAAACCCTCGCCCCAAATGGTGAGGGCTTCGACTGAGCTCAGCCGAATGTCCCTGTCGAACCATTGCGGGAGAGGGTAGGGTGAGGGGGGCTTAACTTCCCGAAAATCCCCTCACCCCGGCCCTCTCCCCTCAAGGGAGAGGGGGAAAAGCAAAGGCTTAACATCCAAGTTATGCCAAGTGTATAGTTCCGTAAGTTTATTATAAAAAGCGTTTTTTTATACGGCTTTTTCCCCTTTTTCACCGGTCCGGATGCGGATGGCGTCCGATACGGGCGAGACGAAAATCTTGCCGTCCCCGATTTCACCCGTCCGGGCGGACTTGACGATGATGTCCACGACCTTCTTGACTTGTTTGTCGCCCACCACCGCCGTCACCACCAGCTTGGGAAGCAGTCCTTCCACGCTTTGACCGCGGTAGGACTCGGTGATCCCCTTTTGTTTCCCGTGCCCCTGCACCTCGGCCACCGTCACGCCCGGGTAGCCGACGGCTTTCAGGCCGTCCAACACGGCCCGTAAGGCGCTGGGGCGTATGATCGCTTCAATTTTTTTCATCATTCTTATTCCTTCCCCACGGTTTTCCGTGGCGTTTAAGTTCGTTGTTAGTTTTAAGGTGTTAGCTAACACCTGATACCCGGCACCTGATGGCTGGTGTTAGATGTGGTACCCTTCCTCACCGTGTTGGGAGAGGTCTAACCCCAACTCTTCCTCCTTCTGATGGACCCTCATTCCCACCGTCTTGTCGACGATAAAGTAAAGGACGACCGTGAGGGCGATGGAATAAACCGCCGTGAATCCCACGGTTTTCAGTTGGATCAGGAACTGGCCCGGGTTGCCGGCCAGGACCCCGTCCGCCCCGCCGCTGTTGATGGACTTGAGCGCCCAAATACCGGTCGCCAGGGCGCCCCAAGTGCCGCCGACCCCGTGGACCCCGAAAGTGTCCAAGGAATCGTCGTAACCCAGCTTAATTTTCACTTGAATGGCCGTGTAGCAAAGGATGCTGACGATCGCCCCGATCCACAGCGAGCCGATCAGGTCCACGAAACCGCAAGCCGGGGTGATGGCCACCAAGCCCGCCACCGCGCCCGAAGCCGCTCCCAAAGTGGTGGCCTTGCCGCGGTGGACCATCTCGACCGCGCACCACATGAGGGCGGCCATGGCCGTGGCCGTGTTGGTGGTCACGAAGGCGTTGCAGGCCAGGGCGTTGGCCGCGCAAGCCGAGCCCGCGTTGAACCCGAACCAGCCGAACCATAGCAGGCTGGCGCCCAAAAGCACCAGGGTGAGGTTGTGGGGCGGCATGTTTTCCTTGCCGTATCCCTTTCGGGTGCCCAAGAGAAGGGCCAAGGCCAGGGCGGAATAACCGGAGGACATGTGGACCACCGTTCCGCCCGCGAAATCCAGCGCCCCCAAGGAGCCGAAATACCCCCCGCCCCAAACCAAATGGGCAATCGGGTCATAAACAAAAGTGGCCCAAAGGAGGGAAAACACGACGAAGCCCTTAAAGCTCAAGCGTTCCGCGTAGGCCCCGCAGATCAAGGCCGGAGTGATGATGGCGAACATGGCCTGGAAGATCATGTAGGCGTAATGGGGGACGGTGGGCGCCAGCGGGCTCACGTCCGGCAGGTGCTTGAGGAAAAGCCAATCCAGGCCCCCGAACAGGAAACTCTTGCCGGGGCCGAAGGCCAGGGAGTAACCCCAAATGACCCATTGCACGCTGATCAGGGCGATCATGATGAAGCTTTGCATGATGGTGGCCATGACGTTCTTCTTGCGCACCATGCCGGCGTAGAAGAAGGCCAGGCCCGGGGTCATCAAAAGCACCAGCGCCGCCGAGGCCAGCAGCCAGGCCGTATCCCCCGCGCTGATGGCTTGTGGTGAGCCCGCCGAAACCACCGGCGCCGCCGCTGCCGACGCGCCGGCCGAAGCCGCCGTCGTCACGGGCGCGGCCTGCTGGGCCCACACCGCCGCCGAGGCCAGGGCGGAAAAACCGGCCGCGGCCAATGCGGCGGTCCGCCGTTTGAATAAAGCCCTCAACTTTTCAAAAAATCCCATTTCTCTTTTCCTCCCGGATTTTTCTAAACTGAACCGAACGACTAAATCGAAGCCGTAATATCACCCGGCGCTCCTCCCGAACATGAATCGGGTCATAAAACGCCAAAAACCGATCAAAACGGTGTCATTGTTGAACATTCTTTTTTGTTTTTATATATATAAAATGTAGGTTCTTCATTAAATGTTGTTAGCGTTCTGTTAGGGGATTTCTAACTTTCTTTTGGATAAAAACCGAACGGAACTATTTCATTGGTTTTTCCGGATACCTCCTCGGATTTTCACGTAACATCACTTCACTTCTGCCGGGACTGGATTTCAAAGATGACCGACTTCTTAGCCAAAGCCGAAGCGGCCCGGGCCGTTTCCCAATTCAAAAAGGCCCAAGCCCTTTACCTGCGCTTTTTGCGGAAAAAAGGGCTGGATTCCGAATCAAAAATCGAAGCGTATTTGGGCCTAGCGGATGTGGAGCGGATCCAAGGCCTCTTTACCCAATCCTTAGCCCATTACCAAACGGCCGGCAGGCTATTCAGGAACCAGCACGGGAAAACCTGTTGGGACGCCCAAGTGGGATGGGCCCTGGCGGCGCGGGCTTGCGGCCGCCCAAGGGAAGCCCTAGCCGTCCTCCAAAAGGCCCTCGCCGCCTATCAAAAGGAGCGGGACCTCCAGGGCCAGGCTTTCACCCATTGGGCCTTGGGCGGCACCTGGCGCATCGCGGGGGATATGCGGAGGGGTTTGAGGGAGCTTTTAACCGCCCTGCGGATGTTCCAAGCCAAGAAGGACTTGGAGGGCGTGGCCTATACCTGCTGTGCCTTGGGAGGTATTTACCGCATGCTGGGACGCTGGGCGGATTCGGGCCAGTATTACCGCGAGGCCAACCGCCGCATGCGCGCCCTCAAGGACACCTTTGGCATCGCCTATTCCTATTGCGGCCTGGGGAACGTGGAGCGCATGGCCGGTCGTTTCCACCGGGCCTTCCCTTTCTACCGCAAGGCCGAAAGACTTTACGGCACCATCGGCGACCGGGTCAGCTACGCCTATACCCTCTGGTCCTTGGGCACGACCTACAAGATGCTGGGCCAATACCCCCGGGCTCGTTTGGCCTTTGATAAGGCGGATCATTTATTCAAGAAAACCGGCGACACAAGGGGAAGAATTTATTCGCTGCTGGGGTTCGCCGAGATAGAGTTTTTAAAAAGCCACATAGCCAAAGGCACCAACTGGTGGAAAAAATCCAAGGCCATCTCGATAAAAAACAACTTCGCATGGGAGAACCTGCATGTGGAAGCCCTGAAGAAAGGGCGGATTCAACCTAAAGCGTCTTCTTACCCAAAAACCGGCTCACGGTTTCACCCAACTTCCCTTCCCGTCAACTGGCCTTAAAGCAAAACGGAAATATGCGGTTTACAAATCCACGGCTTTCATTGTAGGCAAAAACTTCCCCCAACAAAAAAGGGCGGCTCTTTGGGAGCCGCCCTTTTTAAGCGCCATTCGTTATTCTGAAATAACACCCGAATTTGAATTCGATTCCAGCCGCGCGATGCGTTCGGCCAAGGGAGGGTGGCTGGCGAACAAGGAGCCGCCCGGCGCTGATATCTTGAAAGCCGCCAAGGCTGCCGGTTCGGCCGGTTTGGGGTGGTCCACATATCTTTGAAGCGCCCTCAGGGCGTCCGCCATCCGGTGCCGGTTGGTCAACCGCCCGCCGCCCGCGTCCGCGCGGTATTCCCGCCACCGGGAAAACCACATGACCACCATGAATCCCAAAAGCCCCAGGACGATTTGCAGCAGCTGCCGGACGAAATACTGGGCCATGTAATTGCCGCCGCGGCGGTCATTGCTGTTGCCCTGGGTGAGGAGAATGGAAATGACCCAGGCCAGGAAAAACACGAAGGAGTTGACCACGCCCTGGATGAGGGTCATGGTGACCATGTCGCCGTTCGTGATATGGGTCATTTCGTGGCCGAGGACCGCCTCCATCTGGTCGTGGTTCATGGCGCCGAAAAGGCCGCTGGAAACGGCCACTAAGGCGCTGCCCCGGCCGGGCCCGGTGGCGAAGGCGTTGGGGTCCGGGCTTTGGTAGATGCCGACTTCCGGCATGGTGGATAGCCCCGCCCTTTGGGCCAGCCCGTGGACGGTCTGGACCAGCCACCTTTCCTCGGCCCCTCCCGGGTTATTCGGGTCCAAAACCCGCACCCCCATGGATGCTTTGGCCATCCAGCGGGAAATCATCAGGGAAAAAAAGGCACCGCCCATCCCCCAAACCAGGCAGAGAACCATCAGCGAGGGATAATCCATCCCGTTGCGGGACAAAAAGCCGTCGAGGCCGAGGACGTGGACGAGGACGCTGATGGTCACCATCACCAGCAAATTGACGATCAGGAACAAGCCTATGCGTCGAAACCACACCATGTTTCTTCCTCCAAAAAAGGGATTGAACTAGGACGATGAACCGGGTGAAAAATCAACGCGGTTAAGTTACTCATCCAAGGCTGGGTTTTCAAGACGCAAAAAGTTCCGGTAGTGGATCAGTTTGATGGCGTGCTTTCTTTTCCCCCTCTGAAAGAGGGGGATAAAGGGGGAGTGAGTCTTGTCGTCAAAGGCTAATACCCCCCTAATCCCCCCTTTTTCAAAGTGGGGAATTTTGAAGCTGACGCACTATCAAAGTTTTGGCAATACCGCGCTGGAAAAGGGTGTTAACGGTTCAGGGCCAGTGTTTGCCGGAGAAACTTTGAGACTTCCTCCATGGATTCCTGGGTGATCATGTGGGGCATGGGGAATTCCTTCAGCACCGGTTGGTACCCCGCTTGTTTCAAGGCTTCCGCGGCTTGGCGTGATCCTTCGACCGGAACAATCTGGTCCTGGGTGCCGTGGACCAGCAGGATGGGGGTTTCAAAAGGCGCTTGGGCCTTGGTCAAGGTCGCCCAAGGGTCGGGCATGTAGCCGCTCATGGAAACGATCGCGGAAATTTTGCCCTTATAGTTCAATCCCGCTTCCAAGGACATGACACCCCCCTGGGAAAAACCCATTAACACCAGGGGCCGGGGCTTTTTTTCGCCGCCCACCGCGGGCCTTAGGTTGGGATCGTCGGCAAAGCGGTCCAGGACTTTAAAAAGATAGTCCCGGCTTTTTTCGATTTGTTTGCGGTCGTGAGCCTGCACCAGCGCCTTCTCGGGCGCTGGTGCCGCCAAACCTTGCGCCTCGGCTGGTGA
>JASHNQ010000112.1 GCA_030041545.1 candidate division FCPU426 bacterium | reverse complement strand
GAGGTGTTGATGGTCACGCCCCGCTCCCTCTCTTCCGGCGCGTTGTCGATATCCGCGTAGCCCTTGGCCTGCGCCAGGCCTTTTTTGGACAGCACCGTCGTGATGGCCGCCGTCAAGGTCGTCTTCCCGTGGTCCACGTGCCCAATCGTCCCGATGTTCACGTGCGTCTTGGACCTTACAAATTTCTCTTTCGACATGACACGCCTCCCTTTCCACCCCTTCAAGGGTGTTGATTTTGGTCAACCCTTAATTTTTCCGATGATCTCTTGCTGAACCGACTTGGGCGTCTCCTCATAACGCGAGAACTGCATGGAATAGGTCGCCCGACCTTGGGTCATGGACCTTAAATTCGTAGAGTACCCAAACATTTCGGACAAAGGGACTTTCGAACGGATGATCTGGGCGGATCCGCGCAATTCCATTCCTTCAATCTTTCCACGTTTGGATTGCAGGTCGCCCATCACCGAACCCATAAAGTCATCCGGAGTCACCACTTCCACATCCATGATCGGTTCCAAAATGACTGGATCGGCGTTTTTCATGGCGTCCTTGAACGCCATGGAAGCGGCGATTTTGAACGCCATTTCGTTCGAGTCAACGTCGTGGTAGGAACCGTCGAAGAGAGTGACCTTGAAATCGACCACCGGATAACCGGCGAGCACCCCGCTGTCCTTGGCGTCCATGATCCCTTTTTGAACGGCGGGAATGAATTCCCGGGGGATCGCGCCGCCCTTGATCGCATCCACGAATTCGATGCCCTTCCCAGGCCCCATCGGTTCCATCTTGATGTAGCAGTGGCCATAGTTACCACGGCCGCCAGTTTGTTTGATATATTTTCCCTCGGCTTCGACGGCTTTGCGGATGGTTTCCCGGTAGGCCACCTGGGGCTTGCCCACGTTGGCCTGAACATTGAACTCCCGCATCATGCGATCCACGATGATCTCCAGGTGCAACTCACCCATTCCGGAGATGATGGTCTGGCCCGTTTCCTCGTCACTCTTGACACGGAAGGACGGATCCTCTTCGGCCAATTTACCCAGGGCCAGGCTCATTTTTTCTTGGTCACTCTTTGTCTTGGGTTCGATCGCGACGGAAATGACGGGGTCCGGGAAAACCATCTTCTCGAGAATAATGGGTTTTTCCTCAAGGCACAAAGTGTCGCCGGTCGTTATGGTCTTGATGCCGACAGTGGCCGCGATATCGCCGGCGTGTACTTCTTTGATCTCTTCCCGCTTGTTGGCATGCATCTGTAAAAGACGGCCGATGCGCTCGCGGTTCCCCTTGGTGGAGTTATAAACATAGGATCCGACCGACAGGGTTCCCGAATAAACGCGGAAGTAAACCAGTTTTCCAACGTGAGGGTCGGTCATGATCTTGAAGGCCAAGGCGGAGAAAGGGGCGTCATCGCTGGTTTCCCGCGATTCCTCTTCGTTCGTCTCGGCGTTATGGCCCTTGACCGGCGGAATATCGACGGGGGAAGGAAGATAATTGACCACTGCATCCAAAAGGGGTTGCACTCCCTTGTTTTTGAAAGCGGACCCACAAAAAACAGGATTGAATTTGTTGGAGATGGTCCCCTTCCGGATACAGTTGTTGATCTCCTCGGGAGAGATATCCTTGCCATCCAGGTATTTCTGCATGACGTCGTCATCGAATTCAGCAACCGCCTCCAGCAGTTCTTTTTGGAATTTCCGGGCCATTTCTTTCATATCTTCCGGGATTTCTTCTATCTCGAACTTGGCGCCTAAAGTGTCATCCAGCCAGCGGTAGCGCTTCATCTCCACTAAGTGGACGATGCCGTCGAATTTTTCCTCGGCCCCCACCGGTAGGGTGACCGCGTGTGCGTTGGCATTCAATCGGTGCCGCATCTGCTCGATGGCCCCGAAATAATCGGCGCCGACCCGGTCCATCTTGTTCACGAAAGCAATGCGCGGCACGCCGTAACGGGTGGCTTGACGCCAAACGGTCTCCGATTGAGGCTCCACCCCCTCCACCGCCCCGAAAACGCCAATGGCCCCGTCCAATACGCGCAGGGACCGTTCCACCTCAATGGTGAAGTCCACGTGGCCCGGGGTGTCAATAATGTTGATTCGGTGGGTCTTCCAGAAGCAGGTCGTGGCGGCGGAAGTGATGGTGATGCCGCGCTCCTGTTCCTGGGGCATCCAGTCCATAGTAGCGGCGCCGTCGTGCACCTCGCCGATTTTATGGGTACGCCCCGTGTAAAAGAGGATGCGTTCGGTCAATGTTGTTTTGCCCGCGTCGATATGGGCCATGATGCCGATATTTCGGGTCTTTGCCAGGGGAATTTGTCGGGTCGTGGCGGTCGTCACCGGGGTTCCTCGTTCGTATTACCAACGGTAATGGGCGAAGGCCTGGTTGGCTTCCGCCATTTTGTGAGTGTCTTCTTTTTTCTTGATCGCTGTTCCCTGATTTTTGAAGGCATCAGTTAGTTCGGCCGCCAACTTCTCGGCTGCGGTTTTTTCTTTTCGGGCCCGGACCGCCGTTAGTATCCACCGGATGGCTAGGGAAACCCGGCGTTCAGGGCGGATTTCCACCGGCACCTGGTAGGTGGCACCGCCCACCCGGCGGGATTTCACTTCCAAGACTGGCTTCACGTTCTCAATGGCGGTCTTGAACACGTTCAGTGCTCCTTCTCCGTGCTTTTGGCTTAAAACGTCCAGAGCCTCGTAAAAACTGCGAGATGCCACCATTTTCTTGCCGTCGTACATCATGCTGTTAATGAACTTCGCCACCAACTTGTTGTTGTATCGCGAATCCGAGGGAACTTCGCGCTTCGCCGCTACTTTTCGACGGGGCATTCCTTTTTCTCCTTAACCTTTGGGGGCTGCTTCTTTTTTGGGCCGCTTCATTCCATATTTGGACCGTCCCTGCTTGCGGTCCGCAACACCGGCGGCGTCCAAGGCACCGCGAATGATGTGGTAGCGAACGCCTGGAAGGTCCTTCACGCGGCCACCGCGAATGAGGACAATGGAGTGCTCCTGCAAATTATGGCCCACACCCGGGATGTAACAAGTCACTTCCATGCCATTGGTCAGGCGAACGCGGGCGATCTTTCGCAGGGCCGAATTAGGTTTCTTGGGCGTCATGGTGGCAACCTTCACACACACACCCCGCTTTTGGGGACAGGCCTTCAAGGCCGGCGACTTTGTCTTATGCTTGCTTTTTTCACGGCCCAGGCGGACCAATTGGTTCAGCGTCGGCAAGATTTTTTCTCCTGGCTTTTGCGGAACGCCTTAATTGTCCGCATAAAATAAAAAAGGCAAAGACAGTGAGCTCCGCCTTTGCCAAGTGAATATTCCACACAAAACCCTGGACCCTTAAAAAAGGCCCAAGGGGGAATCTTCAAGCAAATCCCTCCTCTAGCTCACCCGTTTGGATGGCGCCACACTCGGCACCGCCAAAAAGGAGGATTTCTCAACCGCTCTTAACAAAAGACAAGCTCAAACGCGGAGGGGCAGGTTACCAAAAGCCTTAAAGCGGGTCAAGACTTTTTTTAACAGAAACGCCTTCTTCCAACTTTAAATCTCCCTCTTCCATTTCGGTCGTAGGCGAGGCCGCGATACCTGCCGGTAATTCTTCCTCCGGCTCGTCCACCTTGATCTTCACGCCCCGGTAATAGGGGCTCCCGGTACCAGCCGGAATCAAATGCCCCATGATCACGTTTTCTTTCAGCCCGCGCAATTCGTCGACCTTGCCCGACACGGCCGCCTCGGTCAAAACCTTAGTGGTTTCCTGGAAACTGGCAGCCGAGATAAAGCTTTCCGTGCCCAAGGAAGCCTTGGTGATGCCCAGAAGGATGGGGTGGGCAGTGGCGGTTTTGCCGTCCTTTTCTGAAACCCGCTCGTTTTCCTTCTTAAACTTAGCCTTATCCACCTGTTGTTTGGGAAGGAACTCGCTATCACCCGGCTCCTCAATAACCACCTTGCGCATCATTTGCCGGATGATGACTTCAATATGCTTGTCGTTAATCCGAACCCCCTGGAGGCGGTAAACTTCCTGGACCTTGCTCAAGAGGTATTCCTGGACCGCCGCTTCGCCCTGGACTTCCAGGATATCGTGGGGATCTATCGGCCCATCGGTCAGGGCGTCACCGGGACGGACATAATCCCCCTCGTGCACGTTTAGGTGTTTGCCGTAGGGGATAGCGTACTCCTCTTCGAAGGTTTTCTTGCCTTCAGTGTTGGTGACGATCACGCGTTGGTAGCCCTTGGAAGCCGAGCCGAAGCTCACCGTTCCGCCGATCTTGGCGATGACCGCATTGCTCTTGGGACGCCGGGCCTCGAAAAGTTCGGCCACGCGGGGTAAGCCGCCTGTGATGTCCCGAGTCTTGGAAATCTCCCGCGGGATCTTGGCCAGGATGTCGCCGGCCATCACCATGTCGCCGTCCATCACGTTGATGAGCGATCCCGTCGGAAGGCGATAGCTCTTGACCGCCTCCTCCGTATCCGGGTTCATGATCACGCAGCGCGGCGAGAGGTTTTCATCCTTGTACTCAATGACCGCGCGCTCCCTCAAACCCGTGGAAGCGTCGATTTCCTCCCGCACGGTGACGCCGCGCACGACGTCCTGCAGTTTGACTTTGCCTGAAACCTCGGTGAAGATGGGAACCTTGTAAAGATCCCAGTGGGCCAGGAGCTGCCTTTCCTTGACGACGGCGTCTTCGCGCACCTTCAAGGTGGAGCCGAAAGGCACCACGTAATTTTCCATGGCCCTTCCCTTTTCATCGTAAACCGAGATTTCACCGTTTCGGTTCAGGACGATGAATTCCTTGTTGCGGTTCTCCACCAGTTTCAAGTTGTGGAAGCGCACGATGCCGTTCTTGGTGGATTCGATCTTGTTTTGCTCCAGGGCACGGCTGGCGGCGCCGCCCACGTGAAAGGTCCGAAGTGTCAACTGGGTCCCCGGTTCGCCGATGGATTGGGCCGCGATGATGCCAACGGCCTCGCCGGTCTGAACCAGCCGGCCGTTAGACATGTTCACGCCGTAGCATTTGGAACAAACGCCGCGTTCCAGTTCGCAGGTCAAGACCGAGCGCACCCTGATTTGCTCGATGCCGGCCTCTTCTAGTTTTTCCGCGACATCCTCGGTGACCACCTGCCCAGACCGCACAATGATCTCCGACGTCAGGAGATTGGCGACGTTGTCCACCGCCACACGGCCCAAGATGCGGTCCTTCAAGGGCTCGATGACTTCGACGCCTTCCTTGATGGCCCCCACGCGGATGCCGTTCACCGTACCGCAGTCATCAGTGTTGATAATGACTTCTTGAGAAACGTCCACCAGGCGGCGGGTGAGGTAGCCGGCGTCGGCTGTTTTCAGGGCTGTGTCGGCCAAGCCCTTCCTGGCGCCGTGCGTGGAAATGAAGTACTCCAACACGGTGAGGCCTTCCCGGAAATTAGCTGTAATGGGGGACTCGATGATTTCGCCGATGGACCCCGTGATTTTTTGGAGCGGTTTGGCCATTAGCCCCCGCATGCCCGCCAGCTGGCGGATCTGCATTTTGGAACCACGGGCGCCTGAATCCGCCATCATGTAGATGGGGTTGAACCCGTGGTTGTCCTGTTTGAGATTCTCGAACATGACTTCCGCGATCTCGTCCGTCGTGTGAGTCCAAATGTCAATGACCTTGTTGTAACGCTCGCCGCCGGTAATGATTCCCTTCTTGTACTGGTTCTCGATCTCGGCGACCTCCTTGTAGGAGCGTTTGAGAATTTCGGGCTTGTCTTTCGGAATCTTCATGTCGTCGATGGAAACCGTGATCCCCGCCTGGGTGGCATATTTGAAACCCAATTCCTTGATGTCGTCCAAGAGTTTGACGGTGACTTCGGGGCCCAGCTTTTCATAGCAAAGGGCCACCAAGTCCCCCAATTCCTTTTTGGTCATAACCCGGTTGACATAGGGAAGCTCGGGGGGTATGACTTGGTTGAACAGGACGCGCCCAACGGTGGTTTCGACCAGCTTTCCATTGCGCCGCACCTTGATGCGGGCGTGCTTGCCCACCTGCCTGGCCTCCAGCGCGATGACAACCTCTAGGGCGTTCGAGAACACCTTCCCCTCGCCCTTGTCTTCCGGCATTTCCTTGGTGATGTAGTAGGACCCCAGGACAATATCTTGCGTTGGCGTTACGATGGGGCGGCCGTTGGAGGTGGAGTTGATGTTGTTAGTCGAAAGCATGAGGAAGCGCGCCTCCATCTGCGCCTCGCTGGACAAGGGCACGTGCACAGCCATTTGGTCGCCGTCGAAGTCGGCGTTGAAGGCCGTACAAACAAGCGGGTGAATTTGGATGGCGCGGCCCTCGATCAGGACCGGCTGGAAGCCCTGGATGCCCTGGCGGTGCAGGGTCGGGGCGCGGTTTAACAGCACGTGGTGGTCACGGATGACCTCGGCCAGGATGTCCCACACCTCGGGCTTGACGCGCTCCACCATCTTGCGCGCGCTCTTGATGGTGTGGACATAACCGCGGTCCTCTAATTTTTTAATGATGAAAGGCTTGAAGAGTTCCAAGGCCATTTTCTTGGGCAGGCCGCACTGGTGCATCTTGAGCTCGGGCCCGACCACGATGACCGACCGTCCCGAATAGTCAACGCGCTTACCCAGGAGGTTTTGGCGGAAGCGCCCTTGCTTGCCCTTGAGCATGTCGGACAGCGACTTCAAGGGGCGGTTTCCCGGCCCGCGCACGGCATGGCCGCGGCGGCCGTTGTCCAAAAGGGCGTCCACGGCCTCTTGCAACATGCGCTTCTCGTTGCGGACAATGACTTCCGGCGCGTGGAGCTCCAAAAGTTTCTTGAGGCGATTGTTGCGATTGATCACCCGGCGGTAGAGGTCATTCAAGTCGGAGGTGGCGAAACGCCCGCCGTCCAAGGGCACCAGGGGCCTGAGTTCGGGTGGGATCACCGGCAAGACCTCGAGGAACATCCATTCGGGCTTGTTGTCGCTCTTGCGGAAGCTCTCGATGACTTTCAGGCGCTTGATGAGGGTCTTGCGCTTTTGCTCGCTGGTGGTCTGTTTCATTTGGGCGCGCAGCTTCTTGTCGAGGTCGTCCAGGTTGACCATGCGGATCAAGTCCCGGACGGCTTCAGCGCCCATTTTGGCCTTCAAGGAAGCGCCGTATTCCTGGCGGAACTTTTGGTATTCGTCCTCGGAGAGCAGTTGGCCCACTTCCACCGGGGCCTTGCCCGGGTCCAGGACGACGTAAGACTCGTAATAAATGACCCGTTCGAGGTTGCGGGTGGACATTTCCAACAAGTAACCCATTCGGGAGGGGACTCCCTTCAGGTACCAGATATGGGAAACCAAGCAGGCCAATTCAATGTGGCCCATGCGCTCGCGGCGCACCTTAGCCTGGGTGACTTCCACGCCACAGCGGTCGCAGATGACATCTTTATACTTGATGCGCTTGTACTTGCCGCAGGCGCATTCCCAATCCTTGGTGGGTCCGAAGATTTTCTCGCAAAACAAACCGTTTTTTTCCGGCTTGAACGTGCGGTAATTGATGGTCTCGGGTTTTTTCACTTCCCCGTGGGACCAGGAACGGATGGTTTCGGGCGAGGAAAGGCCGATTTTGATGGCGTCAAAGCGCGGCGTTTCCTTGAGCAAAACCTCCAGGTTCGGTTTCTTTTCGGCCACGAGGGGGGCCGTTTCGGGAGCGGCCGGCTTTACGGTCTCGTTTTCGTTCTCAGGGGCGGTGGACTTGACTTGGCTCAATTTTCCCCCTCCTTAATTGGGATTCTTAATCAGTTTGACGTCTAAGCAAAGGCCTTGCAATTCCTTTACCAAAACATTGAATGATTCGGGGATTCCAGGCTCCGGCGCGTTTTTGCCTTTGACGATGGCTTCGTAAACCTTAGTGCGGCCCTGCACATCGTCCGACTTGACGGTCAAGAGCTCCTGCAGCGTGTAGGCCGCCCCATAGGCCTCCAAGGCCCAGACTTCCATTTCCCCGAACCGCTGACCGCCGAACTGGGCCTTCCCACCCAGGGGCTGCTGGGTAATGAGGGAGTAGGGGCCGATGGACCGTGCGTGGATTTTGTCGTCCACTAGATGGGCCAGCTTCAAAATATAGATATAACCCACGGTCACTTCCTGGTCGAAAGCCTCTCCGGTCATTCCGTCGTAAAGAATGATTTTGCCCGATTCTGGCAGTCCCTGTTCTTTCAAGGCCTTCTTGATTTCCTCTTCCCTAGCCCCGTCGAATACGGGCGAAGCCACGTGGTAGCCGCCCTCGTGGGCGGCCCAACCCAGGTGGGTTTCTAATATTTGGCCCACGTTCATGCGGGAAGGAACGCCCAAAGGATTTAGGATGATATCCACCGGCCTTCCGTTGGGAAGGTAGGGCATGTCCTCCACCGGCACGATCTTGGACACCACACCCTTGTTTCCGTGGCGACCCGCCATCTTGTCTCCCACGGAGAGCTTGCGCTTCTTGGCAATGTAAACCTTCACCAGCTTGATGACGCCCGGCGGCAGCTCGTCGCCCTTCTTCACTTTATCGATCTCGTTGTTCTTCTCGCGTTCGATTTCCTTGACGCGGTTCTGGAGGACCTCCGTCAAGCGCTTGATTTCCTCTTCGCACTTTTCCTCCAAGGCATTTTTCTCGCTCTTGTTCAACTCCTTGGACTTTTCCTCCACCTGCTTCTTTAAGGTCCCGATGCGGTTTTCATTCTCCTTCTCCAACTGCTTGACCTTGTGGGTGGCGTCCTTTTCGATGGCCTTCACCATGGAGGCGTCCCGGCCCTTGATCTTCTCGTCCTTTTCCTTCCGTTTGAAGACCTTGATGTCGATGACCTTGCCTTCCACTCCTGGCGGAACCCTCAACGAGGCGTCCCGCACGTCTCCGGCCTTTTCTCCAAAAATGGCCCTTAAGAGCTTCTCCTCGGGGGTCAATTCGGTCTCTCCCTTGGGTGTGACCTTCCCCACCAGAATGTCGCCCGGGACCACTTCAGCCCCGATGCGGATAATGCCTTCCTCGTCCAGGTCCTTCAGGGCCTCATCCCCCACGTTAGGGATATCCCGCGTGATTTCCTCCTTGCCAAGTTTGGTGTCACGGGCTTCCAATTCGAATTCTTCAATGTGCACGGAGGTGAAATAGTCCTCGCGGACCAATTTTTCCGAAACGATGATGGCATCCTCGAAATTGAACCCCCGCCAGGGCATGAACGCCACCAAGAGGTTGCGTCCCAGGGCCAACTCACCTTGGTCCGTCGACGGCCCGTCGGCGATGACGTCGCCCTTTTTCACCTTTTCGCCCTTCTGAACGATAGGGCGTTGGTTGATGCAAGTGTCCTGGTTGGACCGCTTGTACTTGGTGAGGTTGTAGATGTCGACCGACCCCGTCTCGTCCACCTCATCGGCGAAGATGATGATCTCGTCCGAGGAGACCCCTGCCACCACGCCGTCGCGCTTGGCGATCATGAGGACGCCCGAGTCGTAAGCCGCCTTATATTCCATGCCCGTTCCCACGAAGGGGGCCTCGGTCCGGATCAAGGGGACGGCTTGCCGCTGCATATTGGAACCCATCAAGGCGCGGTTGGCGTCGTCGTGTTCCAGGAAGGGAATCAAGGAAGTCGCCACCGAGAACAGCTGCCGGGGCGAAACGTCCATAAAGTGGATTTCGTCGGGCGCCACCAGGGGAAAATCGTCCTTGAAACGGGCCGCGATGATGTCGCTGGAGAATTTATTGTTGTCATCCAGGGGGGTATTGGCCTGAGCAATGATGTACTTGTCCGCATCGTCGGCGGGCAGGAACTCAATTCTTTTGGTGACCTTGCCGCCCTCGACTTTCCGTAAGGGAGTGGTTACGAAACCGTATTCATTGATCTGGGCGTAAGTGGAAAGGGACGCAATCAATCCGATGTTAGGGCCTTCCGGCGTTTCAATGGGGCAGACCCGGCCGTAATGGGTATGGTGCACGTCGCGCACCTCAAAGCCCGCCCGTTCGCGGTTCAAGCCCCCCGGCCCCAGGGCCGACAGGCGCCGTTTGTGGGTCAACTCAGCCAGGGGGTTGGTCTGGTCCATGAACTGCGACAATTGGGACGTCCCGAAAAATTCCTTCACGGCGGCCGTAATCGGCTTGGTGGAGATCAGTTGGCTGGGCATGGGATTCATGTCCATATCCACGATGGACATACGCTCCCGGACCGCCCGCTCCATTCGGGTGAAACCCAAGCGCAGCTTGTTCTCCAAAAGCTCGCCGGCCGTGCGCACGCGTCGGTTCCCCAGGTGGTCGATGTCGTCCTTTTCGCCCTTGCCGTTGCACAGGTCGAAAAGATAGCGGATGATGGCCACTAAATCTTCCTTGGAGATCGTACGCTGTTCCAAAGAAGTCTTCATCCCCAGCTTTTTATTCATCTTATAGCGGCCCACGCGGGCCAAATCGTACCGCTTTTTATTAAAGAAGAGGTTGTCCATCAGGCTCTTGGCGTTTTCCAAGGTCGGGGGGTCCCCGGGGCGCATTTTCTTGTAAATCTCCACCAAGGCGGTGTCTTGCGAGTGCGTATTGTCCTTGCGCAGCGTGTTCAGGATGGAGACGTCGTTGGGGTTGGAGGTCACAGCTTTGACCTGCTTAACGCCGTGCTTTTTCAGGGCCGCCACCACCTCGACTGTGAAATCTGCGCCGGCTTCCACCAATACTTCCCCCGTCTCGGGATGGGCCACGTCCGCGGCGGCCGCTTTGCCCTGCAGTTTCTTTTCGGAAACTTCCAAACTTTCCACTTCGAAAAAAATCTTTAGGATGTCCTCATCGGTGGAAAAACCCCATCCCCGCAGCAGGGTGGTGGCCACGAACTTCCTTTTGCGGTCGATGCGGGCGTAAAGCACCCCGTTGACGTCGAACTCGAACTCCAGCCAAGATCCGTGGTAGGGGATCACGCTGGTCATATACATCTTCTTGCCAGAGGAGGAAAGCTTTCCGTCGTCCTCATCGAAGGTGACACCGGGCGAGCGGTGCAGCTGAGAGACGATGACACGTTCGGCCCCGTTGATCATGAAGGTTCCGCGCTCAGTCATCATAGGCAGGTCACAAAAGAAGACCTCCTGCTCGCGGATGTCCTTGACCTTCTTGGTGTTAGTTTCGGGGTCCTCCTCTCGGATAACAAGCCGGAGGGTGACCTTCATAGGTACCGAATAGGTCATGCCGCGCTCCTGGCACTCCCTTACGTTGTACTTGGGCTCCAGGAGGGTGTAGGAAACGAATTCCAAGGAGGAAACTTCATTAAAATCCCAAATGGGAAAGACGCTGGAAAAGACCGACTGCAGCCCCTGGTCCGCCCTTTGGTCCGCGGACGCGTCCTTTTGGAGGAATGCCTCGTAGGATTTGCGTTGAAACTCAATGAGATCTGGCATCTCCATGATCGAGGAGATACGGCTGAAATCGATACGTTCACGGCGGCCATATTTCATTTTTTTCACTGAGAGTCCTCCAGAAGAAAGCAGGAATGAGCCACTCGCCTGGCTAGACAGGAATTTCTTCCCTTAGAAAACAAAAAACGAGAAAGGACTTTTCTCGTTTTGGGCAAAGAGGGGTGATTATACAGACTTTATCCAAAATGAGTCAATAATGTTATGGATTTTCCAATTTAAATACCCGGGGATGCCCTTGCAAGTCCCTCTGTAAAGTTTCCCTGAGCCCAAGGGTGGCCAAAATCTTCGAAACCTTGTCATAGCCATTGGCGTGGATTTCAAAGAAAGCAGCCCCTTCTGGCATGAGCCTGCCTTGAAGCCCTTGGGCAATCTCCTCATAGGCTTTCAGGCCATCATTTCCGGCAAATAAGGCTTCAGGGGGCTCATAATCCCTTACTTCCGGAGACAATTCCGCCTTCTCTTGGAGGGGAATATAAGGGGGATTGCTTGCAATAAGGGCAAACTGTGGAGGATCTTGCGGTTTTAAAGCGGCAAACCAGTTTCCCAGGCGCCATTCAATGGCGGGGACCCCTAAATGGCGGGCATTCATCTGGGCCCTTTCCAAGGCTTTTTCCGACTTATCCACCGCCCAAACCCGGCAGGCAATGTTTTTAGAAATCGAAATGGCGATACAACCACTTCCCGTACCCAGGTCCAAAACCAGCCTTCTTTCCTCTGGAATCCCTTCCAAATGTTTCAGCACGCATTCCACCAATAGTTCCGTTTCGGGCCTGGGGATAAGGACACCAGCCCCCACGGAAAAGTCCAAACCGTAGAATTCCCTTTGTCCGAGGATATATTGGAGGGGTTCCCTAAGAGCGCGGCGTTTGAGCATTTCCCGGATGGTGGCCAATTCCCCCGGGTCCAGGGGCCGGTCAAACTGGAGATAAACCTTAAGGCGGTCGAAATGAAGGGCGCGAGCGACGATCAGTTCTACATCCAACCGGGGGCTGGACACGCCCTTTTGGGCCAAATAAGGGGTCGCCCATTGGATGATTTTCAGCGGAGTCCAGACTTCCTTGGGGCCTGTTCCTTCGGGCATTCAAAACTCCTAAAGATTGCTCACAGTTTACAGTTGACAGATCACAGCTTGCAGGAAAGCCTTCAAGCTACTGACGTGACCTGTTAGCTGTGACCCGTCAACTGTCAGCTTGTTTTAGCTGTTCTTCCTGGTAGGCCCAAGCCAGGGCTTCCATGAATTCATCCAAGCCCCCTGCCATCACCTGGTCCAACCGGTAAAGGGTGAGGCCGATGCGGTGGTCCGTTACGCGGTTTTGGGGAAAGTTATAGGTCCTGATCTTTTCGCTGCGGTCACCGCTCCCGATCTGGCTTTTACGGGTTGCGGAAACAGAGGCCTGGGCCTCGGCGTCCGCCCTTTCCTTCAGGCGGGCGTACAGGACTTTCATGGCTTTGGACTTGTTTTTAAGCTGGGATCGCTCATCCTGGCACTGGACCACCAGACCGCTGGGAAGGTGCGTGATGCGGATCGCCGAATAGGTGGTATTCACGCTCTGGCCGCCGTGTCCGGATGAACAAAAGGTGTCGATGCGCAAATCCGAATCCTTGATTTGGACATCCACTTCATCCACCTCCGGTAACACTGCCACGGTGGCCGCCGAGGTGTGGATTCGGCCCGATGCTTCGGTCCTGGGAACGCGCTGCACCCGGTGGGTGCCGCTCTCAAAACGGAACTTGCCATAAGCCTCCTTGCCGATGACCATGAAGATGATTTCCTTGAACCCGCCGATTTCCGTGGGGCTGGAGTCCAGGAGATCCATCTTCATGCCGGTTTTCTCAATGTACCGTGAATACATGCGGAAAAGGTCCGCCGCGAAAAGGGCCGCTTCCTCTCCTCCCGTCCCGGCGCGTATTTCCATGATGGCGTTCTTGTTTCTGCGGGGATCCTTGGGGAGGAGCAGCTTCTTCAGTTCTTTCTCGGCGGCCTCTAGTTTTTTTCCCAGGGCGGGAAGTTCGGCCTGGGCCAGGGATTTCATTTCGGGGTCGCTCCCTTCTATAAGTAAACGGGCCTCCTCCCTTTCCAGCGTAGTTTTCCGGTATTCCTTGATCTTCTCCACCAGCGGCTCCAGGTCCGCGTGTTCCTTGGAGATTTTTTGGAGTTCGGCGGAATTGGCAAAACTATCCGGATGGACCAGCCGGTCGGATAGTTCCTGGTAGCGTTTCTCGGCTTGTTGGAGCTTGGGTTCGATCATGGGCATGAATTAGTTTTGAGTTAATGAATGTTTTTGTCCCACAACTCATTAAAGGGAAGGTGTTAATGATTTTGTGGGACTATACCGATCACTTTAACAACTTTTATGGAAGATCGGCATGAACCGAAGGTTCAAAAACTTCCGAAACTCAAAACTCAACATTCAAAACCCAAAATTTGCTTTGAGTTTCGGAGGTTTCGCAGAAAGGGGGAGGGAGGCTAGGAGTTTGGTTCGGCGGTTTTTTCGGCGGGAGGGGACGCGGCTTGGCGCTTGGCCTTCTTGGCTGCCGCGGCAACCGCCTTGGCTTCCAACCGGGCCTTGGTTTCGGCCTGAACCGTGGCTGCGGTGGCGCTCTTTTTCTGGAACTTCTCCACGCGACCGGCCATATCCACCAGCTTGATCTTTCCCGTGAAGAAAGGATGGCATGCCGAGCAGATTTCAACCGAGAAGGTCTCGCCTTTGGTGGAAGCCGTCTCAATCACGTTGCCGCAGGCGCACATGATCCGGGTTTTATAATATTTGGGGTGAATTCCTGTTCTCATGCCGCAACTTCCTTTCTAGAACCAGATACAAGGGTCAGGTATCAGTAACGGCTTTGAGGGATGTCAACCAGATGAAACCTGACACCTGATACCTGCCTTTCAGGGGTCGTTAGTTTATTGAAAAAAATAGGAAAATCAACCAAGAAGTAAAGGCCCCTTACTGGACAAGGTATAAAAGGGGATTCCTGGGTTTTCCATTCAAGCGCACCTCAAAGTGGAGGTGGGGACCGGTGGTCCGGCCGCTATCCCCGACCTTTCCAATCAACTCGCCGCGGCTTACCTTTTGGCCCAGCTTTACCAGGATTTCGTCCAAATGGGCGTACCAGGACGTCAAACTCTGGCCATGGTCCAGGATGATCAGCCGGCCGTAGCCCGCCCGGATACCGGCAAAAATCACTTGACCGTCCTGGGAGGCCACCACCCGTGCTCCCCACCCGGGCGCCAAATCAAGCCCTTGGTGGAATTCCATTTTATGGGTAATGGGGTGAAGCCGCATTCCGAACCCGTCGGCGAACCGGCCGGTGGTGGGTTTTAAAAAACCTTTTTGCGTGGTTAAGGAAACCAAGGCAAGCCAACGCAGGTCTTGGCGGGTCAAATAAGCCGCTCCGGGCAGGTAAAGGATGTCCCCGGGTTTTAAGTCTGAATCCCCCCTTTGCGGGTTGGATTGAAGGACCTCCCCCAAAGAAACGCCGTAAGCACGGGCGATGTCCGCCAGGCTTTGCCCGGGCCGGACCATGTGGAAAATACCGTCCTTAGAGGGGATCAAAAGCAAGGCCCCTGTTTCAGGCTGGGTATTGTCGTTGGCCTGGTTGAGGCTGCGGAGGGTTTGTTCGGAAAGGTGGAACTTTTGGGCGATGCCGGAAAAGGTGTCGCCGTCCTGGGCGTGGTAAGTGGAAAAACGGATGCCTGAACCTTCCTCGAAGGAAGATAAATCCGAAAGGTTTTCCGGGGACACGGGGGCTGGGGCCGAGGTGAGGAAGAGCATTTCGGGTTTCATGGCGTGGACCGCCAAGGCCAGCATCCCGAACCAAAGGAGCGCTAATAACACCGCCACGCAGAGGTAGATCCTCCGCACAAAGGAATCCATCTCAAAACACCTAGTTTTGAGTTATGAATTTTGAGTTGTGAGTTTCGGAGGTTTTTGAGCCAAAGGTTCAAAAACGTTCATTAACTCAACACTTAAAACTCAAAACTCATAACTGCCTTTCGGTTATTCGTTGACCGTTCCCTTCATGGATTCCAAAAAGGCTTTGTTGGACTTGGTGCGGCGCATCTTGTCCAGCAGGAATTCCATGGCGTCCACGGGGTTGTTGGGGTTGAGGATCTTCCTCAGGATCCAAACTTTATTGAGTTCCTCTTCCGTCAAAAGCAATTCTTCACGGCGGGTACCCGAACGGCTGATATCAAAAGCCGGGAAAATGCGCCGTTCCGCCAGCTTTCGGTCCAGCACGATCTCCTGGTTGCCGGTTCCTTTGAATTCCTCGAAGATCACCTCGTCCATGCGGCTCCCGGTGTCGATAAGGGCGGTAGCGATGATGGTCAGGCTTCCGCCCTCTTCGATGTCGCGGGCTGCGCCGAAGAACCTTTTCGGGCGTTGGAGTGCGTTGGAATCTACGCCGCCCGAAAGCACCTTGCCCGAGGAAGGCACGATGGTGTTATAGGCGCGTCCCAGCCGGGTGATGGAATCCAGCAAAATGACCACGTCCCTTTTGTGCTCCACCAGACGTTTGGCCTTTTCAATGATGATCTCGGCCACCGTCACGTGGCGCTCCGGCGGTTCGTCGAAGGTGGAGGAAACCACCTCTCCCTTGACCGAGCGCTGCATATCTGTGACTTCCTCCGGACGCTCGTCAATGAGAAGGACGATGAGATAAATTTCGGGATGGTTCTTGGCGATGGCATTGGCGATCTTCTGCAGCAGGATGGTTTTCCCGGTGCGGGGAGGCGCCACCACCAGGCCGCGCTGTCCCTTACCCAATGGGATCAAAAGGTCCATGACCCGCATGGACAATTCGTCGGGCGTGGTTTCCAGCCAGATGCGTTTGTTGGGGTAAATGGGCGTCAAGTTGTCGAACAGCACCTTCTGCTTGATGGCGTCGGGCGGCTCGAAGTTGATCGAGTCTACCTTTAAAAGGGCGAAATACCTTTCCCCTTCCTTGGGCGGGCGGACCTGGCCTGTCACCGTGTCGCCCGTGCGCAAATTGAAACGGCGGATTTGCGAGGGGGAGACATAAATGTCGTCGGGGCCGGGGAGGTAGTTATAATTGGCGGATCTCAAGAAGCCGAACCCGTCGGGCAATATCTCCAACACTCCCTCGGCGTTGATGACGCCGTTGCGTTGGGTCTGGGTTTCGAGGATTTTGAAGATTAAATCCTGTTTTTTCATCGTTCCGATGCCTTCCAGGTTCAACTCCCGCGCCACCTCGGTGAGTTCGGCGATGGTTTTCTTTTTCAGGTCCGCTATATCCACCTTAAATCCTTTCTTGAAAGGGATTGTCCGGGCGCAGGAAAACCCCGGAAATGCCTTGGAAAACTAAAATTTTGGGTGAAACGCCATGGGATTGATTTATTCCAGAGATTGAATCGGCCAGCTTAAGACATCAGACCCTTAAACATTCGGGATTAAAAGTTATTGCCATTTGGTTTGGCTTTAAGCTTGGGGTAAGTCCGTCGGGAGTAATTGGGGATCACGTCTGGCGTCTTTCGTGGATGAGTTAATCCTACCATGCCCCCGGGAGCTGTCAACCCTAAAATCAGGTATCAGGAAAGTCATTAAGAGGCTTTGGCTACGAGACCGGTTTTTAAAAAATTCGCTGAAACCTGACGCCTGGGACCTGCCGTTACAGGGGATAGACCACGATGCGGTTGCGGCCCCGGGCCTTGGCTGCGTAAAGGGCCTTGTCGGCTTTGGCGATAAGGTCCAAGGTCGTCTGTGAATCTTGGGGATAGGTGGCCACTCCGATGGAAACGGTCACCTGGGTCGTTTCCTTCCCCACGGAGAAGGCGTAGGCCTCCACTGCCCTTCGGATTTTTTGGGCCAGTTCCATGGCCTGTTCCTTTGTCGTCTCCGGGGCGACCAGCACCATTTCCTCCCCTCCGTACCGGGCCGCGATGTGGGTCATGTCGGATTGTTCCTTTAAGATACGGGCCACGTCCATCAGCACATGGTCGCCCGCCACGTGACCATAACTGTCGTTGTAACGCTTGAAATGGTCGATGTCGAGGATGAGCAAACTGAGCTGGGAGGAATAACGGTTGGCTAGGATCAATTCCTCCTCCAGTCGTTGCTTAAAATGGCGGTGCGAAAAAAGTTTGGTCAGGCCGTCGGTGATGGAAAGTTTCTGAACTTTCTCATAAAGCAGTGATTTTTGCAAACCAATGGAGATCTGGTTGCAAAAAACCTGGAAATGGGCGAATTTGTCCTGGTCGATGAAGTCCTCCTGGTTGGAATAGGAACACAAGAACCCGATGACGCGATCCTGGACCAAGAAAGGGAGAAAAACGAACGATTTCACGGCCAGGTTTCTCAGTCGTGAAAAAGGCTCCTTTTCCGCAACCGAAGGCACCCATACGGGCTTTTTTTCCCGGCTCAAAAAGGCCGCCAATCCGCTGTCCTCCAAATCGATGTCGAAGGATCTGAAAAGCGATTCGTCGCATCCTGAGGCAATTCGGATTTCGTATTTTTTGGCGTCATTGGAAAGCACGGCGATGACGAAATGAGGGAGATCGAACATCCGTTCGGTGAAATCCCTAGTCAGCTCAATCATTTCTTGCACATTCAGGGTGCTCCCCGCCTCCTTGATGACGTCGTAAAGATGCTCAATCTGCCGGAGTTGTTTTTCATTTTGGAGGTTTTCTTTTTTCAAGGGTTCCGCGGTTTCGCGGAAGACGTCGTACTGCTGCTTATCGGCCGCGTATTGGGTTTGGAAACTTTCCCGTGCCCGATCCTGCCGCCCCTTGAGGAAGGTGGGGACCCCATAAAGGGCGGTCATTGCCAGGATTTCGGGGGCCACCCAAACTTGGGGAAAATAACCAAGGGCCCGGCCCACTGCCAGTCCCGTCAGGTAGACGGCCAGGAACCAGGCTCCGGCCACGGGAAATGAAAAACCGAGGGTGGTGGTGAAAAAAACGGGGGAAAAGGCGAAAAACTCACCCGGTCCCGGCAAAAGGGTCAAACCCAGCAAAACCACTGCCCAAAGGACCCCTGCGATCTTTTGAACCAGGTGCTTCATAGGGCCACCCCCTTTTTGGCGAAGCGGACGCAATTGCGGCCCTCCGCTTTGGCCTGGTACAAAGCCTGGTCCGCCGAATCGATGAAAGATTCAACATCCTTGAAGGAAGGATTCAGTTCCGACACCCCGATGGAGACCGTCACATGGGTGGCTTGCTGGGAGGTCATGATTTCCTGGGCTTGGACTTTTTGCCGGATGCGCTCGGCCACGTTCTTGGCCCCGAACCAGGGGGTTTTCAAGAGTAGGACGGAAAATTCTTCGCCGCCGTAGCGGGCCACCAAATCGACCGTCCTGACCGTTTCCCTCAGGATTTGGGCCACCACTTTGAGGACCGTGTCACCCACGAGGTGCCCGTATTTATCGTTATAGTTCTTAAATTTGTCGACATCAATCATCAACAGGCATAGGGGCAGTTTGTGTTCCAACGCCCGGAAAACCTCGTCGCGCACCCTTTCCTTGTAATACCTTTGAACGTAAAGCCCCGTCAATCCGTCGGTAACGGCCAGTTCAATGGTCTGGCGGTAGAGGGAAGCATGCTCCAAGGCCACCGTGCCCAGATCGCAGAAATTGGATAGCAAGCGGGCGTCCTCCTGCCGGAAGGAGGATGGAAAACAGCTTTCCATTCGGATCAACCCCAGCATTTCGTGTCCCGCCATCAGGGGGGCAGAAACGAGGCTTCGAATCTTCTTGTTTTCCACTGGGTAGTTCTGGAACCGGAAATCGTTGGCGGTGTCGTTGATATAAAGGGGTTTGTCCTGGGACACCACCCAGGCGTTGAAAGTTTCGGCTGGATTGAGCCTTTCCCGGTTGAGCCGTACCTCCATTTCCGTATCCACGCTGTAGCGCACCGAGTGAAGGGCTTTGCCGATGCTGCTGTCGAAAAGTAAAAAGGCATAGACGCCCCCCGGCGCCATGAAGGTCTTGGAAATGGTTTCGATCAAAAGCACGACCACTTCCTGGGTTTTAAGGCTCATGGCCAATCGGCGGGCCAGTTCGTTTAAGGCGGTGTAACGTTGTATCTTGATCTGGTTGGCCTGGTGGGCGCCCTGCACCTTCTCGTGGGCGATCCTGGCGTCGTTCATGGCCAATTCCAATTCTTCCCGGGCCTTTTGGAATTGGAACTCCAGGGATTCCCCGGCCTTGATCCACCGGTACCAGGCGGCGTAATTGACCACCGCCCCCAGGATGAAAACTGTCAAGACCCAAGCCGGAGCCGAGGCCGAGAGGAGGTTTAAAAAGGCGCCCAAAATGACCAGGACAGAGAGGGCGGCGGTGGCGTTCAAATCCAATAGGACCGCGGACAGGGACAGCGGCAGGAAAAAAAGGAGCGAGGCGGAAAGCAGGTTTCCTCCCCTTTGGGCCGCCAGGAAACAAGCCGCTGCCGCCAAAAGGGAAACCCCCACCACCAAGACCCATCTTTGGTAAAGGCTCAGCTTTTCAAGGTTTAGGATTTTCGGCATGACGGGCGTTCCAGCTCGCGAGAGTAAACGTAGCTAAACGTGGATGGAAAAGGCGGCTTCGTTGCGGCAATGACGTTCCTAAACGACTGATGTTCACATGGTATAGGGTGACACCAAACGCCATATCTGGAAAAGCGTTCGGTGTCACTCAATCATGCATACATCAGTGGCCTTCGTCCGAGTTCATGATTGCCGGTTAAATTTATTCAAATCTTCCAACCAACGGTTAACGGCGTATTTTAGTTCTTTTCGGCCGTTTCGGTTGAAAATAACCCAATCCGATTTCTTATTTTTGGGGGCCTGGGCCCATTGGGATTTTTCCCGGCGTTTAATTTCCTCCAGGCTCCAACCTCTTTTTAATAAGCGCTTGCGCCTTAAACCTAAGGGGGCGGATACGCAAAGAACGCCGTCAAAAAAACGGCCTAAGCCGCTTTCAAACAATAACGGGACCTCCACCACAAGGGGCGCTCGGGGCGACATCCGGGCCTGGCGCCTGGCCCAAAGCTCCACCCTCCTTAAAATTTCCGGATGCGATAACCGGTTTAATTGGACCCGCCGGGCGGCATTGTTGAACACCTCCCGACCGAGCTTTTGGCGGTCTATTCTTCCATTTTTCCCCAAAACCCCTTTCCCAAAACGCCGGACAATAGATCGGGCAAAAGCCTTTTCCGAAAGCAACTGATGGCCGAGATGGTCGGTCTGAAGTACGGGGACTCCCTTTTCCCGCAGCAATTCCAGGACAAGGCTTTTACCCGCTCCTATCCCGCCGGTGAGGCCGATTAAAAGGGGACGCTTCATTTTTAACTCCAACCTACAGCCATCTGTCCACCGTCGACAGCGAAGGTTCTAAAGGCTTTGCTGCCGACTGTCGACCGTCAACTGCCTTTCTGTTCCAAAAACGCCTGATAGGTATTTTTCATCAATAAGGCGATGGTCATGGGCCCCACTCCGCCGGGCACGGGGGTAATGGCCGAAGCCTTGGGGGCTACGGCGTCAAAATCCACATCCCCGACCAGTTTACCCTCCGGCGTGCGGTTGATGCCGACATCCACAACCACCGCGCCCTCGCGGACCATGTCCGTCGTGACAAATTTCGGTTTGCCCATGGCCGCCACCACCACCTCGGCTTCGCGCACAACGCCGGCGATATCCCGGGTTTTGCTGTGGCAGACGGTGACCGTCGCGTTGGCTTCGATCAAAAGCTGGGCCATGGGCTTGCCCACCATGATGCTGCGGCCGATGACCACCGCCCTCCTCCCACCCACTGGAATCTTATAGTGGTCCAGCATGGCCATCACCCCAGCCGGGGTGCAGGACCTCAGGCCCGGCAATCCGGCCACCAACTTTCCCAGGCTGAAGGGATGCATGCCGTCCACATCCTTGCGGGGGTCGATGGTTTCGATGACCTTTTGGGGGTTGAGATGTCCCGGAAGGGGCAATTGGACGAGGATGCCGTGGATTGCGGGATTTTGGTTGAGGGAGCGCACGAGCCCTAGTAACTCGCCTTCGGGGGTTCCTGCCGGCAGGCGGTGTTCCTCGGAGAAAAAACCCAGGGTTTCGCAGGCTTTCTTCTTGCGGCCCACATAGACGACCGAGGCGGGATTATCCCCCACCAGCACGACCGCCAACCCCGGTCTTCGGCCGGTCGGCTTCACTTTTTCAAATTCCCGGGCGATTCCCTCCTGCACGGCCTTTGAAACCGCGTTTCCATCCAATATCAAAGCCATGGTTCCTCCCCCTAGGATCAATTCTAAGTTTTTAAAACTTAAAACTTTGTGTTTTGAATCGTCCATTGCCGGTAGTGCTGCCAAAGCCGCAAGGCCAGCGTGCCGGAGCGCTTGATCGGTTTTCCAATAAGATGGGATACGGACAGGATTCCGACGCCGGACCCGGCGAAAAACAGTTCACCTCTTTCCAGGACATTGGAAGGCCGCCAGGGCCTTTCCAGCACGCGGATCCCCAGCCGCCGGCATAGTTCAAGGATTTTCACGCGGGTTACGCTTTCGAGCCCCCCTTGGCGAAGGGGTGGGGCGTAAACCACGCCATCCGCGGCCCAGAGTGGGGCGGAGCTTCCCCCGTCCACGACATAACCTTTTTCGTTGAGCCGCAACATTTCATCCCATTCCGGGTGTTTGCGGAAATCGTGGCGGACCATCATGTAAAAAATCCACTTAAACTCCCCCGGCACCGAACCGGGGCCTGGAACCACCCAAGGGCTGACGCCGGCCCGGCCCACGGGAGGGGTAAAAAACTCCGGGCGGTGTCTTAAGGGTCGGACCGCCGCGAAAAGGCGGGGCCGTTTTTTTGAAAATCCCCTTGGGCTGGCCGGAGGGTCCAATTCCTGGACCAAGCTGAAACGGATAGCGAAATGGCCCCTCGTTTGGCCCGCGTAAAGCCGGATGGCTTTTTCAAAAACCTGCCGGGCGGGAAGGCGCCAGCCTAGGAACCGGCATCCCTTTTCCAGGCGGGCCAGGTGTTCCTGAAGGAAAAGCGGTGTGCCATGGTAAACGGGCAAGGTTTCAAAGAGGGATTCCCCGAAAAGAAGCGCCGTGTTCAAGGGGGATAACTTAGCCCCGGATAACGGTATAAGCTGGCCGTCCATAAAAATGAAATTAGAATTCATAATTCAAAATTCGATTCTCGCCTTTAAGAAGCGTTGTACCCAGGGCTTGGGCCAGCGCCTCCACCTTATAAAGGGTTTCCCCATACTCCCTTGGGGGGTCCGAATCCGCCACAATGCCCGCACCGGCCTTGAATTCAAGCAAGCCGTCTTCCCAAAGGGTGAAGCTTCGGATGAGGATATTGAAGTCAAAACAAGGCCCGGGTGCCAAATAGCCCATGCTTCCGGTGTAAAAACCCCGTGGGGCGCCTTCCAATTCCTCGATGATCTCCATGCAGCGGATCTTGGGACAGCCCGTGATGGTTCCGCCCGGAAACAGGGATTTCAAAATTTCGGAGAGGGTCGCGCTGGGGCGCCTTTGGGACCGCACGGTTGAAACCAGGTGGTGGACCATGGCATAGGATTCGACCTGGGCGTAACGCTCCACTTCCACGGTTCCATAACGGGACACCCGGCCAAGGTCGTTGCGGGCCAAATCCACCAACATCAAATGTTCCGCCTGTTCCTTTGAATTGGTTTCCAATTCCACCCGCATCCGCGAATCCTTGAGGCCGTCCTTTCCGCGCGGGCGCGTGCCCGCGATGGGGCGGGTTTCCAGCCAATCCCCCTTCCCCGCCGCCAGGCGTTCGGGGGAGGAGGAAACCACCGTAATGCCTTTCCCCTGAAAAAGGCCCATGAAGGGTCCCGGATTCCTTTCGCGCAATATCCGGTAAAGGGTCCCAGCGCCTCCCTCCCACCGGGCTTGGAAACCCTGGGCCAGGTTGGCCTGGTAGATGTCGCCCTGGGCAATATATTCCTGGGCGCGCAGGACCATGCTTTGGTACCTGGGGGCGTCCATGAGCGCCTTAAGCCCCTGGATGTTAAAAGGTTCCTGGGATTTGCCGGGCGTCCCAATCGCGCCCGGGGCATCCCGCCCGAAGCGATAAGTTTTCCTGGTTAGCCGGTTGAACGCCGCCACACGGGATGGCTTGAAAAAATAAAAATCGGATACACGGGGTTTCTCCGCGATCCCCGCGCGTTCCCCTGGGCGAACGGAGTGAGTCGAATGGGCTCCGCGGTTGATTCGCGTGGAGTTTATTCTTTTCCCGAAGTCGTAGCTTAAAACGCCGAACCAGGCGGAGGAAAGGCAGAAAGGGAGCGGCAGGAACGCGGATTGGATGGGGGCCGCTTCATCCGCGAAATCCAAAAGTCCCAAGGGAGAAGGTTCGGCGCCGGAGGAATCCTTCCACCAGGCCTGGCCGTCTTTTTCGAAAAACTCGCGTTCGGGCGCCCCGGCCAGGATCGTCCATTGGTTCGCCTCACCCAGTTGGCCCGCGCTTTCCAGCAGAACAGCCGGGCCTTGGGCGGTCCATTGCTCCCAAAGGGAGATGAAATCGGGGATTTGAGGCCCGGCTTCCACGGCTCGCAGCTCAAGCCGACTGCCTTGGATTTCCGATGAAGCCTTCACGTTTGAGGAACTCCGGACATGGACTTGAAAGGGCTATTGTAGGATGGCGCGGAAAACTTTGGGAGGAAAGTCTAAAAAACCCCTCGCTCGTCGCCCGAAGGGGCTTTTCCTTTCACGGGAGGCTTGCGTGGGGTTTTGGAATCCGTTGCCGACGACTGTGATTTGTCAGCCGCGAACTGGTTTTACGCCCGGGAGGTCATTAAAACAAGGGATTCAACGGCCCTTTGGATCTCATTCAGGTCGAAGGGTTTAAGGATGACCGTCAGGGGGCCCAGTTTCATGGCTTCGCTTAAGAGGTCGCTGTCCGGGTAAGCCGTCACGATCACCACGAGGGATCTTATCCCCGACTTTTTCAATTCCCCGAAAACCTCCACGCCGTTCATGACCGGCATCCTCAAGTCGAGGAAAATGAAATCGTAATTGTTTTGGCAGGCGGCCTGGATCCCTTCCTTGCCGGAATGGACGGAATCCACCAGGAACTTCTTGCGGTCCAAGGCCCTCTTGTAAAGTTCGCAAAGGGCCGGTTCATCGTCAATGATCAAGACTTTCCTGGGCGCGTGCCCCGCCCCGTTCTCCAGCCACCGGTCGACCAATTCTTTTTTAAAGCGCCACTCGCTGCCGATTTTGAAGGAAGGGATTTCGCCCTGGTGGGCCAATTTATAGATAGTCGTGGTGGTGATCTTCAGGTACGTCGATAATTCTTGGGCCGTTAAAATATCGCTCATAGAATTCCGCCGCCTTCGGTGAGGTTTGAGGCCTTATTTCAGGATCGATGGAATTATATCGCAATTGTTTTAGGGCGATTCTTATTTCCAGGTAAAAAACTCGCGCGACGGAAGGTCTTGACAAATATTAGTCTTAACAAAGGCGCGGACTTGCGTCTTAGGGTTGGACCTTTCCTCAAGAAGCGCTTTGCCTCCCGATCCGGGGAATCACCAAAATTGCACAAATATTTTAACATACTACGTTGGTATTAGTTTCGGGAAGGTGTCAGGATTGTTTTTGGACCGTTTCCACGTAGGAACGGTCAACTTCCACCTTGCTGTTGTCGCTTATTTTGAGGATCAGGATCTGTTCCTTGATGTCGGCCACCGTCCCATAGATGCCCCCCCGGGTCAAAACCCGGTCCCCCCGCTGGATGGCCGAAAGCATCTCCTCCTTTTTCTTACGTTCCTTGCTTTGGGGGTGAATCATGAGGAAGTAAAAAAGCACCATAATGGCGATGAACGGCGCGAAGGAAATGATCCCCGCGGTCGGGGACACGGCCCCCGGCGCCGGCTTGGCGGGCGCGGTTGTCGCCGAGGTGGTCGTCTGCGCGTAAGCTGAATCCATTGAATTCCTCCAAAATTCCTTGCTTTATCTTAGAGACTCTAACAAAACCGCCGCAGACCCTAGCCCCTTGCGGGAGAGGGTGAGGGGTGTGGAAAACCCTGCAGTTGGCCACCCTCACCCCATCCCTTTCCCCTCAAGGGAGAGGGAGATATTCCTTAAAAACAGGGTTTTGTTAGAACCTTAATCTCATCCCCGTTCCAAAGTCTTTGATTACCGCGAGGGGCTTAAAGCCAACGCCTTTACTGTGAACTGCCGACGGTGAACCGTGAACTGCCTTTTCACCTTTCGTCCAAAACCCCGTACCTCAACTCCGCCATCTTGCCGTCCTTGTCAAAAACCACCTCGATCTTGTCGTCAAAAGCCAGGCCCCGGGAATGATCGTATCGCAGCGCCATCCGGCGGCCCTCATGGCCCTCCCGGTCATAGGAAAAATACACGTTCTCAAAGGCATCCCGGACGTCGCCATCCGGGGAGGCGAAGGAAATCCCCTCGGGCGTCAGGAAATCCAGGTCGTCCGGGCTGGCTGGCGCGGTCATCTTGAAAATGCCGCGGTCCCGGTTCTCGTATTTCAAAAGGCTGATATTCCTGTACTGGTAAAGGTATCGTTCGTGGTTGGAAGTGTCCATTTCATCCAGTTTTTTACCCATCTTCCATCCCCGGTCCTCCGCCAGGGTGTAAAGCTCGTGGAGGTTATAGCGCACCCCTTTGTTCCAAACTTCCCCGTTCACCAGGTCCAGTACCAGCAGGTTTTCCTTGTCCTTGTTGGCCTTGGCCAGTTCCTCCGCCTTTTGGGAAGCATCGCTTTGGTAAACTTTCACGTCGCCTTTGGTGTTGCCTTGGGAGGTTTGGTTTTTTCCTTGCGGAACGGCTGTTTGGGTGGCCTGAAACTGGGCTTTTTCCAGTTCCAATTGCAGCTTCTCGTTCTCCAGCTTTAACTTTTCGATCTCAAGCCTTTGTTCCTCCAACTGCAGGGAAGCCGGGCCGGAGGGAGTGGGTTCGGCCGTAGGCGTCTGGGCCCATAAAACCGGGGTCCACCCGACTCCCAACATTAACATCATCAGTGTTTTCGAAGTTTTCATTTGTTTCCTTGAATTTGAGCCTTTAAGACGGGGATACCTTAAAGGGTCCCCTGTGCCGTTTCAACCATTAAACAAACTTGTTTTTTTAGAACCCATCTCAAAATCATTTTGTTTGTTTTGCAATTCACAAACAAAATGTGTTTCCCCCCTGAAAGAGGGGGAAGAAGGGGGAGTTAGTCTTTCCCGGCGTCTCCAACAAAGGCTAATACCCCCTTCCCCTTTTTCAAAGGGGGAAGTTTATTAACCTGTCCATACGCTTCGGACAAAAAAAAACCCCGCTCCCGAAGGAGCGGGGTTTTAACTTAACCGATCTTAGAACTTGTACGAAAGGTCGGCTTCCTCCACGGTCACGATGTTTTCGCCAGCGCCACCGAAGAAAATGCCTTTTCCAGGTTGGACTCCACTGATAGTGCCTTCCAGCGTTTCGGCTTCCACATCGCCGTTCAACACCCAGTTTTCCCAGTTGATGCCAAAACCGGTGCTGAACGCCACATCATCTCCCGAACTATTGTCGGTGTAGGAGGCTGGGTTGGATTCGAACTGGCGGCCCACTATAAGCTTCTGGAGACCGGCGCGAACCGTCAACCAGTCCGTGGCTTCGGCTTCAACCGAACCGTTCCACAAAAGATCCCACGTATTCTCGTCGTCGTAAATTTTCGTAGTCGTGGCTTCGGTTTCGGTGTCGCCACCCAGCCACCCGAACATCAGGCCGGTGGAAAGAAGACCCTTGCCCGAGTCGATCTTGTGGTTGCAGGCCAGACCCAAAACCAAAGTGGTGTCGCTCGCGGTTTCGTCATCCAAATTGGTCAAATTGTCGTTATCAAAGGTTAAATCAAGGAACGAATTGATGTAATTCGTGTCGCTGACATCCGAACGGCCCAAGACGCCGACCTTGACGCTGGAAATGCCTTGGCTCTTGTTATTGGTGGCCAATGCGGTGTCGGTGATGTCCTCCGTGGCGTAATCCGCGTGGATGTTCAAGGTATTGAACGGCCCGACAGCCCCGACACCCAAGCCGGCGGAAAGGGACCATTGCGCGGCTTGGTCGGCCGGCAAGCCGTTGTCCCCATAACCGAAGTGGAAACCAAGGTTGGAACCTCCGCCCAAATCCGTGGCCCAGAATTCGTCAAAAATATTGGTGGCGTCGGAGGTTATGTTCCCCGCTGGCGTGAAATAAGAACGAAGCGGGGTGCCCAAAACGGGTAATGGCGCGATCAGGGTGCCAGCCGTTGTTTCCAAAGTGTTAGGACGGTTGACGTAGGTGGCAACCACCCCACCCAAGGTGGAGGTTTCATCCACAATCACCCCACCCCATTCACCTACTCCATCCCCAAAAGTACCGCCCAACCCATTAGTGTTCAGCCGGAAATCAGCCGTACCCTTATAGTCCAAAATCATGTTCGGGTAATACCAGATCAGGTCGATATCGCCGATTTCCCGGACATCCGCGCTCATGGAATCCGTCCTGGCGTCGGCCATCGCTTTCGCCGACATGCCGAAGAAGGCCATGAGACCAGCTAACAAAAGCAAAAGTCCTTTCTTCATGCTTCTCTCTCCTTGTAGCTTTTTTGGGCTGTGCTTATCTCAGGGAAAAGCGCAGCCATTCCAGCTTTCTTGTCCGGCGAAGCTTTGAGCGAAGCCGGATGGGATGCACTCCTCAGGGAAGAGTGCAAAACCCAATACTTCCCCCTAAAACCACGTGGTATTGCCAATCTTCAAGCCCAAGGCTTTAACTCTCAACCCCCGAAACCCATGATTAGGAGCCGCTCCCAAAAGGGCCCCTTCCATGTTCCTCCGGTCCAGGCAGGCCGAAACACCCTTGGCTGAATCCAGGCATTTCCCTGGTTAAAGGCCAAAATGACTTAAATTCGTTGAAACCAGGGACTTCCCACACAATTGGCAAGACTATAAGGGGTGGTTTTAGGAGAGTCAAGACGAAAACACCATTTTTGGGTTAAACCTACCCAATGGGATGGGGTTTTATTACGAAAACAGTCAAAAGGTTGTGGATAAGTGGGAAAACCAATGGTTTTGAAGGCTTTTTAAGCCTTACAAAACCCTTTCTAAAAATGGGAAATTTAATACCTTTTCGCCAGCCAATCGGCGGGTACACCCATCTTGAACAATAGGATCCAAATGACGTTTTTCAGCGTTGCCTTCCAGTAGCCTTGCCTTTCAAACCGCCGGACGGAAGTAACCACCTTGGATTTGAGCAATATCCAGGGCCCCTGCTTCTTCAACCTGTCAAAAAACCCTACATCCTCGAAAAGGGGAAGGTTGGGGAACCCCCCCAATCGGTCAAAAACCGTCCGGCGGACAAAATAACCCTGGTCGCCATAGGACATTCCCAGCGCTTGCGACCTTAAATGGGCGCTCCAGGATTTAAGGCGGTATCGCCACGAGGCGTGGTTGAACTTCAACCGGAAGGCCCCGCCCACCCAATCCATTTGCCGCATGGTTTCTACCAGCTCTTCGATTCCCCCGGGTTCCACCCATGAATCCGCGTGCAAAAATAGTAAAAGATCCCCTTGCGCCGCAGCTGCGCCCAGGTTCATTTGCAGTCCCCGCCCCTTCTTGGGCGTTAGGACCATTTTGACCTTGGGAATTCTCCTTAAAATCCTGGTAAAGGAAGGCGGGCAGTCAAACCATGCCGCGATCACCTCAAAAACGCGGGGATGCCTCGACAAGCGGTGGATTTGGAGGGCCGCTTCTTCCCCCTCCCGGTAGGCCGGGACAATGACGCTCAACCGCATAGGGCAGTCCTCAGTTGGCAGTCCACAGTCCACAACGACTTCTTGAACCCAAAAACGACCTCCGAACTGCGACCCTTCGGCTTTTGGCCAAGAGGTTGCGGTTAAGGATTCTCTTTTTTACCGGAGAGGGGCATGGAATAAATCTGCCGAACGGGTTTGATGCGGCCCGGCTGGGTTTCCACCAGGGCCAGCCGGTGATAGCGTCCCCGGATGGAAAAACCCCTTCGGCGCAGCAGCTCAAAACCATGGGCCAACTGGGAGGCCGTCAGTTGGATGGAGAGGGTGCAATGGGGCACCCATTGGCCGGGAAGATAGTAGACCCAGGAGCCTTCCACCACCCCCGGAATGGCCCGGTGGAGCTTGGAATGGACTTCCAAAATGGAGCTTGTGACAATCGGCGCCAGGAAAAACACCCCTTCCCTCCCAGGGAAGGTTCCCAGGCTGGCCAATTGGAAGTTCGTGGAGGGAAAACTTGAGGCCAACTTTTTCAAAAGCGCGTGCAGGCGGTCCGGGTTGTACTGCTCGAAGACCGCCAGGCTCACATGGGGGGCAGCCCCCAGGGTGGAAAAAATAGAAGGGACCTTGACTTTCTCCAAGGCCTCGGCGCATTGGCGCACCGCTAGGGAGGATTTGGGGTCGAAAAAGAGTTCCACGGAAAAGGGCATTCCATACCTTCAAAACAAAAATTTCGACACAAGTGGCTCAGCGGGTCAGGCCGCAACTAAAATCAAACCCATGTCGACCTTCATTCTAAACTGAGACTGTTGAAAAAGTCCCTGGAACCGGGTTCCAGGGACAAAAAGCGACCTTGTGCTAAAGCACTATGGTTGCCTCATTTAATCCTTCATTCAAAGCAACCATGCAACAATCTCATCTTGCATTTATTAATAAAAAACCCCTATTCGTTTCACGAAAGGGGTTTTTTTATCCTAATTGCTGAAAACGTTTTTAAACGAGTCCTAAATTAAGCAGGGATTCCGTATTTCTTCTTAGCCTCGGCCGTCATGTTTTCAATATCCTCCATCAACAGCCGTGCCCGGACGCCGTTCACGCGCCGCAATTCGGCGGCCATGGTGCCTTTCAGTCGCCCGCGCAACATGTCGGCCACTTTCCGGGGAGCGTACACGTAAATGTCCACTCCATCGTCCTTGTAGCTGGAATAGTCGTTGCGGATCACGGCTTGGGGCGCGAGCCGCTTGACTTCCGTCTCCATTTTTTTGGCTATCTGTTCTGCAGCAGTTGTTCCCACGTTTAGCTCTCCTCCTTAAAACGCAAGTTGCCGGAACCCGATCGTCCCGGTTTCTTTCGTGGAATTAATTTAACTTAGTGCGGCCGGGGGCCGCAACCAAAATAAATGATAAGTAAATGGTGAAGGTCGTTTTTAGTGTTTTTAGTGGGCGAATAGGGACACGGAAATTCCCGTACTTCATCCTTCCCTCAACTACTAGGGATTAAAAATTATTTTTTCAACGGTAGCCGGCCTTGCGGAAGAGGTTGAGTATCCGGTCTAAGTCGTCCAGCGAATAATATTCGAAGCAAACCGCGCCCCTTTGGCGGCCCTGGGTTTTAATCGTCACTTTGGTGCCGAGCCAGTCGCGCAGGTTGTCCTCGAGCTTGGCGGTATTGGCGTCCTTGGGCTTTCCATTGGAGCGGGTTTTCCGAACCGGGCCCTTCTGGTTTTGCAGCCATTTCTCCACGTCGCGGACCGTGAACCCCTGCCGCACGATGCGTTCGGCCCACTTGTATTGGTCCAAAGGGGTGGGCAGCGCGGCCAAAACCCGCGCGTGGCCCGCGCTCAGTTCCCCGGAGGCCAGCATGGCCTTCACCTCCGGTGAGAGCTTGAGAAGCCGCATGGCGTTAGCCACGGTGGCGCGGTCCTTCCCCACCTTTTGGGCGATCTGTTCCTGGGTCATGTTGAACTCGTCCTGCAGCCGGCGGTAGCCCTCGGCTTCCTCCAGGGGCGAAAGATCCGACCGCTGCAGGTTCTCGATGAGGGCCAGCTCCAGGGATTCCACGTCCGATGCCTGTACCTCGATGACCGGGATGGTCAAATGTCCTAGTTTCTGCGCGGCGCGGTAACGCCTCTCACCCGCGATGATTTCCCAAGCGTCCCCCTTTTTGCGCGCCAGGATGGGCTGGAGGATTCCCCGTTCCTTGACCGAGGCCACCAATTCCTGGAGGTCCTCAGGGCGGAAGGTCTTGCGGGGCTGGAAGGGGTTGGGCCTCACCTTGGAAAGGGGCACCTGCTGGGCCGCGCCTTTTTTCTCTTCGGTTAATTTTTTGGGGATAAGGGCGTCGAGCCCCCGGCCCAGGGCTTTTTTGGCGGCCATTAAGGCTTCCTTGTTTAAAATTTATGGCTGAGAATTCAAAATGGTTTTCAATGCCTGACGATCTCCTTGGTGAGGTTCAAATAGGCCTGCGCCCCGCTGGAGCGGATGTCGTAAAGGATGATGGGCTTCCCAAAGGACGGCGATTCGGAGAGCTGGACATTGCGCGGGATGACCGTATTGTACACTTTTTCGCCGAAAAACTTCCGCACTTCCTCCGAAACCTGGCTGGCGAGCCGCGTGCGGGAATCATGCATGGTCAATAGTGCCCCTTCGATTTCAAGCCGGGGGTTTAGGCTTTCCCTCACCCGTTCCACCGTTTCCATCAGGGAACTCAGGCCCTCCAAGGCGTAATATTCGCTTTGCACGGGGATCAGCACCGAGTCGGCGGCCACCAGGGCGTTCAAGGTCAGGAAACCGAGGGAAGGGGGGCAATCAATAAGGATGAAATCGAAGTCTTTTTCAACGGCGGAAAGGGCCTTCTTCAGGCGCGTCTCCCTTTCCTCCAAGCCCACCAATTCCACCTCGGCGCCGGTCAATTGGCCGTTCGAGGGAACGCAAAACAGCTTTTTTAATTCCGTGGGCCGGATGGCGCCCAGGACATCCGCGTCGCCCATGATCACGTTATAGATGTTGGGGTCGCACTCATTCTTGTCCAGCCCCACGCCGCTGGTGGAATTGCCTTGGGGGTCCATGTCCACCAGGAGGGTCTTTTTCTCGATAGCCGCCATGCAGGAGGCCAGGTTGACCGCGGTGGTGGTCTTCCCCACCCCCCCTTTTTGGTTGGTGATGCAGATGATCCGCGCCATCTTGTTCCTTAAAAAGGTCAGTTTTTATTTCTTTTCAACCGTTTGATCATTTTTTGGGTGTCGGCGATGTTTTGGGACGCTTTTTGGTAGCCCGGATCCAGGGAAAAGGCCGTTTTGAACTCCTGGAGAGCCTTTTCAGGTTCCCCCTTTTGGTTCAGGACCACCCCCAAGTTGTTATGGGCCACGGCGTTTTCGGGGTCGGCTTCGATGGCCTTTTTCATCTGTTGCTCCGCGTCGGGCCACTTCTTCAGCTGGATGTAAACCAAGCCGAGGTTATTATAAACCCAGGCGGAATCCGCGTCATAGGTTAAAGCCCTTTCATAACTTTTGACCGCTTCCTCGTAATCGCCCTTATCGAAATAAACCGAGCCCAGGATGTTGTAAACGCCGCCCGCTTCCGGATCGAGCTTGCGCGCGGCCAGCGCCGAGGCCAGGGCCTGGTCGAAAAGGCCCTTGGACTGGTAAAGCCGCGCCAAGGTGGCGTAAGCCGCGGCGTTCGAGGGGTCCAAATTGACGTCCCCTTCCAATTCCACGATGGCCTGGTCGGGCCGCTGGGTCTCCTTGAAAATCCTTCCCAATAAATAATGGACTTGGGCGCTGGAGGGATTTTGTTTCTCAAGCCCGAGGAGGATTTTTTCCGCGTCACCCAGCCTGCCCTCGTCGTAAAGCTTCTGGGCGTCCTCGAAATTTCCCTTCGGTTCGGCGGCCGGAGGCGGCGCGGGGGCGCAGGAAACGGCCATCCAGGCCAGAAATCCAAGGCCCATCCAAAATTTTGTCGGGCGGGGACAATGGGGGGACATGGGGGCGACACTATATCACCGGCGCGAGGGGGCGGCAATGCCGCTGGCGAACACCCTTCCATCAACTTCCAAACAATTTCATCATTTTTCTTTGGGATTTTACGGCGGGGGGGAGAAACTTTTTTATGTGGTCGAGGAAAGGTTGTCGCTTTTGGCCCCGGATAAACCATCCAATTGTATGGGTTTGACCGCGAAGCAGAGCAAGCCTAATAGGCTGAAAAGGATGACGCCGACGAAGAGCAGAAGCAGCGAGTAGGTAATGGACTGGTCCGGGGTCAAGTGCACCAACCCGAACAGGATAAGTAACGCCGTTTCCCGCGTTCCCATGCCCAACAGCGTCAGAAGGGAAACGATATTGACGATGGAGACGCAAAAAGAAAGGTAAAACACATTGATGCCCAAGCCGAAGGATTGAGCCACCATGTAACAGCCCCAGAAAAAGAAGAGGTAGGAAACCACCGAAAGAAACACCGGCACGAGGATGGAAGGCTTGTAAAAGGCCGCCATTCCCGTATGGAATTCCTCGTACATCCGTTCCGTCTTGTCCCGGTGTTCCTGCTTCATCAGGCGCTGGAAAGCGGCTTTCAGGAGCATGCCCCCGATCTTTTTGTTGAAGGCCAGGAGGGTGATCAGCACCAGGATGACGAAGAAAGCCTTGACCGCCAGGACCATCTTGGCGGAAGCCGGGTCCTCCGGCATGGGGTTTACCAGGATTCCCAGTCCCCCCAACACCAAGAGGAGATAGAGGTCGAAAACCCTGTCCACCAATACGCTGGCCATTCCCCGGCCCATGGAAAAGCCCAAATCCTTCTTCAGGTAAAAAACCTTGGCGAAGTCACCCACCCGGCCTGGGGTCACGTTACCCAAATAGAGGGTGCCCATGTAGATAAGGAAACAGTTCCAAACGGAATAGGCCGCTCCCTGCATCTTTAAAAGATAGCTCCACCGGACGCCCTTGATATACACCATGGCCAAGTAAGTCGAAAGGGCCGCCGCCAGGAAGCGCCAATCCGAATGCCGGAGCATGTCCAGTGTATCGGAAAGGCTGACCTTCCACATGCGGATGACCAGGACGAATAGGAGGATTCCGACGATGACAGGCAGGTAGTGGAGGAAGCGTTTCATGAAGCCGGGAATCCTTAGGGGTTTTCGAGACGGGGAGATTATATGCGAATCATCTTCAATCCGGCACGGGCTTTGCGGAAAAAATCCACCGGCGAATGGGTGTAGGCCATGTTCTTGACGAACATCTTGGGCCTCAGGTAAAAGGACTTGTAGGCGTGTTTCAAGAGGTCGATCAATTCGTCACGGTTCATGTATTCTTCCCAAAGCCTCGGCTTGAAGTCGGGCGTGGGATTCTTGGCGAACTCGGCCCAATAGTCCCGCTCGAAACGGCCTTCCTCCAGCGCCTTGTAATAAATGGCCGTGGCGGGAAAGGGCGTCAAAACGGAGAAATGAACGAAGTCGGGGTCCAATTCCTTGGCGAAGGCGATGGTGTTCAAGGCCATTTCCCGGGTTTCACCGGGATTGCCGATCATGAAATAAGCGAGGGTCTTCATGCCGTGGGTGCGGGTGGCCTTGAACATCTTCCGGACGTGGTCTAAGTCCAAGTCCTTCAGGAGGGTTTCCAAGACGTCCTCATTGCCCGACTCCACCCCGTAGTGGATGCGGTCGCAACCCGCCGAGGACAGTTCCTTCAGCATTTCCTCGTCCATGCGGTCGGCGCGCGCCCGAATGTCGAAAGCGATGTTGAGCTTCCGCTTCTTGATTTCCCCGCAAATCTCGAAAACCCTCTTGCGGTTGACGTTGAAGGTGTCGTCGTATATGAAAAACTCCCGGATGCCCATTTTCACGCAGGCCTCCATTTCGCTGACCACGGCCAGGGCCGAATGGCTGCGGAACCTGCGGCCCATGGTGGGCCGGTCGCAGAAAAGGCAACGGTAGGGGCAACCCCGGCTGGTGAACATGGTGGTGATGGGGTTATGCTTGGCGATGAGGGAATAATACTTGTCCACGGGCGTCAACTCCCGGGCCGGGTAGGGTAGGCTGTCCAGGTCCTCCACCGGGGGGGCCGGCGGGTTATCCTTGATTTGCCCCGTTGCCGGATCGCGGTAGGCCAGGCCGAAAACCTTGTCGAAGGGCATCTGTCCTTCCAAGGCGGACAAAAGCTGGGAAAAGGCTAGTTCCCCCTCGCCCTTGATGGCGAAGTCCACCTCGCTCATGGCCAGGGTCTCGCGGGCGAAGATGTGTACGTGGGGGCCTCCCATGACCACCTTGCACTTTGGGTTGGCCCGCTTGGCGGCTTGGGCGACCATGCGTGCGTCGATGATGGTGAAGGTGAGGGCCTGGATGCCCACCACGTCGGGCATGACACCCCGGATGCGGTCCTCCACTTCATCCTGGGAGACTTCCTCCACCTGGCAGTCCAGGACCAAAATCTCGTGTTGCGTCCTGGCCTTGGCGTAGCCCGCCACGTAAAGAAGGCCAAGGGGCGGGTTGAACCCCCGCTCCTCGTCCACCACCGAGGGGATATTGGTGGTGATCATATGTTCGGACGGCGGGTTGATGAGCAAAACCTTCATCTTTTAATCCTTTTAGCCACGGGGGACACGGTGCACACGGAGGTTCTTATTCCTTTTCGCGTCTTTGACTTCAACCCTTCCCCCGTGTGCTCCGTGACCTCCTCCGTGGTTTCTTAATGTTTGCATGACACTATCTTCCTCGTTTGACGAGCAAATCGGCTAAAAGTCCGGTGATGGCGATCCAGAGGGCAATTTGGAGGCTGGCGACCAGTAGGAACAGGGTGGCGCCGGTGAAGGGCTGGTGGTTCATCCAGGTGGTCACTCCTAAACCCAGCCCGATAAGGAATATGATACCGCTTAAGGGGATAAAAATCTTCAAAGGTTTGAAGTACATAACGACCCGTAAAACCAGCGAAAAAAAGTTGAAGGTGTCCCGGAAAGGGCGGATTTTGGATTCCCCAATGCGTGGGGCGTAGGAAATGGGCCGGTATTTGACGATATAACCATGGCATTCCAAGGCCAGGGTGATGGTAGTGGTGAAGGAAAAACCATTGGGGCAGAGCCCCTCATATCTCGCCGCGATGTTCTTTTTGAAGACCCTTAACCCCGAGTTTAAATCCGGGATTTTGCGGTCCGCCAGGTAATTGGCCCACTTGCCCAATAGCCACTTGGGGAAACGCCTTAAAGAAGGGATGGCCGCCCCGGGCTTGACCCGCGCGCCCACGGCCATGTCGGCTGTTTCCACCATGCGGATCAATTCCGGTAGTTCCCCGGCTGGATAGGTTCCGTCCGCGTCGGTAATGGCGATGAGGCCAAATTGGGATTCCCGCATGCCGGCCTTGATGGAAGCCCCATAACCCCGGTTCTCGCCCATGGAAACCACCCGCGCCCCGGCTTCATGGGCTTGGGAGGCCGTTTGGTCCCGGCTGCCGTCGTCCACCACCAGGACCTCATAGGGAATCCGGGAGCGCGTTAAAACCCGTCTTATCTCCCGGACCACTCCGGCCACCGCCTTTTCCTCGTTGAAGGCCGGGATGACCACGGAGACGCTTTTCTCTTTCATTTCAAGGTGACTTTCATTTCAACGTAGTGCGGCGGGCCTTGGGCCGTGTAAACCATGACCCGCACTTTGTAGTCGCCCGGAAGCACCCAGGGGGAAAAGGGGATGGTGCCGTAAAAATACCAAAGCCCCTTGTCCGCGTCCTTCTGGAAAATCAACTGGGGGCTGCCGGTAACCAGAACGACCCCCGTGACCTTTTGGGCGTCCAAGGGGGCGTTGATTTGGGCCAGGGCGGGCTTGCCCCGCATCACGGGCTGGGGGGTGATTTGGAGTTGAAGGTTGGAATTGCGCACGCCGATGGAGGCGCATCCGGAGACGAGCGCCAGGAATAATGCGAAACAAAAAAAGAAATGGAACCGCCCCCCCTTGGATCTGGGCCAAGGGACGCGGTGAAAGTTTTGGTTTTTGTCGGAGTTGGAAGGGGGGATCAACGGATTAGGCCGGGCGCTTATTTGCCGCCAGGGGCGGCGGGTGCCGGTTTGCCGGCCTCGCCCGGTGGCGCGGCCGCGGCGGCGGCCCGCATGGCTTCCCGCTTGGCCTTGAGTTCCTTGGCTTTCTCAACCATCTGCCTTTTGGTTTTTTTTTCCTTGAAGTCTTCCCGTGCCACTTGCCATGCGAAGGTGTTGGCCTTTAACAACATGGTTTCCGCCAGGTAGGTGCCCACGCCGAAACAAACCAGGGCCGGCAAAACCGCCGACAAAACCAACAGCAGCAACAGCCATAAGCTGCTCATCACTTGGAAAGGTCCCAGTTCGGGCTTGGGCATGAAACCCGCGTAAACCACCAGGCCCATCAGGGCCACGATGACGAAAAGAAAGAAACCCAACAGCCGGAAGGTGGAGCGGACCTTATGGAATGTTCTTTCCAAGTCGTCGGCGAATTCCCCGATGGAAACACCCGTGGCTTCGATGTTTTCCTTCCACTGGTCGTCCCACAGGAGGATTTTTCGCCTCAGCATCACCCCGAAAACAACCACCACGAAAGTGATGGTGGAGGTCATGAAGGTCAACAAGATGAAACCCAACGCTGAACCGATGTATTGGTTAAGCATGACATGGTCCTTTCACATTTCAATTTGATGTACGGCCTCTACAAAACCGACCATTAACCAAGTTTTGAGTTTTAAGTGTTGAGTTTTGTCCCACATCTCATAAATGGTGTTAGTGGTTTGTGGGACTATACCGATCCCATTGAGTATTTTTCATTGTGAGAATCGGCATGAGTTAGTGAAATTTTTGCGTTCATCCTTGAATCCAAAAATACCCACAACTCAAAACTTAGAGCTCAGAACTCAAAACTGTTTTTCTACGAGTGCGTCAATTGGACCGTGGCGTCCAAAAGTTCCAGCAAACGCTGCTTGACTTCGTTCCACTGGGGCCCGCCGTCACCGTTTTGCTTGGCCTGCTGCCAAACCATGACCAATTGGGTCAGGATCTTATCCCCCTCGGCGATGAGGGCCATCCGCACGGCCAGGCGCCGGTTTTCCTCCTCCTGCTCAAAATCCTCCTTCAATTCGCGGAGCATTTCCCGCTGGGCTTCAGGGCTGGCCGCGGCGGCCTGCAATGAGGCTTTGATTTCGGCCTCCAGTTTCTGGCGGATGGAAGCCTCCAGCACCTTTAAAAGCTCGTTTTGGTCAGCCCCCACCGTGAGGGTAGGCGGTCCCGCCGGAGCCCCTGGGGCGACAGCCGGGGAAGGGGGGGGAGCCGCCGGCGCCGCCGCCTGCCAGTCTTCCTCCGAGGCCAGTTCGGTTTTGATGCCCTTGGCGTCGCCGAAAACCATGGAAACGAAGTCCCGGACCTTGTCGTGATAGACTTTGAGGCCGACCTCGATTTCCTTCAAATCGTCCGCCGTGTGGGCGTAAACGACCAGGTTGTACTTGGTTACTTCCTTGATCCGCGCGGTTTGGAGGTGTTCGAAGAGTCGCGGTTCACGGACTTGGACGAGCTTGAGGAAGGCTTCCCACTGGTTTTGGAGTTCGGGTGCGACGGCCGCCATAGGGGCTCCCGGTCGTTTTCTCGTATCTGCCTTAGCAAGCGCGGAAGCAGGGGCAGCAGATCCCCCGCCAACAACCCGTCGGGACCGAGCCGTCGGCTGGCTTTTTCGCCCGCCAAACCGTGTAGGTAAACGCCGGCGATGGCCGCGTCAAATGGCGAAAGGCGCTGGGCCAAAAGCCCGCCTACGATCCCGGAAAGGACGTCCCCGGTGCCGCCCGTAGCCAGTCCGCGGTTCCCCGTGGGGTTGACGCGGACTCTGCCGTCAGGGCCGGCAATCACGCTGAAGCGTCCCTTAAGGACAACGGTCACATTATAGCCTTCGGCTATTTGCTTCGCAACTTTCACCCGGTTTTGCTCCACTTCCGCGATGGTGGTCTTTAAAAGCCAGGCCGCCTCGCCCGGATGCGGGGTTAAAACCGCTGGCGCCCGAACGGCCTTGAAGATGTCCATCTGTCCCCCCAACAGGTTGAGGGCGTCGGCGTCCACCACCATGGGCACGGTGAGCTTCGTGAGAACTTCCCGCAGTAATTGGGCCGTTTCCCGGTGGCGTCCGATGCCGGGGCCGATGACCACCGCGTTCACGTTGGCGGTCAGGTAAAGGATGCGGCCCGTAGCCTTGAGGGAAAGGAATCCGCCTTCCACCTCGGGCACGGGCGCGGTCATGGGCTCGGTCAGCTTGGCGCCGAGGATGGGGATGAGGCTCTCGGGGCAAGCCACGGTCACCAGCCCTGCGCCGATGCGCTGGGCGCCATAGGCGCTCAAGGCTGCCGCCCCGGTCAACCCCGTGGCGCCCGCCACGATGACGAGCCGTCCCCGGGTCCCCTTGTGGGTGTTTTCGTCGTACTTGGGGAGGGCCCTTTGGACCGTTTCCAATTCGGTCATCTCGTGCCTTAAAAAGGGGGATTCCAACAAGGCGGGGGGGAACCCGATATCATCCACCACCACCCGGCCGGTGAAAGTGGAACCGATAGGTGTGTAAAAGCCAACCTTGGCAAGCCCGAAAGTCACCGTTAATTGGGCCGGAAGTGCCTCCCCCAGGGGTGAACCCGAATCCGCCGAAAGGCCCGAGGGGATGTCCACGGCCACCACGGGCTTTCCTAATCCCTTGGCCGCTTGGATCAGCTCCCGGCTGATTCCCTCGGTGGGCCTTGAAAGTCCTGTTCCGAAAAGGGCGTCCACCAGGAGGTCGCATTCCCCGAGGGCCGTCTTGGCGGTGGCCATGCCTTCTGCGCTCAAGAGGGGGATGATGGGGACCTTCGCGGTCTTGGCTTTGTGGTATTGGGACCGCGCTTCCGGCGCAAGGTCTTCCTCTTCGCCGGTCAGGATCACCACCACGCTGGTTTTCTTTTGCTTAAGCAGGCGCGCTGCCGCCAGCCCATCCCCGCTGTTGTTGCCCTTGCCGCAAAGGATGCCCACGGTCTTTTCCGGCAAATCATCCCAGGATTCCTCCATGGCCTTGACCACGGCGGCCCCGGCGGCTTCCATGAGCTGGGCGACGGTGAGCCCATGTTCCTTGACGGCCAGTTCGTCGATTTTTCGCATGTCTTGCGAGGTTGCGAGCTTCATCGTTGCCTCCAAATTCCTAAAAAGTTCCGAGCTTTGGTTAATTCCCATCCGGTTTTTCCGGATGGGAATTAACCACAATTCAAAATTAACAATTCATAATTTATTTTCTTATCAGATAGACCCGGCTTCTGAAAAACTGGGGTTTGAAGCGGAAGGCCGTGGCCATGGTCCGGTTTTGCAATTCTGGGTCTTCCATAAGGTCGGTTAAAAGCGGAACGACCATGCTCATTTCCTCATGGAGAACTTTGGCGTCGTGGACGTCGATCAAGTGGCGGTCCACGAAACTGAGCCGGGGCACGTAAAAACTGTGGAGCACGACGATATCGCCGGGCTTGGGGTTGAACTGGGTGTTCTCGTAAAGGTAAGGCATGAGCTCGACCTTGCGGCCGGACCAATATTGGGTCTTGGGGACTTCGTCCGAATAAATCCTGGCGTCGGGGGGAAGGGTCTTGAGGAATTCGGAAGAACGTTTGATATCGCCGAAGGAGTCGTTCTCGCTGATGAGCGCCGCGGAGGAAAAAAGCGCAAGCCAGGCCAGGCAAAGGGTCAAAACCCCGTTTTTCCAGAACATCAAGCGCACAGTTCCCTGATGCTGTTCCAGGCTCTCAAAGAAGGATTCCAATTGGTAGCCTGCGGCCAGCAGCAAAAAAGGCAGGAAGGGCATCATGTGCCGGTCCTGGTAGGTTGCCGGAATCAACCGCGAAATAAAGACGATCACGTAAACCTGGAGTAGGATTTTCCGGAAAGCTTCCCCCTCCGGTCCGCTTCGCCGGGCCATCTTGGCCAGTCCCAACACCGCGAACCAAAAAACCAGTGGGGTGAAAACATAAAGGGGTTGGGAAAGATAAGTATAAAAGTGGTCGATGAAATTAACGAAGGGAAACCGTATGCGCCCCGCCCCTTGGGTAAAACCCATTCCTTCCTGGTAGGCGTAAAGGAGCGTCATGAGCTTTTGACTGATGAAATAGAGGGGCCCCGCCCAAAGGAGCGCCAGCCCTCCCAATTTTTTCCAAACTCCCTCCCGATTGAGGGACACCCCTGAAACCAAAAGCCAGGGCAACAGGATGAACCCTTCGGGCCGTGTAACGGCGGCGACCGCCCCGGCTAGGCAGGCCTGCCACCAGGCGGTCGGCTTCTTCTCGACATAAACCGTCACCAGCCTTTCCAAACACCACCAAAAGGCCGCCAGGAAAAGGGTATCGGGCATGACCTGGAGGGACCACTCCCACAAAAGGGGGGAAAAAAGCGCCATGAGGCAGATGATCCCCGCCATTTCCGAAGGCACCCATCGGCGGGCGAGTTTCCACAAGGGGATCAGGAAAAGAAGGCCTGCCAGGCTCGAAACCAGCCTCCCCCACAACCAATCGGGCATCCCCAGGTGTTGTCCCACCCAAAGCAGGGCGGGATAGCCGGGAAGGATGATAAAGCGGGGAGTTGGGGCCAAATCGGGGGAAAAATAGGTGAGGCAAAGCACGCCGTCGGTGGTTTCGGCGGAAAAAATTCTCAAGAAAGGCAGGCGCGTCAAAAGGCCCATGAAAGCCAGGAACCAAAACCATTGGGGCGGGCTTAATTGGCGTGGTTTATAAAGGCGTGACTCGATCATCTTAGAACCTCTACACCGCGAAGGCCGCGAAAGAAAGATAAGAAATTTTTCATTTCATACGTTTTCTTTTTTCGGTTTTTATTGTCTTTTTCGCGATCTTCGAGTTGAAAAAGACTTTTTTGTGCTTTCGAAGATCACCGTGGCGGTGGCATCCCGCTTGCTGTGGGCAATAGTTAACAGTATGTTCCCAATTTTTCTTTGTTTCCTGAGCTTTTCCATGATGCCGGTCAATTTCAAACCGGGTTTGCCACTCCACTCACGGATGACTTCAATTTGGGTCCACTTCCAACGGCCCCCGAATCCGTAACTGAAAGCCTTGATGACGGCTTCCTTGGCCGCGAAACGGCCGGCCAAGGAGGGGTAAGGGTCTTTTTTCTTGAGACAATAGTGGGCTTCCGCGGGCGTGAAAAGGCGTTCGATGAAGCGCCGGCCGTATTTCTCATGGGCCTGCTTCACCCGTTCGATCTCGATCAAATCCACACCCAATCCCACGATCATGTTGCATACCCTTTGTTACAAGAACACCAAAACTATTTTATCTTTATGGATGGCCAAATCAAGATTACGTTTCAGAAGGATAATTCCCCCATAATTTTGCCATTTTCGGCCTTCACCTCGTAAACCGCAACCCGTTCATCGGGAACGCCTTCAACGGCCCGGCCCGTCGAAAGGTCGAACGTCCAATGATGGAGGGGACAGATGACAGTGTTGTCCTTCAGGGCACCGCGTCCCAAAGAACCGCCCAGGTGAGGGCAGGTGTTGTCGAGGGCGTAAATTTTTCCAAAGCGTTTAATAAGGACGATTCTTTGCCCTTGGACTTCCACAATCTCCATGCTGTTGTCGGCTGGGGCAGGTTCATCGAGAACGGGATAAAAGGAAGGTCTGAGAGCTTTGAATTCCAAAGGATTCCTACAATAATCCGTTAACTCAAGTAACAAAAACTTTTAGGTCCGCCGAAGTTATTTGATAATTTGGTAAACGTGTTTTTTAAGAAAACTACGCGAATTTACGTTTGCGCTTTAGAAACTGAGCAACTTGTCCATATAACGACCCATTTATATCTTCAACAGTAAAATGCGTTACATCTTCACATTCACCAAATTTACTAGTCCATTTTCCATCCGGTAATTGACGTGCGGCATGTTTTATTGAAGGGTTCCCAAAATGATCGGTCATAGCATATAAAACAACTTTCTCATAACCTTCTTCTAAGCTTCCATCGGCGCAAGGCAAATAACCCTGTGTTGAAAAAGCCTTTAAAAAATTTTCCAAGGTTGGCCTTTTATCAAATAGTAAAGACTTTGGCCATCTGTAATTAGGCGGTCCGGCCGGCCACCAATTTTTGGGGATTTCCGGGTCTATAGCCCAACCAATACAATTGTAGTTAGGATCAGGGTCGCTAAAATTGGGATCGAAATTTATCGGGTTTTCTGGGTCTAAATTATCAAACCACTCTTTTTTCCAATAACAACTCATTTGGTTTATCTTTTAAGGAAATTTAGCCAAGCTTTATTTATCGCTTTTAAATCTCCAGCATCTTCTTCATCAACTGGGCTGAAACCAGAGTGCAACCTTTCCAAGGCATCAAACCAGAAGTCGGATTTAAGAGTTTCGTCTTCCAATCTTTCCCGGATAAATTCTTTAATAATTGAGCCCATCAACAAAATATTTTTATAAGAATCGCAATTAAAAATATCTTCCGGGGCCGACATCCCGGCTCTTTCTGCTTGCCATTTTGCAGTAAGGTATTCAAATTTAAATTGTTCCAAAGCAAAGGAAACATTAACTAAATTAGTTAAGTTGACTGGAACACAAGACCAGTATGTTGTTGAATAATTAATTTTCGTCGATGAATTTTGCGGATCCCATCGAACTAAGGCGGGTCGCGGAACTTCATATTCCTCAAAGTTTTCTTGCGGAATAAGTTTTTTCCCCGTAAATTGTTCCAAAACCAAGGTGTTTCTTTCTAAAAGCGATGAGCTCATTACAAAATCCTTTTCTTAAGGTCGTCGGGAGTATATACAGGAACCATTTGAGGCATCGCTTGAAGATTGTATATAGGATTTCCTTGAGGGTCATACTTCCCCACAAGCCTATGTGCTCCAGCAACAGTCAATTTAATACGTAATTTCGTCCCATCTTCCAATTCGATTTCACTCCATCTTTCGATGGATTCTTTAACGGGTATTTCATAAGCATTAACTTCTTCCATAGATGGGGGAATTTGAATCTTCACTACCTTGAATTGATCTGGCATTGTTTTCTCCGTTTTTCTCTAACGGCAACTGATCAAAAAAAGCTTTAATGAGGCGATATTATCCCCGTTGTACAAAGCCATTCTAGCACCTTCAAAAAGCACAAAGTTATAACTTTACAACCTTAAGAAACGCCCTATCACAATGACAAGGGGAGGGTTTTTCCTAAACGACCATCCCTTGTGTATTTTTCAGGAGCTATTTATTGCCTTCTTAAACTCTTTGAACTCTTCAGCCACCTTCAAGCGGGCTTCCGCGCGGTGGAGGGCCAGTTGGGCGGCCTTGAGGTCCGTCCCCTCTTTTTTTTTCGCTAGGAGGTCTTCGGATTGTTTTTTGATTTTCCTGGCGTCTTCCACGTCGATTTCCCCGGCTTTCACGTATTCTTCGGCAAGGACAGTGACGGAATGGGCGTTCACTTCGGCGAAGCCGCCCGCAAGGTAATAAATCGCCCGCTCTTGGCCGTTGATGATGCGCAGGGTCCCGGGTTTCAAGCTGGACAAAAGGGACATGTGTCCGGCCATAACCCCGAATTCCCCCACTTCTCCTGGAAGCACGACCAAATGGGCCTCCTGGGAAATAACCGGAAAGTTGGACGCCACCACATCGATTTTGAGTATTTTCGACATTGCTTTTTGTTTTCCTTGCTGTCGACTGTCAATTGTGAACTGTCATCTGCTCATTTACATCTTCTTGGCTTTTTCCAGAACCTCGTCGATGCTGCCCACCATGTAAAAAGCCTGTTCCGGGACGTTGTCGTACTGGCCCTCCACCAGCCCTTTGAAGGAACGGATGGTATCGGACAGGGAAACGTAGCGGCCGGGAGTGCCGGTGAATTCCTGCGCCACGAAAAAGGGCTGGGACAGGAATTTCTGGATGCGGCGCGCGCGGGCCACGATAAGTTTGTCGTCGTCGGACAGCTCGTCGATGCCCAGGATGGCGATGATGTCGCGCAGTTCCTTGTAGCGCTGCAGGGTCTGCTGCACCTTTCGGGCAACGGAGTAATGCTCGTCGCCGATGACCAAGGGGTCCAGCATCCGGGAGGTGGAGTCCAGCGGGTCCACGGCCGGGTAGATGCCCAGTTCGGTCAGCGCCCGGTTCAAGACGGTCGTGGCGTCCAAGTGCGAGAAGGAGGTGGCCGGCGCCGGGTCGGTCAAGTCGTCGGCCGGCACATAGATGGCCTGCACCGAGGTGATGGAACCCTTTTGGGTGGAGGTGATGCGCTCCTGCAGGGCGCCCATCTCGGTGGCAAGGGTGGGCTGGTAACCCACGGCCGAGGGCATGCGGCCCAGGAGGGCGGACACTTCAGACCCTGCCTGGGTGAAGCGGAAGATGTTGTCGATGAAGAGCAGCACGTCCTGGTTTTCCTCGTCGCGGAAATATTCCGCGATGGTCAGGCCCGAAAGCCCCACGCGGGCGCGGGCCCCGGGCGGCTCGTTCATCTGGCCGTACACCAGGGCGGCCTTGTCGATGACGCCCGATCCCTTCATTTCAAGCCACAAGTCGTTGCCCTCGCGGGTGCGTTCGCCAACGCCCGTGAACACGGAAAAGCCTCCGTGCTGGGTGGCGATATTGCGGATAAGCTCCATGATGACGACCGTCTTGCCCACTCCGGCGCCGCCGAAAAGGCCCACCTTGCCGCCCTTTTGGTAGGGCGCCAGAAGGTCGATGACCTTGATGCCCGTCTCCAAAATCTGCTTCTTCGTGGACTGTTCCACCAAGGGGGGCGCCGGGCGGTGGATAGGGTAACGTTTCTCGGTCTTCACTTCGCCCATCTCGTCCACGGGGTCGCCCAAAACGTTCACGATGCGGCCCAGGGCCCCGCGTCCCACGGGCACGGAAATAGGGGCGCCGGTATCGGCGACCGGCATTCCGCGGCGCAGGCCGTCGGTGGAGCTCATGGCCACCGCACGGACCGTCTGATCCCCCAGGTGTTGGGCCACCTCGAAGGTGATATGAAGGCCGGTCTTCTCATCGTCGATCTTAAGGGCGTTGTAGATGGCGGGCACCGCGCCTTCGGCGAACTTCACGTCCACCACGGGACCTATCACCTGGACAACTTCACCTGTTTTTTTCTCCGTGACTGTTTGCGGCATTGATGCTTTCCTTTCTTGATTTAACTATTAGTTTTAAGTTCTAAGTTTTGAATTCTAAGTTAATGAAACTTCCGCTTCGCGGAAGCCTCCAAAACTTAAAACTAAGAACTTAGAACTTCAAACTCGCGTTGCAATAAGGGGCAATGCTCCCTTATTGCAACGCGGCGGCCCCTCCCACGATTTCGGCGATTTCCTTGGTGATCATGGCCTGGCGGGCGCGGTTGAACTCCAGTGTCAATTTGGACATCATCTCGCTGGCGTTCTTGCTGGCCGCCTCCATGGCGTTGCGCTTGGCCCCCATTTCGGAGGAAAAGCTTTCCAGGAGATAGCGGTGGATCTGGGTGGCCAGGTATTGGGAGATCAGTTTTTCCAGGATGGCCTCCAGGCTGGGCTCAAACTCGTAATCCCCCGCCACGCAGTCCTTCTTTGGCCCCTCACCCGGCAGTTCCTCCACCTTGATGGGCAAAAGGGTGTCCATGGCCGTCTTTTGCTGGATGACGCTTTTGAATTCGGTGTAGAGGATCTTGACAGCCTTGAACTTTTCGGTGATGAACAAGGTTTCGATTTCATCCCGCATCTCCAGGACCGTTTCCATGGCTACGCGGGGGAACACGCCCAGCCATTCGCGTCGGATGGAGTAGTTGCGGCGCTTGAAAAAGTCCCTCCCCTTCTTGCCCACGGTCAAAAGCACCGTATCCGGACTTTCCTTCATGTAGGCGTAAGCCTGCCGGAGGATGTTGGCATTGAAGCTGCCGCAGAGCCCCCGGTCGGCTGTGATGACCATGAGCGCGGTTTTACCTCCCTCCCTCACGCTTAACAGCGGGTGGACTTCCTTTCCGGTTTTGAAGGCGAGGTTTTTCATCACGTCGGCCATCTTGATGGCATAGGGTCGGGCGCCCAAAATGCGCTCCTGGGCGCGCTTCAGGCGGGCCGAAGCCACCATCTTCATGGCCTTGGTGATCTGGCCGATGTTCTTCACGCTCTTGATGCGGGTTTTGATTTCTTTAATTTGGGCCATTAAAACCAGTCCTCAGTCGTCATGAAAATCTCAATAAAACGTCTTGGAGAATTCCTCGATGGCCGCGGTCAGCTTGGTCTTGGTGTCGTCCGGGAGGTCGTTCTTAGCCTTGATGTCCCTGAGGATTTCCGGATGCTTGGACCTCAAGAAGGACAGGAGCCCGGACTCGAAGGCCTTTACTTTATCCAGGGGCAGAGGATCCAGGTAGCCGTTGTTGCCCGCGAAGATGGAAACCACCTGCTCCTCCATTTCCATGGGCGAATATTGGGGCTGCTTCAATAGCTCCACAAGCCGGGCGCCGCGGTTTAACTGGGTCATGGAGGCCTTGTCCAGTTCCGCGCCGAACTGGGCGAAAGCCGCCAGTTCGTTGTACTGGGCCATGTCGAGCTTCAGCTTGCCGGCCACCTTCTTGGTGGCCTTGGTTTGGGCGTTTCCGCCCACGCGGGAGACTGAGATGCCCACGTTGATGGCCGGCCGGATGCCGGAATAAAACAGGTTGGATTCCAGGAAGATCTGGCCGTCGGTGATGGAAATGACGTTGGTGGGGATGTAGGCCGTCACGTCCCCGGCTTGGGTCTCGATGATGGGAAGGGCCGTCAAGGACCCGCCGCCCAACTTCTCATTCAGCTTGCAGGCTCGCTCCAAAAGGCGCGAGTGAAGGTAGAAGACGTCGCCGGGATAGGCCTCACGGCCCGGCGGGCGGCGCAGCAATAGGGACAATTCGCGGTAAGCCACAGCCTGCTTGGAGAGGTCGTCGTACACCACCAGGGTGTGGCCGCCGTTGTAGGTGAATTCCTCGGCCATGGCGCAGCCGGCGTAGGGCGCGATATATTGCAGCGGCGCCGGATCGGAAGCCGTGGCGGAAACGATGATGCAATAACCGAGCGCGTCGCGCTCCTCCAAGGTGCGTACCACCTGGGCCACCGTGGATTGTTTCTGGCCGATGGCCACGTAAACGCAGGTGACGTTCTTGCCCTTGAGGTTGAGGATCGTGTCGATGGCCACCGCGGTCTTACCGGTCTGCCGGTCGCCGATGATGAGCTCGCGCTGTCCCCGGCCGATGGGGATCATGCAGTCGATGGCCTTAATGCCGGTTTGGAGGGGCTCCTTGACCGGCTGGCGCTGCACCACGCCGGGGGCCTTGATCTCCAGGCGGCGGGTGGAAGAGGCCTTGAGGGGCCCCTTTCCGTCCAAGGCGATCCCCAAGGGGCTGACCACGCGGCCCAACAGTTCCTTGCCCGTGGGCACCTCGGCGATGCGGCCGGTCAAGTGCACCGCGTCGCCCTCGTGGACGTTGCGGGTTTCGCCCATGAGGACCGCTCCCACCACGTCGGTTTCCAGGTTGAAAGCGATGCCGTGAACCTCGTTGGGGAATTTTAACAGCTCACCCGCCATGGCGTTTTTCAAGCCGTAAATGACGGCTACGCCGTCGCCCACCTTCAGCACTTCTCCCACTTCCATGAGCTCAGCGCCGGCCTTGAAATCCTCGATGCGGGATTTAAGGACCTTGGTCACTTCATCCGCTTGAATCGCCATGCCAACCCTCCAAATAAAATTTCGAGTTCGAAGTCTCAGTTATTTCCGCTCCGCGGAAATGCCTTTTATTCCTTACCTGCGAACTGTGAGCTGTCAGCCATTCGAGAGCCTCATGGCCCTGAGTCAAATCGAAGGGCCGTCGTTATTCGATTTCAACCCTCACGAGCCTTTGTTTCATGCGCTCCAACTGGCCCAATACGCTCCCATCCATGCGCTGGTCGCCCAGGTACACCATCATGCCGCCGATGAGGCCGGGTTTGACTTCTTCCCGCAATTCCACCGTAAGCCCCAACATCCGGGAAAGTTGGTTGGTGAGGACTTGCTTTTGGGCGGCCGTCAGGGATATGGCTGTCAGGACCCGGGCTACGACCTTTCCCTTTATTTCACAAAGCAGCTTTTCGTAATAATCCGCCACCGCCCTCAAGTGCTTGATGCGTTTTTTCACGATGAGCAACAGGAGAAAATTTTCCATCGTGGTGGACAGTTTTTGCCCCAAGAACCCCTGCAAAGCCGACAGTTTTTCGCCCGCCTTGACGCGGGGATGTTCCAGCGTATTTTTCAAGTCCGCGTTGGATTCAACGGTTTTCTGGATGGATTGGATTTCGGCCCCGATGGCGTCTACGGTCTTTTGCTCCCGGGCCACTTGCAAAAGGGCTACGGCGTATTTTTCAGCGATAACGGATTCCATAATTTCTCCGACAAAAAGGCTTTTGAACCACCAAGGCACAAAGACACCGAGCAAGGCTAAGAGACTCTAACAAAACCTCCGCAGACCCTCACCCCTTGCGGGAGCCCTTCGAGAGCCTCAGGGCAGGAGGGTAGGCTTGCGGTGAGCGACCGAAGGGAGTCGAACCCGGTGAGGGGTGTGGAAAACCCTTCGGTTGCCACCCTCACCCCGTCCCTCTCCCCTCAAGGGAGAGGGAGATATTTCTTAAAAACAGGGTTTTGTTACGGGTCCTAAATCTTATTTTCGATTTTATGAACCCTTTTTCTTTTCAACCGTTCTTTGTGTCTGGGTGTCTTCGTGGTGAAATATTCTAGTTTTTTCTCGCTCCTAGTTCCTTGACGCCTTCTTGAACCAGCTTTTCCTGGGCCTTGGCATCCACCGAAGCGCGCAGGATCTTCTCCGCGATGGCGACCGCGAGGACCCCCACTTCCTTTTGGAGGGCCTGGGTGACTTCCTGGCGCTCGCTCTGAATGGCCTTGCGGGCATCGGAAAGGATGAGCTCGGCTTCCTTGCGGGCGGCCTGAATCACCTCATCGCGGCCCTTGGTGGCTTCCTGGCGCGTGCGCTGCAAGATGTCGGCGGTGTTTTGCTCCAACTCCTTCACTTTTTTCTCGAACTCCGCCTTGAGGGCCTCCGCGTCCTTTTGGCGCTTTTCCGCGGCGGCCAATTGATCCTCAATGCGTTTTTGGCGGTCGGACATCCACTTCCTTAAATAAGGAAGGAAAATCTTGGCGGAGAGCCACATGCCCACGAGGAAAGTGGCTAATTGAAGCAGGAAAACATTTAAATCGAATTCCATCGTTTCTCTTTTCAAAATGATCCTTGGGGGCCAGGCCCCCCAAGGCAAGTTTTACTTCACCCGACGAACAGGCTCTTGAAGGGGTTGGCGTAAATTAAAATCATAGCCACCGCCAAGGCATAAATACAAAGGGACTCGATGAAGGCCAAACCAATGAACATGTTGGTTTGGATGGTCCCCACCATTTCCGGCTGCCGTGCCATGGCTTCCAGGGCCTTACCCACGGCCATACCTTGGCCCACGCCCGCGCCGATGGCGCCCAGGCCGATGGCCAGGCCCGCTCCCACCACCGTCATGCCGAAAAACCAAACGCTTCCCTCGGCCGCCTTCGGTGCCGCGGCCTGGGCCCAAACCGCGCCGTTGAGGCACGCGAAAACCATCGTCAGGAACAACGCCTTCCAAAACCTTTTCATGACCGACTCCTTCGCTAATTGTTTTACGGATCCGAGGGAACAAGCGGGGGCAGGTCCCCGGGAATCCCGCTTGCGCGGGAACATCGAATTCAAAATTCCGAACAGCCTTCCGTCAGGAAGGTTGTTCGGGGTGCTCATCGTGTTCTTCGATCGCCCCGCCGATGTAGACCATGGACAGGAACATGAACACGAAAGCCTGGATGAAGGACACGAAAACCCCCAAGACCACGATCAACACCCGAAGGAGGAAAGGAAGCACGGAAAAGGCCTTGAAGGGAGCCGCCACGTCCCAAAGGATCATCACCAGGAGCACCGAAACGGCCAGGATCTTTTCCTTCCCCATGATGTTTCCGAACAACCGCATGGTCAGCGAAACGGGCCGCACCAGTTCTCCCACCAGGTGGATGGCGGGCATCATCACCATCAGCCCCATGGAAATGGTCCTCATCATGATTTTCAGCCAGAGGGGCGACTTGGGATCGATCGGGATGGGCGGGGGAAGGAAGTGGGAGAGGTACTTGAGGAGGCCTTTTTCCTTGACGCCCCAGGCATGGGTGGCCAAAAAGACGATCAAGGCCATGCCCACGTTCACGTCCACGCGGCTAGTCGGAGACATCATTCCGGGGATCAAACCCATCAGGTTGTTGAAGAAAATGAAAAGGAAGAGATAAAAGAAAAGGGGAAAAAAGAAATCGCTGTGGCGGCCGACAAGGGGTTCGGCCAGGCCCTGGACGAAATCGACGATCAGCTCAAAGAAATTTTGGAGACCGGTGGGCACCGTCCGAAAATGGACGCGCACCATGAGGAACAAGGCCAAAAGGAGCAACGTCACGAACCAGGAGACCGTGAGGGTATTGATGGCGTTTTCAAGGCCCCCAAAGTGAAACGGAATATGAATAGGACTTTCGGCTTGATCCATCGAAACAACCTTCCCGGGTTCGATTTAAATTAGGGAATAAAGGAATGGCGTTGAGCGCGTTTAACGAAAAAACTTTGTGAAAAAGTTCACAAAGCGGGGGTAGTCTAATGACTTCAACCCTTTTGGTCAACCCTCAACCAAGGATAGCCCCAGCCCCCTAATGCCTACTGGCTGTTGGAACTTTTCGGGGTGGAAACGGACCGCCATCCCACCAACCCAAGGACCACGAGGAACCAGAGATAAGTTCCGGCCGCTCCCAAAAGGCAAAAGGGGGAGATTCGGAGGAGAATCCAACATAGGGCGACAAAAAAAAGCCACCGCAGAAGATTCCAAAACCAAAAAACCGTTTGTTTTTTATCCCCCCTGGCCAAAACCTTCGTTGTTAGGGCGTGCAAACCGAAAAGGTTCAAAATGGAAACAAACCCTCCCAACAAAAGGCCGAGGGCCAGTTCCTTTCTTTGAAGGACAAAAGCAACAGCGGAGACCGTCACCCCGCCGCCAAGGGTCCCCAAGGCAACCTTGAGAATCCACCCCGGTGGAGGATGCGCCGGCGGACCTTTCTCTTGGAAACGGTGGAGCGCGGGGGAGGTCATGGGGCCGGGGGTTTCTTGGAGTCACGGTTGAGGGACCTCACGGCCTCCAACAGGCCGAAGTAACCGGCCAGGACGCCGAAAAAGAATCCCGCCATGATGGCCCAATCCCCCCAATGGAAAAGCTTCTTCAGGCACCAGCCTAAAAAAACCCCTACGAAAGTGGAGAGGACGAACTGGATTCCGAGGGTGGAGAGTCGTAGGAGATTGGCGCCGGTGGATAGTTTTCCCTTATCCATTGACCGTCCTTTTCAATATGGAAAGCCGCCTTGATGTAAATGTCCTCGCGCGGAAGCATTTCCTCTACTTGGGGCCGGTCTTCTTTGACAATCACCAAGCCCAGTCCGCAATCGTCCTTAATGTCCCGGGGACGGGGAATCAACTTGAACCGCATACGGCGGCTTTTCAGGACCGACTCCGCGTGCATCGTCTCGTGGGTGGTGTGGAACAAAAGGACAAAATGCTTGTCGGTCAGGGCCAAATGGCCCTTCGAAGCTTGAGGGGGCATATCCGCTTTTCTCGTTCCACCCTCAGGAACCCATTTGACCCGGAGGGCCGTTTTAAACTTTAGCAATGAGATGTGGGACAAAACTCAACGCCCATAACTCAAAACTGTTTTTCAGGTCGGGCCTGGCAGGTTGAAGTCCGTTGGGGAAAGGTTCTCCAGGAACTTCTTGAACTCGCTCATTTCTTCCTTGTACTTTTCCTTATCCACAATCGTGGCGTTCACCACTACTTTTTCCGCGACGAAAATGGGCGAATTGGTGCGCAGGGCCAGGGCAATGGCGTCCGAGGGCCGGGCATCCACCTCCAGTTTGTCCCGGGAATCTGAAGACTCGAGGAACAAACGCGCAAAAAAGGTGTTTTGGTGGAGGTCGTTGACCAACACCTTGACCAGCTTGGCGCCCAGGACCTCAATAACGTTTTTCAACAGGTCGTGGGTCATGGGACGGGGGATGGCCTGTTCCTGGAGCTGGATGAAAATGGCCGTGGCTTCCGCCACCCCGATGGGGATGGGAAGGTAGCGTTTTTCTTCCTCATCCGTCAGGATCACCATGGGGATCTTGAGTCCCGGGTCCACCGCAATTCCCCTTACTTTCATTTCGATCATGGCTTATTGGTCCCGGGGAAATTAAAATCGGTCGGCGAGAGGTTCTCAAGGAACTTTTTGAATTCGTTCATCTCTTCCTTGCATTTGTCTTTGTCCACGATGATGACGCCGGGCGCCACCACCACCTTCTCCGCCACGTAAATCGGCGAACCGGTACGCAGGGCCAGCGCGATGGCGTCCGAGGGCCGGGCATCCACGTCCACCTTTTCACCCGTGGCCGGCGTTTCCAGGAAAACGCGGGCAAAAAAGGTGTTTTGGTTGATGTCGCTCACCAGCACCTTGGAAACCTTGGCGCCCAAGGCGTCGATGACGCTTTTCAAGAGGTCGTGGCTCATGGGGCGGGCGATGGCCTGATCGCTCAATTTCAGGAAAATGGCCGTGGCCTCGGCCACACCGATCCAAATGGGCAAATACCGCTTTTCTTCCTCATCGGTCAGGATGACCGCGGGTTGTTTAAGGGTAGGATCAATGGCGATGCCCCGCACCTTCATTTCGATCATGGCTCAAACTCCGTCCAACGGGCTGTCCCGTTTATTGTGGGAAGCGCTTGTCGCTTATTTCAAGGGCAGGGTTCAACCGGCCGAGGCCTTTACGTTTGGAAACCGAATATATTCATATTATAAGTCCCGCTTGCGCGCCTTTCAACGAGGCCCGGAAAAGAATTCCATAAAAATGCAAATGACGGCATTGCGGGGAATGACGGTTAAAACATCTTTATTATTTCAATGAACCGTTTTGTTTCTTCTTCATATCGGCTTCGCTGAAAACCTGCGCTTCAAAGGCATAGAGGTTGATTTTTCCACGCCACGCATCCGGCTCAAGCCCCGCCTTCACGCAGGTCTGTTCCAGGAAGGTTTGGGCGTCCCATTGGTATTCCATCGCCACTTGGGGAAGGAGAAGGCCCGAACGGTTCCCCCGGCTGGCGATGAGCCCATGTACCCCCACTTGGACTTGGGAAGGCTCGATCGATTTGGGAACGGTCAGCGCTGAAATCTCAAGTTCAATCCTCGGCAATTCCTCCATCCGCACGGGGGGAAACCGGGGATCCTGAAGGGCGGCGCTGACCGCCGCTTCCTGGACGGCCTCAGCCAGGGGCTTCACCGGATAAGGAAAACCGATACAACCCCTTAATTCCTCCTCCCAAAGGGTGACGAAAACGCCCCGTTTCTCCCGCAAAAGGGGCGAAAGGGATTCCACCACGGGCAGGCGCCGGCCTTTTTGAACGGTCGTCTGGATGGCATGGCGGGCCAAATGTAGCAGCAGCCGCTGGTCGTCCTCGTTGATCATTTCCGAAGGATTCATTCAAACTCCAATTTTGAATTCTCAATTTCATTGTTGTTTACAGAACGCCACTGCGGCGTAGCCAACCACGCGGGAATGGTCGCCGGTGACGTCGCCCGAATTGCGGTAGGCCAAAAGCCGGCTTTGGCCGGCGCCCCTCCCCTTGGCGAAACCCAAAAGCACCCCCACGGGCTCTTTCCCGCAATGGGTGCAATAGTAGTCGGGATAATGCCGGGACATGATCTTTTCATCGGCTGCCGCCACCTTTTTTTCATCCCCGGTCAGCAAGGCGTCCAAAAATTGCCGGTCGGCTTTGACCGCCGTTTCGTAGTCCGGGTAATGGGACAAGTCGGAGGAAGCCACAAAGAGGAATTCCCTTTCCCGGGCCAGGGCCAAAAGCGCCCCGACAAGGGGCTCCACCGCTTCCTTCACACCCTGCCCCATGACAATGGGGACCACTTTGGCTTGGGGAAGATAGGTTTGGATCAGGGGGAGGTGCACTTCCACCGAGTGTTCCCTGGCGAAAGCGGTTGGGATTTCAGCGATATGCGGGTCGGATTTCATTAAAAACTCGGCTGCCTCTTGGTCCACCGGCATTTCTCCCAGGGGGGTCAGGGCCGATTCCCCGTCGAAAACCGAAACCCCCCGGAAAGCGATATAGTGGCTGGGGCCGGCTAGGACGACGGTTTTCACGGGACTTGGAAGGCTGCGATACCCCAGGGCGGCCACCGTGCCGGAGTAGGGGTAACCCGCGTGGGGCAACAAAAAGCCTATCGGCTCACCCTGCAATTCCGGGGCTTGTTCCCGGCCAAAGGCCTCCACGGTCGCCTGGAGTTGCCTGCGGTTTCCCGGGTAAAAAGCTCCCGCTACCACTGGTTGCAGTTTCATAGAACAATCATAGGACAAAGTTGGCCGGAGCGCAGGGGAAAGAAAGACGTTAAGCGGAGTGAAGGACCTTCGAAATCTTGTCCCTCGTGTAGGGCCAGGCCCCGTCCGGGATGACCGGCATGGAACCCGCCGTAAACATGGAAGTTTCCAAGGGCACCCAGCTCTTGCACCCTTCGTAAGGGGGCTTCAGCGGAAGGTCCATAGGCACGGGCAAGGAATAAACGCGCACGATAAAAACATAAACGCCCTGCCAATCGCCATAATTGAATTTTTTCTCAAAGGCTTCGTCGCTTAAAACCGTGAAGGGGATCAAGCGCTTGCAGGCTTCCCAATCGGTGGCTTTCTCTGTTTTTTCCGCCGAGGCGTAAAGGCGGAAATGGATCCGTTTGGGGTCCTTGTTTTCCTTTTCAATGGCGGCCAGGCGCGGCCGCCAGTCGGGCTTGATATCCGCGGCGGATTCATGCTCAAAAGTGGGATAAAGGAAGAACTCGGGGTGCTCGGGTTTGAACTCCCCACCCTCTTCCTGGATTCCGCCCTTGCGCAGGAGGATGGTCTGCTTCCCTTCCTCCAGGGCCTTCAGGACCACGGCCCATTCCTTGAGTGCGATGTTGTTCTGGAGTTTCATAAGGAAGAGATTATGGGATTTTCAAAGGGAACTTTCAAGGATTAACCGCAAAGCCATTGAACCACGAAGGCACCAAGGACACTAAGAACAACCAAGAAGATTCGTGTTCATCTTAAACTTAATCGACTTTTTGCCTTTCTTAGTGCCCTTGGTGCCTTCGTGGTTTAAATCGCCTTTTCAATTGGAACAAGCCATCAGGATGACTCCGGCCACCACGAGAACAGTGCCTCCCAAAACCTTATGCCATTGGGAAAGGGGGAATTCCTTGAAGACGAACAGCGACCAAAGGGCGTAAACCAATCCGCTGGCGTTCACGATGGGCACGGACCGCGACAGCCCCAGGGCCTGGTTGGCCAGCAAAAAACAGCTCATGCCCATCCCCCAAAGCAGGGTCGTGATCCCGCCGGCCGCGACATTCCGGAACCCCCAATGCCTTTGGGAACCAAAGAAGAACAGGGCCAAGGCCGGCAAAGTCCCTCCCAAGGCTAGGCCGCTTAAAACGTCCAAGGACGTAAGGGTCGACTGGGGATCCCAAACCTGCACGGCCTTGGTGGGCGCGAAATAAAGCCCCCAAAAAAATCCCGCCAAAAGCCCATATAAAATACCTTTTTTCAGGTTTCCTTCCTTGGACGGGGCCGCTGAAACACGGGCCACCAGCCAGGCCCCGATAAAAAGAAGGATTCCGCCCATCAGCAAGAAGAGGTACGCCCGCCATCCCGAGGCCTCATGGAAGACCAGCAGGCCAAAAGCGATGTTGATGAAGGAATTGGAATTAAACAGGACCGAAGCCTTGGCCAGACTGACTTCCTCCAAGGCTAGATTGGCCAGGGTTTGCCCGGTCACCCAAAGGACCCCCGCCGCAAAAGAGCCCCAAAACCACAGGGGATGGGCCCAAAGGTTTTTAAGGGAGGATATGCGTAACAGGTCCATGATCGCCATCCCCAGCCCCATAAAGGGAAGGAATTGGAGCCCCTTGGCGCTGGCGAAACGTACCGGCACCATGTAACTTCCGACACAAAAAAAAGCCGCGAAAGCATAAAGATAACCTGTTTCCATTTCTTACCCCCTCAAGAAGCCGTGAGCGGCCCGGCTAATTGCTTCGCAACGTTGCGCCAAAGGAAAAAATTTATCACCCGGATGCTCACCATGACTCCCAACATGACTTGCGGTGAAATATGGCCGTAAACAACGGCGCCCAGGGATCCGCTTAAAAGCCCTATATAAAGAATGGCATAGGAGGCGGCGACGACCTTGGCCCTTTCCCTCTCCTCCATCAGGTTCATCCAAAGCGCCGCGTTGACGGATCCATAAAGCGCCCCGCCGATCGAACCCAGGCAGACCGAAAGTAAACAGATTAAAAGAACGCTGTTCCCGGCCGTGGGGGCGAAACAAAGCATAGCTAAAGCCGCCAATCCGAACAACTGGTCGATCCCCAGGATTTTTAATAATTGTCCCTCCGATAAGCTGGGAACGAATAAGAACAAGACGAGGAACATGACATAGGAGGAACTTTGCGACAGCACTGAAAGGTAAGCGTCCTTCAATCCCATGTGCTGGACGTAATATAACGAAGCGTAGATTCCCCAGACAAGCAGCATCCATTCATCGAAAAACTTGGAAAGCAGGAAAACCTTCGCGCCGGGCTTCCGGAAAAATGCCCGCAGCGCGTCCCGGTATTGTCCCAGGCCTTCCTTGAAAACCCGGTACCAGGAGGAGGCAGATTTCTCATAGGTCTTCGATTCGGGAAGGAATTTCCACAGCAGCCCGATGCCTAAAGCCACCAGGGCGGTTTGGAGCCAATACATCTCATGGTTGGACCTTAACAAGCCGCGCTGGGATTCCCAAAGGCCGCCCAAGAGGGGGAAAAAGAGCAGGGAGGGCGCCATATTGGCGATGTTCAGGGCCGAATAAACCACGGCCCGTTTACTGGAAGACACGCCCTCCGCCAGCAGGCAGACATAGGGCGCGGTGGACCCGGAATTCGTGGCCATGAAAAAGAGGGCGGCGATGCACCACCATTTGTTGGCCGCCAAAGCCAGGCAAAGGCAATAGCCTCCCCAGCTCAGGATGTCGAAGGCGATGAGGGTTTTCTTCCGGCCCCAAGTGTCGGAAAAATATCCCCCCAGGAACAACGCAGGGAGCCGGAGGGCGTTCATGAGGCATGTGTAAACGCCGACCTCGGTGTTGGAAAGGCCCAGTTGGACCATGTAAAGGCTCACATAAGGCTGGACCATGGCGATGGGGATGACCCACAGGACGCCCGCGTAAATGGTCACGGCCTGCCGCCGGGGAAGGTTGAGGAACATCTCCTTCCCCTGCTGGCCCTTTTGGCCCAGGAGAAAAAGGGGTTTCTTTAAAAGAAACTCGTACCATTCCTCGCTGGTAACCCGCAGGGAATCAAGGAATGTCCGGAAGGGCTCGATCATGGAATTCTTTCACTGGGAAATGAAGGCGGTATTTTAACAGGAAGAAGGAAGTTTTAAGGCGATGAGAGGCCGGCTGAAAAAACCCTTTTATTTGAGATATTTGTCCACGGCGGCCCGCCATGAGTGGAGGTCGGTCAACCGAAATAGGGCGTTCTCGCTGATGAGCCAGTTGGTTACCGCTTTTTTGAGACTCTCAAAATCCATGCCCCGGGAGGCAGGGCTATCCCCTGGCTTTTTGGGACTCTCAAAATCCGGTTTTTGAGAGAGGGCCGGGCTACCCCCCGTTTTTTTGAGACTCTCAAAATCCATGCCCTGGGAAACCGGGCTATTCCCTGGCTTTTTGAGATTCTCAAAAACCGGTTCCGGGGAGGGGCCGGGTTACCCCCTAGTTTTGGAGATTCTCCAAAACCTGGCCCTCAGATTCCTGGCTTTTCCTGGACTTTTGGAGATTCTCTAAAACCGCATCCCGGGAAGGAACCTGCTATCCAACGGTTTTTAGGGATTCTCCAAAACCTGGCCCTCGGATTCCTGGCTTTCCCTGGACTTTTGGAGATTCTCTAAAACCAGCCTCCGGGCGGCCTCATTGAGGACCCCCAATATCCTCATGACCCGGTTAACCTTCATCCTATCCACCTTCAACCGGGCCGCCCCTGGGTTTGGGTTGGCTTTGATCTCCTGCCCGATGCTTTGTTAGTTCGCCTACCAACTCCTATCCCGCACGACATTGTCCAGCCGTATCTTCCGGGGGATCTGTTCGGGAGTGGGGTACGGATATAGGCTGGAATGGCTCCGCTTTTCAGTCGGTCAAAGGCTTTCGCGGATTTCCGGGCTGACCCCATCCCCTCCGGTTGGACTTGGATATTTCACTGTCCTTGGGCAAATTGTAAGTATGGTTACCGATTTTCCCAACTCGCCCTGTCCACGATGGGTCCCCGTCGTGGACAAGTTTCTGAATAATTATCAACGGACATCAAACCAATGAAACCGAGCCAACATCATCATTACAATAAACAAAAGGATTAGCGTGACGAACAAATAAATTTGTTTTTGTTGATGTCTTTTTTCCAAGCTTTTAAAAGTTTCTTGGCTAACTTTCGCGTCAGGATTTTTCTTCCGGACCAACTCAACAACCTCCGCCAACACTTTTAAATGGTTGGGAGTAATTAAATAATTAACGGGGATCATGTTCCCATTTTTTAACGTAATCAAAGACTCGGGAATGAAGGTTGTTGTATGTATCGAATAAACATCGCTCCATTCAACTTTTTCGGTTCCGCCCCACCCCTTCAAGAGGTCGGCCCTTATCAAACATTGGTCGTTATAACTAAAAAAAGGATGAAAAAGGAAATAGAGAAGAAAGATCGTCCAGATACCAAACACAGACCCGCAAATGATAAGCGTGTAATTTAGCGGATGAATACCGGCGGCTATCATAAAAACAGCAAAGGCAAATCCAACAGCAACGCCTTTTAAACTCCCAAAAACTTTTTTATTTTTCCCAGCGTTGTAATCCATTTTGAGTTTGTTCCTTACGGGTCCCCGTCGTGGACAGGTTTATTCGTCCCAAAGATTCAGAAGTTTCAATTTCGAAAAGCCAAAATCTTGGATGTTTCGGGTAACCAAGGTGAGATTGTGGACGAGGGCCGTAGCGGCTAGGAGAGTATCCACCGTCGGAATGGGCCGGCCCGCCTGGGCTTCCAATAGACCCCAGGTTTCGGACACTTCCAGGTCAATGGGCAGTATCCTTCCCTCGAATTGCGCCGAAAGGTCTTTCTCCAGGAATTGGATGAGGCGGGCCTTTCGGGACCCCTGTTCCATCCTTTCAATCCCCTTACGGATTTCTCCCACCGTCAAAACGCTCAGGAAAAGTGATTCCTGCTCCGCTTCCTTCAACCAATGGGTCACTTTAGGCTCTGGGTGTTTTTTGAAAAGCTCAGAAAGGATGTTGGTATCCAAAAGGTAATTCAAAATTCCACCTTACGGGAAACGGACTTGTTCCGTTGGATCTTCAGGTCAACGCCGTGAAAGGGGGAATTCCGGAAGAATTCAACAAGGTTGGGTTTCGCTTTTTTCAGGCGGTCGTAGTCTTTTTTCGAGATCACGACGGCCTCCTCATGCCCGTGAAGGGTAATGGATTGGGGGCCCTTGGTTTTCACTGTTCGGATCAGTTCACTGAACCGGGCCTTGGCGGTTTGGAGCTGCCAGGATGTCATGCTGACCTCCACTTAAAAAATATTCGCAAGGGAGTCAGTATCGCACCGATTTCCATGTTTAAATTCATATGCCGGTAACGGAATCTCATTGTTACCGGCTTTAATGAGAATCGGCGCATATCGGCCTCCTCAAATTAATTCTGACTATTCTGACTAGAATATAAACGGCGGAGGAGGCTTTGTCAACACGCTTCCCCGCCGCCGGCAACTAATCCGGATCCAAAACAGTTAATGGTGGCGAGACCCCATTTTTTTCATCCGATACAACCAATCAGGACTACTGCTTGTCCACGATGGTTCCCCATCGTGGACAAGCAGAAACCATGGTTAATCATTCCTTCTGGGTTATTGGGGAGGGTGCTGTTCCAACACCGGCTTCAATTTTTGCATGGCCTGCTCGGCGGTTTCGGTTCCGGCCCAGACCCTGTCCAGTTCGGAGTTCATAAAGGACCAACCTTCCCCACAAGTCTTGCACATGGGCAAGTATTTCACAAACTTGACGGCCTTCAATAGCATCTTCTTGTTTTGGGGGTCCTGGTGGTTGGCTAAGAAGGTCGTTTCGGCTACTTTCATGAGTGCCGGCTGGGCCTCGCCTGCTTCCGCCCCTATTTTTTGGCACTCCGGCCCCGAAAGGTACTTGACCAGTTCCCACGCCTCTTTCTTATGGGCTGAGCTTTTCAGGATGCAAAAAGCCGAACCACCCGTGGAAAACCCGCGCATTCCACCGGGGCCCTTGGGCAGCATGGCCACATCCCATCTCAAGTTCTTCTCCAAACTGATGATTGAGGTTTTCCAGATGCCGGAGAGGAACATGGCCGCGGTCCTGTTGGTGAACATATAAACGTGGCCCACCCCGCCCATGGATGTCTGGCTGGAGGGTGGCGGCATCACTTTGTACTTGTTGATTAAGTCGGCGCGAAACTGCTCCCCCTTGAGGGTGTTGGGGTCCGTGGCGAAGGTCCATTTAGTGGGATGCTTGATGTCGTCCGTAAAGCTGCCTCCGAAATCATAAACCCAGGCCTCATCCATGACCCAATCGTCGATAAAGCCCCAGCGGGTGACATTCCCTTGGGCGTCCCTTTTCATGACCTTTTGTGCGTCCGCCACGAAGTCCTCGTAGGTCCAGTTGTCAGTCGGGTAAGGCAGGCCCGCCTCGTCGAAAGCATCTTTGTTGTAGTAAACAACGCATTCGGGGGCGGTGTTGTTGGGCATAGCGTAGGTCTGGCCGTCCACGGTAAAGCGATCCAGGACTTGTGGATAATAAGCGTTCAAATCGATATGGTCGGCTTGGATGTAGGGATTCAAGGGTTCCAAGGTGCCCCGAAGGTAAAAATTATCGAACATGTTCACTTCGATCGGGATAACGTCGGGCGCCAAGCCAGCGGCTATCTCGGTCAAAACCTTGGTTTCGTAATCGCTATGGGGTATGTTTTGGAATTCGACCTGGATATCGGGGTGGGTTTTTTGAAAGTTGTTGAGTTCTTCGCGCACAATCCTGGTATCATCCCGGCCTCCCCAGGCATAAATCTTGATTTTGGTTACCCCGTCGCCCATACACCGCATCAGGCCGGACAGGATTAAGAGAAAAAGACAAACAAAGCCGATCAGCTCCGGCCGAAGATTTTTCATAAAGCCTCCCTGTTATAAGCCGACTTTGATGGATGTTGTACATCACAGGGCCACAACGCGGACAATGGCCTGCCCCATATTCGGTTCAATTATCAGTTAAATATGCCCAACTTACAGCCTTTTTTTCGATGGGGTTTAGAATGATTTTCTAGAAGCCATTTCAAAACCCAAACTCTTACCACAAAGGGCACAAAGTACACAAAGTAAGTTGAAAATGTCTTGAAAAAGCATTGGGTTTACTTCGTGGTCTTCGTGTACTTCGTGGTGAGGGAGGTTTTGAAATAGGTTCTAGTCCCCCCGTGTTATTAAGACAAGAGGGATCGAAGTTCCTCATCCCAATGGGAGATCACAGCGGCTCTTGAAAAGTGGGCTTGGTAAACTTCGTGGCACCGGTTGAACATATCGCTTTTCTGTTGGGGGCTCCTGGCGAACTTCAACAGGTCTTCCCGGACCTCCTCCAGGTTGTCATGGGTCAAGACCCAGCCCACCCCGTATTCCTTGATCCAAAGCGCCACATCCGAATCCCCGGGGCCCTCGAACAAAACGGGCCGGCCCACGGCTAATGCGCCGAAGAACTTCGAAGGAACCACGATGCCGGCCCACTCGGGCCTTAAGGAAACCAGGTGCACGTCGGGAGCCGCCAGCCGCGCCTCCAGCTTTTCCTCGGCGGCGAAGGATCCGAAGCGCACGTTGGTGTATTCGGGGTTACGGGCTTTCCGGAGCGCCTCCATGCGGCTTCCCCTCGCCGCGTAACAGAAAATAGCCCCCTGCCCCGAGGCCCTCGCGTCGAGGGGCAAGCCTTGGGTGTGCCGGGCCGAGGTGCCGGAGCCCGCGGAGGCACCATCACCGGGCCCGGCTAAGTCTTCCTTCATCCTTTGGGCCAGTTTTAGGGTCATGTAGAATTCGTGGGCCCGGCCGAAACTGCCCGAGTAAAGCAGACCCAAGGAAGCCTCGCCGAAAAGATCCTTGCGTTCGTCCTTGTTGAATGGGAGCGGCTCTTCTGGTTCCTTAAGGGCCCAGGGCGTCAACGTTTCACCCTTTTTCGCTTGGTAACTTTTTAGTTTTTCTTTCATGCAGGGTCCCAAATCCGCCACCAGGTCGCAGGCCGCGTAACCCTTGGCCATGCGCTCCCGGGCCATCCTCACCAGCGTGCTTCCCTCCCCCACCGCGCCGTCCGCCACCGCGGCTTCGGGGTAAAGGTCGAAGCACCAATGGACGATCTTGGCCTTGGGCCTCAGGGCTTTCAGTGCGGGCGCGCAGGAAAGGGCCAACACCGGGTCGGTGCCGATCAGGATCACGTCCGGGGCATAGGAAGAGGATTTCAGCCGGTTTTTCCAGGCCCTTTGGAGCCAGAGGGAATTGGCGATGCGGCCGAAGGCGGAATGTTGGCTCAAAGGAGGCCGCCAAACCCGCTTTACCATCACCCCGTTGATCATCCCAGGTTGGGTGGAATATGGGTTTGAAGCCCGGCCTGTCCCCCGAAGCTCTACGTTAGTGGGTTTTTGCGAAGGGGGATGGCAGGCCCGGTTTCCCGGCCAGACTTCGACTTCCCAATTTCGTTGAACCAGGCCCTCACAAAGGTCGGTGTAATGCCGCGCGGAGACCACATCATCTGGACTGTAATAATGATAAAGGACAAGGATTTTCATAGCTTGTCCTTTACCTTATCAGGGTAGCCTGCGGTGAGCGACCGAAGGGAGTCGAATCCGTAATGATAAAGGACAAGAATTTTAGGCATCGCCGTCCTTTATCAAGTCCAGATGATGTTTCCCTGTGCCAAGGCCACCAGCCGAGGCATACGATTTGGGGGTACCCATTCCCATTGCAGGAATGGGTGCCACATCATCTGGACTGTAGTAATGATAAAGGACAAGAATTTTAGGCATCGCCGTCCTTTATCAAGTCCAGATGATGTTTCCCTGTGCCAAGGCCACCAGCCGAGGCATACGATTTGGGGGCACCCATTCCCATTGCAGGAATGGGTGCCACATCATCTGGCCGGTAATAATGATAAAGGACAAGAATTTTAGGCGTCGCCGTCCTTTATCGAGTCCAGATGATGTTTCCCTGTGCCAAGGCCACCAGCCGAGGCATACGATTTGGGGGTACCCATTCCAATTGTAAGAATGGGTGCCACATCATCCGGGCTGTAATAATGATAAAGGACAAGGATTTTCATAGCTTGTCCTTCACCTTATCAGGGTAGCCTGCGGTGGGCGACCGAAGGGAGTCGAATCCGTAGTGATAAAGGATAAGAACTTTAGGCATGATTTTCATCCTTCAAGGCGGATGGATCATCGGCTGCAGGGCTGGAACCTTCCGGACTTCGTCAATGACGACGGTCCGTTCCATTCCGGCGGCACCAACCGCTTCCTTGAGGCGTTCGGGACGGGCGGCGTAGGCCCGGAAGACGTTGGATTGGAGCAAATCGATCCGATGGGCCCCGGGAAATATCCGCTTCGCCCATGTGGGCTTGCCCGTGCCGCGTGGGCCGAAAAGAAAAAAGCTTTTAACGGGGTAAATGGCCTATTTTTTGCAATTTTCGCAGAAAAGCGGATTACGGGTTTTAGGATAACAGCGCCGGAATAGGAACAGCCCAAAGATTCTTCCCCAGGGGCAAGGTTTCCTTTCCCGTGGTGGCCAGTATACCGGTCACAGGCCCTTTTTGGGCGTCCTGGAAGGCCTTCAGGCCCCTCAAATCCTCATCCCGGGAAATCGCCCCCTGCTTCACCTCCACGGCCAATACCCGCTTGCCGGCCTCCAGGACGAAATCTACCTCATGACGGCCTTGGATGTTCCAGTAGGCCCCCTCGGCATCCGCGAAATGGGCCTCGGACAAGGCCAACAGGTTTTGGACCACCCAATTCTCCAGGAGCCCTCCCCTCAAGGGATGATCGGCCGCGGAGCCGTCCATCCCCGCTAAGTGGGCGGCCAAGCCGGAATCGGTGAAATAAAGCTTGGGTGATTTAACGAGGCGGACCGCCTGGTTTCCCAAATAAGGCGGCAGGCGCCGCACCAGGAAGGATGTCTCCAACAACGAAAGGTAACGGGATAAGGTCATGACGTTCATCTTCGCGTCCCGGGCCAGTTCCGAAACCTTCAGGATGCCGCCGTTCCTCAAGGCGGTTAACCTCATCAGGTGCCGGAAAGCCGCCAGGTCGCCAACGTGCCGAAGGTCCCTCAGGTCCCTTTCCAGGTAGGTTTGGACATAGCCTTGGAACCAAATACCGGGTTTTTTCACTTCCCCCAGGGCCACGCTGGGCATGCCGCCCTTGAGCACCGCCCCGAAATCAAAAGGCGGGAATTTCCCCAAGGGAGGCCTCCCCTCCAGCAAGCCCAGGAGCGCCGGCGGATGGGCCGTCCTGCCGCCGGTCTCGCGGGACGTGAAGGGTTGGAGGTCAAGGTAGACGGCCCGGCCCGCGAGGCTTTCCGAGACGCCCCGCAGGAGGCGGAAATTGGCTGAACCGCTCAATAAGAAGGCGCCGGGCCGCCGGGCACGGTCCACCACCCGCTTCACCGCCACCAGGATTTCCGGGAACCGTTGGGCCTCGTCCAGGGTCAGGGGCCCCTCCCCCAGGAAGGTTTCCGGATCCCGCCGGGCGGCTTCCAGCGTGGCCAAATCGTCGAAGGTGGCGTAACGCCTGCCGCGAAAAACCGGGTCCCTCTGGAGGAGGGTGCTTTTCCCGGCCTGGCGCGGTCCGGTCAATACCACGACCGGCATTTCGCCCAGGGCCTCCCGCAGGCGGGGGGTCATTTCGCGGGGAAAGTACCGTGTCATAATTTAACTTTAATTGTTAGATTATGACAGTGTCAAGCCCAAACCATTGAAAAGGAGCGCGGACACCGGCCCATATTGGAACTTCATCAGGTGGACAAACCCATAGGCAATGGTGACAGCGGGGCCAGGCTTTCCCACTTCTCCGAGGCCCTCAAGCCGAGGAGAGTGCCTTGTGTGTGCCGAGCCGGGATGCCGGAGCCTGCGATGGCATCACTATTGGGCTCGGCCCACTTTTCCGATATCTTGTTGGACTCGGTATAGCCGCGCGCCGCCAGGCCCTCACAAAGGTCGGTATAGTGACAAGCACTAACAACGTCATCAGGGTGGCAGAAGTGATAAAACAAAAGTATCTTAGGGTTCAAGTTTTTGCTTGATTTTTCATCAAAATAAACGAGTACTCTTCGCCATTGGGAGAAACCGAATATAGCCCGTAACCCATTGCCCGAAGTTTATCAACCGCCTCTTTTGTTTTTCGAAGGTTCACGCCTGAAAACCGATGGTGGAACTCTACAAGGATTTGATCCGGTTTAATTCCCGATGCCGCCAAGTCACCAATAACGCTGTACTCGGCACCTTCAATATCCATTTTTAAAAGATCGATCTTCTCATGCCCAAATTCCAGCATGATTGTGGCAAGTTTCTTTACTCGAGCTTCAACTGATTTTTTTGCGTTTGACGATTCCTTAATCATAGAAAAGGAAGCGTGATTTGGGTTGGCCGGGGCGTAAAAAGTCAGAAAGCCATCAAAATCTGATATTCCATATTCATGGAAGATGAATTTTTCCGGAAGGCTTTGTGCATGAATCCATTGCACAGATTTCGGAGTTGGATCAAAGCCATGGACTATCACCCCGTATTGTTTTATCAATTCCAGGTCAAAAGAAATATCTTCACCAAGTCCAAAAGAATAAATAATTGAATTTTTCCGTAACTTTCCCTTCGCAATACTCCAGCCACCATATTCCGATCCCAACCTTTCACGTGGGCAATTCAAGTCCAGCCTTGAATAAAAGTCCCTTCCAAGAATGATCCATATCAATCTTTTTGATCGACGGACAAAATTTTTAAAAAAATCCACTATTCCCATTCTTTTTCGTTGCCTCTCGATACACTCCAATTAATTGCTGCGCCACTTTTTCTAAAGTATATTTTTGCCTACCCAGTTCATTTGCCTTTTGTCCCATTTTCTTTAAATCCGAAAATGATTGATTAACAACCTGAATAAGGGCTTGGACCAAAGAATCAAGCTTCGGTTCAATTTCCAACCCTCCCTCCTTTTGAGCCAGTTCAGGAAAATGACATTCGGTGCTGTAGAGGCAAGGTAAGTTAGCGGCGATGGCTTCCAAAATGGCCATGCTGAAGCCCTCCGTATAAGAAGGAAGAACAAAAGCCTCGGAAGCGGTCAATAGTGAATCTTTCAAACTCCCAAATACCGGTCCAGTTATCAAGGTCCAGTTCTCAATAGAAAGTTCTTTTATTCGGCGATCAACCTCAACCTGAAAGCCTCGATAATCCGGGCCCGCAATCACCAAAATCCAATCTTTGGTTTTAGTTTGTTGAAGACAATTGGCCCAAGCCTGGGGGAGAATGTCTAAGCCTTTCAACTGGGAAAGCCTTCCCATAAACAGCAAAACACGGCGTCCACGCAATTGGGGCCATTTTTGCAAAGCTTCTCCGGGACTTCGTTGTTTTAAATACTCCATTTCAGATAATCCATTTGGGATAATACGGATATTGGATTTAACGCCAAAATCGAGACAAGCTTTTTCTTCACGGGCATTCAATGCGTGAACAAATGCGCAATCTTTGAATAATCGTTTCATGATAAGTTCGCGGTAAAAAACTTTGTGGAGTGGTTTCCAGCGCCAAACGTTCAAAATGGATCCATGTGGAGTAACGATCAGAGATTTCTTGTTTTTTTTCGCGGCTTTCCAAGAAGCCCAAACCGCATAGTCCCAAAGCATATGGGAGTGGATGACGTCAAAATCCCCCGCTTGAGCCATCAATGCTTCCCTAAGCCCCTTACCTCGAAACCATCTTTTGGGGAAGGTCCGCAGAAACAATCGGCAACCGGGATAAATTTTTTTAAGCTCTTCTTCATCCCCCGGGTCGGCCACTCCAAAAACAGTCGTGTCTGCATAGGGAACTAAGCCTTTTATGTGGGCTTGGATAACCGAAGGTGGGCCTCCGTAACGAGGATGCAAAATGCCGGAAACAATAGCGATTTTAAGCCTATCCATTAAAACCTCGAAGCTGATAACGTCAAAAAAGTCTCAGAATTGTTTAAACATCGACATTGTTTTTTACTGCCAGCATACTCAAGCAACTCCTCGATTTCTTTCCAATCTCTTTTTGAACTAAATTCATAGGAATGTCCATGAAGATGAAAACATCCTCCTTCACTAATGGCCATATCAATTAAATATCTGCCAAGTTTTTTAGGTGGAGCATTAAACCCACAATGGCCTATCGAGTTGAAAAACAGTCTCCAAGCCAAAACATTTGGCCTTCGAACCAGGTGTTTAAGGTAACCTAAAGTGGTCAAAGGATAATATTGCATGGTAGTATGCAGTAAAGAACCTTCAACCGGATGGCAAAGCCTTAGCAAGCGAGTTGTACGGCTAAACAAATAACCCGCTTTTAATGGAAGTTTCAAATGGCGCGTCTGATACTTCCCTCCCGCGAAACAATAAGCTTTTACTTTTTCCCCAAGCATCTTTTCCAATTTTTTCTTGGACAAAAAAACCTCTTGTTCAGCCGCTTCAAGGGATATCGCAGGAAGGCGGCGGTGGGTCAAACCATGGCTACCAATCTCAAAACCCATCGAATGAATCTTGCGGATTTCAGAAGGTGTCATCACCGGATTTTCGGAATTTTGAATGGTAATATAAAAAGTCGCTTTAATGGAATATTTCTTAAAAAGAAGGGCTAATTTCAAATCATTTGGATGGCCGTCGTCGAAAGAAAAAGTAAAAATGGGCTTATCAAGTTTCATCGATCCTGATAACCGATCATTGTCTTGCGTGAAACATAATCTAATATAAATCGGTCAAGGATATTTGGTTTGGGCGGTTGCGCTGCGGTAATCATTTCAGCCAGTTTCCAAACCTGCTTCGCGAAGGTCTTCGGGCTCCAGTTTTTGACGATTTGTTGGCTTCGCTTTCCCATTCGGGGCAATTGTCCTTTCAAACGAGTTATTTTTATTAAGGCTTGAGTTAGCGATTCGGATTTTACAGGATCAATAATAAAACCGTTTTCACCTTCCCGCACCAAGTCTTCCACGCAACCACAACGGTTCGACACGATCACAGGAAGCCCACAGGCCATCGCCTCGTTCACCACCAACCCCCATTGCTCGGAAATACTGGGCAAAACAAGGGCTTTGGATAAGCCATAATAATAGGGCAATTCTTCGTATTGCTTGAAACCTGGTATGTAGACCTTTTTCGCAAGCCCGAACTTTTTAATAATGTTTTCCAACCGTTTCCGAAGCGGGCCGTCTCCGAGAACGACCAAGTCCCAAACTTCTCGTAATCCACTCTGGGCATAACTCGCATAGGCTTCCAAAAGAATTTCCAAGTTTTTTTTGGGAACAAAACGGGCTGAACAAATGAAATAATTTTCAGGAATTTTAAGCTGTTTTCGGAGTTGAACCTTTATTTTCCTTGCTTGGCGAGCGCCGTTCTCAAAATGGCCGTTATCCACGACGTTATAACCGGTCAAAATCCGGTTCATGGGGATTCCCAGGGACTCCAAGTATCTTTTCTGCGGCGTTCCACCCGCCAAACCTCCACTGTAAAGACGAACAATCCTGCTTTTGACCCACTCTTTATACCAACTTCGAGGAGCATCCAAGGCCTGGCTTGGAGACATCACAACCGCCGGAACACTATTTTTCAAACACCATTTAAAAGCCGCTAAAGCAGTTTTATCTGCCCAACCAGGGATAAAAACAATAGATGGCTTTTGAGACGAAAACACTTCAGATACTCTTTGAAAAATCACATTGGATGGACAGGTTTGGGAATCGCGGTCAGGAAAAAGAGTGATGACAGCCTCTCTTATATTAGGCCTTATCTTTTTCCAGGCATAGGTTTGATCCTCACCAGAAAATTCAACACCAACAGTGGGGCCGGTGGAAGCAGCGGCTTGAAAGCGGGCATGATGATAAGGTCCAAAACGATGCCACAAAAGCATGATTTTAGTCGAATTGTTTTTATTATCCGACGCTGCATGTTTTTCAGTCAATTCCATTACCAAAAAAACTCTTTAAAACGCACTTTCGTTATTCGCGGTTGGCAAAATTTTTTATTTCTTTTGATTTAACTAAAGTAGAACACAAAATCATGAAATACCAAAAATTTGGATTACCTGCATAGACACTCCCAGAAAACATATCAGAAATAAAAAATTGAATAGTAAGAAGAGCTATACATTTCCCAGAATAATGACCCTTCAAAAGAAGGCCAATATTCTTGAAGGTTTTCTTGAGTAATAAAAAAAGAACAGTTCCTCCAATTATTCCAGTAGACATCAGACACTCCAAAATAATGTTATGAGGATAAAATTCGGATTCCGTTTCAACAAATGCATTTCCAGCAACGGGGTTATCCAAAAATTCATAAAAGGCGTTTTGGAATGCAACCGCTCTCAGTTTTGCGCTTTCGTCGGATAAATTAAATCTCATATTAAGTTTTCCAATTTTGGAAAGATCGGTGTTAAAAACAAAATAAACACATACCAAGGAGATCAATAAAATCAAAATTGCGAAAATGTATTTCGCCTTTTTCTTCCCCTTCAGAATATATATTGTAAAAAAAGGTAGTGTTGCAGCGAAAGCCAAAAGGGGCCCTCGGGAATTTGCAAGAATAACAACCAAAGAACAAATAATTAAGAATAGTGTAAAGAATATTTTTTCAAAAAAATTTTTTCTTTTAAATATTAAAAACGTTAAAAGAAGAATGCAGGTAGAAACTGCCAAATGTCCAAACGATATTGGATTTAAAGTGGCGGATCCAAGTCTTTCGGTTTCATCAAAGGTCGCGTCAAATTTCAGAGCTGTGATAAGCAAAAGCAAAACAGTCAGTACCGATGCATAACATACGGTGACAAGCGTTTTTTGAAGAGTTTTTAAGGATGGCAAATAAAAAAAAGAAAAAAAAGGGATTACGGAAATCCCTAAAATAGAAAATAAATACTCTTCTGCCGGCAAGCGTAACAATTCCGGTTTCGTAGCCCAATCATGAAGAAATCTCAGCAAATAAAAAAACCACATTATAAGAATTAGTTTCAAAAATGAATTATTATTTGTAATAAAGCCTTTCGGATTTATAAGATTCAAATAAGCAAATAACAAAACCAAGACTAAGAAAAATATTCTATAAACAATTGAAATAGGCCTTGAATCTGTTTGCTGAACAATCGGAATGATAGAAATTAGGGGGTAACCCATTATCGAAAATGAAAAAATTGAAATATAAAGATAATCTTTGAGCTTTGTTTTATCTCCTAATGTGCTCATTTTTCCCGATAAACTTAAAGTTTTGACGCTTTTCATTGATTTAAAGATTCTCTTTGAACAAAAAAGAAGAAATCGTCTTTTTCAATAATTTTTCCTTGTCGAATAACAACCAAACTATTCCGCTCCCAACCAAAAAAATGACCGTTTTCAAGCAACTAAAAAACAAAAAAGAGTCAGGAAATAAAAAATATAGAATTCCCCATAGTGAACTTGAAATTAATACCGGTAATAAAAAAAGCTTTATTTGTGATTTCAACACATGAACGGGAAAGCAAAATAACGAAAGAAATCCCCCTAGCCCCATTCCTAAAGAGGCACCCACTGCTGCTCCTTCAAGTGCATTGAGTTTCGCCCCCCAAAAAGCCCCAATGCTTGCCAAAATAGCCTGGCCGGCATTGACCAATAATAAGTTCTTATATTGGCCAATCGCATTCAACCATGCAGAACAAGAAATCAAAATGCCTTGAAATCCAAGACTCAAACTAATCCAAGTAATAACGCGATATGCATCATGCCATTTTTCGGGAAAAAAATTAAAGAGAATGGGTTTGGCTAATATTGCTTGGGAGCCGCAAACCAAAGTCAAAAAAATGGTCAAAACCCTTGCCGCCTTTAGCGAAGCAATTGATTGACGAACTTGATCCATGGTCATTTTGGCAATCACTGGCATCAATACTTGACGTAGATTAACGGCAAATAAGAAAACAGCCTGACTCGCGATAGTCCACCCCCATGCAAAAAGTCCTGTAGTAGTTGAATTTGTTACAAGTCCAACAAAAAAAACAGGTGCTTGCATCTGTAAACCAATACAAAAGCCAGTTAACGACAAAGATAATGTTGGTCTCAAAAGTTCATTTATTAGGTCAAAACGTGGTGCTTCAATTGACGGAAAGCCTTCACGCCAGAAAATGTACGCAGAACCTATAACAGCCCGTGGCAAAGCCGGCAAGATCAATGAATATGGACCAAAACCGAACTTAGCCAGAACAACCGAAAAGCCAGTATAAGCAAATCCTTCCAACAAATTTGCCACAGCCATATTTTTGAAATCTAAATCGTTCTTTAAATGTCCATACAAAACGGGACTAAATACCGATGCAAGGGAACATATACCCATGGTCAAAAGCAATCCAAATAAATCTCTTTGTCCGAACAAATATATCCCACTCGCAATGGCGCAAATAAGAAGGCCCATGGAAAAATATAAACCAATGGAAAGCCAAAACCCCTGACCCGCTTCTCTTGCGTAATTTCCCCTTTGAACAAGAACATCACCTAACCAGCCAGCCGATAAAAAAGCCGTGAAGCCGGCTATAGCCATTGCCATTCCAGCCAAACCCATATCTGACGGTTTCAAAAGCCAAACCAATATGACTTGCCCTATCCCAGTAATAATTTTATTTGAAAAAGCCAAACTTATATTCCAAGCGGCCCCTTCAGCAGCGATTCTAGAAAAAGCTTTTTGGCCAGTTGGTAAATTATTTTTCATTCTAATTTACCTTTGTTTCTATTCCGTTTTTCGATAATGAAATCAGCCCCCAAAAAATAGTCAAGTAATACAAGCTGAATAATATGTAGGCATAAACAAGCATGGGAGCACTGAAGAGATTCCAGCTCAACACCTTCTGCAAAAATGCCACGAGCCGGTCAAAATACCAAATCAAAAATGTTTCTATCAAGATTAAAATTTTAAAAGTATTCAACTTGGTGTCGGCACGGAAACAGTAAATAACTGGAAAAAGCAGAACTATAAAATCATAAGGCAAGTGACGAACAATCACCATTGACACCAGCGCAAGAAGAGAAAGCACCTCCAATTGATTTTCTTTTTTTTGAAAAACGCAAACCACTATCGTTATCAGAAATAGAAAACCTGCCAATATGCATAAAACGAATACGGGAATATTAAAACTCCTTTGATTAAAAAAAGAAAATATGTCCAAATAACCTAGCCCAATACTCTTTAGTGAAATTTCATAAATCTCTTTAAGGAGGTCGTAGGGATTTTTCAGTAAATAAAAAGAAATTAAAAAATAAATCGTTACATGGATGGCCAAAGCCAAAATTAAAGGAAGAAACTTTTTCTTATATAAAAAATAAACAGAAAGAGGCAGCGTGGAACTGTATTTTAACAGTGAGAGAGAAAGGAACCACCCAGAGAGAATGGGTTTTTTTTCGCAATAAAAAATTGCAATTGTAAAAAAAGCTAAGCTAAATAGAGTTTTTTGGCCATTCCCTATTAAATTTCTCCAAGGCGTTCCAATAACAAAAAGTGTTGTAATCAAAACATATACCCAATAAGGCTTATTGGGCAAAAACAGCTTGAAACTGTAGAAAATTAAAAAAAAAGTAAAAATGATGTTAGAAATAGCCCACAAGTTTTTTGCCATTGGCCACGAAAACAAAGCATAAGGGCTAACAAGTAACAAGCAAGATGGAGGATAAACCGTTGGAGCAAATCCAGGCGTTACTGCAGAAAAAATATTCTGCTCATTTCCCTTCTTTAACCAAGACTCATAAGGATCTTGTCCATGTAAGAGTTTACGAGCAGCGTCCCATTCAAAATCTTGACTTCCTCCTGGCTTTAGAACCGCGTTTTGAATTCCTTGCAAACTTGATATAAATGCAAATAGGATCAGGATACCCAAGCCAAATATTTTCAGATTTTGACGTTTCATTTATTTTATTTTTTGAATTTTGTATTTACTGCTTTCCACCAGCTATTAGTCTCGTCCCACGATACCCCTTTTCCCCAATCCCAAATAACAATACCATCAGCTTTCCCTTTTACTGTTTGCAGCTCCATTTCCCAATATGATTCAGGAAGAAAAGTCCACGCGAGGCCACGCATGGAATCGTGATAACGAGGCCAAACAAAGGCATAAACGGGTTTCCCATATTGGGCGGCCTGTTGCAAATTCGCCATGGCAAATGATTTCCATGTTTCCGGATCCTTCGTCATTGTGTAAAGACTCGGAAAAATAACATCTACTTGGTCAGCCAACGGCTTTAACTTTTGATTTTCCGTAGCCCAATCTTGGTAGGCTTTTGAATCCGGTGATTGGATGGCCCTATAAACATCTCGAACAGGAGGCGCCCCATAAATACCGATTTTTAAATTTGGGGCTTCTTCACGGATCCAACTAATAACCTTTTTGAACTTTCCGATGCTGGCCTGAACAACATCATCATTGCCCCGAACAGGCCAAACCTCGATGTCCAAGCAGACTAGATCTAATTTATTTTGTGCCCAGGTTCGGGCTAAACCTCGGATTCGTTTTTCATCGGCATCTGAAAATTCGGAAGGAGGCCAAGTGACACCGATAAAGGAGCCTGGCTTGGGTCCCCACAATGCGCTGTCATAAATGATTTCCAGTTTTTGGAAACCCTTTTGAATTGAGACGGGTTTGTCTTTGTACCCAATCACAGCGTCAAAAATCTTAAACTCCGCTGCCGCAGCAGTTTCAACAAACGCAAAAACCGTCAGGGCTATGTTAAAAAAATTTATTTTTAAAATCATTGATTACCTCGATTTACCTCCAGGGATTTTAATACGACTTTTCGCTTCCCTGAAAAATCTCGAACACCCGTTAAATAAGACTCCGCTCTTTCATCACTCATCAAAATTGTCCCCCTTTAAAGTTAAAGGCAGACGTACCGTCCGTTTAATTTAACTGGCCTAAAGGTATTCCCGTGACCCGGTACCGGATGCTACGGCCACCCCCCAGCCTCTCAATGTAGCCATACTTGGCCAGCCGTTTCAGGTGGTAGGCCAGGGAGCCAATCCCTTTAAAGTTAGGAGTTCGGAGTGAGACATGAGAAAGTCGAATGCGGACGTCAGAATGAAAAAAGGTCGGAACCATGGGTTTTACTTCTTTCTCTTGGACTTAGGCTTGCCTGCCCGCCGGGGATTCGGTGAGGCGGTGCCGGTTCCGTAAGCCGCGGGAGCTTCCCGGACGCCTGGGCCTTCTTTCCATTCGGCGTCATCCTCACCGGCAAGTTTCAAGGCCGTTCGCAAAATACCCGGATCAAGCCGAAATCCTGAATGGGGAAACAATTCCAAGATAGGCCCAATCCTGGAAAGTCGGCCCTGCTGCTTGAGCCATAAAATGAGACCGATCGTGCCTTTGACCGTAATCCCCAGTTCTTTCGCGCAAAGCCGGGCCCGCCTATCGTCTAAAACCGCCGTGGAACCCCGATGTTTCAAGGCGAATGCCAGTACCTCCGATTCGCCTTGGCCCAGGGCCCATTTACGCACGGACGCGGGAACGGGTGCCCGAACCACCTGGGCCGGGCAGTCCTTTCTTTTGAGCCATGTCGATGCCAAATCGGGCGGTTTTTCGGCGAGAATTTCGCGTTTGACCGACATCGGAACGTAAATAGGACCCGGAAGGGTGGCGGGGAGATCGAGTCTTCGGATTTTGCCGAATAGGATCAAACAAGAGCTGTCGAGAACCCAGCTTTTTTCCACTAATCGTTCATTTCACCGGCAAGGTCGGTCGCGTCATATTGAAAGGGGCTGACCTTATAGCGGGCCAAGGACCTTAAAAAGGATGCCCGGGCCAGGCCGGCCAATTCGGCGGCCTTGGCTTGGGAAACCATGCCGGCCTCATACCATTTCACCGCGGCCGCGAGGCGCAGTTCTTTCGCGAAGCCCTTGGGGCTGCGGTGAAGGGCGGAAAACGCCGAATCGGGTATGGAAATGGAGACTTGAACACTCACTTAAAAACCCCCTGGAATAAGGATTCGGATAATTATAGGCGATTGCCAGCCGGTTGTCATGAACGGACCGGCAGGCATGGATAAGCGCCTCGTTAGGACCTATCCACGAAAAAGCAACTGGCGGCGTGTGGGCGTCACACGGTTCCTTCATCAATCCTGCCTAAGGGCTTTCCCGTGGCCCGGTAGCGGATGCTGCGGCCACCGCCCAGGCGCTCAATGTAGCCATACTTGGCCAGCCGTTTCAGGTGGTAGGCCAGGGTACTCCGGGCCATCCCCGATTCCTGGGCCAGGTCCCCGGGCGAGGCCTCACCCCTGCGCTGGATGCCCTCATAAAGCTTCCGTGCATCCGCGTAACTGTCGCGGAAATTCTTCCGGCCTTTTTTGCGGTTCAGGTAGGCTTCGGAGGTGGGGAGTGGGGTAACGGCTTTCTGCGTACTACTATTTTATTTAAAGAGGGCGTTTCGAGGGTCGGCTGGGACCGGGGGATATCGGAGCCTCCAACTTGCTCCGATGCACCCAAGACTCTTGCCTCGGCTGGTGGCCTCGGCATAGGGGGGGCCTGCGGGGAGGGGTGTGTTGGGCGGCCAAACAGGCCCTTGAGAAACCCTGCTAACGGATTTTGAGGCATATTGTCCCCCACAACCTGAGATTCACTATGTTCAGCGGGTAAACACCCAGGCCGCCTATTCTTCCAATTAAATTGTGGGCCGCAACTTAATTGGAAGAATAGCAGGATACCCCCCAAAATCCCTTATTTTAATTGTTACTAATAGTAACAATTCACCCCAAGGACTGTCCCCTATTCTTCCAATTAGCGTGATTTAGTCACGTTAATTGGAAGAATAACCACCCTTCAATCCCTACTCCCGCCCCTGCCCCCTTTGGGCTTGCCCTTCCCAGCCTTTGTACGGGGAGCCCGGCCAACCCGGTAGGCCGAAGGGGCCTCGCGGGCGGCGGGGACATCTTCCGTCCCAGGGCCCTCTTCCCGTTCCAACTCATCCAAAAACTCCGCGGGGCCCAGGATACGGATGCCCCTAAAAGCGCCAAGGTCCAGCAGATGCCGGTCGCCCGATACGATGATCTCCGCGCCCGACTCCACGGCGCATTCCAAAACAGGGTCGTCATCCGGGTCAGCCTTGACCACCTCCAGTTGTTCCGTGGGCCGAACCACGCGGGCGAGTTTCCTGATTGCGCCCTCCACTGCCGCCACGGCCCCGGGCGGAAACCGGAACTTGGGCCCGCCCAACACCCGGGCCGCCTCCTCAAGGATGGCCGGGGATACCGCCACCTCAAACTTCCCGTGGTGGCCGGGATCCAATATGGAGCGGACCCGCCCTTGGAAGCCAAAGGCCGAGACCCAGACGTTGGTGTCGAAAACGACTTTTTTCACCTTTTCTTCGCCGCCCGGTATTCCCGGATCGCGGTTTCAACGTCCCTTGGGACGAGTCCCAGCTTCCTGACATGGGCGGTGGTATAGGCCAGGAGATTATCCAAACCGGCGCGGTCCTCGAGGTATTTCCGGAGGGCTTCCCGCATCAATTCGGACCGGCTCCGGGATTCCCTTTTCGCCTCCCGGTCGGCTTTTTCCAGCAGGTCACGGGGTATGGACAAATTGATGGTCGAAGTTTTCATGGAAGGCCTCCGGCAGGATCGTTCTTCACCTATACAAGGATTGTATGCCGGTTGTCTCCAAAAACAAGCGGCCTTGGGGGAAAAATAACAGGGGCCGGGGGTGGCCCCTAGCTGCTCTTTTCGTTGTGGTTTCTCTTGCGCAGGTGGTGCCCGCTGACGTGGCGCTGGGGGAAGGCCACCACGCTGGGAAGCTCCAGGGTGGCCTGGTGGCGGCCCAGTTGGGCCGTCTTTTCCAGGGCCTCCCGCATGAACTCGCTTAGAAGCACCCGGTACTCCACGTCCAGTTCCCCCTCGGCCGATTGGGGTTCGAACATCCATTCCGCCCCTCCCAGGCCGCCGGACAGTTGCACCCGGTCCACCGGTCCCCGCTGGCTGGGCTCCAATTCGGAAAGGCGCGTGGGATCGAAATTATGGGTGTAATCCACCCCTCCTTGGAGTTTCTCGTCGGCCATGACGATCAACCGGTAACTTTTAACCCCCAGCTCCTGGCAGGCCTGGTCCACCAGGGCCAATACATCCTCCCGGCTGCCCGCCAGGGTCAGCTTGATCTTCTGCATGGAGATGAAATGGTGGGCGATCTGGTAGTGGGGCCTGAGGCGGTCGATCAAATTAGGCTTGAGGAAGTCCAGGAAACCCAGGGCGGAGAGCCCGAAGCCGAGGATGAGGCCCATAAGCACCAGGATAAAAGCGGCCCAACCATGGTACTTGGCCAGGGTGGTCAAGGCGGCCAGTCCCGGAAGGAGTGTGAACCCCAGGGCCGCCAGGCAAATGCCTTGGGGTTGCCAGCCCAAGTTGAGGAGCCGGTGGTGGATATGGCCCTTGTCCGCCCGCCAGACCGGCCGGCCCCTGAGGAGCCTTCGGGTGACGGACAATAGGATTTCCGCGGCTGGGTAGGCCACCAGAAGGGTCACGGTGAGGATTTGGTAAAGAAAGGGCTGCCCCCAGTTCGGCGCGCCGTCGGGTAACGGCCGGCCATAGCCTTGCCCCAGGGCCACCAGGGAACAGGCCAGGAACATGCCCATGGCTCCCGACCCCGCGTCGCCCAGGTAGATGGAAGCGGGCTTCCAGTTGAAGGGCAGGAAACCCAGCAGGGCGCCCAGGGCGCCCAAGGCAAGGAGCAATTCCAGGCTGTTTTCGGTGTAGGTGCTGGCCACGGCCAAAAGCACCAGGGAGCCCGCGCCCGCGGCCGCCGCCAGGCCGTCCACGCCGTCGATCATGTTGAAACCGTTGACCACCGAGAGAATCCAGAAAGCGGTCACGGGCACGCTCAAAAGCCCCAGGCTGACCGGCGGCAGGCCCGGAAGGTGCAGGACCTGGAACTGGAAGCCGAAAAAGGTGAAGGCAAGGGCGAAAACCGCCTGGCCCATGAACTTGTACCGCGCCGAAAGGTTCCTCACGTCGTCCAGCAGACCCACCAGGGCCACGCCCAGGGTTGGGCCCAGGATGAAAAGGGCCTTGGTATAGCCCCGGAAGGTCAAGGTATCTCCCAAACCGTTGGAGACCCATAGGGTGAGCCCAAAAGCAAGCAGGAAGGAAAGCAGGAGGGCCGGCCCGCCCAGGTAGGAAACGGGCGCCTTGTGGGTCTTGCGGTGGCCGGGCCTGTCCACGATGCGAAGACGCAAGGCCAAGTGGCGGAAAAGAGGGGTCAACACAAAGGAAAAAACCAGCGCGCTGAGGAAGATGAATTGGAGGTGGAAAATTTTCATGACTTCATCTTCTTTTTGTGGGTTCCCCGTCCAGTTCGCTCATAGAGGGTCCGGCCTTCCCGGACTGCCCGTCCCACGACGTGATTGGGGGAATCGGACCAATACTCAAACTCATCCAAGGAATAAACGAGGATATCCGTTGGAACGCGGTAAGGTGATAGTGATTTTGATATTCTCACCATTTCCCCGCGCCTGCTGCGCCCGGGGCCAAAACCCTGTTTCTCCACGACCAAAAAATCCACATCCGAGGACGGTCCCGCCGTGCCCCGGGCGTGGGAGCCGAAAAGGATCACTTTGGCCGGTCGCACCTTTTGGGCGATGACGGACGCCATTTCGCGGATGGTTTTTTCAGCGGCTCTTTTCACTTCTTCACCGCTTCCTTGTCCTCGTGGTACTTGTAGTTGCCGTAGCCATAACCGTAGCCGTAACCGTAGAGGCCTTTTTTGGTGGGAACGTAGTTGAGGGCCGTCCCTACCACGTTGGTTCCAACCCGTTTTAATTGCTCAAGGGCCCGCCGGACGTTGGAGGAGCGGGTGGCGTTGAACCGGGCCATGAGCACCACGCCGTCCAGGAGGGTGGAGAGCACCACCGAGTCCGTGACGGGCAGGATGGGCGCGCCGTCGAAGACCACGAAGTCATAGGCGGCCTCGACTTCCCCGATGAGCTTTTTCATGGCCTCGCTGCCCAAAAGCTCGGCCGGGTTGGGTGGCGCCACGGTGTTGGGCAAAAGGTCCAGGTTGTCCACGCCTGAGGGGCGCACCATTTCCCGCCAGGGCTTCTGGCCGGTCAGGGCCAGGGGGAGGCCCGTTTCCATGCCGTTTTCAAGGCCAAAGATTTTACGCACCGAGGATTTGCGCAGGTCCGTGTCGATCAAGAGCGTCTTCTTGCCGCCCTGGGCCAGGGAAATGGCCAGGTTGGCGTTCACCAGGCTCTTCCCTTCCTCCGGGCCGGGTGAAAGCACGGCCATGGCCTTGAGCGGCTTGTCGGCCCGGGCAAAGGTGAGGTTGGTGCGAAGCACCTTGAAGCTTTCGCGGTAATAGGCGTGCTCGAATACGGAATTATGGATGAGGAACTTGGGGCTGAATTTCTCGGAGGCGCCCGGGGGTGTAAGGCCCGCAGGGTAATCCTGCCGGAAGTCGGGCACCACCGCGAAGTTGGGCAAGCCCGCGACCTTGGCCAAAACTTCATCGTCCTTCACGCGGTCCTGCATCTTTTCGAGCAGGAAGGCCCCCTGGAGCCCCACAACCAGGCCCAGAAAGAAGGCCAGCAGAAGGGACAGTAGTTTCTTAGGGCTGACAGGTTTTTCGGGAACCACCGCGTTATCCACCACCACGATGCCCGCGTCGTTCACCTTGGACTCGATATTGGCCTGCTGAAGATCCTGCAAAAGCTGGGCGTAGATGAGTTCGTCGGCCTTGGATTCGTCGTTCAAGCGCAGGTCGGGATTGGCCAGCCTTTGCCGCATGTCCTTTGCCTGGCCCTCTAGGAATTCCCTTTTGGATTCCGCGCCCTTGTGGGAAAGGTCCAGGTTGACAGCAATAAAGGCTTGGGCCCAGGCATTGGCCAGGTCGGCCGCCAGTTTGGGGTCATGAGACTTGGCATTGATCGAAAGGATATTGGAAGTCTTCACATTGGAGACCTTGACGGTGCTTTTAAGAAGCCTCCTCACGATATCTTGGCCGGTCAAATCCAAGTACTCGGGCTTTGTCGAAAGGTTCAAGGCTTGGACAACTTGTTCGGCCACGGACTGGGATTGGCAAATTTCCACGTAGGTTTCCACCGGGTCGCCGCTGCCGGTTGGCACGAGTTGGCGTAGCATGCCCTGGGCGGTTTGGGAGGCGTCCGGGACCTTGACGGTGGTGACGGCCTCATAGGTCTTGGGCCAGAGGAAGGCGTAAAGCAGGGCCAGGGCCAGGAAAAGGGCCACGGTGATGCCAATAAACTTGGCGTGGGATATGGCCACGCGCAGGATCTCGCTGAGGTTCAAATCCTCCTCGTTCCCGTTGGAGGGGGAAAAACCGTTATCTAGGTTGTCGAGGTTACTTGGATTCATCATCCATCCAGTTCGAGTTAGGAATTAGGAGTGAGGAGTTAGGAGTTGATTTCTCACTTCCAATTCCAACACCTTAAACTCAACAATGGTAAGTATCCCTTGATGACACGTAAAGCCGAAGGCTTTTAACCGCCGATCAAATCCGGTGGACGCCGATAAGTTTGAATAAGTCTTAAATGAGAAGCCGTTATCGGCGTTCATCGGTCGTTATCGGCGGTTTATAAAAATTCTTTGCTTCTTTAAAAGATTCCTTTTTACGTGTTGTGATGGGATAGTCGCCTCCCTGATTCCTAACTCCACACTCCTAACTTGTTTTTGCCTCAGTGGTGCAACTCGCTCAGTTCGACCGTGATGATGGCCCCGCTGGCCAGGATGGAGGCCACGATGGCGATGGCTCCCAGGTCCGGCCAGGGGCTTTTCTGGATCATGAGGGTGTCGCCGGGGTAGAGGTAAGGCCCGGTATCGATGTTCCCTTCCCCTGAAAAATATTGGTTCAGGTCGATCTTCTTTTTCACGCTGTCGTGCAGCAAGATCGTGCCCCCCAAATCCGACCCCGGCAGGGGGCCTCCGGCGTCGGCCAAGGCGGACAAGATCGTGGGCCGGCCCATGATCTGGTACTTCCCCGGTTTGCTGACGTTGCCCAAGACCGATACCCAATAAGTATTGGAAACCTGGATCAACACCGTCACCTTGCGGGGCTTGGAAAGCAGCCCCGCGATCTTCTCGCTGGCTTCCACCGGCGTTAATCCCCCCAGTTTCACCCGTCCCAAGAACGGAAATTCGATCACCCCGTCCGAGTCCACCTCGTAATTGGTGGGTAATTGGTTGTTGCCTCCCATCGTGGCGGCGGTGTCCAGGGGCGTTCCATTTTCGCCGTAGACCTGGATGAAAAGCATGTCCCCTGGGCCGATTACCAGCTTGGGGTAGTTATTCTCGTCGGAGGTGAATGAGGAAGGGCTGGAGTCCCCGGCCAGGCAGAGGGTCGGAGGGGCGGCGAGCAGGAACGCCAATAAACCGGCCAGCAAGCGCGGTAGGCGTGGGTGGGCGTTGGGATTAGCTTCCATAACGATTCATTTTACCGCTAAAAACCGGTTTAGGGCCGGTCCAAAGTCCCGGCAACGTCATTCCGCCGGGGAAGGCATGTGCATGGGGATGATGTTCTGGTGGTGATACAGCGATCCTTTGAGCCACCAGCGGTAGTGCTCGTCGTCGTGCGACTTGGCCCGGATGTCGTCCAAACGGTCGTCGGC
>JASHNQ010000111.1 GCA_030041545.1 candidate division FCPU426 bacterium | reverse complement strand
GCGGATCCCGGCGCTGCTCATCCGGGAAGGCGAAACCGTGGAAGCCGAGAAAGCCCGGCCGTCCGGGCCCCGGCTGGGCATACCTGGCTCGGACCCGCTCATGTTGTGGGAAAGCAAGGCCTGGCTGGATAGGGACCTGGGGACGCTGCTCACGCCCATGCGCCGGAGGCTTGGGGAAACAACGTTGGAGCGATAACTTCCGTTGTAAGTTTGTGCGGAAGAACCAAATCGATGGTAGTAATTGCCATTTCCGCCGTAACCATAGCCACGATAGTAGTAAGTGCGATAGCCGCCGGAGGACCGGGTCGCACGGGAACTGTTGGAACTTCGCACATTGTCATTGGAATTGTCTATTCCGCCCGAGTTGCCACTTCCCCCACCATTATCACCACCACGGTCGCCTCCACCTCCGCGGTCAGCCAAGGCCAAGCCGTAGGGTAGTAATGCGATCATCATCATGAAAATTAAGGTCTTTTTCATGGCTCACCATCCTTCAGAATTGAAGGTTATTTTCCGAACCTTCATCCTTTTCCTCACTTATTTTGACGCTTTATGCCCCTAAAATGATTCGAGAAAGGTCCCGAAATGGAAGTTTCCCGGTAAAACCCCCAAAGGGTTTTGCTAATCCCATTATAAAACCACACCCCCGGGAATCCCCAACAAAGTTATTCCGAAGCCAATTCCCCGGCCGCCTCCATTAATTTTTGGGGTTCCGCGCCCAGTGGGTACCGGGCATCGAAAAAAGCGAATCGAATGATGCCTTGGGGATCAACACCATAGACGGCTGGAACCGGCAGGATATAACGGGAGTTGCCCGTATATTCCCGCAAATGGATCCCCTTTTTCAGCAGGGTTTGCCGGCTAACCCGGAAGGCGATCCCGAACCTGCGGGTGACGTCCATAAGCCTGTCGCAAAACAAGGAGAAGTTGGGACGGTCTGCCTCCAAGGTTTCTTTCAACCGCGAAGGCTGGTCCGGCGATATGGCGATGACCTGGAAACCCAACCTCGCCAAGCGTGGCACCAGCCCGGTCAACTGTTCCAATTGGGCCTTGGCGAAAGAAGACCATGCTCCCTGGTAAAAAAGGATAAGCGTTAGCTTCCCCCGCACAAGTCCCTCAAAATCAACGGCTTTGCCCGCCGGGTTGCGCAGGGTTCCAAAGGGAACATCATCACCGGGGCCCAGGGGATCCACCGTCTCGGGGCTGTAAGCCACGGTTTTTTCCGGCTCCATGGCGAGCCACAAGCCGTCGCCGCCCCTGGCCCAAGCCCCAACAGCCGTTCCAAAGGCAAGAAGAAGGAGAGCTACCTTAAAGCCTTTCCTTTTCATTCGTCCATCCCCGGGGGGAGTTCCTTCCATCCCCAATCAACTTAGGGCGCGCCCAAAATAATCCAAGCCATCTTCAAGCCCGCGAATCGTTTATTTCATTGAGTCCGAGGTACCCCCATTCAATAGATATTTTTCACCATAGGCCAATAGAAGCCGGGTCTTGGCTTCGGCGATTTGGACGTCTACATTGACCATGTCCTTAAGGGATTGTTGGAGGTCCGCTAGGGGCCCCAGGAAGGTCAGGTATCTTTGTCGGGCGAGGGTTACGGCCTTTTGCGCCCTCTCTTGTTCCCCGGCCAAGGTGACCAGGTCCTCCCGGGCCTCCTCCACCTGCTCGGCGAACTCGACGTTCAGGTCGTTCAAGTAAAGTTGGTCCGTGGAAGCTTCCGCCAGGCGCGCCTCCGCCTCGGCGCGGGCCGCTTTTTCCTCGGCGTCGATGCGGAAACCCTCGAAGAGGGGAAAGGAAATACCCGCGAAAAGCGAGTAATCCTGTTCGTCGACGAGCCGGGCCCCACTTAAGTATCCCGCGCTCCCGCCGACTTCCAAGACCGGGAGGTTTTCAGCGGAATATTTTTGGGCGGTTTCCTGGGCGGATTGGGTTTCCAGCTGGGCTTGGGTGACCAAGGGGCTGACGCCCGGCGCTTGGAGAGTTTCCCATTGGGATTCGGATAGTTCCTCCGGCGCGGGGCAGGAAAAAGCATCGACATCCAGCCCCGTGTAAAGGGCCAGGCGCTCAAGTCCGGCTTTGTATTGGCGGTCGAAATCCTGCGACCGCAGCGTGGCGTCGGCTAGTTGGTCCTCGATCAAGTAGCCGGCCACGGGGGAATACTGCCCGTTCCGAACAAACCGGCCCACGGTATCCCGGATTCCCGTCAGCTCGTCGGCCAGTGCCCGCCAGGCATCCCAATCCCCCTTGAGGCGGACCGCCTCCAGGTAAAGCTCCAGGGCCCTCACATCCACCAGCTCCGTCTCGTATTGGGTCCGCTGCCGGCTGGCGTCATATTCGTAATGGGCCGCCGCCGACTGGTGCCATACGGACAGGTCGATCAGGTCCCACTTGGCATAGGCGTCCGCAGCCGGGCCTTGGCGGTAAGGGGAGCCCACGATGCCGGGAAAGCCGTCCAAACCGGAAGTTCCGAACCCCGAAGGCGAACCCGGCAAGCCGTTGGAGGCCACCCCGTCCAGGCCTAAATCAGGATAAAAGCCCGAATCCGCGGCCCTGGAATTTTGGCGCGATTCCTCTTCCCTCGAAACGGCTATTTTTAAGGAAGGGTTATATTTCTCGGCCGCCTGCAGGGCCTGGCCCAGGGTTAAAACCGGGGACTGGGTTTCCTGCGCCTGTGCAATACCCATCAACACCCAAAACCCCAATCCAACACGAAGCCGCGAAGTTACAAAGAAAATCTTTCTCATTTCGAACCCCCCTCGTAATAGGCGCTGGTGGGGTCCACGGGGTCCAGGGAGGCCGTATAAGTGGGCTTGTCGCGGTGGACGATGGCGTAAATGACCGGCATGATCAAAAGCGTGGTGAAAGTGGACCCCAAAAGGCCCCCGATGACCGCACGGGCCAGCGGCGCGCTTTGCTGTCCGCTCTCCGATAGCCCAAGGGCCATGGGGACCATGCCCACGATCATGGCGATGGCGGTCATTAAAACCGGCCTCAGGCGGCTTTGGGCGCCATACAGGGCCGCATCCCAGGAATGCTTGCCGGCCCTTCGGGTCAGGTCCGCGAAGGCCACCAGGAGGATCGAATTGGAGACCGAAACCCCGACCGCCATGATGGTTCCCATGAAGGACTCGATGTTGAGGGTGGAACCGCTCAAGTAAAGCACAACGAGGGCCCCGGTTAAAACCGCCGGCACGTTCGAAATGACGATCAGGGCGATGGGAAAGGACTCAAAACTTCCCGCCAAAAGCAGAAGGATCACCACGATGGCGAAAAGAAGCCCGGCCGAAAGCCCGTCCACCATGGTGTCCAGGATCTGGATCTGGCCCCGGATCCGAAGCTGGGTCCCCCGGGGCAGGCTGGCGCGGAGGGTCAGGAGGGCCTTCTCGATTTTTTCCGCCGCGTGGCCCAGGTCGACGCCGTGCAGGTTGGCCGTGACCGTGGCCATCCGCAGCATGTTGTAGCGGTCGTACTCGGCCACGGCGGTCGTGGGCCGCACCGTGGCGAAGTAATCCAGCGGCAGGGCCGCGCCGTTGACGGAGATGGGCACCTTCCGGAATTCGTCGACGGAAGTGACCAGTTTTTCCGGCACCTCCACCTGCACCTGGTAGTTGATGCCGCTGTTGATGTCCTCCCAAAAGTTCAACAAAGTGAACCGGCTGGAGGAGGTGACGGGGATGATGGATCGCCCGATATCGGCCACCTGCACCCCGCGGAGGCCCGCCTTTTCGCGGTCCACGTGGACTTCCACGGCCGGGTAGTCGAAGGGCTGTCCGTATTGCAGGTCCCGGATGCCGGGCACGGCCGCCAGGGCCTGTTTCACCTCGCCTGCCACCTGCCGGTCGTCGTCCAAGTTGTGGCCGCTCACCGCGATCTCGATGGGCTCGGGCGAGCCCTGGCTCATGACCTTGTCCACCATTCCGCTGGCCTCGAAGGTGACCTCGATGCCCGGCAACTGCTGGGCGAAGAGGGCCCGCAGCTTTTCCTGCAGGTCCGCGGTGGAAATCTTGGAATCCTCCTTCAGCTGCACCTGCAGGGTTGCCTCTTGCGGCCCGGAAGTCCAAAGAAAGATGGAATTGATGGCGTATTGGGTGGGCTGGGTGCCCACGTAGCCCAGCGTGGTTTCAACGTTGTCGGCCCCCGCGGTTTGCTTGATTAGATCGATCACCTTGAGAAGTATCTGTTCGGTATCGTCGATGGCGGTTCCGGTCGGGGCCCTCACCCTCAAAGCCAGTTGGTGGCTTTCCACGCGGGGGAAAATCTCCCGGCCGATCACGGTCCCCAGGCCCAGGATGACCAGCAAGGCCGTCAAGGCGTAGCCGATGAGGAAAAGCCAGCGGCGGCGGTAGATGAAAGCCAGTGTTTTTCCGTGACCCCGCCTTAACTTCTCTATGAAGGGTTCCTTCGTGGGCCGGACGGGGGAACGGGCACCGCCGCCATGCCCGTGGTGCTTGGGCAAAAGCCAGGTGGACAGGATGGGCACGATGGTCATGGACAGGAAAAAAGCCCAGACGATGGCAAACCCCACGGCCAGCGTGAGCGGCACGAAAAGGGCCTTGGCCATGCCGCCCATGAAGAAGGCGGGGATGAAGACCGCCAGGATGCACAACATGATCAGGAAAGCCGGCCGGAAAATCTCGCTGGTGCCGTTGATGGAGGCCAGGGCCAGGCTTTCCCCCTTTTCCAGGCGAACGTGGATGTTCTCGATGGTGATGACACTCTCGTCCACCAGGATGCCGATGGCGAGCGCCAACCCGCCCAGGGTCATGATGTTGATGGTCTGTCCCGCGATCTTGAGGCTGAGGATGGCGCCCATGACCGCCAGGGGGATGTTGATGACGACGATGAGGGCGCTTCGCCAGTCGCCCAGGAAAAGCAGCACCATCAATCCGGTCAGGACGGCGCCCATGGCCCCCTCGAAGGCCAGCGAACTGATGGAGTTCTTCACCGCCACCGACTGGTCGAACTCGTACTTCACGTCGATGTCCTTGGGCAGCACGCTTTTGAAAAGCGGTATGTTCTTCTTGACCTCGTTGACCACCGTGAGGGTGGAGGCGTCCGAGTGCTTGGTGACCGGCAGGTAGATGGTGCGCTGGCCGTTCAAGAGCGCGTAACCCACCTGGATGTCGGTGGAATCCTCCACCGTTCCGATGTCCTTGAGGAAGACCGTGGGATAGGTGCCCAAGCGGATGGGCACGCTCAAGAGCGAATCGATCTTCTCCACGATGGAGTTCATGGGCACCAAGGGGTACTGGGTGCCGATTTCCAGGTTCCCGGCCGGGATGATCACGTTGGATTTGGCCAGCGAATCCGCCACGTCCTCGGGCGACAGGTTGTAATGGCTGAGTTTCTTCGGGTCCACGCTGATGACGATGGTGCGGGGCGAGGACCCGAAGGGGTTGGGCGCCAGGATGCCCGGCAGGGTGGCCAGGAGGGGGCGGACATAGTTGAGGGCGTAGTCCTCGATGTCGCCCAGGCTGCGGCCGGGGCTGGAAAAGACCAGGTCGCCCACGGGAAGGCTGCCGCTGTCGAACCGAAGGATCAGGGGCGGCAAAGTCCCCGTCGGCATGTTCTTCAAGGCCCGGCTGGAATAGGCCACCACCTCGGCCATGGCCGCGGCCATGTTGGTGCCGGGGTAGAACTGGAGCTTGATGATGGAGGTCTGGGCGATCGATTTGGACTCGATGTGTTCGATGCCGTTGACGTAGAAAAACTGGCTTTCGAAGTTGTAGGTGAGGAAGCTTTCCACTTGGGCGGGGCTCAAGCCGCCGTAGGGTTCCACCACGAAGATCTGAGGCGTGCCCAAGTTGGGGAAAATGTCGAATTGCATGTTGAAGAGGGCCGAAAGGGCGCCCAAGGCGATGGCGATGCAAAGCACCACCATGGTGATGGGCCGGCGCATGGCCAGTTCCACGAGCTTCACGCGGAAAACGTGCGTCCGGGTATCTTGGGGGAATTTGGGATTTCGGGGAGCCGCCATCAGCGGCCCCCTTGGTTTCGGGTTTTCGTCTTTGTGGTTTTCATGACTTTTCCTTTGTTGAAATTGGGATAAAAGCGCAAAAAGGCCCGCCCGTTGGTTCAAAACTCGGGCAAGACCCGTGGCAAGGAAAAGTTTTTAAACTCTTAAAGGAAAAAGGAAGGAGCCCGTCTTAAAAGTTGCCGATTCCCCAAAATGGCCGTTGACTGGCCGGAGGAAAGGATACAACGGCAACGGCAAAGACGTCGCCGATTCAAGGGTTTCTAACGTATGGTTTTTCGCCTCTTCGACCCGGTTGGCCGCGTAACGGCGGGAGGTGATCTTAAGGGGGAAGGGGTGGCAAGGGGCTGCTGGGGAGGAAGCCCAAGCGGGGGCGGGACGGGTGGAAACGTCGGCGATCAGCCTGGAATTGACGGTGAAAAGCAAAACCAAAGCCGTCAAAAACAGCCGCCAGGAGATTTTAGGCGTAAAATTCATGGTTCAAACCGATTTTTAGAGGGCAAAGTCCAACCTCAAGTGGGTAAAACTTAGGTGATCTTTGGGGATTTTGCAATCCCCTCATAAATTTAAAACACCCATTTCCTTTTTATCACTTTCTGATTTTAACGACCCCCTACTTCTTGTTGGACGCAAAAATGAGGACGATGGTTTCACTTACAGAGTTAGACATTTGGAGAAGCCGTAAAGCCTTTAAAAAAAGGCGAAAATTTCAACTTAGAGCCGGTAACAAAATTAATCCAAACCCTCGCCCCTTGCGGGAGAGGGTAGGGTGAGGGATGTTTTCGCTAAGTAAAATCCACCCTCACCCCGGCCCTCTCCCCTCGAGGGAGAGGGGGATAGACGTTAAAAACCAATTTTGTTACCGGCTCTTAATGAAAATGGCCATGTCTCGTTGCGAGGAATGTCCCCGATTAGGGGACGGTTATGACGAAGCAATCCCAGCCCTTCGATGAACTCAGGGGCCGGAGGCCGCTCGAAGGGTTGCAAAATAAAGGGGTTTCGCCCAAGGCATTAAGAAATATCCACCTTCCCTTAAGGGCGAGGGTCTGGGGAGGTTTTTGTTGGAATTTTTGTGAAAGCGGTTAAGGAAGGCTTACAGGAACAGGCCTAGGGCCCTTTTTTTGAGGATTCATCGGTCTAATAGATCCAACGATTCAGCCTGGCTCTTTCCAACCATGGCCTTTTTGAGCCACCCGCATCCGAGGATTTCCTTCAGGAAGTTTTTCTTTTCCACCTTTCCCGTACCGGCCGGTTTGTTTGACTTGGAAGGGGACCGGCGGGAAGGCTTCCGGGCTGACCCGGCGGTTGATCGAACCCTTTTCATAAAAAACTCCGGGTTTAAAAGCTTAAATGGAAGGCGCACCGAAGGAAAATCAGGCCGGTTTCGGCGCTGAGGACGCCTAACCCCATTCCCGCCAGGACATCCGTGGGGTAATGGACTCCCAGGTAAACCCGGGAAAAGCCCACCAGCATGGCCCAAAACAGGGCGGGGACCGTCAAAAAGGGAAAGGCCATGGAAACCAGGGTGGCCATGAGGAAAGCCGCCGCCGTATGGCCCGAAGGAAAGCTGAATTCATCAGGCGGAACAATCAGGTATGGGATGCCTTGGATCCGGGCGAATGGCCTTGGCCTTTTGATGTTTTTCTTTAACGCGTAATACAGGGATAACTCAACCATGAAAGCGGCCAGCCCGGCTGCCACATAAGGCAGCGTGCGGGAATCCGCTAAAATCCAAAGAAGACCCATCAAAGCGCAGGAATAGCTTTCCGCGCTGCGCGACAGGATGTAAAAAAACCGAGTCCAGGATTTCCGGTCCGCGTCGCCGAATATTTTACCGAACAACCGGACATCCCATTGGGTTACTTGCTGGATGAAACTCGACATGCCTCCCCCTTGTTCTACCTGTTAGAGGATAGGAAAAGCCTGTTTCAGGCGTGTAAAACGGTCATTAAGCCCGGGCAAAACCAAAATTTCCTGGAAAATCCTGGGAAAAATGGAGATTTAACATTAGAAGTCCCGGAAAGTTGATAAAATGAGCGCCTTTTTAGCCGTTTAAGTTGCCTATTTAAACTAACAGCTGACACCTGACGACTGAAAGCTGGTTTTTTCATGCCTACCCTTTGCGCCATTGACATCGGTTCCAACGCCATGAGGCTGGCCATCGGTTTCATGGACCACAACCGCAAGCTCCACGTGGTGGAAGACCTGCGGGAGCCGGTTCGCCTGGGGTTGGACGTTTTCACCAAAGGATCCATTTCCAAGGAAACCACCCGCCGTTCCATTGAGGCCTTTCAACGGTTCAAGGAAGTCATCGAACAGCACCATGTCCTGAAGGTGCGGGCCGTGGCCACCAGCGCCCTGCGGGAGTCCCAAAACCGGGACGCCTTCATCAAGAAAATCCAACAGGCCACCGGCATCGAGCTCAAGACCATCACCGCCGAGGAGGAGGCCCTGCTGGTCTACCTGGCCGTGTCCAAGAAAATCCCGCTGGATTTCAAGACCGCCATGCTGGTGGACATCGGCGGGGGCAGCGTGGAAATCACCCTGGCCCGCAACGGCAAGATCCTCGCCACCGAGAGCTTCCAAATGGGCGCGGTGCGCCTTTTGCAGGTCCTGGAGCGGCAGAAATACGGCGAGAAAAAGTTCAACCTGATGGTGCAGGAATACGTGGAGGCCGCCCGGAAACGCTTCAACCAGAAACTGGCGGGGGAAAAGATCGACCTTTGCGTGGGAACGGGCGGCAACTTGGACGCCCTGTTGCTGTTGAAGGAGCAACTGCTTCATAAAAAAGACGCCAGTAATGTCACCCGCCCGGAATTGGAAACCATCCTGAAACGGGTACGCAAGTATTCCTACGATGACCGCGTCACCAAATTGGGGCTCCGGCCCGACCGCGCGGACGTCATCATCCCGGCCGCCACCGCCCTTTTGCAGATCCTGGAAGTCAGCCATTCCAACCGGGTGTACATCCCCAACGTGGGGGTCAAGGAAGGGCTCTTGATCGACATGGTGTCCGAGCTTTTAACCGGCGCGCCTCCCCTTCACCATGACGAGGTCATGACTTCCGTCCGCCGGACCGGCGAGAAATACTCTTACGACGAGGCCCACGCGGAAACCGTATCCCGCCTCTCCCTGGAGCTTTTCGACATGACGAGGAAGCTCCACCGCCTGGACGACGGGAACAAACTGTTGTTGGAGGCGGCGGCCCGCCTGCACGATATCGGCCAGTTCGTGAACTACGCCGCCCATCACAAGCATTCCTACTATTTGATCAAGGCCTCCTCCCTGATCGGCTTACAGCCGGGCCAGGTGGAATTGATCGCCAATATCGCCCGCTACCACCGCAAGGCCATGCCCAAGGCCACCCACGAGAATTACCGGATTCTCCAGCCCCGGGAAAAGGTGCTGGTTTCCAAGCTGTCGGCCCTGCTGCGGGTGGCCGATGCCATGGACCATGACCATTCGGGCAAGGTCCAGGGCATGCGCGTGGAATACAAGCGTCCCCATTTCTTGGTGAAGATGGTCGGCCAGGGCGACCTACTGTTGGAGCGTTGGGCGCTTTTGAAAAAGTGCGACTTGTTCGAGAAGGTCTTCAAGGTGAAGTTCGGCGTCAAAAGTTAAAGGCATTTGGAACTATGATGAATGGGATAAATGGGATGGAGGCAAAAACCGGGCACTTATACCAAATAAGCCAAAAGGTGATCGGATGCGCTTATAAGGTCAGCAATACCCTCGGTTGCGGCTTTTTGGAAAAAGTTTATGAAAGAGCCCTTTTTCACGAACTGAAAAAGTCCGATTTAAGCGTTAGGTCCCAATTTCCCATTGCGGTTCATTATGACGGTGAAGTAGTGGGTGAATACGCGGCTGATTTGTTGGTCGAGAATTGCCTTTTGGTTGAATTGAAAGCCGTTGAGTCGCTGGACAGAGTTTATTTTGCACAATGCCTGAATTATTTAAAAGCCAGCGGCTTGGAAACATGCCTTCTTATCAATTTCGGAAGGACAAAAATCCAAGTTAAGAGATTTAACAACCATTTTGGTAAAAAAAACCAGAACGATGTCAATTAGGTTTGTGGTCTTATCCCATTTATCCTATTCATCATAGTTTCAAAGGAGTTGTTGTTTATGGTGAAAGTCAAAACCAACAAGGAAATTGAGGGCCGGCTCATCGCCGTGGAAGGGTTGGACGGATCGGGCAAGTCCACCCAGATCCGCCTCCTGAAGCGCTGGCTGGAGCTGGAGGGCTATAAGGTCTTTTTCACCGAATGGAATTCCTCCGACCTGGTAAAAAAGGCCACCCGGAAGGGCAAGAAGAAAAGACTCCTAACGCCCACCACCTTCTCCCTCATCCACGCCACGGATTTCGCCGACCGTTACGAGCGCCAGATCCTCCCCCTCTTGAAGGGCGGCTACCTGGTGCTGGCCGACCGGTACGTTTACACCGCCTTCGCCCGCGACGCGGTGCGGGGCTGCGACCGGGATTGGCTGCGCAAGCTCTACCGCTTCGCGCGCAGGCCGGACATCACTTTTTTCTTCGAGTTGCCCCTGGAGGTGGCCTTAGGCCGCATCCTGGAAGGCCGCCCCGCGTTGAAATACCACGAGGCCGGAATGGATATGGGCTTTTCCAAGGATCCTTACGAATCTTTCCGCGTCTTCCAGGGCAAGATCTACGAGGAATACGGCCGCATCTTCAAGGAATTCCCGGCCGAGCGCGTCAACGCCTGCGACCCGTCCGAGTTGCAGCAGGCCCGGATGCGCGAAACGGTCCGGCGGCTCATGGACCTCAAGAAATTCAAGTTCAAACGCGGGGGGAAAGCATGAAGCCAAAGCGCTTTTACGGCAAGGGGCTCCCGAACGTCGACCCCACCCAGTTGATGGGGACGCTCATCGTCATCGAGGGTTCGGACGGCGCGGGCCGTTCCACCCAAATCGACCTGCTGCTGAACTGGCTGGAGCGCAAAGGCTACCCCACGGTGGTGGTGGGATTGAAACGCTCCGAACTGGTGGGCGAGGCCCTGGCCCTGGCCATGCAGGGCAATACCTTGAACGCCATCACCTTGAACCTTTTCTACGCTACGGACTTCGCCGACCAGCTGGAGCGCACCATCATTCCCGCGCTCAAGGCCGGTTTCGTGGTCCTGGCCGACCGCTACATCTACACCCTCATGGCCCGCGACATTGTGCGGGGCTCCTCCATGGAATGGCTCAAGGAAATCTACGGTTTCGCCCTGGTGCCCGACGCGGTCTTTTACCTCAACACCAGCCCCAAAATCCTGGCCGAGAGGAATTTCCAGAAGCGGGGCTTCCTGGATTATTGGGAATCGGGCATGGACATCCAGCGTGTGGGCGGCATGTACGAGAACTTCATCAAATACCAGAATCGCCTGCACAAAGTCTTCCAGGCCCTCCAGCGGGAGTACAACTTTTACAGCATTCAGGGCAGCCGCCCGCCCCTTTCCATCGCCAAGGAAATCCGGGCGCGGGTGGAAAAAATCCTGTCCGCCACCGCGGAAAAGGCCTTGGAAAAGGCCGCCGAAAAAACCCCCGCCGCGGCCCCGGCCAAGGAAGCGGCCCCTGCCGCTTCGGAAAAGCCGGTCTTGGTCCCCGAACCCCAGCCGGATGAAAAATAAAGTTTTGAGTTAATGAAATTCTTGGATTCGTCAACGAATCCAAAACCAACCTTAACTCAAAACTGAAAACTTAGAACTTAAACCTTGGCTACCCTGCTTTGTCCAGCACCACCGTGAAAGTGCTTCCCTTCCCTTCCTCGCTCGCCAGGGAAACCTCGCCATTCATTTTCTCCACCAGGTGCTTGACGATGGAAAGGCCTAGTCCCGTGCCGCCCGCCTCCCGGCTGCGGGACACGTCCACCCGGAAAAACCGCTCAAAAACCCTGGGTTGGGCGTCCTTGGGAATGCCGATGCCGCGGTCCTGGACCTCGATTTCCATCTTCCCATCCTCCCGGCTCTGGACCCCCAACCGGATTTCGCTGTTTTTCGGCGAGTATTTCACCGCGTTGTCCAGCAGGTTTTCCAGGACGTGGAAAAGGCCCTCCCGGTGGGCCGTCGCCCTGGCGCCCACCGGGATTTCCTGTTTCAAAACGATCCCCTTGGCTTCGAGCTTGGCCTTCAACAACTCCACGGCCTGCTGGGCCACGTCCGCCAGGTCCACGGTTTCAAGGGAATTGATGTACATGCCGCTTTCAATGCGGCCCAGTTCCAGCACGTCGGTGATGAGGGCGTTCAAGCGCTGGGCCTGGTCGGAGATTTTCTGGAGGAAAAGTCCCCGGTTCTTGCGGTCGTCCATGGCGCCCGAAAGCAGGGTCTCCACGTAGCCCAGGATGGCCGTCAAGGGCGTCTTGAGCTCGTGGGAGACGTTGGCCACGAACTCGGTGCGCATGCGCATGAGGCGCTTAAAGGGAGTGATGTCGGAAAGCACCACGATCTGGCCCAAAAGGTGCCCCCCTTCCACGCGGATGGCGGCCGCGCTCACCGCGAAGGTTTTTTCCTCCCGGCCCACCATGAAGTCGATTTCCCCGCTGGACAGGTTTGCCTGCTTCGACAGGGTCAAAAGCTCCGCCAAGACGGGATTGCGGACCACCTCCAGGTAATGCCGCCCCAGGGTCTCCCTTTCGGCCGTTCCCAGGATCCGCTCCCCCATGGGGTTCATAAGCACGATGCGGTCGGCCTGGTTCAGGAGCAGCACGCCCTCGCCCATGCTGTTGAGGATGAGGTTCAGCATGGATTCGTTGGATCCCAGCCTCTCCAGCATTTCCTCGAAATTGCGCCCGGGGATGAACACGCCCCTTTCATCCTCCGCGGAATCCGGCCCAGGCTTTATTTCCCGCCCTTGCGCGGGGGGCTCGGAGGCGGGAGGTTTCTGGAGAAGGAGCAAAGCCCCTCCGAAACCCATCGACAGCCCGCAGAGCAGGAGAAAGGCGGTTTTGAGGGAAGGGCTGTTTGATCCCAACAGGAAAAAGACAAGGGCAAGGGAAGCCGCGAAGGCCGCTCCCGCAAGGCGGGCGTTTGAATTCATGGGATAAGAATCTTCCGAAGGTTTGAGTTAACGGTATTTATAACCCAAAACTTGAAACGAAGAACTATTTTTATGCGGGGGTTTCTTCCTTGAAAAGGTAACCGTAACCCTTGACTGTCTGGATGTGCTTGTCGTAGGCGCCCAATTTTTCCCGCAGGCGGCGTACGTGGACGTCCACCGTGCGCGTCGTTCCAAAATAATCGTAGCCCCACACGTTGTTCAGCAAGACGTCCCGGGAAAGCACCCGCCCTGAATGGGTCAGGAAGTAATCCAAAAGCTCGAATTCCTTGGCCGTCAGGTCCAGCTTTTGGGATTTCAGGACCACCTCATGTTTGGCCCGGTTGAGGGTCAGATCCTTGAATTTTTGGACCGCCTCCCCTTCCTGGGCCTTGCTGAAGCGCCGCAGCACCGCCCGCACGCGGGCCAAAAGCTCCTTCACCGAAAAGGGCTTGGTGACGTAATCGTCCGCCCCCAGTTCCAACCCCACGATCTTGTCCGACTCCTCGCCCTTGGCCGTCAGCATGACCACGGGGATGTGGTTGGTCTTGGGGTTGGCCTTCAAGGTCTTGCACACGGTCAGGCCGTCCACCTTGGGGAGCATCAAATCCAACAGCACCAAGTCCGGCATCTTATCCGGTATTTTCTTCAAGGCCGTTTCGCCGTCCATCTCGGAAAGGACGCGGTACCCTTCTTTTTCAAGATTATAGGTTAAAAGCTCGACCAAATCTTTTTCGTCTTCGACCACAAAGATCTGTTTCATGACTTTTCCCTGATAACGTTTCGTAATTTCGGTGGAATTATATCGAAGCCCCCGGCAGCCAATGTTAAACCGGCGTTAAACCAATTTACACGGCGAAAAAAGAAATCCGGCGCGGAAAGAATTGAAATAGGGCCCACAATTAACGCTCAATTTACCCGTTCTTTAAGGGAATGGGCGCCACCTCCCCTATTTTTTCTCCAAAAAAGCGGGGGGCGTTTTATGGAACGGATCATGATCATCGACTCCGACATTCGACAAATTCGGGAACTCAACGATGGGCTTTCCGTGGATTTCCAAATTTTGAATTGCAGCCGTGGCGCCAAGGCCATGGAGCTGTTGAGGCTTTTCGCCCCTTCCGCCCTGGTGTTGGATCCCACCACGCCCGGACTCAGCGGACGGGACTTCATCCGGCAGGTCCGCTCCTTTCCATGGGGAGCCAGGCTTCCCATACTGGCCCTGACCCAAATCACATCCCTCCGGCGCATTGAGGAAAGCTTCGACTGGGGCGCGGACATGGTTTTTTCAAAACCTTGCTCCGCCCAAAGGGTCAAAAGGAAATTGGAGGATTGCCTTGGCAAGCGCCTGGTGGCGGGCGGCGCCTAGCCGGCAGCGGGCTTCCCCAGCCCCCGGTTTTTACTTAGAGACGGTAACAAAATTGGTTTTTAACGCCTATCCTCCTCACCCTCTCCCGTCGAGGGTGAGGAGGATAGGCGTTAAAAACCAATTTTGTTACCGTCTCTTAATTAACCAGGATTTAACAAATTATTGATTTTTATATTACAAAAAAGAAATAACCTTGAACACCGGAATGGCCAAAGCCGACTTACACCTCCACACCGACTTTTCCGACGGACTTCACAGTCCCCGCCAGGTAGTTAAAGCCGCCTCCAAAGCAGGTCTTCCCATCATCGCCGTAACCGACCATGACACCATGGAAGGCGCCTTCCGCGCCTACGAGTATTCCCTCCGTCGTCCCGACCTGGGCGTCCAGGTCATTCCAGGCGAGGAAGTCAGCACCTTAAACGGCCACGTCATCGGGATTTTTCTCAAAAAATTCATCCCTGCCCGGCTTTCAGCCAAGCGAACCGTGGAGTTGATCCACCAGCAAGGCGGGATCGCCATCCTGGCCCATCCCTTCCACATGTACACGGGAAAACATTCCGACCATCCGAGGGCCGTGGACCTGCTTTCCGACATCCCCTTTGAAGGCATGGAAACCGTCAACCACGGCGATGCCCTGTCCTATTGGAGCAACAAAAAGGCCCGCAAGATCATCGGTCTTCACCGCCTGGCGGCCATCGGCTGCAGCGACGCCCACAACTCCCGTTTCATCGGAATGGGCTATACGGAGTTCGAGGGCTCCACGGCGGAGGATTTAAGGGCCGCCATCCTCACCCGCCGTACCCAGGCCCGCTACAACCGTTCCTGGAAAATCAACGACATCCTGGTGCACCTGAGAGATGCCGCCCCCGTCCTGAGCCGCTATTCCAAGAAAATGGCCACGGTCTCCACGTCCTAAAGGCAGTCGACGGTCCGCGGTTGACAGTAAAGGCTTTGCCTTAAAAGCCCTAGGGTTTACCTGTGAACTGCCAACCGTCGACTGTGGACTGCCTTTACCAGTTCCGGCATTGGGCCTGGAGGGCGGCGTAGTTCTCAGGCGTGTCCAGCTTGTCCTGTTCGGCCTGCAAGGCTTCGGTGAACTGGTTGAAGAGCGGATCCAGCACCGCCGAGATCCGTTCGCTGATTTCCTTTTTTCCCTCCGGAATGGATTCCACCACGATGGGGTCGGAGGCCAGGGGGATTCCCTTGGCCTTCCGGGCTGCATCCTTGAAAATCTCCTGGTATTGCTCGTACACCCGGCGGTGGACGGCCACATGCTGGTTTTCGTGGTCCAGGGTGGCCTGGTACTCGCAGCTGCCCTCCGGGTAAGCGCTGGTCACGTAAACATTGAGCGTATCATAGGTGAATTCCACCCTCAGGTTTTCCAACCACACCCGGTATTCCTTTTTGAACCAGGTTTTCGACCAATTCACCTCGTAAAGGCTGTTGGTTGAAAAACCGGCCTGGGTCAGGCCGGGGATGTGGTAATGCTCCGCTCCCCCGCTTTTTTCGCTCAACTCCTCAATTTGAGGGGTGCTCAAGGCGTGTGAATAAACCGGCTCGGGGAAGTGGAAGATGAATTGGATGGGGGCCGATTCCCCGCTCCCGGAATCCGCCAGGATGTCCCGCTGGACCGCTTCCCGGTTTATGGATTCGGAGTCATGCCGCCAGTCGTAATACATCCAGCCGAAAAAGGGGAGTAGGATGAGGAGAATTAAAAAGGCGAAAAGCTTGTTGTTCATAATGACCTCTAACCTTTTCCGGCTTCTGGCCCGACTTGCCCCAGGGCGCTTTGGATAAAGGCGTCATAAAGCTTTTGTTGGCGCCTGAAATCAAGCCGGGGATCGGTTTTGATGTTTTGGGCCAGCGGCGTAAGCGGCGAAGGGTCCTGGGCCAGGCGGTTCAAGGACGGCGCCAATTCCTCCATTTCATATCCAAGGGCCACCGGCTTGAACTCCTTTTTTCCCGCAAGCCGTTGGTGCATCAACAGGGGCTTTTGGTAGCCGTAAGCAAGGTTGTAGGAGCCTGATATTTTGTACTTCTCGAAAAGGGGGAAATAAGGCATCCCCGGGTGCAGCAGCGGCATAATCAGGTCCGATGAGGCAAGGTAGGAAACCATGTCCGCCTCGCTCAGGTAACCGTCGAAAAAGGTAAAAGAGGTCTCCAATCCCGCGGCTCTCAGTTCCCGGCGCAGTGCCGGCCCCTCTCCCCGGCTCCCGTCCCCCAAAACCGCGATCTCCACCCGGTCGTTGAGCGGCGTTTTCCACAAGGCCTCCGCCAAGCCGCGGAAATCGCGGCGGGACTGCTCCACCGCCCCCGGCACCGCCACCCGCAGGGGCTTGGTTTTTAGGATTTCCCGGAATCCCGGGGGACGCTCGTAGTAGATGGTGTAAACCTCCTGGAGGCGGATTTTCGGCGAAACCAGCGGCGCCAGGTTTTCCTTGATGTAATCCGCCAGGACGAAATAATGCCGCAACCGCAGCGATATCAGCCGCTGGGAAAAGGAATGCCAGGGGATCAGCTTGTCGGCGTTATGATGGACCCCCACCGCCGGGTATTTCCGGGGCAGCAGGAAGCAAAGTTCCCGGACGATGTTGCCTTGGGCCGTGTGGAAAAAAACCAGGGCAGGACGGATCCGCTCGACGATTCTCCGGACCTCCAAGGATACGGAAAGGGGCGTCCTCCCCTCCACCCTCAGTTTTTGGACTGAAGCCAGGGGAACACTGGTAGTCAGGAAGGGGACGATTTTTTCGTTCACAATCAGGTGGATGTTGAACCGGTCTTTCAGGAAAAGGAAATGGGAGTGGAAGGCATCTGCGTGGCTTCCGAATTCGAGGAAAACAACGTCCTGCCGGTTGTCCGTCACGGCCTGTCTCCCAAAAGTTGGCGGGGGAAGGCTTTCACAGGCCCATCATGAACTGGAAGGTCCGGTCGGCCCATTCCCTCAAATACTCATGGCCGTAATCGGGATAAAGGGCCGTATGCTTCTTGGCCTTGATCTTGTTGAAAGCCGCGAACTGGGTGGAAGGGGGGCAAATGGCGTCCTGCAGCGTGATGGCCATCAGCGTTTCCGCCTTGATGCGGGGCGCCAGGTGCTGGACGTCGATGTACCCCAGTCGGGTGAAAATCTCCTTTTCCCGCTCGTGAAGGGGGTCGAAACTTCGGAAAAAGTAGGCCAGTTCCTCATAGGCATCCTTGACCAAGTCTAGGTCCCAGACCCTTTGGTAGTCCGAAAGGAAGGGATAGCAGGGGGCGATCCTCCGGACCCGGGGTTCCAAAGCGGCGCAAGCCAAAGTGAGCCCCCCGCCTTGGCTGCCCCCCATGGCCCCCACCCGGTTTTGATCCACGCCGGGGAGTCCCATGACAATGCGGGCCATTTGGGCCGTATCCAGGTAGATCTGGCGGAACAGCAGGCGTTCGGGTTCGTCGTCTAAACCCCGGATAATATGCCCCCGCAGGGTGGTGCCCCGGACGCCTCCCGTTTCTTCCGAATAGCCCCCCTGTCCCCGGCAATCCATGGCCGCCACCGTGAACCCGGCCGCCACGTAACCCAGCTTGTCGCTCCAATCGCCCGAGGACATGCTGTAGCCGTGGAAAATAAGGAGGGCCGGCCCTTTGGCTTGCCCTGAGCGAGGGGAGTGAGCCTGCGGTGAGCCATTCGATAAGCTCATGGCCTGATTATTTTGCCCTGAGGCTCTCGAAGGGCTTGTCGAACCCGCCTGCGGTGAGCCTGTCGAACCCGTCGAAGGGTTAGGCCGCAGGAGCTTGGCGTGGATTTTCGCGCCTCCCACCCCCGTCCAGTAGAGGTCGAAACAATCGGCGTAGGGCGCTTGGATGGTTTGGTTGGGAACCATGCGGGGCTTCGGGTCTACCGCCCGCATTTCCTTGAGGGCCTTTTCCCAATAAATGTCGAAATCCTTGGGTTTAGGATTAGTTCCCATGTAAGTCTTTAACTTCGCAAGCGGCATGTCGAGGATTGGCATTTACGGTTCCTTAACCAAGGATTATAAATGCCATTTTTCACCTGTCCACGGTGAGTTCGCATAGTGGGCGGGTCGCTTCGGCCGTCTCGCGGACAGCCTTGGAGGTTTGTCGGCCAGGCTTTTCAATTCATCCCGCAAGACCACCGAAAGCCTTCCCCGGGGGAAGTTAAGGGGCCACCGGTTGGTTCACCTTTTTGGGGTAGGCCGTCCTTCCCCCGGCCTTCGCCACTTTGATCAAGGCTTTCCATTCCTTTTTCTCCAGGACCGATTCAGCCTTCCTGAAACCCGCCTCCAACAGTTGCTTGATAAACGTTTGATAGATTCCATCGTTGGCGTCGCTCTCATCCACCCAGCCGTCCTTTCCAAAGGAAAATATCCAGTACCAATCAACTCCCGTAGCCACTTCCTGGGGGACAACCAGTCCCTGAATTCCGTCGTTGTCGAGGCCCTGCGGGAGAAACCCCCGCGTGAGGATTTGTCGCCGGCTGCGGAAATCCACGTCATGCACCTCCACCGTCCGGTAAGCTGGGGACCCCTCTTGTTCGCCCTCATCCTCGTCGACGAACCGGAAATGATCCTCGTCCATCTTGACCACGCCTGTGAAAGTGATCCCTTCCCGGCCTTTCTCATTTCCTAAATACCAGGCCCTCATGGGTTGGGCCTGGGTGTCGATGAGATAAACGTCATCCAGGGTTCGCACTACGGTGAACCTTGGATCCCCGGACGAAATGGGGCCCACCTCCAGGTTCACGACGCAGTCTTTACATCTTGTCTCCGCATCGATATCCGCGCCCGCTTGAACGTCATTTTTGTCCCCCAACCGCTCACGGTCTTCCAAGCTAACGTGAAGATAGATGCCGAGATCCCCCAACCGCCCGACCGCGGTTGTCCAATCTTTTTCGTCCGGCGACTTGGCATCCTTCAGGAGGGCTAGGAAGTCGCCGCTTTGGGCGACCTTCATGGGGGTCATTTTTTGGCCTAGATCCGGTTTCATGTCCAGGAAGTCGCTGGACAGGCTTCCGTCGGCGTTCAGGAGCTGCCCACCCCACGCCGTCGGCGCAAGGGCGGCCCAAGCCGAAAGAAAAATCAACGTATATTTTGCTTTCATACTGCTTAGCTGGAAGGCCGCAGGTCGTAAAGCTGCTGGCCTCCCCCGCGTCCCCTAAAGCCGTTCGGGAAGCCGTTGCCCGCCGGGGGGGCATTGGCGTTGGCCTCGCGGGGATCCACGACGCGCCACAGGTGGGGTTCCACCGGTTTTCCATTCTCGCGCACCCACTGGGCGATCTCCGCCTGGAAGCCGCGCGGGTTGCCGAACCCGAAACCTCCCCATCCACCGGGCGGGTTGGGACCGCCGGCCCCGGGGGTCCTTGCCGCGGCCCTATCCGCGCGGCCGTTGGCGGCTTGGGGCGCGGGATTGCCCCCGCCCATGCCGCCCACCAGCGCGTAGCGGAACTGGCCTTCCTTGGCCATGCGCTCGAACTGTTCCAAGGTGCAGGTTGGGTCCGCGCCCATGAAACCGCCCAAGGCGATGACCGGCGCCCCGTCCCGGATGATCAAGGGGGAAACCGACATGCTGTTTTGGGCCACCAGCATGTATTTTTCCCCGTGGTAGTTCGCCCTCAGGAAGTCCAGGAGCTTGTCGGTGTTCACGTTGTTGGCCGCCCCACCCCCGCCAAACCGCCCGCCGCCGTTGTCCCCGCTGATCAAATCCGGGCTGGCTTGCACCGAATTTCCCCTTCCCAAAACGGGAGTGAGGGCCCAGGCGAAAGGGCACAAGGACAACACACAGAGGCCCAAGGCGAAGGATCTTTTTTCCCAGGCCCCAGGCCACGGTTTCCGGTCCGGGTCGCCCAGCGGGGCAAAGCCGGTCAAGGCAAGGGCCAGGCCGATCAAGAGGCCGGGAATCAGCCAGGCTCCCCAGTCGGGGTAATCGGAAACGATGAACGCCTGCCAGGCCCCGGCCGCCAAAAGCGAAAGGGGCAGCACGCGGCTGGAGGGGTTTTGGGTGAAGTCCCGCCAAAGGGCCTGGACGCCGATGCCCGCCATGGCGCTTAAGGCCGGCGCCAGCATGACCAGGTAATAGGGGTGGGGTCCCGCCTGCATAAAGCTGAAAACGGCCCAGTACGTCAAAAACCATCCACCCCACAGGATGAGGGGCTGTTGGGAAGCGGATAGGGGCAGGCTCCGTTTTTCCCTTCGGGCTTGGATGAGCCAACCAATCAGGCACAGGGGTAGGAACCAGCCCATTTGCCCGGCCAAATTGGAATCCGCCAGCCTGAAAAAGCCAGGGCCCCTTCCACCCATAAAGTTTGGCCGGCCCTGCCGTCCCCGGCGGCCCGGCGGGGGCCAGGCTCCCGGATTTCCGGCGGCGGGATTAGGTCCGGTCCCGTTCGACACCGCCTGGGCGGTTTGGAAAAGGGGGGAAGTTCCGCTGGGGGCCGGGGTTGCCCCGGTGGGTGGGTGGGAGGCCGTGGGAGTGACGGCGGCGTGGGGGAGGCGGCCCCTTCCCCAGCCCCGGATGACCCGGTTCAAGCCGTTCCAGCCCAGGGACAGGCTGATCATGGAATTATCCTCTGTGCTTCCCGCGAAGGGCCTTTGGCCGGGTGGGGTAAAGTCGAAAGCCAGGGGCCAAGCCAGGGAGGCGCCGGCCAGGACAACGGAAGCCAAGGCGAGATGGAGGAACCGTTTCCTCCACGGGGCCGGGGCGCCCAAGAAATAAAGCAGGTAAAAGGTCGGCAGGACAATGAAGGCCACCACCATCTTGGTGTTGAAACCGATGCCCACCAACAGCATGGAAACCAGCAAATGCTTAAGGCTGGCTTGCTCGGCGGCCCAGGTGATGAAACAGGCGGCCCCCAGCAGGATCATCACCAGGCAACCGTCCGTGTTGTTGTAACGGTCCACGGCCACGGCGATGGGGCAAAAAGCCATGGCCAAAGCCGCCAAAAGGGCCGCTCCCGCGCCGAAACGGCGGCGGACCAGGTAATAAAGCAAGCCGATGGAGCAAAGTCCCTCCAGGACCTGGGGAAGGATCAGGACAAAAACCTTGTAGCCGAAGAGCTTGGCAAAGATAGCCTGAACCCAAAAGGCAACCGGGGGTTTGTCCACCGTGACATAGCCCATGGGGTCGAAGGAATCGAAGAAGAAATTGTGCCAGCTCACCAGCATGCTTCGGACCGTCGCGGCGTAATAAGTGTTGCAAAAGCCGTTCTTGTCCAAGCCGAAAAGGCGCAGGGCCAGGGCCAAAAGAAAAATGCCGCCCAGCAGCCACTTTTCCGTGGCGGGTTTCACCGGTTGTTCCACTGGGCTGGGTTGGGAAAGGGTTTTGCTCATGGAATTACAGACGATTGAGCCTTCCCTTCCGGGCCAGGGAAAAGAATGCCGGAAGGATCCTCACGCTCAGAACTTGTAACAAAACCGCCACACTCTTACCACAAAGTTCACATGCCGACCTTCCATAAAGTGGTTACCCTCATTTCCCTTTGGTTGTCGGGCGAAGCCCGAATAAGGTAATGAGGGTGACGCAGTTTTCATTAACTCCTTTTAAGGTGAATCGGCGCAAAACACACAAAGTAAGGCCGAAAAGCAGGAATAAAAGATCCAACTTCGTGTATTTTGTGCCCTTCGTGGTGAGAGGCTGTTTTAGGTTTTAATTGGAATCGGCCCCGCCGGAGGGAGGGGACCCGCCTCCCCCACCCATTCCTCCCTCTCCTCTGTGGTGGTGTCCCTGTCGGCCCGTGCCGGGCCCCGCTCCCGGTGTGGGGCTCGGGTTCATCCCGGGGATATCCACATCCCATTGGGGGATGTCTTTCCGGCCCCAATAGCGGTCGTTGATCTCCCGGAAACTCTTTCCGTCGGCCCGCGACCGGACCACTTCCTCCGGCGGGCAGTTGTATTGCTCGGAAATGAATTTGAGGTTCACCAAATTCACCAGGTCCGCGTCGCTCAGGTTGACCTTGTCCTTCCTGGAAAAATAAAGCCCATAGGCCTTCTCGTAAGGTGTTTTCTCCACGGTTTTCTGCGGAAGGGGGGTGTAAAAGATCCAGGGGTTTAGTTTGAAATGCCAGGCGACCTGCATCCATGTCAGGCCGCTGTCATGGACCGACCATACGGAGTCGGGGTCCAACCCGGTCCGCCGGGCGATGAACAGGGCCACGGGAACCTCCTCTTCCGCCGCGCCATGGCCGAGGTTGTCGGCCAAGTCGGATTTCGTCAGCCGGAAATAATTCTCAAGTCCCGCGTAATAGCTGTCAGTCTCAACATCCCCATGGGCGCCCCTGGGATGCTCTTGGGCACGAACGGCAAAAGCGCAGCTCCAAAAGGCCAATCCAACCCAAATCAAAATGATTTTTCGGGACATATCCATCCGCCGTTGAAGAGTGGAAAAAATAAGGGTTGTCGGGGAAAAAAACCTGCGCCCCTTTCAACGGGATTATGACGCTTTAAGGCCCCATTCCGGGTTGACAGGCCCCGGGTAAAAAACCTCTCCCATCGTGGTCATCCACTGGGGTCTTTCCTATGCGGTTTCCGCCGACCGTTCCCACCCAAGAACGCGAACGCGTTCCCGTTCTTGGCCTTCACGTCCTCCATCAGATAATTTAATATTCCTTTCCCCATCGAAAGGAGTTGTCCACGATGGGCCACCGTCGTGGACAGGTAAATCATCTCAAAACGGTTGATATGGGCCCGGTCCCATGGTCAGCCCTCGATCGCTTTCAAACTTTTCAATTGCCGCAGTATCCGCATGTCCTCGGCCATATCCCCGATTTTTTCGGCCCACCGGCGAAGGTATTTTTTGTCGAGGGCGGGACCCTGCCGGGCCACAATGGCTTCGACGTCCGCCAAATCTTTCGTCCTTCCCGGAATAAGCTTTAAAAGGATAAGATCTTCAGGCGATGGAAAGTGGACCCTCTTTCCAAAAAGTCTCAAAGAAACCTTCCGGCTCAAAGCGGAACGTTCCAATTCGGTGGAGGCGATAATCACGTCCACGGGCACCTTCTGAAAAGCGATGCTAAAAGCCCCCCTCGTCTTAGCCCCATAAATGGCTTTTTGGGGGTTGACCCGGAATTTTTTTCCGGCTTTTTTGAGGAAGGCGGGCAAACCCTCCTTTTCGATGAATAAAATGAGGTCGATATCCTGCGTCATTCGCGGCTGACCCGAGGCCAGGACCGCCAAGCCCCCGATCAGGAGGTAATCCGTTTTGGTTTCCTTGAGAAGGACGATCAGTTCGTGGAAGGCCGACTCAATGGGATTGATGGACATAAAAGGAAAGCGCCATGGGGCTGTCTCGGCGCATGCGGAAGTTTTTGGCATGGAAGGCGGCCCGTATGAGGTTTTCCCCCAGACGGACGCCTTCCTTTAACGAAAGCTTTCGCAGGGAAGCCCGGGTTGCGTTTTCAGCGTGTTTCTTGAATTTTTGGGGGTTCTTAACCATCGTTAAGTTTATTGTAGGGCGCATTTTCGGGGGGTTCAACTTGTATTGGTTTGGCCCAAAACTTTCGGCTCTGTGTTTTAAAGCCGTTTCCCGTTGAAAAATCGATCCCTTTATCATTTTTGGTTGTCCACGATGGCTCCCCATCGTGGACAAACCTAGCGAATCATTTCGTGAAAAGTTCTTTTAATGTATCAATGGCTGCCGCTAGTGAGTGCGAGCCGCCCTCAAAGGGATGAAACCCGTACCGTAGGTAAAACTCCTCGGCCTTTTTGTTTTTGGCATCCACGATCATAAACTTCGCGGCCACCGATTGGACGGCGGCTACAGCCCTATGGATAGCATCCACTAACAATATCTCCCCTAAACCAGTTCCTTGCCATTTACGGTCAACGGCAAGACGTCCCAAACGGACCGCAGGAACCGGGTATTTCGGAAGGTTTTTGCGCTGGGATTCGGCTAAAGAACCCAATTCCACCTGAGCCATACTCAAGGTGTAATAACCGGCCGCGAACGGTTCTCCGTCGGCGGGAATGAGGACATAAGTACTTCCCAAGCCCTTGCGGTGATTCTGGCCCGCGTATTTTTTGAGGTAGTCATTGAGTTCGGGAATGCCGCAATCAAAAGCTTCAAGGTTCGGTTTTTCCGTGATAGGCACAAACTTCCATTTTGGGCCTGTCATAACGGTGAATTACGACATTTCTTTTTGGTAACGCCGTGCCGCCGCTTTAAGCTTGTCGTTAGGCGCGGGAGGGTTTTCCAGAAGCCTTAAAAATAAGTCCACATCCCGCTTGGGTGGAACATAGGTTTTAACCGGGATTGCGTCTTCCTGCGCCGCATGAAGAGATCGTGTTACAAGATAGGAGCTAAGGCTTAAACCTTGGGCTTGAGCCGCTTTCTCCAGCAACCGCTTATCTTGCGGTCTTACTCGAAGTTCGATGCGTTCTTCCTTGGTTTTTAGGGCTTTCGTCATGGTCACCACCTCCACATTCAATATACCATATGTACGGAACTATACCGTACATTTTTATGTCCACGATGGGCCCCGTAAGGTCGAGGACTGGCGCGGTAGCTTTCTTTGGCTCCGTTTCCAGCCCCCGCCGCCTCGAACGCAACGTGCGGATTTCCCGCATTGCGCTCTCCTGTTGCCTTCGTGGTAAGGTTTATGGGACTTATCGAAACCGGCAGTGCTTTCAGGTATGGTTCACCTAGGAACCTTCTCCTACTCCACCTGTCCCAGCCGACTCAGCCTTCCCCTTAACATATATCTCCCGTCTCAGGTCTTGCGGACTAATGGACGGTTTTCTCAGGCCGTCCCCGCCTCCCTTTTTGCCGGAAGATTCAACAACAGCAGGGTTACTTCGCTCCACGGACATTACTCCGCTTCCTCGCTACTTTTAACCCATCCTACTCCCTCTTGCCTTCGACCGCTTTCCCGCGTCGGGTTATACGGCCTACCTTTTTTTTCCAAGTATTTCTACCTGGGGCAAGGAGGGTCTCTCCAGTTGCTCAATGTGTCCTTGTCCTCATGCCGTGGCTAGCACCCCGCCAGAGTGTTCCAGCGCATTGGCCATCTGGCCGCTGTTCCATGTTGCCTTCATCCCACGACGGAGGATTCGGCCTCTGGGGCTATTGTTTTCGGGGCCACCTGTGCCTTCACTTTCGTTACGGCCTGGTGACTCGCTCACCATCCCATGGACGGCTTCACGGATGGGCTTCAGCTAGTCGGTTTCCCTCTTAGCCGCCATCCTCGCTAATGGGCTTTGGCTATTACCCATGCAGGTCTGTCTCCTGCTGAACACTCCCGCCTTTCCTGGACGCACCGTCGTGGACAATCATAAGGCTCTCAGAACTAACTCCCGACAGCCTTGCTCAACAAAGCTTCATTGATGATAGTTTGGTATCCGACACCCCTTTGGCGGGCTATCCTCTTGGCCCAGGCCAGGGCTTTTGGATTAAGGCGGATAGAAATCGCTAAATGGCGTTCGGCGGGATGCTTGGCCGGGCGGCCCCGCGGGCGGCGTGGTTTTCCAGTAGCGTGCTCAATCGCATGCCGGTGTTTCTCGACTTCTCCGGGGGTCAACCTCCTCGCCTTGTGAAACGGAAATTCATTTGAGTTCTTCATAATTTTTCCTTTCCCTGCGGCTTGCCGGCCTCGCACTGATGATGCGGTAGACTTGGCCCTGTAAGCGTTTGGTGAAAATCACCACCAAAACCTTTCCACCGTCAGCTTCCCCAATCAGCCATTCCCTGGTTTCCTTGGTTGTTGAATGCTTTGGATCGGGCGCCACCAAGGCCCAAGGATCGTCAAAGGCTGTAATGGCAGTTTTGAAGGGGACGCCGTGTTTCTTAAAATTGGCTGCGTCCTTTGCGGAGTCCCATTCAAATTTCATATTATTAGTATATACAGTAAATAAGGGCAGTCAAGGCGGGGTTGAAAAACATTGTATTTACCTCTCCTCCACCAAAAACTTGTAGAGTAGAGCACTGGCGCGGTGGTGTGCAGAGGGACCCTTGATCTGTTTCCCCGTTTCCGGTTCCGTGCCCCAACGAGGTTCCCTCATCACTTCGTTTCCAGCGCCCCCTCTTCAAACCGTACGTGACCTTTTCGATCATACGGCTTTCCGACAACCTCTCCTCCGGCGGCTTACGGATTTCCCTTGGCCGCCC
>JASHNQ010000110.1 GCA_030041545.1 candidate division FCPU426 bacterium | reverse complement strand
GGGGCCCTACCTGGTGGATGTGGTGGTGGACGCCGAGGAGCACGTCTATCCCATGGTCCCGGCGGGCAAAGCGGTGAAGGACATCGTGCTTTCCAAGGAACACGAGAAGCAAAAGGCGGCGGAAGAGCGCGCCAAGGGCCCCCAGAAGCCCACCCAGGTCCATCTTTAAAAACTAAAGGCGGTTGAACCACCAAGGCACCAAGGGCCCAAGAACAGCGAAAGATGACTAAGAATAAAATTTAATGATTTTCTTGGTGCCCTTGGTGCCTTGGTGGTTCATAGAATTTGGTAAAGAAAGGCGAAAACCATGCGGCACACCATATCCGTCCTCGTCCACAACCACGCGGGGGTTTTGTCCCGCGTCTCCAACCTTTTCTCGGCCCGGGGTTACAACATCGACAGCCTGGTGGTGGGCATCACGGACGACCCCAAGGTCTCCCGCATGACCATCGTGGTCAAGGGCGACGAGCGGGTTATCGACCAGGTGGAAAAGCAGCTCAACAAGCTCGTGGACGTCATCAAGGTCATCGACCTGACGAACGAGGATTTCATCGGCCGGGACCTGGCCCTGGTCAAGGTCAAGGCCGAGCCCCACACGCGAAGCCAGGTCATGGAGATCGTCCAGTGCTTCGACGGCAAGATCGTGGACGTGGCCTTGAAGAGCTTCATCATCGAGGTCACGGGCAAGGAGAGCAAGATCAACGCCATGGTGGAGCTCCTCAAGAACTACGGCGTGCTGGAAATGGTTCGCACCGGCGAAGTGGCCATTTCCCGGGGCAAAAAGGTCGCGGAAGAGGAAGAAGTGAAGGTGAGGGTGAAGGCCGGCAAGGCCGGACAATCCAATCTTTAAAAGGCAGTTCACAGTCGACGGCTGACAGGTAACAGCTAAACCAAGATTAAAAGAACAAGGAGAAGAAGATGCCACCGAAGATTTACTACGAGCAGGACGCTGATCTCAACGCGCTGAAAGGGAAGACCGTCGCGGTCTTGGGCTTCGGCAACCAGGGCCGAAACCAGGCCCTGAACCTCAAGGACTCGGGCGTCAAGGTCATCATCGGGGCGCGCTCCGAGAAGACCAAGGCGGCCGCCAAGGCGGACGGCTTCGAGGCCCACGACTCCAAGGAAGCGGCGGCCAAGGCCGACATCATCCAGATCCTCATCCAGGACGACCTGCAAGGGGCGCTTTACCGCAACGACGTGCTGCCGTCCCTCAAGGCGGGCAAGGCCCTCATGTTCTCCCACGGCTTCAACATCCATTTCGGCCAGATCGTGCCGCCCGCGGACGTGGACGTGTTCATGATCGCGCCCAAGGGGCCGGGCCATTTGGTGCGCACCACCTACGTGGACGGCAAGGGCGTGCCGGCGCTGGTGGCCATCCACCAGAACGCCACGGGCAACGCCTTGAAACTGGCCCTGGCCTACGGCAAGGCCATCGGCGCCACCCGCGCCGGGGTCTTGGAAACCACCTTTAGGGAAGAGACCGAGACGGACCTGTTCGGCGAACAAGTGGTGCTTTGCGGCGGGTTATCGGAGCTCATCCGCGCCGGTTTCGAGACCCTGGTGGGCGCCGGCTACCAGCCGGAAGTGGCCTATTTCGAGTGCCTGCACGAGGTCAAACTGATCGTGGACCTTATTTACGAGAAGGGCATCACCGGCATGCGGGACGCCATTTCCACCACCGCCAAGTACGGCGACATCACCCGGGGACGGCGCATTATCAACAACCAGACCCGCGGGGAAATGACCCGGATCTTAAGCGAGATCCAGACCGGCATGTTCGCCAAGGAATTCGTCCTGGAAAACCAGGCCAACCGGCCCCTTTACAACTCGGTCCTGAAAATGGACTCGGAACACCTGATCGAGCGGGTGGGCAGGCAGGTGCGGAGCATGTTTAGCTGGATGAAAAAATAAAACCAATTAACCACAAAGGCACAAAGGGCACTAAGTAAGGCTTTGGGAATCAAAGATTTTATCCGTTCTTTGTGCCCTTAGTGTCTTAGTGGTTCAAGGGAATTTATGAAGTTACCGTTTATGCCGGAAACCTGGGGGATGTTCCTTCCCGCTCTGGTGGGGGGGTGGGCCTTACTTCTGGGCGGTTTCCACTGGGGGAACTGGTTCCTGATCGTCCCGGGCGCGGCGGTGTTGGCGGTCGCGGCGCTGGTCCTCAACTTTTTCCGGGACTTCGAGCGGCATCCGGAGCGGGAACTGAAGCCCCAAGAGGTACTGGCCCCGGCGGACGGCAAGGTGGTGGTGTTGAAGAAGGCGGTGGAGAAGTTTTATTTGAAAAAACCCTCGGTCCACATCGCCATTTTCATGAACCCGCTCAACAACCACGTGCAGCGGGCGCCTTACGACGGCAAGGTGGTGAAGAAGGACTACCATCCCGGCGAATTCATGGCCGCCTACGAGGACAAGGCCGACCTGGTGAACGAGCAGGCCCATTTGGTGGTGGATTTAAAGGTTCCCGGAAAAAAGGGGAAAAGCGCCGGGACGATGGTCGTGAAGCAAATCGCGGGTTTCCTGTGCCGCAGGGTCCGCACCACCCCGCGGGAAGGGGATCGCATCGTCCGGGGCCATAGGATCGGCCGGATCTTGCTGGGGTCGCGGGTGGATGTGTTCCTGCCCAAGGGCTTCAAGCCCTCGGTGAAACGGGGCGACCAGGTGAGGGCGGGAGTCACCATCCTCGGGGAATTGAAATAGCTGTCATTGCGAGGAATGCCCGCCGGATAGGCGGGTGTTTATGACGAAGCAACCTCAGTTTAAATACGCCTTTCCAAAAAATTAAAGGCTAAGGCGAAAACCACCCATAAACTGGGGTTGCTTCGCCTCAAGATTCGAGGCTCGCAATGACGGCGGTTTTTAATAATGAGGTACTGTGATGGCTGTGATTAAACCAAGAACCCAAGCGGCGGGCGCGGAGAGGCCCTTCAACGCGCGGCTGCGCAAATCCATTTTCCTTTTGCCCAACCTGCTCACGGCCTCCAACATGGTGCTGGGCCTGCTGGCCATCGTCTTCGCCATGAACGACTCGCTGTCCCTGTCCCTGGCGGGTGAGAACGTGATCCCCTTCGTTTGGCCGGCCAAGCTCATCATCATCGCCGCCTTCATGGACTTCACCGACGGTTTCGTGGCCCGCGCCACCGGCACGTCCACCAAGTTCGGCATGGAGTTCGACAGCCTCTCCGACCTCATCAGCTTCGGCGTGGCGCCGGGGCTGCTGATCTACCTGTCGGTGCTGCGCTACATCCCCCTGCTGGGCGCCGGGCTTTCCATCACCCTGCTTTACATCGTCTGCACGGCCATCCGCCTGGCCCGGTTCAACGTCCAGGCCCAGGTGGAGGAAAAAAGCCATTTCACGGGCCTGCCCAGCCCGGCCGCGGCGGGGCTGCTGGCCAGCTATGTGCTCTTCGCCCATTACGAGGGGTGGTACGAGAAGAAGATCGTGGTGAACCCGGTCATGAATTGGTACGAGGAACACGTGGGTTTCGTGGAACTGACGCTGATCCCCCTCATGACGGTGCTGATCGCCATGGTCATGGTCTCCACCATCAGCTACCCCAGCCTGAAGAAATGGAATTGGGAGACGGTGAAGCCCTGGACCTTCGCCTTCATCATCCTGGGCGTGTTTTTCCTGATCTACTCGATGGAATTCACCTCCTTCGCCCTGCTGACCTTTTACCTCTTGTGGGGCATCCTCCGTGCCCTGACCCGAAAAATTTTCAAAAAAACCGAACTTAAAAAGAACCAGTCCACCAAACTGGAAGTCATTTCAAAACCCAAACTCTTACCACAAAGGGCACAAAGTACACAAAGTAAGTCAAAAACGTCTTGAAAAACCATTGGTTTACTTCGTGGTGAGAGATAATCACTTTAATTGACCGAAAAACGAGGAACCCATCATGAGCACCCAAAAGAAAAACCAAAATGAAGAACGCGTCTACATCTTCGACACCACCCTGAGGGACGGGGAACAGGCCCCCGGCGCCAGCCTGAACACCGAGGAAAAGATGAAAGTGGCTGCCCAACTGGAAAAACTGGGCGTGGACATCATCGAGGCGGGTTTCCCCGCCGCCTCGCCCGGGGACTTCGAGGCCGTGGAGAAGATCGCCAAGACCCTCAAGAAGACCGTGGTGGCCGGCTTGTCGCGCGCCATGCGCAAGGACATCGAGGCCTGCGCCAAGGCCCTGAGGAGCGCCCGCCGCCGCCGCATCCATACCTTCATCTCGTCGTCCGACATTCACCTGAAGCACCTTTTCCGCAAGAGCCGCGAGGAGGCCCTGGCGGCCGTGGCGGACGCGGTCAAGTGCGCCCGCAATTTCGCCGACGACGTGGAGTTTTCCGCCCAGGACGCCTCCCGGTCCGACCTGGACTTCCTGTGCCGCATGATCGAAGCGGCCATCAAGAACGGGGCCCGCACGGTCAACGTGCCCGACACCGTAGGCTACGCCATCCCCACCGAGTACGGCCACATGGTGGCCACCCTGAAAAACCGGGTGCCCAACATCGGCAAGGCCGTCATCTCGGTGCACTGCCATAACGACTTAGGGCTAGCCGTGGCCAACTCCCTCTCGGCCATAAGAAGCGGCGCCCGGCAGGTGGAATGCACCATCAACGGAATCGGCGAGCGGGCGGGCAACGCCAGCCTGGAGGAGATCGTGATGGTCTTGAAGACCCGGCACGACCTCTATCCCTACCATACCGGCGTCGACACGAAGGAGCTCTACAAGACCAGCCGGCTGGTTTCGACCCTCACCGGGTTCATGATCCAGCCCAACAAGGCCATCGTGGGCAACAACGCCTTCGCCCATGAGAGCGGCATCCACCAGGACGGCATGCTCAAGTACCGCCAGAACTACGAGATCATGACGCCGGAATCCATCGGCGTGCCGGAAAGCCGTCTGGTCCTGGGCAAGCACTCCGGCCGCCATGCCTTCAAGAAAAGGCTGGAGGACCTGGGGTACAACCTGCCGCCCGAGGCCATTGACGGCCTTTTCGCCAAGTTCAAGGACCTGGCGGACAAGAAAAAGAGCGTCTATGACGAGGACATCGAGGCCCTGATCGAGGAAAAGATCGCCTCGTCGCGGGAAATCTACCAGTTGACCTACCTGCATACCTCGGCGGGGACCACCACCTTGCCTACCGCCACCTTGAAGCTCAAGAAGGGCGAAGAGGAGAGCGAGGAGGCCGCCACGGGGGACGGGCCGGTGGACGCGGTGTTTAACGCCATCGACCGGGCCACGGGCTTCAAGGGCAAGCTGGAGAACTACGCCTTGAAGGCCTTGACCCAGGGCAAGGACGCCCAGGGCGAGGTGACGGTGACGGTCGCCGTCAACGGCGACGAGGCCCACGGCCGGGGCGTTTCCACCGACGTCATCGAGGCCTCGGCCAAGGCCTACCTGAACGCGGTCAACAAGCTCTTGTTGAAGCACACGGCCAAGAGCGCCAAGGCGGCGTTTGATATCCAGAAGGGTCTAAAACTTTAACCCAAAAAAGTAAAATCGAACGAAGAAATCTTTATACACATATATACATATTTATACATTTATTCGTTTATAAATATGTATAATTATATATAAAATTAAGAATCGGAAAATTAAATGGATAAGATCAAAAACCCTTTTTCACCGGGAGCGGGTTCCCCGCCACCGGAACTGGTTGGCCGCGATGGAATCCTCGAGCAGGCAAAAATCCTCCTGGGCCGCGTCCGCCAAAAACGTCCGGAAAAAAGCCTTCTCTTGACGGGGCTCCGGGGGGTCGGGAAAACCGTCCTTTTAAATGAGATCGAGAAAATAGCCAGGGAACAAGGCTATCGGACCATCCAAATCGAAGCACATGAGGACAAGCCCCTGGGGGCGCTCTTGGCTCCCCAGTTGAGACGATTGCTGTATGACTTGGACCGTGTCGAGGGAGCAAAACAGAAGGTCCGGAAAGGAATCGGGGTTTTAAGAAGCTTTATTGGCTCCTTGAAGTTGAAACAAGGCGATTATGAACTGGAAATCGGCGTGGAACCCGAAAAAGGGACCGCCGACAGCGGCGATTTGGAGGTGGACCTGCCGCATCTTTTTGAGGCGGTTGCCGAAGCGGCGACCGAACAGAAAGCAGCCGTATGCGTCCTTATCGACGAAATCCAATATTTCAGCCAGGTCGAACTGAGCGCACTGATCATGGCCATGCACCGGATGCAGCAACGCCAATTGCCCTTGGTCCTGGTCGGGGCGGGCCTTCCTATACTTCCGGGCCTGGCTGGTGAGTCTAAGTCCTACACCGAAAGGCTTTTTAGTTTTCCCGATGTGGGCCCCTTGTCGGCGGATGACGCCGCCAAGGCTCTCCAGGAACCCGTTAATAAGGAAAAGGTGGAGTTCAAGGTTGACGCATTGGCGGAAATTTTCAAACTGACTAAAGGCTATCCCTATTTTATTCAGGAGTGGGGTTATCGATCCTGGAATCATGCCGCCACCTCGCTCATTACACTGAAAATCGTGCGGGAAGCCACCCCGGCCGTAGTCAACAATCTTGATCACAGTTTTTTCCGGGTTCGATTTGACCGCTTGAGTCCCAAGGAAAAAGATTTTCTCCGGGCGATGGCCGATTTAGGACCCGGACCCTATCGGACGGCGGATGCGGCCAAATCTTTCGGTAGAGAGATCAGCACCCTTGGGCCGATGCGCGCTAGCTTGATTAAAAAAGGGATGATTTACAGTCCGTCCCATGGGGATTTGGCCTTTACCGTGCCACTCTTTGACGAATTTATGCACCGTGTCATCCCCAAGGTTCAGATAAAAACCAAATGGAAGGTAACGCCACCTGGCCGCAAACTTCGTGAGGAACTGGACGAGGCCCGGAAAAAAACAAAAAGCGGCAAGGCGAAGCATAAAAAATTGAAGCTTTGATCATGAATTTCAAAAGCGTCATCGAGGCCTCGGCCAAGGCCTACCTCAACGCGGTCAACAAGCTGCTCTTGAAGCACAAGACCAAGAGCGCCAAAGCGGCGTTTGATATTCAAAAGGGTTTGAAGCTTTAACCCTGCCAAGCAAAAGGCGGTAGCTTGGTGTGGGGTAAAGGAAGGGCCGGTTTGAATTACGGCCCAGGAGCCCTTTGGACCCGAAAAAACCGTGTAAAATAGCCCCATGAAAAAAGGCAGCGTCCAGGACGTTTTGAGGTCCCTCAATCGTGGCGGGGTCCGTTATCTGGTGGCTGGCGGGCTCGCCGTGAACGCGCACGGCGTGCTTCGGTTCACCGCCGACATGGATTTGGTCGTTCAATTGGAGCCTGAAAACATACGAAAGGCCTTCGCCGTCCTGGCTTCCCTTGGTTATCAACCCATCATCCCCGTGACCGCCGGGGCTTTCGCGGACCGGAAAACGAGGCAAAAATGGGTGGAAGAAAAGGGAATGAGGGTCCTGGAATTTTACAGCGACGCGCACAAGGAAACTTGCGTGGACGTCTTCGCCGAGGAGCCTTTCGTGTTTGACGACGAATATCCGAGGGCCCTGGTCAAGGGCATGGGGGAAGAGGAGGTCCGCTTCGTTTCCCTGGAAAGCCTCCTGAAGATGAAAAAAGCGGCCGGGCGTCCCAAGGACATGGCCGATATCGACGATTTGCGCCGGAGGGAAAAATCATGAGCCCCGATCCCAACCTTCCATTGGACGCTGTGGACTGGGAAAGCACCACCTGGGAAGGCCACCGCCGCAGGCAACTCGACCGGTGGGCCCGTCTTTCCCTGGACGAAATCCTGGAGGCCCAAGAGGCCATGGCGGAACTAGCCAACGAAATCGCCTCCGCCCCGGTTCAGCGGAAGGATCTAAAACTTTAAATCGCTGTCATTGCGAGGGCGTTATCCCCGAATAGGGGATAGGTTTGGCCCGTGGCAATCTCAGTTTAGATAAAAAAGCCGGGGCCTTTTTTGTTTAGGGTGTCCCTCGTGGAATGCGAAAACTTGAAATCTTAAGGTCACAATTTGTGACCTTAGAAAAAGAGCTTTTGAGGTCGCAATTTGCGACCTCAAATCGAGGAACGACATGAGCGAAATGGTTTCAGAATATCTTGTCTCAAAAAAGATATTTTTTATCCGCGGACAAAAGGTCATGTTTAGCACGGATTTGGCCTCGCTTTATGGGGTTGTCCCCAAGGTCTTGATCCAGGCCGTAAAACGCAATGGCGAAAGATTTCCTGAGGATTTTATGTTCCAACTTTCTAAAGAAGAGTTCGAAAACTTAAGGTCACAAATTGTGACCTTAAGCGGGGAGTGGGGCAAACACCCCAAATATGCCCCTTATGCCTTCACTGAACACGGTGTTGCCATGCTTTCCAGCGTTTTGCGGAGCAAGAGGGCTATCCAAGTCAACATTGAGATCATGAGGGCTTTTTCTCGATTGAGGGAAGTGCTGGCGTCCCATAAGGATTTAGCCCGCAGGCTAGACGCCCTGGAAAAGAAGGTCGGCGCCCAAGACGAGAAAATCCAGGCGGTCTTTGACGCTATCCGGGAACTCATGAAGGGACCGGAAAAGACCAAACGAAGAATTGGCTTTACGGCCGAGGAAAAGCGGGCGGTTTATAGGGTAAATTGATGTTTGGGCCTAGGCCTAATTCAACGCGGTCAACAAGCTGCTTTTGAAGCACAAGACCAAGAGCGCCAAAGCGGCGTTTGATATACAGAAGGGGTTAAAGTTTAACGAAAAGCCCCGATTCAGTAAGATCCGAATAACTCCTAATTAAATTTATGAGGCGAAGATGAAAGATTTAACTCAAGTTGAAAACTTTGGTGGAACAGATGCAGATAATGATGATTATTTGTTGGATTGCTTTGAAGATCATGAAGCGTTCGAAGATTTGATAAATTTCCGAAAATTTTTGATTGTTGGAAGAAAGGGTGGCGGTAAGACGTCGATATTTAAGAAAATGTTAAAGAGCGTTAAAAATTCTGTTTTTTGCGTTGGTCATACATTTTCAGATTATCCCTGGAATTATCATGATTTGCAAAAAAGAATAGGAGTTCCAGATCAGGATAAATACACACACAGTTGGAAATATTTTGTTCTTTTGACTATTTCAAAGATTATTTTGAACCAAGATCAATCGCTGCCTATCGACGATAAAAGCCTGGCAGTAATGGAAAAAATAGAGCAGTTTATTTTAGACAGCTACGGGACCCGTGACCCCGACTTAACTCAAATATTTACGCCTTCAAAAAAATTAAAATTTAAACCGGCTTTTAATTTCGAATTAGGGCCATTGACATTAGGGACATCAGCAGAAAGTGTTCCTATGAGCGAACTCCCAGTTATCATTCAAGAGGTGAACAGAAATTTAACGAGTTATATTCTTGAGTGCTTGAATCCCGAAAACCGGTATTTTATTTGTTTTGATGAATTAGACCTTGGGTTTGATCCTAATAATCCAGAATATTACAGCAGACTGATCGGTTTGTTACTTGCCGCCAGGGACATTAATTTGGCGGCGAGACAGAAAAATCAAAAGTTGTTTGTTTGTGTGTTTCTGCGGAATGACATTTACGACAAACTTCAATTCGAAGACAAAAATAAAATTACCGAAAACAATGTTTCGTTGATTGAATGGGATACAGAGCGTACACAAAAAACGCTTAAGGGTTTGATGGAAAAAAGATTCTTGAAACTATTAGCAGACTCTTTAGAGGAAGGAATTTCGTGGGGTGATGTTTTTGACGAAAATAAAAAAATGCCAGGTAAGCAATCCAAATACCATTACATTTTGGATAGAACATATTTGAGGCCACGTGATGTAATAAAATTTACAAATGAAATACTAAAACAATACAAATTGCGGAAAATGAAAGGTGAATTGGTTGATGGCGATGAAAGTAAGTTTATAAATGAAGATATTCATGAGGCGCGAGGCGAGTATGGAAATTATTTTTTAAAAGAGTTAGACGACGAAATTCATAAACATATAAAGGATTACAAAGATTATTTTGAAATTTTTAAAGCTATTGAATCATCTCAATTTGATAAGGCGACGTTTTTGAGTGTCTTTGAAGCTAAAAAAGACTCATTTCCAAATGTTCGTGATCCCATAAGCATTCTTAAGGGATTTTATGAATTTTCCGTTATCGGATTTATAAGAAAAGGAGGGCGCGGAGGGGGCTCGGAATATGTTTTTAAATATGAAAGTCCCAACGCTAGATTTGATGAAAGCGCAGAACAGTTTAAGTTGCACCTTGGACTAGTAGACGTTCTTGAATTGAAAAGATGGAAAAGAACTTAATGTTAGAGGTTGATGTTTAAACTCGTTATTGCTGATCTTCCGAAAGAATTCTCTGGATCCGGACAATAAATAAACAAATAAATTATCCTGATAACATTTTCTGAATATTGACATCCTTCGCTGAACCGGCATAAACCATCCAAAATAAGTTACTACCTTATTTGGAGGTTCCTATGCGCCGATTTTCATTTTGGGTTATTGGATGTCGAAATCGGTGCTATGCCGACCTCCATTTCCCGCACGGCAAGCCGTGCGGGTCACTTTAAGGAGGTTCGGTATGTCCGTATCCGTCCAAGATGTCCTAGCCGCCTTGCCCGAGCTTTTCCCCGGAACCCAGCAAATCCCCCTCAACCGCATCCGCCCCAACCCGGAGAACCCCGGCCCGCCCATCACCGAGGAAGAGATAGCGGAAATGGCCTCGAATTTGGAAGTGGCGGAGCTTGAAAACCCCATCAAGGTCATGCCCGACCAGGGAAACCCGTTGGCTCCCGGGGTGGCGCTCCACCCCGACAACCCCCGCCTTCGGGGGGACGGCCAGCCTTGGAAGCCGGAGGACTTCAACTGGGTCATCCTGGCCGGTGAACTGCGGTACAGGGCCTTTGACCGGTTGAAAAGGGGTGCCATTCCGGCCTTTATCCGCACCCCGACCCCCCAACAAATCCCCGAAAAGCTCCGTTTGGACAATGTGATCCGGGATAGGGGCTGGTGGGGGGACTACCAAAACATCGAGCTGGAGATAAAAGCTAACCCAAACCTCACCCAAGCCCAGGTGGCGGCCCGGTTGAAGGTGACCTTGGAGAGGGTGAATTGGGCTATCCGGCTTTTTCCTCTTCTAAACCCGGAAACTAGGGCAATAATTATTCGGATTCCGAATAATTATAATAAGGGAATTTGGGGTGTTTCCGAGACGGCCCTGTTCCGCCTGACCGATTTGGGCCCTGGAACGGGTCTTAAGCGGGGTCCTAAGACAAAGGCCGCGGCCGGGGGGTCGGGAGATGCCCCTATCGGGCCCATCCAGCCCGCTCCAGCCGAAACCCAGAATTTGTTCCGTCGGGCCCTTCAGGTTGCCTGTGACAAGGCCATGACCGAGGCGGAGGTGAAAAGGTTGGTGGCCTGGCTCAAGGCGGGGAACACCCCAGAGACTTTTCAGTCAAACTCCGCACGGGTTGGGCCTGTTTCGCCTGCCAAGCCAGGGAATGGGCAAGGGGATTCTCCTTCTTCCGGTACTCCAGCCTCAGCCTTGACCGCCACCACCGCACCTTTAACCACCCTCGACGAAGTCCCGGTTCAACCCTCGCCTCAGGGCTCCACCCAAGACCCCTCTCCCCTTGTGCCGTTCGAATTGAGGGGTACACAGGGGGTTTCCCCTGTGAGCGGTAGCCGGGAAACGGGCCAGGGTGAGGGGGATACAGCCAAGGCGATGGGGGCTCAAGCCGTCCCGCCTGCCTCGTCTTCGCCTGTCCCTGGAACCAACCAAATATCCCAAGCCTCAAAAATAGGGGCTTGGATTACTGCTGATCAGTTTATGAAGTCGGCCAAACTTGTTTTTGGGCGGATCACCGATGGGGTGTTCTCCCGGTTCCTGCGGGCATTCCACTTCGTCAACAATTGGTTCCAAAAACGGGGAATCAAAAGCCCGGTCGTGGCCACCATCCTCACGGCTTTCTTGGCCCTTTGGTTGGGGAGTCTCATTATCGGTTGGGGCGCCCACATCCTCGGCCGGGTCTTGTTGTATGCCTATTTTGCGAGACCCGCGGTAAGTTCATCGAATCCGCCTGCGGTACCCGCCCCCCGAAGCTCACAGAGCGTAGGGGAGCCTGTCTCCCAGCCTGTCTCTCATAGCCCGCAGGGCGAAGTGGGAAGCGACCGAGCGGGCGTCGAATTCGGTGAGGGGGATACAGCAAAGGCAAATGGGTCCAACGGATCAAATGGGCCCAGCAACCCGAAACTCTTGGCCTCGGTTTCGAGCTCCTCCGTCCATGGAATGTCCGTGGACGGCGATTTATCCTCCAACGGCGTTTCCATCTCGCCCCAATTGAAGGGGGAAGTGGCGGGGGTGGAGGTGGTGGAGAAAGGGCTGGGCTTCAACGCGCCCTTTGGCGGGAATTCGGGTTCTCCAACCCCTAATTCCAAACTCCTCACTCCTAACTCGAAGTTCAAGGAGCCTCCCCCAGGGGTGGACCTTGAATCCAACCTGCCCGATGCAGTGAAACGAAGGTCGGGGGACAGCAAAACCCAAGCGCGGAGGCTGGCCAAGCTCATTTTCACTTTCGGCTACAACCTCGATTATGAATATTGGTTGGATCAGTTCGACTGCATAGCGGAGTTTTATGAAAAGGAATTCGAGGCCCAATATTATTCCCAGGAGCGCCGGGATAAGTTCACGGATAACAAGTTGTACTGCGGCTGGGAGCCAATAGGGGAGCCGAGGCTGATGAGCTGGACCCGCGCCACGGACGACATCCTGGTTATGGGGAACGTGACCCAGCTGAGCGACGCGGACTATCCGGGGCAGGTGATCTGGAAAAAGCGCGAGGCCCTGGAAATCACCTTCTACTATGACGGGGGCGGCAATTGGGCCGTGACCAAGATCAGGGAATTGGCCGTGAAATAAGCACATTATCGGAGCGCCATCCGTGACCTTGGAATGATATAAAATAAGCTTTCGATCGTATCCACGACGGGGAGGCAAATTTGAAAACCCCTTTGTTGAGCGGGTTCTTTTGAAGTATTAGTTTTAAGAAATCGAGGTATCGGATGAAACTATCAAGGTTTTGGATTATCTGCCTTGTCAGCCTTTGTTTGAGCCCGAGCTTTTGTTCGGCCCAAATGAAAAAACGTAAACATCATAATAACCAAACCGAATCATTCCCCCTCTTGGATGAGAAAGAAAGCCCGGAAACTAAAACGGCGAAAGAGTTTTTGGACCTCATTTGCACCTCGAATATATTCACCGACATGGGAACGATTGCGGAGGGCCAGGGTGATTTGGGTGAGAGCGTCACTTATCTTTCAAAAAATTATTTGTCCAAAGTGTCACCCAAACAATTCTTGGATTCCTTTGGAAACGCGGGCGAATTCAAACTTCTTCAGCTTTATTCCTCGAATGATCCTGGGGATGCAACGAGTGATCCAGCCCGGAAGCAGGTTTTTTTCGAGATGAGCCTTCTTGTCGGGGAGGAACCAATGAGCAAGGGTTTGTTCCTTGGCGGCACACCGCCGGAAACGACAGGGGCCAGTTCCAGGACTTACTATGGTTATATAACCTTCGTCGAGGAGGATGGCTCCCTAAAGGTCGATGACATTAATTTTGAATCCGAGTTTCCATTGGGCGGAGGCCATCAACCTTACCGGGAAGACGCGGCATATGAGGCCCAATTGGCGATGGGCGATGGGTTCGCCAACGATCAAATGGATACGACGAACTGCGAAACAAAAGAAATCCATGACGGCCGACTTGCTTATGTTACTTGCACCAACCAAACCGGCGACGAAAAGAAAACAGCCAAAATGGTTTACCCCATAGGAAGCGCGGAAGGTTGGGTTTGCATCCAGGTGGTGGACGATACGCCGGCCGCAGGTGATGGAAATCCTCTTCTTGCGGGTGAGAAACTAGCCAAAAAGAAGGAATTCGAGAAAGCAATTCTGGAGTACCAAAAGGTCATTAACGTCGATCCGGGCAATGCCAGGGCCTATGAATTGATGGGGTACGCCTATTTTCGATTGGGTAAAAACGAAGAAGCTATCCAAACTCTTGGAAAATCAATAACTGCAAAACCGGATTATGTTCTGGGCTATTACAACCTGGCTTTAGCCTATTGGGCTAATGGCCAAAAAACCGAAGCGGTTGGGGAACTGCAGAAAGTCATCGAAATCGACCCGAAATACCGCCAAGTAATTAAAGATGATTCTCAATTTAAGGATTTTGAATCATCTGATGAATTTAAGAAGTTAATGAACCCATAGATAAATAAGGTTTAGGGCCAACACGTAATATTTTAGAGGACCCCAAAATGTTGAATGTTGACCCCTTTATTTGGGGTCTTCATGAAGCCGGGTTGGGCTCGTCCACGACGGGGACCTATCGTAGACAAAGAAAAAGGTAAAAGCTCGTCTTGCGTTTTAAAAAGGAATTTCATGGGAACGAATGAATTTTGGGGTGTTATTCAAAGCAAACAGATCAACATAGTCATAGAAATAGTATTTCTTGTCTTCGCGATTACCTTAACCATTCTTCATTTCACGAGGTATAAGAAAAATTTTAAATTAAAAAGCTTCGATTTTAAGTTTATTGGTTTTATTGGCTTAATTTCAGTCGTTCTATTTTTTACTCCTGCGTCGGCTCACATCATTTCTTTTTTTAATCCAGCATCCGATTTAATTGAATGGATATTCTTGAGTGGGATAATTTTTTTAGGATCGCTCTTCCTTTTGATGTTCATCATCCAATGGTTTAAGAATTGGAAGGAATTTGGTTTGATTGGCCCTGCGATGGCCCAGACGTTTGAATTCAATAGCCGATATGATGCCAAATGGGTGAAGTTCGTTTCTACTTGCCTATGGATTAATTTTTTGATCTGGGGGCTAGTAGTTTTTTGCTTAGGATTATTTCACCGGTCGGAATCGATCAACAGCGAATACGGGCTTTATGTCTTTAGGTGTATCTGCTCTGTTTTTGAGTTGTTGGCTTTTTGGGACCTAAAAAGTATTTATTTGATTTTGGGCGGTAAAGATGATTTTTCAAAAGATGCATTACGAAAATCCAGTCATTGAACTGTCCACGATGGGGAGCCAAATTTGAAAAATGCGGTTTCAATCCCTTGCAGGAATTGCGGATTTAAAATCGGCGCTCTTTCTGTTTGCTTTTTTTGCCCTCAGTGCGGAAAGATTTTGCCGAAGTGGGTGGGCAAGGGATTGTTTAGCGATACCACAAATTGGATTTCTTTCATTCTTGGGATTTTAGGACTGACCCTTTTGGCTTTTGAATTAATAAAGAAAATTATTCAAAGTTTAGAATGAAGTGAAAAGGCCGCTTTGAAACCATTCATTCAAAAGTTGTCCACGACGGGGACCCATCGTGAACCAGCATTAGCTTTGTCTGGAATCAGAAATTATTAGGTGGCCTTTGTCGAAGATGCGGAGATTAATTATCCAACGGAACCCAAATACAGTGGGAAGGATCATAAACCATGTTTTTGCGGGGATCATCCGGGTCAAACACCACCACGCCAAAATCCCCGTTTTGGCAGAAGCCATAATAATT
>JASHNQ010000109.1 GCA_030041545.1 candidate division FCPU426 bacterium | reverse complement strand
TTTGGTTGAGCCATTGGTCCATGGCCGATTCCGTCACCACCAGGTCGGAAAGTTTGCAACGTTTCAAGTAGTTCGTGATGGTGAGGGACAACCCCGTCCAGAGGGACCTGACCGCGCAATCCATGGAATGGATACAACAATCATGTTCGCCTGAGGGCGTCAGGCAGTATTCCTCGCGGGAAAAGAACTTCCCTCCTAGGGCTTCCAGCACTTCGTTGACGTTAATCTCCTGGGGTGGCCTGGTCAGTTGATAGCCGCCGCTTTGGCCCCGGATACTCTGCACCAAGCCGCCTTTACGCAAAACTCCCATGATCTTGGCCACGTAAGCGGTGGTCAGGTCCTCTTTTTGGGCCAGTTCCACGATATTGGTCATGCCCTTATGCCCCTTTTTGGCCATCTGGAGCATGCACCTCAGGCCATATTCTTCGGTGGACGAAAATTTCATAAAAAGCTCCTTTGAAACTGGCCCAAAATCCTTTTCCTTTATAATTTCCTGAATGTTGAAAAGAAAGTCAAGTATAAGCAGAAATTCAATGAAATCAAGGGTTTTTGCCCAATATCAGCTTGGAAGCTGGGAAATCAGTGTTTGAAAAGCCTCTCGAACAAAGGCTGGAGGTTTTGGAAGACCAAATCTCGCGTGAATTTCAGGATAAAAAGCGTCTGGGTGGGATAAGCCCAAGTCACTACCCCAATAATGGCCACGAAAATGGCTAAAATCCATTTTCCACTACCCCCGCTGGAGGTCATGGGTGTCCTTTCCCAAAAGCGCTCATGAGTTATCAGTTGTCAGCCAGGCTCAAAAACCGAAGTATTTGCCTAACTATCTCGTCAGGCTCCTTTTGAATATCCACGATCAGGGCATCTGAGGGTTCTTCCAGGCTTTCCAACTGGCTGTCGAGCAAGGAAGGCCCAGCGTAATGGCCTTTCCTCCCTTCGAGCCGGCGTAACAACGTTTCCCGGTCGCCCCTGAGGTAAACCCAAAGGACCGGAAGTCCCTTGGAAAGCAAGTCCCGGTATTTTTGCTTGAGCGCGGAACAGGCCAAAACGGCCGGGCCTTTTTCGCTGGCCCATTTTTTAATTTCGGCCCTTAAAGTCTCAAGCCAAGGCCGGCGATCCTCGTCCGACAAAGGAATTCCACGGCTCATTTTATCCTTGTTGGACGGGGTATGGAAATCATCCGCGTCGTAAAAAGAACAGCCCAAGGTTTCGGCCAGTTTTCGCCCGACCGTGGTCTTGCCCGACCCGGCCACTCCCATCAAAATAACAATCACGGCGTGCTCCAAACTTAGAGTCTCCAACAAAAATCGCTCACCACGAAGTACACAAAGGACACGAAGTTAAAAAACTTAATGTTTTCCCGGTATTTTCATGCCTCACTTTGTGCCGATTACCTTAAAGGAGTTAATGAAATAGGTACTATAACTTTTTTATGGAAGGTCGGCATGTGCACTTCGTGACCTTGGTGGTAAGAGTTTTGATGTTTGTTGGAAACTTAAAACTTAGAACTGATTCTCAAGTAATACTCCACCGTCTTCAGGCGCTTCTCAATGGTGCGCTCCAGGTACTCCAGCATCGTGAGGAAGATTTCCCTCAAAAAGGGCGGCTTTAATTTCAGGATGTGGATTTTTTCCATGGGCAGGGTCCTCATTTTTTTGAGGACTTCCAGTCCTGCCGGCGACACCTTCAAGCGCTCCGGGCCCGAGGCGCAACAATCCCCGCAAAGGGCCCCTCCCCGGTGGGGGATAAGATGGATTTTCTTTTTCTCCAGGGAAGTCCCGCATTCGGCGCAGGCGTCCAGCTCCAGGGGATATCCCGACAAGTCCAGGAACTTGACGGTGAAGGCCGCCAAAATCAACTCCGGGTCCCCCGCCTTGGCTTCCAAGGCCGCCAGGGTCCGCCGGACCAGGCCGTAAATGTCCGGATGGGGTTCGGCGTCGTGGATCGCCTGGATCAGGATATCCGCCAGCACCTGGAGCGCGGTGATGGCCGGAAGGTCTTTTTTTAATTCCGGGTGGGTATCCAGGACCTTAGCTTGGCTGAGGACGTACAGGTCGCCCGAACGGCCCTTGTGCAGCGAGAAACCGGATTCATTGAATAAATCCAGGGCCGGGGACAAGCGGCTTTTGGGTTTCCGGGCGCCCTTTACCAGGGCCCTCACCCGGCCCCATTGGAGGGTGTAAAGCTGGACGATCTTATCGGCCTCGGCGTAAGGGCTGGCGGCCAGCACAAACCCCCGAGCGGGTTGGAAATTCAAACCCGGGCCTCATCCTGCAGGTAGCCGACGGCCAAGCCAGAAAGGTAAACCACCATGAAGAGGGTCAGGCCGATTCCCGCGACCAGGTCCAAGAGGAAAAAAAAGACCCCCACAACCGGTATCAGGCTGAAAAGCTTTAAAACCACCCTCAAGAAAATGCTAACGCCCAAGTAAACCAAAAAAGCCACCAGGAGGCCCACGCCGACCCTCCAGCGGTCGGCCTTGAACTTCAAGAACGCCTCGTAGATGGCTTCCCGGGCCGCCATTCCCCGGGTGAGGTAGGCCTTGCACAAAAAACTGAATACCGCGAAACCCAGGCTGAAAACGACCCAGGTCAGAATGGAGGGAAGCCCCAAAAGGATCCCGGCCAGCACCACCATCCAAACGTTGAAACCGGTCAAGGCCAGGATGCCAGCCACCCCGAGGATCACCACCAGCCAAACCAGGAGCGCCCCGAAGGCCCAAAGGGACAGGAAAAATTCCAGCCACAGCATGGGAACCATCCAATGGATGGCTTCCCGGAAAAAGGAACCCCAGGCGAAGGGACGGCCGTTTTGGAAGTAGTCCCAGAAGGTCCGGAAAACCCCGCCGTCCGCCAGCGCGGAAAGGACGCACCACCAGGTGATGTAAAGGAGCACTACCCCCACGGCGATGGCGATCCATCCCGGATCGCTGAAGGTGGAGGCCCAGTCGGAAATCACGGGTGTCCAATCGTAGTCCTGGGGATGGTTCAGGCCTTGGGTGATCCTGTCCAGGTTGCGGGCGGCGAAGGGGCCGAAAAGGAGGGTGAAGCACGCGATAAGCGTCGCGTATTGGAGGATCAAAAACAGGAACTGCGCCAGGCAGAGGGGCCAAAGCTTGAGGCAGGCCTTGGCCACCCAAGAATAAATATCGAACGCCGGGGAGGAGACATCGGTTTTTGCCATGGCCGTCTTCCTAGCGGTAATTGTTGAACTGGAGGGGCACCTTGATGTCCGCCGCCCCACGCAGCAACTGCATGACCGCCTGGAGGTCGTCCTTGGACTTGCCGGAGACCCGCACCTTCTCGTCCACGATGGAAACCTGGACCTTGAGTTTGGAATCCTTGATGCGCTTCACAATGTCCTTGCAGGCCTCCATGGGCATGCCGCTGATGATCTTCACCTTTTGGTTGACCGTGCCGCTGAAGGCGGATTCCACCTTTTGGAAATCCATGGCTTTAGGCGAGATATTGCGTTTGACGAATTTTCCCTTGAGCACGTCCACCACGGCGTTCAGCTTGGATTCGTCGTCCGCCACGATTTCCAGCTCCTGGGCGGCCTTGTTGAGGGTGACCTTGCTGATGCTGCCCTTGAAGTCGTAGCGCTGGGAGATTTCCTTCATGGACTGGTTCACCGCGTTATCCACTTCCTGCAGGTCCACTTCTGAAACCACGTCGAAGGAATAAGTATCAGCCATGGGAGACTCCTAAAATTTGCCACGGATGCGCACGGATAAACACGGATAGCTTTAAAACCACTTCTAATCCCCAGGCAAAAGTTCCTTTAATTTAACTTTTTTGCTTCGGGAAATAATAACCCAAGTATTTTGCCTGTTCCTTAGGTCGATAATCTGCATCATTTCCCTGCAACGGCCGCAAGGATATTTTATTTTGGCCCCGCCGTAAGCGACGATCGTCTCAATTTGGGTTTCTGCGCTGTGTGAAACCATATTTGAAATTGCCGAATGTTCGGCGCAAAAACCAATGCCGCATGACAAATGCAGGCTCGCGCCCGTAAATATTTTCCCATTCTTTGTAACTAAGGCCGCCCCAACTTCTTTAACCACTCCACCACTTACCCTTTTTTCTCCAATAAGAAGCCGGGCCTTGCTTATCAACTTTTTGTCATCCATGCTGAGTTTCATCTTTTGTTTTAATCCGTGCGCATCCGTGGCTAAGAATTGCCATTGGCGTCTTGGACCGTCTCCGTGCCGTCATCCGACCCGGGCGGCAGCTCGATTTCCACGACTTGGCCCGTCGCGCCCAGGATGCCGAGGGCTTGGCCGTTGAACTGGATCTGCACCCCGCCGGCGTTGCCGACTTTCACCTTGAAGCTTTTTAAGGCTTTATAGGTTTTGGTTTCACCCTGGTCCAGGTCCACTTCGGAGGTGGATTGGGCGTTGTCCATGGTCACCTGGACCCAGGATTTATCCAGCCCCTTTAAGATGAGGTGCTGGTACTTGTCCGCCACGCTGACGGGCTGGTAGGCCGGGGCTTCCGCCACCTCGGGTTGGGCTTGGGGTTTGGGTTCGCTCCACTTGATCCGCGAGAGCCCCCTGATCCCGTAATAGGCGGCGGTCCCCACCAGGGCCAGGGCTAAAAACGAAATGCCTGCCTTCGCCGCCCACTCGGCCCACTTCCCCCGGCGCAAGGCAAAGGACCTCTGGCGCATCACCGAGGAGTCATGCCGGGTGGATTCCTGCACCATCTCCAGGTCCAAGGGCGGTTCCTCTTCCATTTTCTTGAAGACCGGGGGGCGGTCCAAGGTGGGGCGCCAGCCCAGGTTTTTTTCCAGTTCGGCTTCGGCGTTTTTGGGCTCCAGGCGCATTTCCACCGGCTGTACCTCGGCGTTGAACTGGCGGGTCAGGACCGTCGGGTCCAATCCGACCACCTTGGCATAGGCCCGGATGAAACCCTTGGCGTAGGTGTGGGAGGGGAAAAGCTCGAAATGGCCCTCCTCGATGGCCTCCAGGTATTTGGAGGGAATCTTGGTGCGCTTGGAAACGGCGTCCAGGGTGATCTTCTTGGACTCCCGGGCTTTTTTCAGTTCCGAACCGATGCTCATATCTCTCCTTAAAACCAGTCGAGAATTTTAATTAAAAACTTAAAATTTAGAATTTAAAATGGGTTTAAAACACCGCCCCTTCCACGACCTCGGCGTCCTTGGGGGGCTGGAACTTGAAAAGGCCGTCGGCCAGGCCTTGGTTGAAGGAAATGTTGGAGAAAACCGCCTTGGTGGTCGTGGAGGGCGTTTCCACCTCCATTTGATAGGGCCACCAGTCCTTTTTGTGGATGTAAACCCGCATCTTGTCGAAACCCGCGTCGTCCACGACCGGCAGGAAGGAAAGCTCGACTTCGTTATCGTCGTTCTTGATGATGGAAACCCGGCTGATGGCGATGTATTTCTTCAGCTGTTGGCCCACGCCCACGTAAATAGGTTCGGCGTCCTTTCCCTGCCCATTGTGCTGCTGGTACACCATTTTTTGGGAGGGCTGGTACATTTGCGCCAGGTTCCCGTCGATGTAAAGGGATTGTTCCATGGGCTGGGTGTAATGGACGTAAACCAGGTCGGGCGACTTGATCTTGATCTGGCCTTTCACTTTTTGGGATGTCCCGGAAAGGGAGTCCTTCATTTCCATGCTCAGATCCATTTGGACGTCCTTGACGCCCGCCTGGGCGTCCTCGACTTTTTGGGACACCTCCGCCACGGACAGGTCTTTCGGATCCACGGCAAAAGTAACTCTCGCCACAAAGTACACAAAGGTCACAAAATAAGGAATTAATCTTTTTTTGACATCCACTTTTGGCTTTACTTGGTGTACTTCATGCCCTTCGTGGTGGGAAATTTTAGTCGATTTTTTCATCAAGGGTTTCCTCATCCTCTTCCATGGGAAGGTTCAACGCGCCGGGGGCCAGGATTTTCCGGGGTTTGTTGCCGTCCGCTGGGCCCACGATGCCCCGGACTTCCATGTCGTCCAGGAGCCGGGCCGCCCGGCCGTAGCCGATCTTGAGGCGCCGCTGCAGCAGGGAGGTGGAGGCCTGTTTGGCGCGCAGGACGATTTCCACCGCCTCGTCGTAAAGCTCGTCCTCCGAATCCTCGGTGACGAGTTCCCGGGACTTGGAGGCGGCCAGGTCGGCGGAGAATTGGGGAGCCCCTTGGGACTTCCAAAAGTCCACCAAACGCTCGATTTCTTCCAACGTAACATAGGCCCCCTGGAGCCGCAAGGGTTTGGGGGCGCCCGAGGGCAGGTAAAGCATGTCGCCGCGGCCTAAAAGCGCCTCGGCGCCGTTCATGTCCAGGATGGTGCGGGAATCGACCTTCGAAAAAACCTGGAAGGCGATGCGCGAGGGGAAATTCGCCTTGATGATGCCCGTGATGACCTCCACGCTGGGCCGCTGGGTGGCCAGCACCAGGTGGATGCCCACCGCCCGCGCCATCTGGGCCAGGCGCGTGATCGAATCCTCCACTTGGTCCTTGGCCACCATCATCAGGTCCGCCAGCTCGTCCACCAGCACCACGATGTAATACATGGGGTATTGGTCGGTCTCCCCCGCCTCCCGCTTTTGGAGGATCTTGGAATTATAGGTGTCGATATCCCGCGCGCCAACGTGGGCTAGCATCTCGTAGCGCTCCTCCATTTCCCTGACCAGCCACTTGAAGGCCGCGTTGGCCTCCTTGGGGTCGTTGACCACCGGGAGGGCTAGGTGGGGCAAGCCCCGGTAGATGGTCATTTCCACCCGCTTGGGGTCGATCAAGACCAGCCTCATTTCCTCGGGGTTGTACTTGAAGATGAGGCTGGCGATGAGGGTATTCACGCAAACGCTTTTGCCCGAACCCGTCGAACCGGCGATGAGCACGTGGGGCATTTCCTTGATGGGGGCCAGCACCACGTCCCCTGCGATGTCCTTGCCTAAGGCCACCAGGAGCTTCCGGGCGGAGGACAGGAAACCTTCGTGGGAGATGAGTTCCTTCAACGTGACGATCCGCCCCTTGCTGTTGGGCACCTCGATGCCCACTGTGGCCTTTCCCGGGATGGGCGCCACCACGCGCACTTGGCCGCATTTCAGGGCCAGGGCCAGGTCGTCCGCCAGGGACGCGATACGGGTGATCTTGACCCCTGCGGCGGGCTGCACCTCGTATTGGGTGACGGTGGGTCCGGGATTGGCCCCCACCACGTTGGCGTCCACCCCGAAATTGGTCAGGGTTTCCTTGATCGTGCGGCTCACCCCCTCGAAGTCGTCGGAGGGCCGGTCCTTGGATTCCTCCACGGTCTTGAGGATGTGGAGGGTCGGCAGCTGCCACTGGCGGATGACCCGGACGGGCTTGGGAGGTTCCTCGGGTTCATCTTTCCCTGCCCTGGGCTTGTCGAATCCGTCGAAGGGTTCTTCCTCTTCATCGGCCATTTCAATGCTGGCGGCCTGCCCTGAGCTTGCCTGCGGTGAGCTTGTCGAACCCGTCGAATGGGCCTGCATTTGCTGCTTGCGGGTCAGGGGATCGGGCCCTTTCGCTTCGGCCACCGCCGCCGAAACCACGTCTTCTTCCCCTGTCTCCCGGAGCCTGCCGCCCTTTGAACTTGCGGCAGGAACGTCGTCACTGGCAAGATTGGCGGAATCAAGCGAAGGCGTAGGGAGATCGGTCTCCGCGTCCCCTGTAAAAAAAGCCTTGGATTTGAATGGTGATTTCAGGAGAGAAGTCATCTTGGAAGGGGCTCCTACCGTGGCCACCACCGGCGCGGGTCGGGGGGGATGGGGAACCGCCTCCTCCCGGGCCCGGGTTTTAAGCGTTTGGGGCTCCGCTTCGAGTTTCCGGCGGGCCTCCTCGGCCACTTTCTTTTCCTGGCGCCGGTTTTTCCAATCCCCAACGGCTGCCCCGGCCTTTTCGTAAAGCAAGGCCAAGGCCCGGAAACCGTGGTCTTGGAACCACTTTCCGGCCCGGCCAAAGCCTTCCCAGGCCCCCTTGGCAACGCCGACGAGGTGCTCCTCCGCTTCCAAAAGCCACGCGGCCAGCACCAGGACCAGGAGGCACACGACCAAGGTTCCAAACCGGGTCAGGACCGCTTCCATCCGGTCCCCCACGGCTTGGCCCAATTTGCCGCCCCATTCGATTCCCTCCCGCATCTGGGAGGCGGAGAACATCTGGATGTCGGGAAAAATCACGTGGAGGGAGGAGCAAAGGGCCACCAAGCCCAGCGACAACCCGGCCAATTTCAGGCCGGGTTTGGAAAAAGGTTCATCCCGGAAACGCGACCAAGCCAGCGCCACAAAAAGCGTGGGAAAGACCCAGGCGCAAAGGCCGAATACGTCGTAAAGGAAATAGGAGGCCCCCGAACCGATGTTTCCCAACAGGTTGGGTTTGGCGCCCGTGGGGATGAGGGAAAGGCCGTTTAAAAGGCCCGCACTTCCGGCAAGGAAGGAAACCAGGAAATGGTGGTGCTGGTCTTTAGCCATTCGAAAGCTGGCCCGGGAAATCGGTTGGATGGGGCAAAGTGGGAAAAGTCATCTTGGAATGAAAGTATAGCCCAGCCGGATAAAAATTTTGAACAGGAATTTTTGCCCAAGGTAAACCTCCTGACCTGCCCCCGAAACCGTGTAAAATGACTCCATGAAAAAAGGAAGCGTCCAGGAAGTTTTGAGATCCCTCAACCAAGGCGGGTCCGTTACCTGGTGGCCGGTGGACTCGCCGTGAATGCCCACGGCGTGCTTCGGTTTACCGCCGACATGAATTTGGTCATTCAATTGGAACCCGAAAACATCCGAAAGGCCTTCTGCGTCCTGAACTCCCTCGGTTACCGCCCCGTCGTCCACGTGACCGCCGAGTCCTTCGCGGACCGGCCAACAAGGCAAAAATGGGTGCGGGAAAAGGGAATGAGGGTCTTGGAATTCTACAGTGACGCGCACAAGGAAACCTGCGTGGATGTTTTCGCCGAGGAGCCTTTCCCGTTTGACGACGAATATGCGAGAGCCCTGGTCAAGGATATGGGAGAAGAGGAAGTCCGCTTCGTGTCCTTGGTAAGTCTCATGAAGATGAAAAGAGCGGCCGGGCGGCTGAAGGACATGGCCGACATCGACGATTTGCGCCGGAGGGAAAAATCATGACCCATGATCCCAACGTTCCCCTGGACGCCGTGGACTGGGAAAGCACCACCTGGGAGGGCCATCGCCGCGGGCAGCTCGAACGCTGGTCCCGGCTTTCCCTGGACGAGATCCTGGAGGCCCAGGAAGCCATGGCGGAACTGGCAAATGAAATCGCCTCCGCGCCGGCCCAGGCGCAGGAGAAATACCGTCCATCATAAAACTCAAAGCATAAGCCGGCCGCTAAGAATGGGTGGTTGCCCACGACGGGGATCCGGTTTCGCTGCGGACGCCGTGTTCGTCAGCATTCTTTCTTAGGGCCGTCACGGCGATGGACGTCGTTGACCTCTCCGCGGCCCTCATCTTAGGAGGCGTGGTTGAAAACTCAAAAACGCAAAACCGGGAAGCCTTCGCCCAAGGGCAAGGACCTTTGGAAAAACCCTTCGTATAAGAACATGCTCAACCCTTACGAAAGCAAATATCCCCAGCCTCCCAAAAGTCCCGCTTCGAAAAAGAAGACCTCCAAATGATCCGGCCCCAAACCAACCGTTTCCGGAAGGCTCAGGTGTTCCAGGGCCCATGGGACTTCCGCAAGGACCCCTTTGATCAAGGCGGTCAAAAGGGTTGGTTTAAGGGCTTTAAGAAGGAGAAGTCGCTGCTCGTTCCCGCCAGTTGGAACGAACAGGCCCCCGATCTTAAGAATTTCCTGGGGCCCGCCTGGTACCAAAAGGACTTTGATTTTTTCCCAAACCCGAAATGGCCCAGGGTTTTTTTCAGGTTCGATTCGGTCCATTACTTCTCCACGGTTTGGCTCAATGGAAAAAAGCTGGGGTCCCATGAGGGGGGCCACCTGCCTTTTGAGTTTGAAATAACGGAATTTTTTTTAAGGAAGGGTCCCAACCGCCTGGTGTTGCGGGTGGAGGGCCTTTTGAAACCCGACCGGGTTCCGCCGGGAAACGTTCCTTTCGACCCCAAGGACGCCTTCAACAACCAATTCAATCCTCCGGCTTCCTTCGATTTTTTTCCTTATTGCGGCATCCAACGGGAAGTCACGCTGTATACCACTCCCAGGACCCTTTTGAGGGACGTGACCGTGCGAACCACCCTTTCAGGGAAAAAAGCCTTTGTGAAGGTGTCGGGATGCTTGGATGGAAAGGGCGGCCAAACCGTCCGGTTCACCTTGGAGGGATTCGGTTGGAGGTCCATAAGGCATGAACCCTTGGTCGGCCGGAATTTCCAGGCCGTTTTTCCCGTGCCCAAGCCAAGGCTTTGGGCGCCGGGTTCACCGAACCTTTATGAACTCCGAGTGGAACTTTTGAAGGACGGAAAACCCGTGGACGAGGTCCGAATGCCTATGGGCATCCGGACTGTCCAGGTACGCGGGAATCAAATCCTCTTGAACGGAAAAACCGTCTTTTTAAAAGGTTTCGGCCGTCACGAGGACCATCCCCTTTTAGGCCGGGCCCTTCCGGACAAGGTCCGCGCCAAGGACTTCCAAAACATGGCTTGGACCGGGGCCAATTCCTACCGGACCTCCCATTACCCCTATTCGGAAAAAGACCTGGACCTGGCCGACCGGCTGGGCTTCCTGGTCATCGATGAAACGCCCGCCGTGGGGCTGTTCTTCCATCCCAAGGGTCTCCCCAAGCGCCTGAGGCTTTGCCGCCAATTCACCCGGGAGATGATCGGAAGGGACAAGAACCATCCCAGCGTGGTGATGTGGAGCCTGGCCAACGAGCCCCATTCCCACCGCCCGGAGGCCAGGCCTTTTTTCAAGGACTTGGCCCGCCTCGCCCGTGGCCTCGACCCCACCCGTCCCGTAACCTTGGTCAGTTACTTGGGGGCCGCCGAGGAATCCTTCCGCTTCTTGGACGTGGTTTGCGTGAACCGGTACTTCGGCTGGTACAGCGAGCCGGGCGACCTTCCCAAGGCCTTCCCCCGGCTTTCGAAGGATTTGGACGCCATTCACCGGAAGTTCCGCAAACTCCTCTTGGTCACCGAATTCGGGGCCGATGCCCTGCCCGGAAGCCACGCCAACCCGCCCGTCCTGTTCAGCGAGGAATACCAGGCGGAGTTGATCGAAGGCTACCTGAGGGTAATGGCCCGGAAGCCGTTTGTCCGGGGCGCCCAGGTTTGGAACCTGAATGATTTCCGCACGGCCCAGGCCGTGCACCGGCCCAACGGCATGAACTACAAGGGCGTTTTCACCCGTAACCGCAGGCCCAAGCTGGCCGCCTACCGGCTGCGGAAGTTGTGGAGGGAATTTCCCGTTTAAGCCCAAGGGTTTTAAAAAAACCGAATTGAGGCCATGACTTGGCAAAAAAAGAGCCACCGGGCAAACCCGGTGGCTCGAAAGAGGTCGAGGATCAATAAGTCGTCTGGTTGAAGGCGCCTGCCTGGCCCGGCTGGGCCGGGGAGACGGCGGTCCCGCCGCTGACCGAATAGGTGCCGGTAAAGTTGTTGGCG
>JASHNQ010000108.1 GCA_030041545.1 candidate division FCPU426 bacterium | reverse complement strand
AGACGGTTTACAAACACGCGACGGCGAAGTATCTGGCCTTCAAGTTCCGAAGCGTGCTGAGGGCGGCGCACGGCCGGTGTCCAAGGATGGCGGCTCCGGCCCTAATGAATGCCGTGATGGGGTGGAAGGCTTGTCCGGCCACCCCTTCATGAAATGAGGGGTTGACGTTATCCATAGATAGGGTGAGGGGTGCCTTTAGCTTTAAAAAACCACCCTCATCCCAACCTTCTCCCCTCAAGGGAGAAGGGGTGAAACAAAAAGAAAGGCAAAAAACAAAGCGGCTTTGCCAACCGAATAGTTCCGAAAAAATAAAGGCCCCGAGAAGATTCCCGGGGCCTGGGTTTTAATTTCTCGACGACGGGTTTTTACTGGGCGCTGAAAGTGAAGTTCACGGTCTGGCTGCCGCCGTCCGCCACCGTCACTTTTTGGGGCTGGGAGGCCCCGTACTTCTCGTGCACGGCCACCACGGTGTAGGTTCCCGCGGGCAGCTGGGAAATCTTGAAGCCGCCGTCCGTGCCCGAAACCGAGTAGAAGGGGTTGTTGACCACGCCCGCGAAGCAGTGCATCCAGCTGTGCACGTCGCACTTGAACTTCACTAGCACCTCGGGCTTGTCGAACTTCTTCTGGGTGCTCATGCCTTGGGTGGGCTGGCCCACGTTGAAGGAGTCGTTGGTGACGGCCATGCAGTGGATGTTGTGCAGGGTCGGGTCGTCATTGATGATATCCAGGGGTTGGTTGACCTGGATGCCGAACACGTGGGGGCTGTACAAGCAGCCCTTTTGAATGAGGGTGACGGGAGTCGCGGGAGCCGCCACCGAACCCGCGTCCGTCAAGTACACGAACACGTTGGCCAGGTCGCCCTGGGCGTCGGTCTCAACGCTCTCATCCTTCACCACTCCCGCGTGCTGGGACTTGCAGACCGGGTCCGCGTCCATGCTGATGATCTCGGCCGCCGGGGCCTTGCCGCTCAAGGTCACCTTGCCCGAAATGGAAGCCGTGCCCAGGGTGGTGGTGGAAGCCGTGGTGTTTCCCCCGCCGCCCTGGCCAAAGCCCTCGTCCTCATCCTTGCTGCCGCAGCCGGACATGGCCGCCGCCAAACCCGCCGCGAGCAGTAATGCCAAAACTTTTCTGGAATCCATCGTATTCTCCTCCGTTTTTTATCTCTTCTTCGGAATCATTTCCAGTCGGAAACCGGGAAAGCCGATCTTCCTTTAAACCGTATTCCTCGCCTATGACTTGCGTCACACTGAATTTTGACCGGGAAAAGCCGGAGAAATCACTTTAGGCGGGCCGCCTACCCCAAAGCAAGACCCCCTCAAAACCAGTTTTGAGTTTCAAGTTCGAGGTTTTTAGTTAAGGTAATTTCAATTCGGTTTCCGAATTGAAATTGACCGGGATTTAAAATTCACAATTCAAAATTGCGGTTACTGTTGTCCATTGCCCAGCATGAAAAGGTAGTCGCGCAGGGCCTCGCGCTGCTTCTCGCCGTCGCCCCCGAAAGTTTTGGAAGGCGCGGGCTCGTCTGCGGGCCAGAAGCCGGGCATGCGGGTGTTTTGGTCGCTCATGGCCGCGGGGTTCGTCAGCCAGTCCACCACCCAATCGGGCTTCAAGCGCTCATGCACCTTCAAAAGGTCGGGCGCGGCGGAGTTCAGGTCCTTGGGTACCTGGGCGCCTAACACGTGGCACTTCTGGCATTGCAGTTGGGTGAAGAGCTGCTGGGCCTGGCGATAGTCATCCCCGGTTAGTTTCCGCGTCACGAATTTTTGGAAAGGATAAACCTGGTCGTCGTTCAAGTTGAAATAAGTGATGACGGCGTCAATCTTTTCGTCCGTCCAGGGGAAGCTGGGCATGCGGATATGCAGCCAGGGCCGGATAGGATGGACGCCCAGCAGGAAGTCGTGGAACCACGGGACCTGAACTTTTTCTCCCTCATGCTTCAGGTTGGGCGGGGCCAGGGACAGGTCGATCCCTTCCTTGTTGTACATCTCGCGGATCTCGCCGCCCTGGTCCTCGATCAAGTGGCAGCCGCGGCAGTTGAAGTCGGCGATCACCCGCCGGCCTTTTTCCAAAAGCCGCCCGTTGCCGTGGATGCCCGCGGTCATCTCGTCCGGAACGTAGGTATCGGTCAGGCCCAGGACCGCGGTCATGATGGCTTCCCGGTCGTCGTCCGAGAGGTAGAAGTTGGGCATCTTCAGCTTGTCCTTGAAGGCCACCACCTTGTCCTTGTCGAACTGGCGGGGGTTGGAAAGCTTGGCGGCCAGGAAGCCCGCGTGGGTGTGGGGGATCTGCTCCGGGTCGGTGAACCCGAAATCGAGTTGGCCGAGCTGTTTGCTGCCCCAGGGGGGCGAAGTGAGGTCCGTGCCGATGCCCTGGGCGGTCTCAAAGCCCTTGATCATATGGCAGCCGAAACAACCGTATTTGTTGAGGGTCTTTTCGCCCAAGTACATTTGCCGGGCATGCTCGTCCATCTGGGTCAATTGGGCGTTGGCCCCTCCCACGCCCAGTTGGGGCGTGAGGTATTCCACGATCAGTTGGTCGCGCACGGCCGGGTCGAAGTTCGGGACCTCGGCCTGGTCGAAGTCCGGGTTTTTCTTGGACATCAGGTAGGCGGTGATATCCGCCGCTTCCTTGTCCGAAAGGCGCAGGGAGGGCATGCGCGTGTCGGGGTTGAAGTGCTGGGGATTCTTGATCCAGGTATAAACGAAGTTGGCGGAAAGCTTGCTGCCGACCGCGGAAAGATCCGGGGCGAAATCCGCGTGGTGGCTGGTCACGTCGTCGATGCCGTGGCAGGCCAGGCAGCCGATTTCCTTGACCAGTTTCTTGCCGGCGGACACGCTTCCGGGCGGCGCGGCCTCACTGGGCGTGTAGTCCTCGGACTTGTCGTAGAGATAGTCCACCAGGGAGTTCAGCTCGGCCTTGTTCTTGGACAGGCTGTCGGGGTCCGAATTATTGCTTTGTTGGAAGAAGCTGGGCATGCGCGCCTCAGTGTTGTAGGACTTCGGCGACCAAACCCACTTGAGCACGAAATCCTTTGTCAGCTTGCCTTTCACGCGGTAAAGGGCGGGCCCGGCCTTGGTCAGTCCCTCCAAGCCCTTCACCTTGTGGCATCCAAGGCAACCCCGGGTAGCCATCAGCTGGCGGCCGCGGTCGAGTTGGGGGGCGAAATTGACGTATTCCTGGCTCCCGTGGCATTTCAGGCAGGATCCCTGGGTATATTTCAAGGGCGCCATGACGCTTTGCACGCCCTCCAACTCCGGGTTGGTCCAGCCGTACTTGTGGGCCCATTCTTTGGCCTCCACTTCGTCGTTGGGCACGTGGGCGCAGCCGTTAAAGCTGACCGCGGGTCCCATGCCGCCGTGGCAGATGGTGCATCCCACCTTGTCCATGGGATGGGAGCTGTTGGCTCCCACGAAGAGGTCCAGGTTGGGGTGGGTGCGGAAAGGCTCGGGAGCGTCCTCAAAGCCCTTTTTATCGATGGCCTGGTGGCAGGTCATGCAGCGGTCCACGCGCATGGTCTTGGCGAAGTAGAGGTCCTCGGGCAGGTTCTTCAAGACCACCTGCTGGATCTGCAGGGTGGGCGCCATGAAATCCAGTAGCATGGCGTTGCGAAAGTAAAAAAGCCAGTTGAAGGAAAGGCTTTGGATCTTGGTCCGGACCGCCGTGTAATCGGCCGTCAGCTTGGTGAGCTTGGCCTTGATCTGATCCCGTGAGGCCGTGATGTCGGCGACCTGGGTGGCGGCCTCATCATGGGATTGTTGGATCTGGAAAATCTGCTGGTTCAAGGCGTCGGCCTCGTTGTTTTCCCCGTCGATTTTCTTTTTCAAGCCGGCGTCGTTTTTGCCGTTTTTCAATTCCTCGCCGTAGGAGTAAACGTCCGCGCTGATCTGGGCCTTGAGGATCTGGTAGTGGAGGTTCTTGACCTTGTACATCTGCGCGTCCAGGGAGGCCTCTTGGTTCTGGAGCTTGCTGATCTCATCCTCATGGGCCTTCAGGTCCTGGTTGGCTTCCCTCAGTTCGGATTTCAGCTCCTTGTATTGCGCCACGTCCGCGTTGGCGTTGATTTCACTCAATTGCTTCCGGTCCTGGATGCGCTGCAAGGTCATGAACCGGCGCTGGTAGTATTTCCACTCCCGGTGGTAATCCAAATAGGCCATGAGACCCACGCACACCAGCAAGGCCAGGCTCGACCAAAGGAACCACTGGGTCAAGGTCCGGCTTTCGTAGGCTCTTTCGTCTTTGAAGTCCGCCAAGGCGAGTTCCTTTAAAAAAGTGTTGGGTTTTGAGTCCTGGGTTTTGAGTTTCGGTTATTTTTCGACCGGTATTCGGTCGGAAAATTTCCACCATTCAAAACCCTTCGACGTTGCTCGGGGCGGTGAGCTTGTCGAACCGTTAAAAATTCAAAATTCATAGTTTTTTATTGAGCCTTTCCAGGCTAGATGTTGAAGAAGACTTCCGGTATCGACACGATGTACTTCAGGTTAAAGGCCCACCGCAGCACCATTTTGATGGGCAGTGCCGCCATGGACAAACCCAGGAAAATAAGCACGGCATAGCGGGCCACGCCCAAGCGCTCCAAAAGCCCCATCAAGAACTTGCTTTTCTTCGTCAAAAGGGGAGGTAAGCCGATGAAATAAAAGCCCAAGAGGGCGAACCCCGGCAATTCCCTGACCACGGGGTTGAGGTTCGTAATCCCCATCCCCAAAAGCTTCACCCAGAAGTACTCGGACAGGTTGATGTTGTTCAAGACCACCACCTTGTGGGGGTCCCATTCCTCGTAGGGCCCGAAGAAATTCCATCCCGGGCCCCTTAAGAAAGTGCCCAGGAAAATCAGGGTGACCCACAGGATGAGAAAGCCGAAGAGAAAGGGAATGATGGCCAGCTTGCGCTCGTTGAAGGTGTAATAACCGGAACCCTTGGGGTTTTTGTCGATATAGGGGATGGCCATGAGCCCCACGATGATGAGGCTGGGGAAGACCACCCCCGCCAGCCAGGGGTCGTAATACACCAGCATTTCCTGCAGGCCCAGGAAATACCAGGGCGCCTTGGAGGGGTTGGGCGTCCAAGCCGGGGTGGCGGCCTGCTCCAGGGGCGCGTGCAAGGCCAGCGACCAGACCATCAGGGCAACCCCTGCCACGATGGTCGAGATAAATTCGATGTAGACCAGGTCGGGCCAGACATAGACCTTCTTGTCCGAGGTTTCTTTTTCCACCGGCGGCTGGCCCTGGGAGAGGCGGCGATCGTTCACCACCGCCTGCCGGAAGGAAAGCCAAGTGAAAAATCCCACGGAAAAAACCATGAGAAAGATGGGAACGTTGTCGGACTTGGTGGAAATCTCCCGGAAATGGTCGTTGAACATGGAAAGGCCCAGGACCGCCAGTACCCCGATCAAGATTCGCAGCGCGAATGGGGGCTCCGTCCATTTTTCCCGGTAGCGGATCATGGCCCCAAAGCCAATCACCGAGGTGAAGAAATAGGTGACCGGGTTGAACAAAGCGTTGATGAAATGAATTAGGAAATGCATGGTCCCTCAAATAAGTTCGGTTATGGGTTCCGAGTTTTTAGTTTTGAGTTGATGAGTGTTTTTGAGCCTTCGGTTCAAAAACTTCCAAAACTCAACACTGCCAACTCAAAACTCGGGCCTCACAGAGGCCCGGAAATCCCCCCGTCCTTGCGGACCCGCCAGAAATGCACCGCCATCAAGGTGGCGGCCACCAGCGGGATGAAAACGCAGTGCAACACGTAAAAGCGAAGCAGGGTGGCTTCCGACACGAAATGGCCGCCCAAAAGCGCGAAATGGATGTCTGATCCGCCCGTCACCAGCTTGACGCCACCCACTTGCAACATGGAAGCGCCGGGCCCCTCGTAGCCCAGGAAGGGTGTGGCGCGGGCCATGTTGGTTCCGACCGTGATAGCCCACATGGCCAACTGGTCCCAAGGCAAAAGGTATCCGGTGAAAGACAGAAGAAGGGTCAGCACCAGCAGCACCACGCCGATCACCCAGTTGAACTCGCGGGGGGGCTTGTAGGAGCCGGTCATGAAAACCCGGAACATGTGCAACCAAACGGTGATGACCATGGCATGGGCGCCCCAGCGGTGCAGTTCGCGCATAATGCCCAACGGCACCGCTTCCCGCAGGGCCACGATGTCGTAATAGGCGTATTCGGCCGTGGGCCGGTAGTAGAACATGAGAAGGACACCGGTCACGGTCAGGTTCAGAAACAGGAAAAAGGAAAGCCCGCCCATGCACCAGGTGTAGCTCATCTTGACGCCCGAATGGCGGGCCTTGACCGGGTGAAGGTGCAGGAAGACGTTGGAAAGGACCGCCATGATGCGGTTGCGGGGGGTGTCGGGGTAGCCGTGCCGGAAGATGGATTTCCAAATCTGCCCTTCGGCGATGGCGTTTTTCACGGCCTCCGGCGACGGCCGGTGGGCCCGCATTTCCTCGATCTTTTTCTTCAACCCTTCGAACATTCTTCCACTCCTTTAAGCCTTGCTGATACCTGACAACTGAAACCCGATGTCTGGTTTTCAGCCTTTATAGTCCAAGAACGATCCCGGCAGGCCCCATTGGCCCAGTTCGTACTGATATTGAATGCCCTCGTCGATCTGGAGCTGGCCGTCGTCGGACAGGATAATGTTGTAACGCGGCAGGGGGCGCGGCGCCGGGCCCTCGAAGTTGATGCCCGTGATGTAAAAGCCGCTTCCATGGCAGGGGCATTTGAACTTTTGATCGGCCAAAAGCCAGTTAGGGGTGCATCCCAGGTGGGTGCAGATGGTGGAAAGCACGTAAAACCCTTCGGTGTTCCGGATAATCCAGCAGCGATGGGAATCCTTATAGCGTTCGTCCACCATCCCAGTGGCGGAAAAGGCGTAGGTGTCGGGAAAGCCGGCCTTGAATTTCAGGGGAGGCTCAAAGGTGACGTTGGGGAAGAAAAAGCGCAAGACCGTGCTTAAGGCCCCCAGGCTGGCGGCCGTAAAGGCCACCCAGGCCCAACCCAACAAGGAAAGGAAGGAACGGCGGGTAACCGTGGGGGCCGGGAGTCCGGCGGCCGCCGGCGCAACCTCGGACGCGGCCGGCGCGGCTTTGGCCGGCCTCACCGCGTTCCAGAGCATCGCAGCCAAGAGATAGATAATATAAAGGAAGAGAAGGGCGAAACCGGCGAACCCCGCCGCAATAAGGACTTGGCTCAAAGACTCGGTGAAGGAAAGCCCGATGCCCTGGAGGACGAAGAGGGAGACAATGAAAAGGATCCCCATCGCCATCACCGCGTAAAGGGAACCCAACCCCAAAGCCGCCCCCAGCAGGGCCTTGCCATCCTTCTTTTCCACGGGGGCGGCATGGGCCGCGGCTTCCTTTTGCGCGGCCTTGGATTCCTTCCAAGCGCCGATCAGAAACCTTACGGTCAGGTAGGCGACATAAAGGGCCAAAAGCCCGAAGCCTGCGATGCCCAGGGTAATGATAGCGCTGCTGAAGGAGGCGGTACCTGCCCAATCCGCGGCCTCGGCGGCGGCCGGAAAGGCCAAGGCAAGCGCTAAAAGGAAAGAAGAACCATATTGCCCACCACGGCTAGAGGTCATTCAAGAACTCCGCTGGATTTTTGGAAAGGCAAAGAACTCCACCTGGCCGGTGGAGCCGAAAGGCGGTAAGCCTCAAAAAACAGAGCGTATTCTAACGGGGCGGTTTGGGCAGGTCAAGGAGGAAGGGCCTGGGAATAAGGATAAAAACAAGCCTGAGTTTTAAATCAACGGCTCTAAACCACGCCAGCCACGGTCCACCAGAAGGTCCGTCCAAAGTCCGGAAGGGTCAACAACGAAATATTAACGGAGGATGAGCAGCTTGCCGATGGAACGCTTGCCGTCAACCTCCACCACCACGTAATAGAGACCGTTGGCCAGTGGATCGCCCCATTGGTCCGTCAAGGAAAGGGTCACCGCCGTGCCCGAGAGCACATTGGGGAAAGCTTCAACTTTGACCTTCCGGAAGGCGATCGTGAAAATTTCGACCTGCACGTCCGCGATGCCCGGGTAACCCGGCAGTACGCTCACGGCTGGGCCGGTCACGGGGTTGGGGAATAGAACCATTCCGCCTCCGGGCGTGTGCGTCGCCGTGGCCGGAATCGGAGTGTTCGTAGATGTGAGGAAAGGCGTATAGGAGGGTGTCAATGTCGGGGTGACGGTGGGCGAAGAGGTGGTGGTAAGCGTAGCCGAAGCCGTCGAAGTCCTAGAAGCCGTGGCGGTGGATGTGGCCGTGGGCGTACCCGTGACGGTTAAGCTTGCGGTATTCGTCGGCGTCCCGGTGTTCATCAGGGTATGGGTGGGGGTTGAAGAAGGGGTCCCGGTCGGTGTGGCCGAGACGGTGAGCGTAGGCGTAGCCGTAGTCGAATCCGTTGGCGTCTGCGAAAGGGTGGTTGTGGCCGAAGCCGTGGGTGAATTGGTGGCGGTATTGGTGCTGGTGGAAGTGCACGTTTTCGTTGGTGTGGCCGAGGCGCTCGCCGCAGAGGTCGGCGTCGGAGTCCCCGTGACCGTGGAGGAAGGAGTCCCTGTCGGTGTGGCCGAGACGGTGAGCGTAGGCGTAGTCGAATCCGTAGGTGTCTGCGATAAGGTGGTCGTGGCCGAAGCTGTGGCGGTCGAGGTGGCGGTGCCCGTCGGCGTCCCCGTGTTCGCTAGGGTATTGGTGGGAGTGGAGGAAGGCGTCGGGGAAGCCGTGTTGGTAGCCGTCCCGGTCGGTGTATTCGTGGCCGAGGAAGTGGCCGTGGGGGTGGCGCTGGAGGTGGCCGTTCCAGTCGGTGTGTTAACGGCCGTATGGGTGGCGGTGGAGGAGGCGGTTGGCGTGGGGGAATCCGTGGGTGTGTTGGTGGGGGTATTGGTGCCGGTGGAAGTGCTCGTTTTCGTCGGCGTGGCCGAGGCTGTGGCGGTGGGAGTGAAGCTTGTCGTCGCCGTTGGCGTGGGGCTGGCGGTGGGGGTGGGGGTTTCGGAGGCCGTCTTGGTGGGTGAGGCCGTGGGGGTCGTTGTAGGGGTGGAAGTGGGCGTGGGGGTGAAAGTATTGGTGGCCGAAGTGGAGGTGTTGACCCCCACGAAGCTTACGAGGCAGGAAGCGGGCATCGAATAAGTAAAGCTGCCCCCTGATACCGTGACGGCCGGTTCCTCCACCAGGCTCACACCCGCGGCGGTTTCCCAGGGCGTCACCGAAGTGGCGTTGAAGCCGCTCAAAGTGAAGGTCTGGCTGGAAGTGGCGTTGTTGGTGTTGATCGCCACGATCACGAAAGTGACCGGCGTGCCCGAATTGTCCTTGTAGGCGGAGATGGAAACCCCCGCGTTCCCGGTGAGGGTCCCCCCCATGCGGTAATACCCGGGCCGGACGAACCGGCTGAAATTGCCCATGCAGAAGGTGCGCATGGGCACGGTGGTTCCGCCGTAATCCACCAGGCCCTGGTTGGTGTTGCTGTTCTCGCATTCCAGCCACCAAAAATGGTAGGCGTCCATGCTGGCGTTGACCATGGAATTATGGATGAGCAGCGCGGTAGTCATCCCGTCGATCATGGAATCGTCCGAGGCGCCCCCGTCCCCGTTGACGTCGTCGTAATCCATCATTTCGGTTTCCCAGTATTCCCGTGTCCAGCCGCTGGGCGGGTTTTCCTGGGTGTCGGCGAAGGCGTTGGGCCCGGAGCCGTAGAGATGCGTCCCGATATAGGAGATATAAGTGGCCGCCGCCTCGTTGCCCAGGGAACAGGTGGCGTCGCCGTCCGCCGAACAACCTTCCGTTATAAGGTCGTTCTGGGAAGGTTCGGGCATCATGATCTTGGTGGCGTTGCCGGCGAAGGTCGGCCCCATGCTTTCGGAAATGAAGCTTTCGAAGACCTGGCCCGTCCAGATCCCGGACTCGTAATCCACGTCCTGGTCCGGCTCGTTTTGCGGCGAAACGCACATCAGCGTGACGCCTTGGCTTTGGCAGTAATTAACGTAATCCAGCAGGTATTCGGCGTAATTGGGGTAATACTGGGCTTCGATGGTCCCGCCGTTGTCCAGGCTGTCGTTGCTTTTCCATACGGCGGGCACGGACCATTCGGTGGCCCATATTTGGGAAAGCCCCATGCCCTTGGCCTGCTTCATGACCGCGATTTCACCGGTGTCGGTGATGTCGCTTCCGCTGGTGGTGGCCCCGGTTGTGGGGTTGTCGGGTGGGACACGGCAACGCAGCATGGACAGCCCGATGCCGCTGGCGCTGGTCACGCCGCCGCTCACGGTGACGCTGGTGGAGTTCCAAAAAAGGATCGACTCCGGGCCGTTATTGGTCACATTGGTATAGGCGGCGGTGTGCCAGGCGCTGGAAGCCCCGAAGCCCCGGATGAGCTGGTTGGTGGTTCCGGAATTGATCGTGGCCGTCTGGGCCCAAGCCGCGGAAGCGCTTCCAAGGATCCACAATAGGAAAAATTTAAAAACGTTTTTTGTTCGCACGTCAGTCCTTCAAGAAAGCCGTCGAGTTGTTCCGGTTGGCTTCAACCGACTCTTCGTAAAAGTTATCGTTTCCATCCCACGAGGCCGGTGGAAACGGGTAGGCAAAACTTTAAAACGTTAACAGCTTTATTTTAATTCAACCCGTGAAAAGAACTTTTTTACGTCCTTTTCCCATTCGATCAATCCAAGTCGTCCATCCTTTTGGGAAAACTTGGATCCCCTTTCAGGGGCCCGCTTCCCGTCCTTCAACTGAATTCGATGGCTTGAAGGCGTTGGAACGGCTTAAAGGGGGATGGAACCCGCCCACCGGCGTTGGGCCAATTTCCGCGCGGCCTCACTTGGCCGGAAGTTGAGATCCCGGATGACGCCCCAAACCTTTTCGCAGGTCTTGGAACTGACCTTGGGCGAAGCGTTCATCACCAGGGAGACGGTGGCCTTGGAAACGCCCGCCGCCCTGGCGACATCGCCTATCGTCATGGGGTTTTCATTTTTCAACATGGGCTTCCTCGCTCCCGGCGTTGTAACAGGGTTATGGTACCACCGGGGAAGCCGGCCAGCCTGGGAGGGCCGTTTCCGAATATCGGCTAAACGTCATCAATATTATTTTTTATTTCAACCGTCGAAAACGGCTTTGCTTCAACTAAATTGCTCGTTCAAACGAATGGGGGCGGTCAGCCCTGTTGGAGCTTTTTCCGGAACTCCTGGGGAGGAAGGCCGTTCTTGTTCCGGAAAAGTTGGATGAAATAGGGGTTGGATTTGAAGCCGCAATCCTTCGCGATCCGGAACACCGGAAGCCGCGTGGCCTTGAGCAGCCTCTGGGCCTCGTCCAGCCTGCGCTTTTGCAGGTAGGCCTCCAGGCCCAGGCCCGTCAGCCGTTTGAAACGGCGGCTGAAGGTGGAAACCGAAACGCCCGCCATCTTCGCCAGGCCCTTGATGCGCAGCGGCCGCTGGAAATGCCTCTCCACGTATTCCCGGACCTTCTCCAGGGACTGGTCCCTTTGGGCGGAAAAGGGCTTTTCCACCTCTTTCTGCAGTTTGGAAAGGGCATCCTGGTAGGCCAGGACAATTTCCTGGAAAGTGACCGCCTCCTCCAGGGTCCGCGCGGTGTTCTCCCGCAGCCGGCGGGCCTCCCTCTCGTCCAGGTCCATTCGGGTCCCCACCGTTTCCGAAAGGCGGTCCAGGGCGTATTGGAAATGCCAGCGGATCTCGTGGGGGTTTTGGAACGACAGGTGGATCGCCTCCCTCAAAAACCGCTCCTTAAGGTCTTCCAGGCCGGAAAAGGATGCCGTGGCGAAGGCCCCGTTCAATTCATCCAACAGCGTCCGGAGCCCGTGAAAACCCCGCGGGGGCGCTTCCCGCCCGCCTTCCTCGAAGAAGACGATGTCCCCTCCCGAACCGCGCTCCAAGTGCAGCGCCAAAACGGCTTGGCGGTAGGAGGCGCCTAAAAACTCCCCCGGCGCCACCGTTTCCCCGACCCCGACCAAAACCGGCCCGCCGAGTTCTTTCACGGCGAAATCGCGGATTTTTTGGGCGATGCCCCCAATCCATTTTCGCTGGGCCAGCCGGGGAAGTTTCGCATCGGCCGAGGTGACGAAAACCGCGCCGTAGTCGTCCAGCCGCCCGCCCACGGTTTCGGGCAGGGTTTGGGCGAACCGGAAGCTTTTGCGCTGGAAGTGATAGACCCTCATGGTCTCCTCGGCCCAGTTGAGGACGGTCCGGCCGGCCTTTCGCGGAATGACGGCCAGGACGGACGTAGGCACCCGGGTCAGCCCGATTTCATCACGGGTCCATCCCCATTTTTCCACCCACCGGCTCCAGGCCGGCACCGACTCGGACGTGGGCCGCCCCAGGGCCCAATCTAGCCAATAGCTGTGGGGCAGGCCCTTGGAAAAAACCTCGTTTTGCAGCCGCCGCAGCCGGTCCCCGAGGGCCGCCGGGTTCCGTTCCCCGGATAAAAGCCGCGCGAAGAGCTCCAAGGATTCCTGGAAAGCCGGGAAGAGGGGCCCGTCCAGCACGGGAATTTCCAGGAAGGCCCGGGTGAATTCCCGGAACTCCGGAAGGTCCGGCGAGAACTCGCGTCCGCTTAGTTCCTTCCAGCACCGGGTGAGGTGCTCCAGGGTGACTTCACGGTCCGCGAAGGCTCCCGCCTGCAAATACCCGATGATCCGGCCCTTGGATAAGACCGGCACAAAAAAGTCCTTGAAGCCCAGCCTCTCGCCGCAAACGGTTTCTTGGGTTTCCCGGACCTTCTGAAAGGACCGCAAGACGAATCGGTCCCGCACCTGGGGTCCCCCGTATTGGACCTCCAGGGAGTAAAGGCTTGTCACCCTTTTGCGGCGGTTCAAGGCCCACCAGACCTTGGGCGAAAGGGTGTCGTCCCCGGAGGTGATCAGGAACACGCTCAGGTCCACGTAGTAATGGATGATGTTGTGGAAGGGGTTGTAGTTGATGAATTGGGCGAAGGGTTTGGGAATCATGTGAATAATCCGTCACTAAGACGGCTCATGGCAAATGGGCCAGGCCGCCCAATTTTAATTTAAATCCAATTGGCTTAAATCCTGTCTTTGGTAATCCGGGATCTCAATGATTCGGCCATTGGGTCCCCGGACCCATATGGACAGCCTCGGCGATTCGACGGCCTCAGGTGTCGCAAATAAATCATTGGTTTCCTGGATGCATTTCAAGGCTTGGTTCAAGGCATCCACATTGGGCGCCGCGATGCAAACGATGAAATCGGTCGAAGTGGTTCCGATGGAATGGCGGCAGCCTAAAGCTTGGTTGTCCAACGCGAGGGAATAAGGGAAAAAACCCGTAACGGTATCACGCGGCCAAGAACACAATGCGAAATGAGTGGGGAAGGTCTTCCTCAAGACGAGTCTTTCACTCACGCCGTCCACTTGAAATACCGAGGTTTGGATGCTGTCAAGCAGCCCGGTAAAAATTGAAAAAATCTTATCGGCTTCGATTTCGTTCATTTTGAATCTTCTCAGAAGATCGGAATCAGGCCCATAAAGAAGCGCAAGCATAGGCGGAGGGGTCCGGCTCCATTTTACATTTTGCCGGTGGAATAAACTGTAATGTTTATTTGAAAATTCGGGGTCTGATTTTAAATCCGCAAAAGTCGCCGGGAAGGGCCTGGGTCCCATCCATCAACCCTTATTCCTCATTTACCGAAGGACGAGCAGCTTGCCGATGGATTGCCTGCCGTTGACCGTCGCCACCACGTAATAAAGCCCGTTGGCCAGGGGATGGCCCCAGGAGTCGGTCAGGGGGATGGTGACCGCCGTGCCGCTGGGCGCGTTGGGGAAAGTCTCATCCAGCGCCTTCCGGAAGGCCGTCGTGAATACTTCCACCCGCACGTCGGCGACGCCTGAATAGGCCGGCGGCAGCACGCTCACGGAGGAGCCCCTGGACGGGTTGGGATAGACCACGATCCCGCCAGGCGTGTGGGCCGGAGTAGCGGCCGCCGTGGGCGGGGCCGGGGTATTCGGGGGTGTGGGAGAAGGTGTAAAAGTGAAAAAGTTTGAAGGTGTGAAGGTAGGTGAATTCGAGGGGGTCGCGGATTCCGTTAACGTGGCCGTAGGCGTATCCACCGCGGTTGTGGTGGGCGTAAGCGTAGCCGAAGCCGTCGGTGTCCAAGAAGCGGTCGGAATCCCTGAAGCCGTGGCGGTGGGCGTGGAGGAAGCCGTGTGAGTGGCCGTATTCGTGGGTGTCCCGGTATTGATCGGCGTATTCGTCGGGGTGGAAGAAGCGGTCAGGGTTGGCGAAGGCGTCATCGAATCCGTGGCTGAGTTGGTGGCGGTCGGGGTCGCCGTGCGGGTGGCTGTCAGGGTATCACTGGAGGTCGCGGTGAGGGTGGCCGTCGAAGCGGCCGTATCTGTAGGAGTACTTGACGGCGTAGCCGTCAACGTATTGGTGGGCGTCAGGGTATTGGAGGAGGTCGCCGTCAAGGTGGCCGTGGAAGTGGGTGTGCCCGTGGGCGTCACGGTGGGAGTCTCGGTGGCCGTGGGTTGGGTTCCCGTGGGAGTATTGGTGGGCGTGGAGCTGGCCGTAGCCGAATCGGTGACGGTGGCGCTGTTGGTGGGAGTCGGGGTGGCGGTCTTCGTAGCCGTTAAGGTCGGGGTCGCCGTGGCCGTCGGCGTGGCGGTACCAGTGACCGTATTGGTGGGTGTTGGCGAAGCCGACGGCGTAGCGGTGAGCGTAGGCGACGACGTCGGCGTCGCTGTAGTCGAATCCGTCGGCGTGGAAGTGGGCGTAGAAGTATTGGCCGGGGTGTTGGTGGCGGTCACAGTGGCCGTGGATGTGGCTGTCCCCGTGGCGGTAGCCGTGGGGCTCGTCGAAGCCGTGGAAGTGGTGGTGTAGCTGTTCGTGGGCGTGGAGGTGGCGGTGGAGGTATGGGTAGCCGTGGAAGTCGGCGTAGCGGTGGGAGACGCCGTCCAGCTTGGGGTAAATGAATAAGTGGGTGTGCTGGAGGGTGACGGTGAGCTTGTCGAACTCGCTGTCGCGGTCACAGTGAGGGACGGCGTAGCCGTCATCGAACTGGTGGCGGTGGACGTGGGGGAGGCGGTATTCGATGGCGTGCCCGTGGCGGTGGAAGTGGAGGTAGCCGTAAAAGTATGGGTAGCCGTAGGCGTCATTGAATTCGTCGGCGTTGGCGAAGGCGTAACCGAAGCGGTGAGCGTAGGCGACGACGTCGGCGTCGCCGAAGCCGTGGCGGAGGCCGGTATGACGAGCAGGTACATCTCGCTGGGCTGGAGCGTCACGGTGAAGGAGGAGGAGGTCGCCTGGGACGTTCCCGCGATGGCGGTGACCGCGCTGGGCGCCGGGTTGTCGTTGCCGTTGATGGAAATGGTGGTGGCTTCCTGCGAGACCCCGGAGGAGCCGGTGCCCACCGGCAACATCACCCAGGCGTTCCCGGAGGCGGCGGGTGTGAAACCGGAGATATTGAAGGTCACCGACTGGCTGGCGGTGGGGCTGTTGTTGACCGCGAAAAGGGTCAAGTCGTTCGAGGCGTCCAGGGCCGCGAAGGCCGATACCGTGGTGGCGTTGCTGCTGGTACAGGTGACCATGTTGGCCCCGAACTTTCCGGTCAGCATGGGATAGACGTAATAGTTCGGGAAGGGCACGTCCGTGGTGGTGTTGAGGAACCCGTAATCGGGCGTGCCGCCGTTCTCGGTGGCCCAGAGGTTGGCCCCCATCCAACCGTTCTGGGCGGTTTCCAAGACCCATTCGGAGCAGAACATGGCGTTCACGTACTCGTTGACCTGGGCGTCCGGCCCCAGGCAGCAGTTGTACTCGGTCATGAAGTATTTCACCTGCCCCACGTAGGAACTGCCCAGGGTGGAGGACACGATGTTGTTGAGGCTCGTGGTCTGGGCGGCCACCGTGGAGGGGAAGCTGAGGATGTAGGAATCCGTGGCTTGTCCTGCGGGGGCGTCGGCGGACACGGGATAATTATGGATGATCAGGAAATCGGGCACGACCCCCGCGGCTTTGGCGGCGGAGAGCATGTCGGGCGTCCAATCGTCGTAATCCGTGGACCCAGGGGAGGCCACGGCCCCGATCTGGATGGTGGCGTCGATGGCTTTCATACCGTTGTAAAAATCCGCGAAGTTTTGGCCATAAACCGTGCCGTTCATGGTGACGCCCGCCGCCCCTTGGCCCCCGACCTCCCAATCCCCGTACAGTTCGTTGCCCACTTCCCAGTAAATGGCCTTGGCCGAGCCCGTGTTGGATTCGTTCCAAGTCACCCAGGCTTCGGCCAAGCTCACGGCAGCGGCATAGGTGAAAGTCGTGGGCTCGGCGGAACCGGCGGCTCCGTTGCACCATATTCCGCTGCCGTTGACGATAGGCTGCATGGTGCCGCCAATATCCTGGAGGAAGGTGATGAACTGGGGGGTCGTGGCGGCGCCCGTGTCCCAGCAAACAACATTGTTCCAATTCGTCTGGTCAGCCTCGGACCCGCCCGGCCAGCGGATGTTGCGGCATCCGGAAATTTGCATAGCGGTGTTGTAGGTGGTGTCCGTGCCGTTGTTGTGGGCGGTATAGAACTGCGCGTTGTTGCCGTAAATCTGGCTGGGGATGGTGACGACCGTGGTCCCCGCGTTGACGGTGACGCTGACCTGGGCCAGGGCTTGGGAGCCGATCATCCCGAGTGCCAATGGGAGCGCTTTTATGATTAAAGAAAAACGAATCTTCATTTCAAGAAATTCGCCTTATTGAAAACGTTTTAAGAAATTAAACCGGTTTAATTTCTGGACAGAGAAATCCCCTTGAAGATCAAGGGGTTGACCCTAACTACTGGATAAGTTTATCGAAGAACTCCAGGAATGAAAAGGAAGGAGGCGGAAGTGTTTCACGTTCATTTCCCCGGATTTTTCATCATCCCAATTTTGACATCAACTTTCACGCCTTGGGTGAGCCCCGAAGTTTTATCGTTATTTTGTTTTCAAAATGAAGATCAGCGCCCCTATGCCGAGGCCACAAGCCGAGGCATAAGTCTTGGGGGTGCTAATGCTAAAGGCATTAGCGCAGGAGCAGCAGTTTGGCGATGGAACGGTGGCCGTCCACCGTGATGACCACGTAATAAAGGCCGTTGGCCAGGGGGTTGCCCCAGTCGTCCTCCATCCGCACCGTCAGGGGGCCGTAAGGCATGGAGGCATGGTCCTGTTCCTGCACCTTGCGGAAGGCCGTGGTGAAGACCTGGGCCTTGACGTCCGCCGTTCCCGTGTACGAGGGCGGCAGCACGCTCACCGGAGCGCCGTTGGAGGGGTTGGGGTAAACCACCACCGAGGATTTGCCCGGGGGCGTCGAAGTCGGGGTGGTCGTGGAAGAAGTCGTGAAAGTCGGGGTGGCCGTGGCGGTGGAAGTGGCCTGCGCCACCGTCACCGTGGCCCCCGTCACCGGCAAACCGCTGAAGAGCACCGCCTGGCCGTTGCTGCCGCTGGCCCCCGTCACGCTGAAGGCGTAGGTGCCGCTCGCGCCCGATCCAATATTCACCGTCAGCGTAAAGGTGGCGCCGGAAGACGGCGGCAGGACGTCGCTGAAAGTGAAAGTCGCCGTTGTGCCCGAGAAGGAAGCGGTGGCCACCGTTGTTCCGTTCGACAACAAGGCCGCCCCCGTGACATCGCCGTTGTTCCCCGCCGCCGGAAACGACAAGGTCAGCCCGGTGAGGGTTACGGCCGTACTGGAGGGGTTGTTGAGGGAAACCTGCTCCACTTCCACGTTGGAGGCTCCGGGAAGCTGGCTGGAGTTGGCCGGCGGATTGGGTCCCGCCGACACGGACACCGTCACCGGCGTGGGCGACAGGGTGGGCGTAAGGGTCGGCGTGGAAGTCGGGGTCCAGGTAAGGCTGGGCGTGGCCGTTGCGGTGTGCGTAGGGGTATTGATCAAGGTATCCGTGGCCGTGGGGGTGGCCGTCGAAGTGGCCGAGTTGGTGGGAGTCGGAGTATCGGTGGAAGTGGCCGT
>JASHNQ010000107.1 GCA_030041545.1 candidate division FCPU426 bacterium | reverse complement strand
TAGACTTCGGTGAAGATTTGGAAGGTGATCAACACCTGGATGATCGAAAGGATCCACATGACCGGAACCAGATGGGGCACCGTGATGTTGAAGACCTTCTTCCAGAGGCCCGCCCCGTCCAGTTCGGAGGCCTCGTAAAGCTCCTCGGGCAGGTTTTGCAGGGAGGCGTAATAAATCAGCATGAACCAGCCTGTGTTTTTCCAAACGAACATCAAAACGATGGAAATCAGGGCCCAGCGGGGGTCGGTCAACCAACCCACCGGAGGGAGGGAAAGTGCCTGCAGGATGGTATTCAGCACTCCGAATCCTTCGTCGAACATCCACTTCCATAGATTGGCCGCTGGAATGGCGGGAATCACGAAAGGCAGGAGGTAGAGGACCTTCAAAAGGCCCTTTCCCTTGGTTATTTCATTCAGGAGGATGGCCAGCACAATGGGCGGCCAAAACCCAATGGCCAAAGAAATGAGGGTAAAGGCCGCGGCGTTGACCACCGTCTGCCAGAAGAGCGAATCTGAAAGGGCCCTGTTGTAATTATCCCACCCGACGGGAACGCTCTTCCCCAAGGGGCTGTAGTGCGTCAGGCTGATCTCAAATCCCTGGACCATGGGATAAAGGTAAAAGAGGGCGAAGAAAACCAGGGCCGGGAACAGGAACCAAAAGGCCTGCGCCCGGTAGCTTAAGGGGTGCCATCCCGCCTTGCCGGGGCGGATAGGTTTGTCCGGCTCGATGGGCTTGTCGAAAATGGAAGCCACCTTGCGGCGGTCGCGAATCTTGCCGGATTCCCTCCGCCGGCGGATAAGCTCCTTGGCCCTCTCTTCCACGGTTTCGGTGGATTGGCCCTGCAGGAAGGGGGTCTTTTCAAGGGACTCGGAGGATTTTTTTCCCCCTGTGGCTTCCGAAGGGTGGGAAACCTGCCCTCCCACCTGCCGCATCAATTCCCGTCGGGTCTTCTCGTCGTCGTGGGAAGGGGAATCCTCTATCTCCAGGTCCAGGTCGCCGGAACGGGCTTTCATTTCCTCCGGAATCTGGATCGGCTTTTTCTTTTCTTCGTCATCGTCGTAAATGGAGAATGGCTTGTAATCCGTCACTCACCGGCTCCTCAAAATAGTTGGCAACTTACTTTTTGCTGAAAATGTCCATATCGGCCTCCTTGGCATTGGCCAAGAGAAGTCGCTGCGGGTCTGAATCCGGGTCCAAAAGCACTTCTTCCAGGGGGTCCTCATCCAGCAAATCCCTCACTTGGGGCCAACCATTGACGTGGGGCTCGACCCGCGCCGTGGCAATGGCATCCTGGACCCGCTGGTATCCCGGAATATTGGTCAGGGTGACGGCGGAACTGAAGGCCCCGGGATAAATCGGCATGTTCAAATCATGCATGCGCCCCCATTTCCACACCTGGGTCTGCGGATCGAGTTCAAAAGCGATCCATTTCCAAGCGGCGGCCTTCTTTTCAGGCGTGGTGTTGGCGTTGATGATATAAATGTCGCCGCTCAGATGGGCGGCTGGGCCCGCCGGGCCCGCCGGCAAGGGGGCGATCCCGATGGTTTGGGGGTCGATTTTATAGCGGGAAACGAGGGCGGGCAGGTCCTTTTCAGTCCCCAAAATCATGGCCACCTTGCCCAGGGCGAATAAGTGGAGCAGTTCGGTTTCAGGCATCAAAACGTCGGGTTCAAGGACGTTATATTTCCACCTCAAAGATTTCCAGAAATCAAGGGCCGTCACGGCCTTGGGCTCGTCAAAGGCCGCTTCGGTCTGGCCTGCGGGGCCGGTTTTGGTCATTTCCCCACCCGCCTGCCAAACGAAATCCTGGAAATACCAGGTCTTGGGCACCAACCCCAGGCCGCATTGTCCCTCGTCGCGGTGGGTCAGGGCCCGGGCATCCGCCACCAGGTCGTCCCACTTGGCGGGGGGATTGTCCGGGTTCAGCCCCGCCTTCGTAAAAAGATCCTTTCGATAAAGCAGGAAGAGGAAATAGCTGTCGGCAGGAACACCGTAATGAAAATCCCCGACCTTGGTGCTGTCCATTAAGACCTGTTTGATAAAATCCGCCTGGCTCCAACCTTTCAGGTAGGAATCGACCGGCTCCAGGAAGCCGAGGTTGGCGAGGGTTTGGATGGCACCGGTCCAAACCTTGACCACGTCCGGCCCCTTGCCGCCGGCCATGACGGCCACGAATTCCTCGGGCTGGTACTGCCGCTCCACGCCTTCCACTTGAATGTCCGGATTGGCTTTCTCGAAACTTTGAACCGTTTCCTCCCAAAGTTGGCGTTCCAAAGGCAGGGATTTAGGCGGAAGATCCCAAAGGGTCAGGTGGGTGATGGTCTTCTCCTGGAGGTCCTTCTGGTTCTTTTCCATCAAAAACTGGCTTAAGCCGAATACCAACCCGGCCAGGAGGAACAGGAGCAAGAGGTTTTTCATGCGTGGGGACCCCGGGAAGGATTTCTTGGCGGTTATCTTAACAAATCCGAAGGGGGTTTGGAAAAGGGAATCGGGTCCGTTTCCAGGGGGATTCCATCCGATTTCGTGCGTGGGGCTTCCAGATGAAATTACTGCAGCGTGGTCAGCGTAATCACGGCGCGGCGCTGGGGGTCCTCAGTGACGGCCTGGGGGGAGGACTGAAGCGGTTCCCGGTCGGCATAGCCGAGGGCGTAAATGGAATTCCCGGAAAGTCCAAGTGATTTCATCAGGTAATTTTTGATTTCCAGCGCCCTTGCGTGGGACAAGGTCAGCAGGTCGCCCGTTTCCGTCGGCGAAGTATAGCCCTTGACCACCAGAACACTTTTATTCAGTGACGATTTGATGGAACCGGCCATTTGGTCTATTTCCTTTTTAGCCGAATCGGTCAATTGGGAACTCATGGCGTTGAAATAAACCGTGGCCAAGGGAAGGGTCATATGTTCCTGGCCCGAGGGCGGCTGGTAGTCCACCTGAACCGGAACCGGGTCGGTGGCGGCGGCGTTGCCCGCCTTGTCCGTGGCCGAAAGGATCGCGGTCACGAAACTTCCCGGTTCCACCGGCTTGCCCTGGTCCGTCGTTCCATCCCAAGCGACTTCCGCAGGCGGCTGGCCGTCCGCCGCAAAACTTTTGAGAACTTCGCCGTTTTCGGCCCGCAAGGTCATCTTCCATTGGGCGAGACCTACCCGGTCGGCCGCGTTGAGGCGGAAGGGGAAGGGCTTTCCGGCGCTGAAGTCGGCCCAAGGGCTCTGGCCTTTCAGGGTCAGGTCCGGGGGCGCATTATCCAGGAAAACCTGCAGGGCGTCCGTCTTAATGGGATTCCCCGCCTGATCCTGCGCGATCAAAAGGCATAAGTAGGCCCCGTCCGGGGCCCTGTCGCCTTCCAAATCCGTTCCATCCCACCGGAGGGTCTTGGGAAGCCGGGCTTTGCCCTGCTTCTCGAACACCACTTTGTTCGTGGAGGCGTCGCTGATCTCAAAGTCCCAGGTTTGAACCTCGGGCGAGCCGCCCGGGTTGACGGTAAAGGCCGCGCCGCCCTTCCGGTTTTTCGAGGGATGGGTCGAGAAATAGGCGTCGGCGGTTTGCAGTTCAAAATGGGACCGGGGAGCGAGGATGTCCACGGATGCGGCGTCATCGGACAGCAGTTGGTCCTTGGCGTTGAAGGTCTTTAGCGCGACCTGGTATTTTCCTTCCCGTGCCGGTTTCCCCTCATTGGTAAGGCCGTCCCAGATGAAAGTCGCCAACGGGCCGGTTCCCGCGAACTGGCGGACGGAGGTTTTGTCGGGGGACTGGATGGTCACCAGCCACCGGGCAATATCGGTGGACTCGTCTCCGGGAAAGGAAAGGGTGGTGGTCTTTTGCCGGCCCAGGGGGGAGAAAACTGCGGGGTCCGCCTGGATCGCCATTTTCCGCAAGGGAATGCCGGACACGGGATTGCCCGCTTGGGAGGTCGGCTGGATCAAGCGGTTGAGGTTTTCGATGTTGATTTCGGGGGAAACGGCGGCGGCCTTGGGTTCCAGGTTTTCCTTGGGGCTCGCTTCCTCAAACCGCCAAACGAACGATAGAAAATGGGTGCTTCCACCGCCGTCGGCCGGCAACTGAAGCGCGTAACAGATTTCATAAGGCTGGTTGGGGTGGAACCCCGCCCCGATGGAAAAATCACCGCCGGTGTTGAAAAGGCCGTCGTAACCTAGGCGCAGGGAATAAAAACGGTCGCCGAAAAACCTTTCGGCCCCCAGGCGCAGTTGGTTCTGCATGCCCGTGTATTGCAAGGTTTGGTCCACGATGTCGTAGTCCATTTCAACGCGGGTATCGGGAACGCCCTGGTAAGCCGCGCCCAGCACGAAAGTGCGGGTAACAGGCTGTTCAATGGTATTATTGAGGCGAACTTCGGTGTCCACATCCCTGACGGCAAGCCCAAACGAGGCGATGGTTCCCTGGGGCTTCCGCAAGTCATAGGCCAATCCAAAATCCAGGCCCAAACCCTGTCCACCCTCCAAGGTGCCGTTGTTGAGTTCGGACAAAGCCAGGTATTTCAGGTTGATCCCCAGGAAAAGGTCGCGGTCGGAATTCAACGGAAGGGCCACGGTTCCGATATAGGTCGTGCCGGAAGAGGGCGATTGGGGAAAGTCGGAAAACTGGGAAAGGGCGAAGACCGTACCGTCTTGGAAGGGATACAAAACGCTGGTATTGAATTGGAATTCCAGGGTTGAAGGGTCAAGTCCAAAGCCCGTCTGGACCATGGGAACGACGGCCCGGGCCACGCCGGCCGGGTTCAATTCAATGGCATGGGTGCCACCCGCAATGGCGACTACTGCGTCCCCCATGCCGACCCCCCAAGCGTCCTGTTCCGGACCTTGGGCCTGGGTCCATGACGGAAGGAGGAAAACCAGGAGAAAAATAGGACTAAAACGCTGTAGGGGATGGACTAATGGAAAAGACAACATCGAACTCCCGCTGATGAAAGGCTTCGGCGCCGACTAGCGGCAGTGCGATTTTACTATAAATCGCACTTGCGGCGTTAAAAACCACGGGGATTGGGCGGGGTGAGGGTGGTTCTTTTCGATAAGTCTTCCACTACCCAGGGTTGGAGGATGGTTAATGAAGCCGGGCGACGAGATCCAAAAGGGTAGCGATCAAGAATCGCCTCACGAATTCGATGGCCAGGATGGCGAAAACCGGGGATAAATCAATGCCGCCGAGCCTCCAGGGAGGCAACAAGCTGCGAAAAGGCCGTAAGAAAGGTTCGGAAATGGCTTGGATGGCCCTGACCAAGCCGTTAGAGGGGTCAGCGCTCACCCAGGATAAGATGGCCCGCAGCACGATGACGATCTCCAAAGCCCCTAAAAGCCAACCTAAAACATAGGTGACTGCGCCCAAAAAATTAGCCAGGATAAACACATTATTCCCCCTTCGTTGGAGATGGCGTCAAAACCACCCAGGTTTTCTGGGAGGCTCCCAGGTATTTCCGGGCGGCTGCCCGGACGTCTTTCAAGGTTACCCGTTGAATCAGGTCCGGGAACTTTTCCACCCACGGCGCGCCCCAGCCGGAAAGCTCATAACGAGCGTAAGAACTCACTTGGGACCGGTTGGACTGGAATCCCACCTGGTACAAACCGATCATGTAGGTCTTGGCCCGCTCCAGTTCCTGCTGCGTAATCTTACCTTGGGCGAAGGAATCCAAGACTTTCAACAGCTCCCTTTGGGCTTCCGGAGCCTTGGAAGGCGCGCAACCCAGGTAAATCTGGTAGATGCCGGCCAAGGCTCCGGCGTCATGGGCCGCAAAAACGCTGTAGGCCAGGCTTTTCTTCTCACGCAACTCGATAAAAAGTTTCCCCCCCATACCGTTCAACAGGGTGTTCAGGACGCGGAAGGAAAAATAACCGGGCGAATGGAAAGAAGGCGCCTTAAATCCCACCACGAGATTGGCCTGCTGGCTGTCGCTTTCGAGGTTGACCAAACGGGATTCCAATACATGCCTCAAAGGAAAAGGGAATTTCCCGCTCCTTTTAGCTTGGGCGGCAGGGAGTTTCGCGTCGAGGATTTTCTTTAGTTCCGCCGCGTCGAAATCCCCCACCGCGACCCAGGTCAGGAGGAGGCCGGAAATATGCTGCCGGTGCCACTCCCGGACGTCCCGGGCCGAAAGGCGGGAGACCGTATCCACGGTTCCCAGGGGCATGTGGGCGTAAGGCGTGGATTCGAAGGAAACAAGGTCGGATTGGAGCAAGGCGTATTCCGCCGGGTCGTCTTTCAAGCGCTCAATGGCGGATATCTGGAGTTTTTTTTCCTTTTCCACTTCCCCGCCGTCAAAAGCTGGTTCGTAGAGGGATTCCAGCATCAAATCCAAGGACTTTTCAAAGTTGGGTTTGAGCACATCCAATTGCACGCCCCAATAGTCCTTTTCCAGGACCGTGTCCAAATGGGCGGCGTAACTTTCGATCTCATGGGAGAACCGGGCATGGTCTTTTTTCAAGGTCCCCTTTTGCAGGCATTTGGTCATGAGGGTGGTAATGCCGTACTTTCCAGAGGTTTCCTTCCAAAAGCCCCCCGTTGCAAAGGCGCCGATGGAAATCAGTGGCTGGCTTTTGCGCTCTTTGACCCAGAGGGCGGAACCGTTCTTGAGCGTCAACTTTCTGATTTTTTCCGGGGCGGGCCGGGTGGAGGCCCCGACGGCCGGGGAGGTTTTTTCCCGCAGCAGCACCCCTTCCCAATAACCCGGGTCCTTGGAAACCGTTTGGGCTTTGGGATGGTAGACCAACAAGGAGCCGCGGTTGGGCCGAAGATATTTGTCGCAGGCCCTGCGCAGGTCCGCGGAATCCACGGCCTCTAGGCTTTTGAGGAAGGCCTCCTCCATTTCGTAGCCTCCTTGCAGTTCCCAAAAACCCAGGGTCTTCGCCTGTCCGTCCATGCTTTGCTTCTCGAAAACCTTCGAGGCCTTGACCTTGTTCTTGACCTTGGCCAGTTCCGCTTCGGGAACCCCCGACGCGGATATTTTTTCAACCTCGGCCATCATTTCCTGGAGGCATTTTTCAAGCCGCCGGGCGTCGGTCAAGCCCTGGAAAACCACCGCGCCCCCATACCGGCCTGAGAAATACTCGGACGCGGCCTCGTCCGCCGCTTGGCTGTTTTCGCGCAAGGAAAGGTTGAACCGGCTGGCCGCCCCGTCGCCCAGGACCGCGGCCAAAACCTCCAGGACCGCCGAATCCGGGTGGTGGATCGGGACGGTGGGAAATCCTAGGGAAAGATAAATTTGCTGTACCTCGCCCGCTTCGGTATGGACCTGCAGCTTTTGTGGTTCAGCGTCCGCCAGGAACCGGCGCTGAGGCGGCTTCGGTTTGCGGATGGATTCGAAATTCCTCCGGGCCCAGGAAAGGACTTTTTCCGCCGAGACACGGCCGACAACCGAAATCACCGTATTGGAGGGAGCGTAATGGGCGTGGTAATAGGCCAGCAACTTCTCGCGGGGAACCTTCCGGAGGATGTCCATGTCGCCGATCACCGGCCAATGGTAGGGGTTGCGTTTGAAGAGAAGCTTGAAGAGAAGCTCCCAGGACCAGCTCCAAGGGTCGTCCCGGCGCATGCGCATTTCCTCGAAAACGACCTCCTTTTCCTTGGCCAGTTCCCCGGCATCGAAGGTGGAATGCAGGTAGGCGTCGAACTCGATTTCCAGGGCCCTTTGGATTTGGGAACTGGGCAGCACCACGTAAAAACAGGTGTGTTCATAGCTGGTGAAGGCGTTGAGGTAGCCCCCGGCCGCCTCGACTTGGCGGGAGATTTCGCCCACGCCCCGCTTCGCGGTACCCTTAAAGATCATGTGCTCGATCAAATGGGCCATGCCCCGTTCGTCGGGCAGTTCGTCGATGGAGCCGGCCTCGATCCAGAGATTGAGCGACACCACGGGGGCGGAGGGATCTTCCTTGACCAGGAGGATTGCGCCGTTCAAAAGCCGATAACGGAAAACGCCGTCGGATGGCAACGATTTATTTTTACTTGTCATGCGGTGATTTCCGGGTGAGACGACGTTAATGAAGGATGTGAAAAATTATTATTTTCTTCAAAAAAGCGAAGATTGTGCATACCCATTTTGGTGAACAAAATGGGCGCTGCGTCATTCTCCGTTTCAGATGAATGGTGCGGAAGGGGGGAGTCGAACCCCCATGAGGTTGCCCCCGCTAGAACCTGAATCTAGTGCGTCTGCCAATTTCGCCACTTCCGCCCTGAGTTATCAAAGAAACAAGTCGAAAACCAATCGAAGGGTTCCGCTTGGTCTCCAAAGGGCTTGTTTCAGAGAGTGGCGTAGTATAAAGTAGGGCCCAAACCCCGTCAAGCAAGGGGCTTTCCAATAATCGTTATGGGCCCTTGATTCTTCCGGCCAGTCCTTCCCACCTTCCGTGGTTCCAGGTTTTTCCGGCACTTCAACCCATTTAACTTTTTAAAAAAATTCTCAAGCAAGGAAATAAATTGTCAAAGAAAAGAAAGCATCAACAACATTCCGAACGGAAAAAATCCAAATACCACGGCCATCCCCCCCGCCAAGGAAAAAAAGACCGGTTCTCCAAGAAACCGTACCCTCCATCCCTCGCTACTTCGAGGGAATTAATCGGAACGGTCCAAGCCAACGAAAAAGGTTTCGGCTTTTTCATTCCCGAGGACGGCTCGCCCGACGCGTTCCTGCCACCCCGGGAAATGCGTGGAATCTTGAACGGCGATACCATCCGGGCCCGTGTTTCAAAAGACCCCCGGAAGGGAGACAAGTTCGCCGCCCAGTTCCTTTCCATCGTCAAACGCGCGCATTCCACCATGGTGGGCCTGCTCCTCAAGGACAGGAACCGGGAGCTTTTGAAGCCCGATGACTTCCGCGTGACCCAACCGGTTTTCCTCAAGCATGGCTTCCAAAAAGGCCGGGAAGGCCAGAAGGCCGTGGTGAAGATCACGCGATGGCCCGCCGACCGTAGCTGGAAAGGTCAACGGCGGCCCTCCTTCGCCAAGGCTGCGGAGGGCAACCTTCGCGGGCCATTTGAAGTTCAAGGAAACGAAGGTTGGCCCGCTAATGGTTTTATGGAAGGCGAACTGGTTGAAGTTTTGGGTTTCCCGGACGAACCCGGCGTGGACATCAAAACCGTCATCCGGAAATACCAGTGGCCCGAGGAGTTCCCAAAGCAGGTCGTCGCCCAGGTTCAAAACCTTCCGGAAGACCCGGAACCCGTGGACTGGGACGGCCGGATGGACCTTCGCAGCCTTCCGGTCATGACCATGGACGGCGCGGACGCCAAAGATTTCGACGACGCCATTTCCCTGGAAATACAGACGGGAGGCCGTTTCCGCCTGGGGGTTCATATCGCGGATGTGGCCCACTATGTGCGGGAAGAAACGCCGCTGGACGCCGAAGCCAAGGAAAGGGCCACCAGCCTTTATCTGGCCGACCGGGTGCTTCCCATGCTTCCCCATTCGCTTTCGGACGGCCTGTGTTCCCTCAAGGAGGGCGTGCCCCGACTGACCCTGAGCGCCTTCTTGACCTACGATTCGTCGGGCCGGGTGCTCGATACCCAATTCGCCGAAACAGTCATCCAAAGCGGTCGCCGGGGCGTTTACGAGGAAGTCCAAAGCGTTCTGGATGGAACCGCCCCGCCCGATTTGCGCTCCAAATACGTCCGGTTTGAGCCGGTATTGCGCGACATGGTTTCCCTATCCCGGCTGATCCGCCAAAAACGGGAGGCCGCGGGTTCGCTGGATTTCGACTTCCCCGAGATACGGGCCGTATTGAACGAAGAGGGAAAGGCCGTGGATGTGCGCAAGAAAGAACGGCTGGAAACCCACCGCCTGATCGAGGATTTCATGGTGGCCGCCAACGAGGCCGTGGCCACTCACCTGGAAAAATCTGGAACGCCGGCCATTTACCGTATCCATGAGCCGCCCGCCCCGGCGGATTTGGAGGAACTCATCAATTTCCTGCGCGCCTACCACATCCCCTTCAAGCACTTGGACCTGGCCAGTCCCCTCGGCCTCCAGGGACTCTTAAAATCGCACAAGGGAACCCCCATGGAAACCACGGTTTCCAATTTAGCCTTAAGGTCCTTGAAGTTGGCGGTCTATTCCACCCGAAATGTCGGGCATTTCGGCCTGGCCCTGAAGTCCTACTGCCATTTCACCTCTCCCATCCGGCGTTACCCCGACCTAGTGGTGCACCGTTCCCTCAAATCGCTCTTGCGCGGGGAAAGGGCCAAGGGCCACCCGCATTCCTACGGCAAACTGGCCCTTCACTGCAGCAACCAGGAGCGAAGTGCGGAAAAAGCCGAGCGGGAAAGCCAAAAAATCCTGCAACTGCGTTTCATGGAGGGCAAGGTGGGGCGGGCCTTTTCCGGGCCGGTGAGGCACTTGACGCCTTATGGGCTTTACTTGGAGCTGGAGCCGTATGGGATCGAGGGCTTTCTCCCACTGGAAAACTTACGGGATGACGAGTATCAGCTGGATCCCGGGGCCTTAATCCTGAAGGGCCGGCGGGGCTCCAAGATTCAATTGGGTGATATATTGAATGTAAAAGTCCTATCGGTAGACATGGTTTTCCAAAGACTCTTACTGGCAATGGTGTAGCCGTCCTTGCGAGGAGGCACCCCAATAGGGGCGGTTGACGACGTGGCAATCCCAGGTTTTAAGGTTTTCAAATGACTGAACGAGCGCCATCCATTCAAAACCGAAAGGCTTTCCACGATTATTTCATTTTGGAAAGCCTGGAAGCTGGCCTGGCCCTGGTGGGCTGCGAGGTGAAATCCATCCGCAACGGGAAGGCCAACTTGCAGGACAGCTTCGCCCGCGCCGAGAAGGATGGAATTTACCTCTACGGCATGCACATTTCCCCTTACGAGCAGGGCAACCGCTATAATCCCGATCCGATGCGGGTCAGGAAATTGCTTTTAAACCGCTATGAAATCGACAAACTGTCCTCCCGGATCCATGAAAAGGGTTTGACCTTGGTTCCCTTGAAACTTTATTTCAAGAACGGCCGGGCCAAGATCCAGTTGGCTTTGGCCAAGGGGAAAAACGTTCGGGACAAGAGGGACAAGCTGCGGGAGAAGGAAGCCCAACGGGATGTGGACCGTGCCCTGCGCGACAGGCAAAGGAGGTTCTGAGGGCTTCCCTAATGCCGCAAGAAAGGGTCAGGTTTTCTTGGGTGCCTGCTTGAGGGTCTTGAGGAAGTTTTCCTCGGACAAGGGATGGCTGAAAATATAGCCCTGCACCTGGTCGCAATCGTGGGTTTTGAGAAAGCTCAACTGCCCTTCCGTCTCCACCCCTTCGGCCACCACGTCCAGCTTCAGGCTGTGGGCCAGGGCCACCACCGCGGTCACGATGGCCGCGTCGTTAGGATCGGTGGTGATGTCCCGCACGAAGGACCGGTCAATCTTGAGCGTCTCCAAGGGGAACCTTTTTAAGTAGCTGAGCGAGGAATACCCCGTGCCGAAATCGTCCAGGGACAGGTGCACGTGCATCTTCTTGAGTTCATTCAGGGCCGAGATGGTGTAATCGGCGTTCTTCATGGCGATGGTCTCGGTGATTTCCAAACCCAGGTATTGGGGATCCAGGCCCGTTTCCTGGAGGATTTGGGAAATGACCGCCACCAGGTTGCGCTGCTGGAACTGCCTCGCCGAGAGGTTCACCGACACGCAGACCTTCTCACATCCGGTGTCCTGCCACTTCTTGTTCTGGGAACAAACCCGGCGGATGACCCATTCGCCGATGGGCACGATGAGGCCCGTTTCCTCGGCCAGGCCGATGAATTCCGTTGGGAAAACCAGTCCCAAGTCCGGGTGCTGCCAGCGCACCAGGGCCTCGGCGCCGATCATCCGCTGGGTCTTCAGGTCGATCTGCGGCTGGTAATAGACCACGAACTCCTCTTTTTCCAGGGCCCGGCGGAGGCTGTTTTCCATCAATAGCTGCTTGAAGGCGCTCACGTTCATGACTGAGGCGTAAAGCTGATAGTTGTTGCGGCCCTGCTCCTTGGCGCGATACATGGCGGTTTCGGCGTTTTTAAGGAGGATCTCGGAGTTTTCCCCATCATCGGGATAAAAGGCCATGCCGATGCTTGTGGTGACGTGCAGGTCGTGGTTGTTCAGCTTGAAAGGGGTTCCCAGCAGCTCGATGATTTTTTGGGCGTGGCGCGTAGCCTCCTCGATGCTGTTCACCTGGGGCAAAAGGAGGGTGAACTCGTCGCCGCCGAAACGCGCGATGGTTTCGCTTTCGTTCAAGACCCCCAAAAGCCTTTCAGCCACCGCCACCAGCAGCTTGTCCCCCAGGATGTGCCCCAGGGTCTCGTTGATGTTCTTGAAACGGTCCAGGTCCAGCACGATCACGCCCAGCATCTGCTTGTTGCGGTGGGCGTGCTTCATGGCCTGTTCCAGGCGGTCCTTGAAAAGGGTGCGGTTGGGCAGGCTGGTCAGCACGTCATAGTAGGCCTGCCGGCGGATGGTTTCCTCGGCCCTTTTACGGTCCGTGATATCCCGGGCAATGGCCTGGACGAAACGCCGGCCGCCCCATTGAAACACGTGGGCGTTGATTTCCGCGGGGATTTTGACCCCTCCCTTGGTGAGGGTGGCCTTTTCAAAGGTGGCATGTTCCTGTTGAAGGAGCTTCTTGAAGACCTTGGGCAGGTCGTTCAAGTCCTCCGCGGCGGCGAGGTCCAAAAAGGTCATCCGGAGCAGTTCCTCTCGGCTGTAACCCAGCTTAAAGCACGCAATATCGTTGACTTCCACGAACTTCCCGGGGGTCCCGTCCTCGGAAACCTCAAACAGGAAAATAGAATCGATGGCATTATTGAAAAGGACCCGGAACTTCTCCTCACTGCCCCTCAAGGCCTCCTCGCTTTGGCGGCGCACCAGGGCGCCGGCGAACATTTCGCCCGTGATCTTGAAAAGGGCGATGTCCTCCTCCGTCCAGGTCTTTTTCGAGCGCAAGGTACTGAAAGTCAGGACTCCGATCAGGTTTCCCGCTGAAACCATGGGCACCACCACGATGGATTGGACGCCTCTTAGCTTCAGGAGCTTGCGCTCGGAGGCGGCCTCCGGCGGGAGGTCGTCCGGTGAGGAGGCGTGGAGAACGTCCATTTTCTTGATACTGCCCGCAAACCATGGATAATCGGCCAGGAAAAAATCCTCCTCTGCCTCATCCGGGACAAGGAGGGTGGGATCCTTCCACCCAAAGGCGGGCCCCTTTAACTTGTCGTTGGTTTGGAGGAACATGCGGATTCGGTCAACGCCGATAAATTGCCCGATGGATTGGAGGGCGTTGCGAATGCCCAAGTCCAATCGAGGGGCTGGCAAATTGATGAAATGGGAGGAAAGGGTGGTGATCAGTTTTTCGAACTCCGCCCGCTGCCGCAAGGCGGCTTCCATCCGCCGGCGTTCGGTGATGTTCACGGCCACGCCGATCACTTCCGTTATCTCCCCTTTGGCGTCCTTCAAGGGCGAGAAATGGACTTCGAAAACCGCCGGTCCCTCCTCCAGCAAAACGCTGAACTTTTCCCCGACCAGGGCCCTGCGGAGGCTCTGGATCATCGGGGGATTCTCCCGGCAGATGTCGAAGGCCGACCAGCCCAGGTTCCGCCCCGCGTCCAGGCGAAGCCCCTCCAAAGCGCTTCCCTCCAGGAGGGTAAAAAGGCCGTTACGGTCGACGGCGAAAAGGGCGATGGGGGCGGCGGTCACCACCGTTTGCAGGCGTTCTTCCATGTTCTTTTGCCGGGTAACATCGCGCACAACGCAGACGATCCGGCCCGGGGGCTGGTCTTGGAGGATGCTGGCTGTCATTTCCAATTGGATCAGCCGGCCGGATTTCCCACGCACGGCGGTTTCATACTGTCCGGTCGTTTCCCGGTTTTTTAGGTGAGCGGTGATTTTTTCCCGGATGGATTCCCTGTCCTCATCGGGCACCAGGTGGAAGAAAGAGGGGGTGGAAAGAAGGTCGTCCTCGGAGAAACCGGTGATTTTGCAGAAGGCCTCATTGGCGTAAATGATTCGGGGAACGTCCAAAACGATGACTCCCTCGCCGATCTCACTGACGGCTTTTAGCAGGACATCATCTAAGAAAGTTTTGAGCTGATGTGGAACGTTCAAGCTGAACCCCCTCTTTCCAGGCAAGGGTGAAGAACTTCCCTATCATACAACGAAAGAAGGGGAAAAACGACAAAGACTAGGCGGGTTAATGGTTGAAATAGTCCGGTTCACGGCCGGGTTTCCACTTGATGTTACAGCCGATCCCTGGTTTTTGGTCCCCAGGAATGGGTCGGCCTACCAAAGCAGCGTCCAAGGCGGCCCTAAGATCCTTCCCGGTGACAGGGACGTCGTTTTTGGGGCGGCTGTCATCCAGTTGGCCCCGGTAAATCAGCCTCCGATCCCCGTCAAAAAGGTAAAACTCGGGCGTGCAGGCGGCGCGGTAGGCTTTAGCCGCCTCCTGGTTTTGGTCGTAACAAAGGAGAAAATTGAAATTCAACAGGGTGGCCATTTCCCTCAGGCTTTCAGGTGAGTCGTCGGGATAGTTGTCGGCATCGTTCGAGCTAATGGCCACAATCCCGACGTTCTTGGGGACATAATCCCGTCCGATTTGCGCAAGCTGGTTTTGGACGTGTTTCACATAGGGGCAATGCCGGCAAATGAACATCACCAGCAAAAGCTTATGGCCAGAAAAATTGGAAAGTGTAAGGGTCTTGCCCGTGGCGACATCCGGCAGGCGGAAATCCGGAGCCTTTGTTCCTAAAGCCAGCATGGTGGATGAAGTGGCAGCCATAATAACCTCCTCTAAAAGCGGTTTTGGGTTTTAAGTGTTGAGTTTTGAGTTAATGTTGTTTTTGCCCCACGACTCGTAAAAATAGTTAACTTTTGTGGGACAAAAACTTCCACAACTTAAAGCTAAACTCGGAACTCAAAATTTATTTTTTCCGGTAGCTTTGATCAGCTTGTTGGGACACTTCCCTTTGATCGGTCACTTCTTCTTGGGCCTCATTCGAGTCCTGGCCTGTCTTTAATTTTGTCTTTTTACTCCGATTCCCTCGGCGGTGGCGTTTCGACGCCTTCTTTGAAGACTTAGATGAATGACGGAAGGTACTGGGTGTCGTATCCATCACGGAAGAATCAGGAGAATTTCCAAGTCCCCCTGCCGAAAAGCTTTCACTTTGGGCAAAGGCCTTGGAAACAAGTGGCCAAGTCAAGGCGGCCAAAAGAATGGTTCGAATAAAATGAGAATAATTCATACCAAGGTCCAATTTTGAATGAGGGTTTGTTAGTTATAAAGGGAAAAACGCTGAAGAATCAAGCGGGAGAGAACGGGAAAGGAACCAAGGCCCTGGGTGAGTCGTCCGGGAATCGAAAAGGAAAAATTTTTCTCAATTTTAGCGGAAAAACCGTTGAATACATGCCCTTTTCGTGGCCCGATACTTCCCTTCGACTTCAAAGCCGACTTCTGAAAATTTCAGGGGATTTCGGAGGAGCCATTCCAAAAAGTTAGACGAAAAGTTAGACCGGCTTCCCTCCCTTCACTTCCCCATTCCGGGCTTTGAGGTTGGAGGCAAGGGAAGGCGCCCCTATAATCCATCCGGCGGTCACTTCCCCGGCGGAGTTTGCCATGTGGTACCTCTTTTTGGATGAAAGCGGAGACCTGGGCTTTGACTTCGTGAACAAGAAACCAACCCGTTATTTCACGGTCTGTATTTTGGCGGTCAACGACCTTGGCAGCTACCACGGGATACGTAAGGCCATTCACGTCACCCTTCGCCGCAAATTCAACAAAGGGAAAAGGGCTTCATTTTTCCGTGAAGAACTTCATGCCTCCGAAACACCACTTGCGGTCAAAAAGTATTTCTACGAGAAAGTGAAGTCCTTGAGATTCGGCGTTTATTCCATCACCTTAAACAAGCGGGGATTGTATGACCGCCCCTCCCACGACAAGGAACGAATTTACAATTTTATTTCCCACCAAGTGTTGGATCGCCTCCCCATTGAAAAGGCAACGGATCGTGTTCAACTTACCGTGGACAAAAGCAAGGGAAAAAAGGAAATCAGGGACTTCAACGAATATGTCATCCGGCATTTAACGGGAAAGCTGGACCCGACCGTCCCCTTGAATATAGACCACTTGGACAGTCGAAAGGACGCCGGGCTCCAAGCCGCCGACCTTTTTGCCTGGGGCATCTTGCGGAAGTATGAGAAAAAGGACCTGGAATGGTTCAACTGCTACGCGGAAAAAGTGCGGCTGGATGAGCTTTATTTACCTTGAGGCTCTCGAAGGGCTGCCCTGAAATAAAAAAGGGCGCGCCCCCTAGGTCCATTATCCCCGGCTCTTTATCCCCATAGGGGTGAACACCGGGATACCTAGGCAGGACTTACCGCCCACTGATACTTTAATTTCACGACGCCTATTCGTCAACCCCAGATAAAACCATTGAATAAATACCCTTTTCGTACCCGACACTTACTTACGGATTCACAGGCGACTTCTGAAAATTTCAGGGGATTTCGGAGGAGCCGTTCCAAAAAGTTAGACGAAAAGTTAGATCGGCTCAATAACACATTATTCATTACGAAAAGAAGTTGATTTCTCAAGTGAAGTTGGCGAATTCGTTTCTGAATATGTGGCCGCAAGCCTCCGCAAAGCAACAAACTCGGAAATATTGATTTTTGGAGGTTTCACTTTCCTAACCATTGCTACCCGTTCAAACCTTTTTAACTTTTCTTCTAACAATTTTGAAAATTTTAAAAAATCATTTTTGGGCCAAGGTTCAGTAAAAGATAATGCTTCCGTATCGTCATTTAAAAACTGTTGGTATTCCCGTATAAAAATATGAAAACACTCTTCCTCCAACGCTGAAAATGATTCATCATAGTAACCGTAAGTTTTTTGGTATGTACAAATGTTTTTTTCACTGTCCAACAAATCTAAATACAAATTAAGTTCCCAGTGATTTACCCAATCTTGAACTTGGCTTACCGCACCATCGTAGCTTAATCTCTTTTCATAATTTCTTTCTTGCCGTTCACGGTTCACGGTGTCTTGTTGAAGCCTCCGATCATAATTGTCGATGGATTGCTCAAATTCCTCATTACTGTCTTTGGCCCTTTCTTCTTGATAAGTGCTCGTACCTTGACTCTCTGAAGAATCATTGGATTTAGCTGTATTTGAATCATCACCTTCTCCCAAGATCCCCGGTGTAGGCCGGTCATCCATATCGGACCGTGGGACGACAGGATATGAGTTTTGCATATCTTGTTCTACAAAAGGCGGCGGATACTTAGGAGGGTTTGCATTAGAATCATCGTCATCATCGGCCAAAACAATCCCCGTAAGCATCAACGTAAGTAAAAAAACAATTACATATTTCACGACTTTTCCCTCTCCCCTTGAAATCAATTTTTCTAAGAATTCTCACTCATTATAGTGGGTGTTCTCGATTTACCGATTGCTATTTAATCCGTAAATATGAAAGACGCTGTTTCTAAAAGATTTGGGGGAAACCTACGAAAACTAAGAACTAAAAAAGGGTTTTCGCAAGAAAAACTTGCGGAAATGGCTGACTGTCACCATAACTTTATTGGCTCTGTGGAAAGGGGAGTCCAGCAAGCCACGGCTGGTAAAATCCTACGAATTGCCAAGGCCCTTAACTGTAAAGTTTCCGACCTTTTTAAAGGCTTAGAGTAAAAAAACCTTTAATTATCCAAACCCATCAACTCTTCCCAAGTCCTAAACCCGTACTCTTTTTCTGTTTCATCCCTTGTTAAAAACAGGCCATCTGCTCTCAAAAAACCTTGAGGGTTTTCGCCGGTAAATTCCACCCCTTCTAAAGCCGCTTTTTCCCGTGCTTGGGGGTGTCCTTTTCCCGTATAAATTTTTCCGGTTTTCAGGTCCTTAACAGCGGCTTCAAAATCTTCTTTTCGGTATGGTTTCTTTTCCATCCCCCAATTCCCTCTCCTTACATTTTAGCCCCCACCGGACGCCTAGACAGTATGTGGACACTAAATTTCTTGTTACTGTCCATCACTAAAAGCCTTATTTTAAAAGGCGTTTAACTACATCTTGGACACTAAGACACTATTTTTCCTTAACCTTAGAAAAAATAAAAATAGAAAGATAAGAGTTATATAAAGGGGCGTAGGCGGAGAAAGAGGGTAGAGGATACTGAAAATAGTGTCCTTAGCGTCCTAGTGTCCAAACGATTGAATCAAAAGGGTTTTCGGCTGGACAACATTTTTTGATAGTGTCTTGGTAGTGTTCTTGTGCCCTTTTTAGCTGTCAAAATTTCGGGGCCTTAAGGAATTTTTATACCGCTGGTGTGAGGTTTGAGGAAGACTTTATTCTTCCGATTTTCAGGCCCTCCCCCCGTGGCCTACCACCCTTTTCAATTTTAAAACAAAAAAACGAATTAGGGTGGTCATCGAATTTTGAAAGACAACGCCCGCCCATTCGGAGGGTGACGATCCGCAAAGAAGTTCAGAGGTTAGACGGCCTTGGCTTACGTTGGTTCCCCAAATTTTCAACCCTCAAGTTTTAACACCCCGCCTTTATTGTTTTTGCTTTCTCTAATCCCTGTTTGGACAAGCAAAGTTATATTCCATCTTGACTAATATATTAACTATGTTATTATATACTATGTTACTATTCTATTTAAGGGGGTTAATCATGGAAGAAATAAACCATGCTGATCTAACTAGCAGGGACGATTCCAGGCCGTTAGCCGTTGAGGGCATACAATGGAAAGAGGTTTTGAATACATTCATGGAAAGCCTAAGTCCGCGCACTAGAGAAGCCTACGGGGAAGCCTTTGGGGACTTCGCCGGATTTCTTGGCTCTCCCTCCTCTTCTCAAGCCGTCTTTTACCTTTTCGGACAAGTCACAGGGGAAGCAAACCGGCTAATTCTCTCTTACCGTTCCCACTTGACCACAAGGGGCCTTTCCAGTTCCTCCATCAATCAAAAGCTTTCGGCTATCCGTTCCTTGGTCCGTATGGCGCGGGCCTTGGGTGCGGTGAATTGGTCCTTGGAAATTCCAGGCTTGAAGAAAGAAGTAGTTAGGGACACTAAGGGGCCGGGCTTGGCCGGGTTTAAGGCGCTCTTGGCCGTGGCCGGTAACCAGCCCTCCCCTAAACGGGAAAGGGACATTGCCCTTTTAAGCTTGGCTCTTTCCTTGGCCCTACGCCGGGCGGAAATGATCTCCCTGGACGTTGCAGACGTGGACCTTGAAAATGGCCTTTTGAGGGTTCTACGCAAAGGCAAGCGCCAAAAGGTTGATCTTCAAATACCATCTGAAACCCTGACGGCTTTAAAAGCTTGGGTTACCGTTCGCGGTCAAGAGGGCGGGCCTTTCTTCACCAACCTGGACCACCGGGGGCGGGGCCGCTTAACCGGCCAGGGGCTTTATTACCTCCTGAAACAGCTTGGCGGTCAATGCGGGGTTGAGGTTCGGCCCCACGGTTTAAGACACACAGCCATAACCACGGCCCGGCAAGTAACCGGGGACTTATACGCCACCCAGGTTTTTGCCGGTCATGCCGACCCACGGACAACCCAAACCTACTTTGACGACGACAAGAAGGAAGTAGCGGCGAAGGTATCCCAAGCCGTCGCCTTAAAGGTGGCCTTGGCATGAACCCAAATACCTTAAAAGAATGGCTCAAAAATCCCCCAGCGCTTCCCGAATGGCGGCCACAAGACGCGAAAGCCTTGAAGGAATGGCGGAAGAAAAATAAAATCGGTCCAGTAGCCTTGGCGAAGGTCTTGGGCGTCGGGTATACCGCCCTTTTTCTAATTGAAAGCGGCCAACGTAAGCCCGGCGGCCCGATGCTTCGTCTCTTACAGCTTTTAGGGGCATTTAATTCTTAAAAGTGATTGAGTAGTTTTCAGTTTTTTAATAAGACTTCATTTTGATTAACTTCATGGGGTTATATGGAAGATTTTTTCGAAAGAAAAGGCACATCTCTCAAAGCTAAAATTAATGGGGGATTATTTATAAAAACGGGTTATTCCGTTCCTTGGTGGGGGGATTCTCCGGAACTCTCAAAAACAAGAGGGTATTTTGTTCCGACCAGTTACCGAATAAACAAAAAGAAATTCGTTGAACTAAAAGCTTTGCTCAAAAAACGCCAAGAACAAAAGGAAATCCTTACAAAACTCGAAGCACAACAAAAACCCGAAAATATAAAAAACACAATAAACAGGTTCTTTGAACAGAAGAAAGAAAAACACAAAAAAAGTATTAAAACATTCAATGATGAACTTGAGGAAAGGTTTTCTTATTATTCAATCCTTGTTAATTTAAAAAACGACTTCCCTTTTTTTAATCTTTTAAACCTAACAAACAAGACTAATTTTCTTCGCTGGAAACAGATAGTTAATTACGAATTGGTCTTTAGGTACAATGTTCCTAAAAGCAAGGAACAAAAGAAAAACAGTAAAAAATTTTTAATCGAACAGGCGGTTGAATGGCTTGATTTATTAACTAGCAAAAGCGGAATGAATCAGCCGTTAGAGGCTGCGATTAAACAAACGCTTGAGTGGTACCCTGGAACCAAGGCAAGTGTTTTAAAAAAAAGACTATATTCCACTAAGAACACAAAATAAATATTTAAAGAGTTTATGAGTTTTGATAAGTCAGTAGCCCAACCTGTCCTAACCCACTTTAAGAATTTTCTGAAAAATTTATAGTGCCTTCCAGAACAAAGAAATTCATGGAGGGCGTTCATGTTGGAAGTCCGAAATCTTCCCGACACTGTTCTAATATCGGTTCATACTAATAAAACTCCAAATCTTTCCTTAGTGCCCCATTCAACCGGCTTGGGCTGTATTCTCCTCTACCATTTCCCAACCCTTCCAGAAAACTACTCCTTCACCTTGTCATCATCAGACCTCGCCTTAATCTGCTTTCATTTGGAAAAATTTGATGAGCTTAACCGGCTTGGGATCGCTACGCAAAAAGCTTGGCGCGAATTCAAGGAAGGGGTCCGGCATGAAAAAGGATGAAATATTAAAAGAGATCGTGCGGCTCAAGAAAATACTCGAGACAGAATCCCTGAATCAGCATCAAAAACTAAGATTGAATTGGCTTATTCGTAATTATCTGGAAAATCCTTGTCATCTTCTCTGTTCGCCCAAATTCATTCCTGAAATAAAAAAATTAGTTAACCTCGAATACGATTTAATACACGCAGGACCAAAAAACGATAAAAACCAACAAGAGTTAGAGAAAATTAAAATAAAACATGAAACCTTGAACAACCAAGTCCAAGAAGAAAAAGAAAAGCTAACAGAAATTTATTGGTCGGACCCTTCAGCCCTCCCCTTGTGGGCAATCGCGGCCCCGGAGGAATTAGAAGCGGCCAAACCTCGAAGAATGCTTTCAAAAGCCGAAGGTAGGACACAAGAACTTCTCCAATTGTTTGACGACAACGGCGGATGGGTGTTTTTAGATCAGTATAAAACCCCTTATGTTTTTTTACCCCCAGGTATCAACGTTCCTATGGATTCAGGGGAATTCGATGGGTGGATGCGTAGAATTTTTGGGGAGAGACATCTATCAGATGAAATGGTGAAAACCCTCAAAGGTATTTTGAAAGGTAGGGCTTTTTCCCAGGATTGTAAAGTTATTCCCCTTTTTACAAGAGTTGCAGAAATTTGGGAGTATGAAAATTTCTATGGTGACGAGCGCATAAATTTTGCCGTCGAGGCATTGGGATGGAAAACACGAGTGCTGTATTACGACCTTGGGGATGGACGCGCCGTTAGAATCACTTCAAAAGGCTGGTCCGTTGTCACTCCCCCTATTCTTTTCCGCCGGTTCTCCCACCAAAAACCCCAAGTTGAGCCTAAACAATTTCAACCAGGGCATGACATTGGGGAAGACGTGTACAAGCTATTAGATTTTGTAAACCTTCCTTGGACAAAAATCGCTTCTGGTGAAGGACTGCTTAGTGACCAACAAGCCCTAAACCTTGTTTGGTTTGTTGCGGCTTTTTTCCCTGGTTTTCCGCATCCCATTCTTGCAGTCCATGGGCCGCAGGGCTCATCAAAATCCACCCTGCTTAGGGTTCTAAAAGAACTCCTTGACCCCTCTGCAATTCAAACCCTTCCCTTGGCTACAACACCGGACCAGTTCGTCCTCCAATCCCACTCTAATTGGTTCCTGCCCCTCGATAACCTAAGCCATATTAGCGGTGAAATGTCGGACGCCCTTAGCCGGGCCTGTACCGGGGACGGCATGTCCAAACGCAAGCTTTATACCGACGGGGACGAGTTCGTGCTTTCCTTCCAACGGGTTATTGGGCTAAACGGAATTACCCTTGTGACAGCGGCGGCGGACTTATTAGACAGGTCCATCCTTGTTTATCTTGACCGGGTCCAAGGGGAAAAGCGACAAACGGAAAAGGACTTTTGGAAAAAGTTTGAAAAGAGCAGACCCTATATCCTCGGATGCGTTTTCGACGTTTTGGCCGAGGTGCTTCGGACCATGGAAGAGATGGAATGGAACGAAAAACAAGGTCAAAAAAATAGCCACCTACCCCAAGACCTATCCCGCATGGCGGACTTCCACATTATTGGTTTTATTATCGCTACCGTTCTTGGCTGTAAAAATGAATTTGAGCGGGGTTACCGGGCCGCGCTCCAACAGCAGAATGAAGAAGCCATTGCCGGTAACCCGGTTCCTCAAGTAGCTGTTTCGTTCATGAAGGACAAAACGTTTTGGAAAGGTCCGCCTGCGGATTTATTGAAAGAATTCAACCTTCAGGCCGAAAAGTTGGGGATTGATACAAAAAGCAGATATTGGCCCAAAGACCCCACATGGCTTTCCCGCCGTGTTGAAAAATCCAAAACGAATTTAGAGGCAGTGGGTATCCATTTAGACCGAAACAAAAAGGGGGAAAGGCTTATCACCTTAACCAAAGTCCCTCTCAAAACCAGCGATGAAAAGGATAAGGACGTTTGAAATGGCGTTAGAACAAAGGCAAATCAAACAACCTGAAAAACGCTATCGGCTTCCTCTTTGTGAGGTGGTCTTAACTGAAAGCGCCCTATGGGGAACTCAATCCGGCCCTGTCCTTTTACGCCCGGAGGACGTGGAAAGGCTATACGGGATTCCAAAGGGTTCAGTTTACGACCTAGTTTATAAGTCTACTGAAATGCCTGACCCCCTTCCCTTCCTGAAACTGGAACGAAAAACCATGATCCCCAGGGCCGCCCTGGAAGCCTGGATTTTGCGCCAAGCGCACGTTAAAGAGGTGGAAAGTGAACAAGCAACCCATTGAGCTGGGACCGGCTGATATACTCCTTCACGAAGGCCGCTTAAAAGCCAAGCGGGAGGATATTCCCTTTATGGATGCTTTAAAAAAAGTAGTGGCTGAAAAGATTAGGGAAAAACTTCAAGGGGGCGAAGATGGCACACCTAAACTTCCGCAAGGGCAAAGATGGCACACTTAGGGCTTACTATGTCGTGACCCAGGACGGCAAGAAAAAATGGATACCCAGGGGCAATGTCCTTAACCGGAAGCTGGCCGAAAGAGAGTTTAAGGCGTGGGAACGAAAGGCCGATAAAGACCTGTTATTTGAGCCCACCAAGGAAACCCCTACCCTGGAAGCCTACTTTCCCGCCTACCTCAAATGGGCGGAAGGACGGACCCTTTCGGGCCGTGGCGTTGAGAGCGCGAAGAACCGGGCCGCCCACCTCTTGCGGCTACTTGGAAACACCAAGCTTCAAGACCTTCAACCGACGGTCATTGACGGCTATGTTGACCGGCGAAAGGTCGAGGTGAACAAGTACCACCGGCCCCCTTCCCCCAAGACCATCAACAACGAATTGACACAGCTTTCCGCCGTCATAGTTTGCGCCCTGAAAAACGGGGTATTAAAGACCCACCCTTTCAGGAACGACCAACGGCCCTTAACCAGCTATTTCCTGAAAACCTCCAAGAAAGTCCCCACCGTTCTTTCACCGGAGGAAATTAAGCTTTTAATGGATGCGGTCAAGGATAGCCCCCACGCCTATTGCGTGTTCCTGTGCTTCCTCTTGACGGGCATGAGGAAAAGCGAGTTAACGGACCTGAAATGGTCCGGGGTGGACCTAGCCGGGCGTCGGTTGACTTTCGCGGCGGAAAAAACCGACGACTACCGGACGGTCCCCATGCCGGAAGCCTTGGCCCTGGTTTTTGAGCGCATGAGGCGGGAATATCCAGCCCAAAAAGTTTGGAGGCCCCGTACAGCGGCTCAAATGGAGTATGTTTTCTGCTACGAGGACGGAGGCAAGCTACAACGCGGTTTAGGGGCCTTCCTGCCACGCCTAGCGGCCAAAGTGGGCCTTACCAAGCGGGTTACGCCCCACGTTTTGCGGCATTCCTTCGCGGCCTATGGCCGGTCCACTTTGACCAGTTTCCAGCTACAAAAGCTTTTAGGGCATAAGAACATCACCACGACGGAGAAATACGGCTTTGTGTTGGATTCGGCCATGAAAGCAGGAACCGAAAACTTGGCGGCCAGCATGGGGATCAACCTGCTGGAATTCCCTTGTGGGAGCGAT
>JASHNQ010000106.1 GCA_030041545.1 candidate division FCPU426 bacterium | reverse complement strand
GGTCCAGGTAAGGCTGGGCGTGGCCGTTGCGGTGTGCGTAGGGGTATTGATCAAGGTATCCGTGGCCGTGGGGGTGGCCGTCGAAGTGGCCGAGTTGGTGGGAGTCGGAGTATCGGTGGAAGTGGCCGTCGGAGTCGCCGTCAGGGTGGCGGTGAGGGTCGGCGTAGCCGACATCGAACTGGTGGCGGTGGAGGTCGGCGTAGCGGTGGAAGTCGCCGTTGGGGTCGCCGTCAGGCTTGCGGTAAGCGTCGGCGACGATGTGGCGCTTGCGGTGAGGGACGCCGTGGGCGTCATCGAAGCCGTCGCCGTAGTCGAATCCGTGGCCGTGGAAGTCGCCGTCGAAGTGGCCGTGCCCGTGGGGGTACTTGACGGCGTAGCCGTCAACGTATTGGTGGCCGTCAGGGTATCGGTGGAGGTCGGGGGCAGGGATCCCGTGGGGGAATTGGTGGGCGTGCCGCTGTTGGTGGAAGTCGGGGTCAGCGTGGGCGTGGAGGTGGCCGTGAAGGTATCGGTGACGGTGGCGCTGTTCGTGGGCGAGGGGGTGGCGGTCTTGGTGTCCGTCAAGGTCGGGGTGAGCGTCGCCGTGGGCGTGGCGGTGAGGGTGGCCGTGTTGGTGGTCGTGGCGGTCGCCGTTGGGGTGGGGGTGGAGGTGGCGGTGAGGGTCGCCGTGGGTGTCGCCGAATTCGTGGCCGTGGGGCTGGCTGTGGAAGTGGCGCTGCTGGTGGGCGTGGAAGTGGCGGTGAAGGTGTTGACCGGCGTGTTGGTGGCGCTGTTCGTGGCGGTGTTGGTGGTGGTGAGGGTCGCCGTGGAGGTCGCCGAATTCGTGGCTGTGGGGCTGGCCGTGGAAGTGGCGGTCTTGGTGGTGGAATTGGTAGGCGTGGCCGTGGCGGTGCTGGAAGCGGTGGAAGTAGCCGTATTGGTGGCACTGGAGGTTGCCGTATTGGTGAAGGTAGAGGTGGTTGAGAACGTGGGGGTGGAAGTTGGGGTGAAAGTGGGGCTGGGGGAGGGGGTATTGGTCGCGGTCGAGGTATTGGTGGAAGCGGCGCATACCACCGAGGGGGTAGCCGTGGGGGGGATGCTCGTACCCGACAAGCAAACGTCGTTGACCCAAAAACCCAAAGTCGTGGGGCCGTCCTGGGTTTCCCACTGGAGGGAAATCACCTGGCTGAGGGCCATGGACTGCGTATACGTAGTGGTCACGCCGCTGCTGTTGACATTGTAAGGCGGGCAGTCGCCTGAGCCGCCGCAATAATCCTGGAACTCCATGCCCGCCGCGGGCATGGATTCGAGGACCCAGGTATTCGCCTGGCCCACGACAAAATTGAAACCATATTGGTTCGCGTTCCCGCCTCCCGGGAAAGGCGTTGCTTCCCAAGTGACGGGCGTCTGGTCAATGTAGGGGTTGCTGGCCTGGAACCGCAGGGTCACGGGGGCCACCGTCGTTCGGATATAGAACGAATAATTGTTGACCCAATTCAGGTTCGTGTAGCCAAGTTCGAGTTCTGAAGCAAGGCCGAATCCCGCGTAGGTAATGGGATCGGTAGTTGTGCCGTTCGTGTCGTATCCGCCGCTGACAAAAGCCGAGTAAACTTCCCCATAGGGACTGGTCACCGCGTTGCTCAGGATCTGCGTGCAAGCGTCGGTGGGAGTGGAGGGACAAGTCACGTAGGATTGGGAAGGACTTTCCTGGACGCCGTTGCTGGTGCTGGTCGTGGTCCAATCAAAGGTAAACCACTTGCCGTCGGTTGAATTGTAGGCCAGCGAGGAGGGGCAGGAAGCCGCGGGATAGGTGGGGGAGGCCGAGAAGTTGGTGACCCAATAACAGTCGCCCTGGGTGGGCGTTATGGTCGGCGTATAGGTCGGCCCGCCCAAGGTCGTATTGCAACTTGGAGTGGGGCTTCCCAAGATATTGGTGGTGACGGGAACGCCATGGTAGGTCGTGGGATCGTAATTCCAGTCCGAGATCAAGGTGGGCGGCCCGGAAGTATCCATGGTCCAGGCGGTCCAACTCAAGGTCACCCCGCTGGAACCGTTGAGATAGGGGAAAAACTCGCTGTCCCAGGTGCTGGTGGTCGCGTCGGTGGAACTGGGTCCGAATTCCCCTACGAAGAAGGGGTAAGTAGCGGGCGATTCATTGATCATTTGGTTGGCGTTCCCGTCATAAATATGGGCGTCGTATAAAACCCCCCAACCGCTGGTGGTGTCGGTCAATTCATAGTCCGGTAAAATTTCCGAGAAATCATTGCAGTAGTCCAGCCCCCCGGCCAGGACGATATTGTTGGCGCCCGTGTTCCTCACGGCGGTCAACAAGGCGTCCATGCCGGGCGTGGTGAAGGATCCCGCCGATCCCCCGCTATACCAAACGGAGGCGGAAACGCCGTAGGGCTCGTTGTAAAGGTCGAACAACACTGCGGTATTGTTGGCGTACCGGGCGGCCACAGAGGACCAAAAGGTGACCGAATTAGCGTCCGGCATTTCCTGTTGAGCCGTGGCGGGGGCGCTTGCGCTATAGGGAGGGTTCGTAGCGGTCGAGGAGGTGCCAGACCAATGAAGGTCCAGGATGACATAACAGTTGTTTTGGGAACAGGTATTGACGATTTGGTCCACCAGGCTGCGATAACTGACGGGATAAAGGAACCACCGGTCTTGGTTCAGGGGAAGGCGGATGATGTTGCAATGCCAATTGGCGATGGCATAGGCGGCCGTGGCCGTTATTCCCCCGGATGCGTCGTTGTTGACTCCATATTGCAACCCATCGATATCGACCCCGGTCAAACGCACCGTGCAACCACTGCTGGCGTTCGTGATGGAATTTCCCTTGATTTTAAGTTGCGGCGGGGCGGCTTGGATCAGTTGGGGCAGTAAGGAAAAAACGATTGCAGCCGAAACCGAAACAAAGGAACGGCGTGGCAGGCGCGGAGAAATAAGTAAATTGAGGAAACAACTCGACGGGGAAAACAATTTCAAAAGATCCTCCAAAATTTACGATAGGCCTTTCTCGGCAGCGGAAGAATTGAGTTAATTTTAACTCAATTCATTAAACTGAGGGCGTTGGATTGAAGATTTTAAAAGCTTAAATTTAACGAGCAACCGGGGAAAATAAAAAACATTCGGAACTATGCTCTTGGCATAACTTACCAAAAACCCTCGCCCCTTGCGGGAGAGGGTAGGGTGAGGGGGGCTTAAATTCCCGAAAATCACCCTCACCCCGGCCCTCTCCCCTCAAGGGAGAGGGGGAAAAGCAAAGGCTTAACATCCAAGTTGTGCCAAGTGCATAGTTCCGAAAACATTTTCGCCATGGTGGAAAAACGCGGCCGTCCAGGGGCTCTCCATCCGTTGACACATGTTGAAATCATGGGGAAGCCAACCCAATAAAAATTAATCGGCCGGTAACTTAGGCAATGGGAACGGAATGGGAAATCTCGTTAAACAAAGCTATAATGCCGAAACCCCAAACCGGAAAATTTCGGACGGAAAAATCGCTATGAAACTCAAAATCCTCTTGCCCGCCTTGCTGGTTCTTTTCGGAACAGCCGCGGGCTTCTTCTTGGGTTGTAATCGGTCGAACCCTAACCCGCTACTCCCCGCACCCCCTCCCCCGCCTATCCAAACCATTTGGAGCAACGGATCGGCGGGCGCTTGGTTCAATAACACCTTGATGTCAGGTACTGTTCCGGGTTGCACGACCACCGGTTCCGTCACGGCGGTCACCGATCCCATTTCCGGGGACAGTAATACCCTTTTTTTGACAACAACCAAAACCTGTGGGACCTATTCTTTCTCAAGCGGGTCCGCTGAAAACCCTGACGCTTATTACCCCTCGGGACATTTGGTGTTCGATATCGAGTTGGACCAACCGTCGGGGGCTGTCACCTCAATGAACGTTCAATACTTTAATTCCACTTTGCCCTATACCCCGGAATACATTTTCCCGGCCAGTCTCATTAATTCCCTCAGCCCATCCTCCTTCACCCACGTCTCCATTGCCTTTACTTCCTTTACGGGCGGCTACACCCTGGCAAGCGTCAATACGCCCTTTCAAATCTCCTGGACCGCGACGGTGACGGGAACCGCCATTACGGTCGACAATATCCAATGGACCCCGAATTAGCCCCGTCCGAGCCAGCCAAATCATCAAATAAAAAAGCCCGGGATAACCCGGGCTTTTCTTTTAACTCCTAATTCCCAACTCCTCATTCCTAATTTTATCTGACTTTAAGGGGTTCTCCCGCCTTGGCGTACTTGGCGATGAAAGCCTCCACCAGCTCATGGGCTTCGGCGTCCGAATATTGCACGGGCGGAGTCTTGAAGAAATAAGAGGAAGGCCCTTCCAGGGCGCCGGCCAGCTTGGAATCCAGCGCCAGCTTGCAGCAGCGTATGGCGTCAATGCCCACTCCCGCGCTGTTGGGCGAGTCCCATACTTCCAGTTTCAGTTCAATGCTTACCGGCACGTCGCCGAATTCCCGGCCTTCCAGGCGGATGTGGGCCCATTTGCGGTCCTGCAGCCAGGGCACGTAGTCCGAGGGGCCGATATAAATGTTGTCCGGGTCGATGGGGTGGGCTAGCTGGCTGACCACCGCGCCGGTCTTGGAAATTTTCTTGGATTCCAGCCTTTCCCGCTCCAGCATGTTCTTGAAGTCCATATTCCCCCCGAAGTTGAGCTGGGAGGTGCGGTCCAGCGCCACGCCCCGGTCGGAGAACATCTTGGCCAGCACCCGGTGGGTGATGGTGGCCCCCACCTGGGCCTTGATGTCGTCGCCCAGGATGGGAAGCCCCGCCTGCTCGAACTTCTTGGCCCAGGCCGGGTTGGAGGCGATGAAAACCGGCATGCAGTTGACCGCTCCCACCCCCGCCTTGAGGGCCTCGTTCATGTAAAACTTGGTGGCCTCCTCGCTTCCCACGGGGAGGTAGTTGATAAGGACATCGGTCTTGGTTTCCTTGAGGGCCTTGGCCACGTCCACCGGCTTTTCAGGGGACTCCGTCACAACCTCGCGGTAGTACTTGCCCAAGCCGTCGTGGGTATGGCCCCTGTACACGGTGACACCCAGGGCGGGAACATCGCAAAACTTGATCGTGTTGTTGATGGGCGCGAAGATAGCCGCCCCCAAGTCCTTGCCGACCTTGTTGGAGTCCACGTCGAAGGCGCAGGAAAACTCGATGTCGCCCACGTGGTACTTGCCCAATCGAACATGCATCAGGCCGGGGACAAACCCCTCTTCCTCGGCGTTCCGGTAATAACGCACCCCTTGCACCAGGGATGAGGCGCAGCAACCCACACCGACAATGGCGACCCGAATTTTAGGCATGAACCCGAAGCCTCCAAATGGGATAACGGCTTAAACGGTCTTCCTCCAAACACGATGAATCCTTTGGCCCACCGTGATGAGGGACAATGCTCCCACCAGCACCAGGGCCCAGAAAAGCTGGCCCGCTAACAGCCCCAAGGCCAGTAAGACCACTCTTCCCGGCCTGGGAAGTATGGCAACCTTACATTCAATTCCCAAACCTTCGGCCCGGGCCCGCGTATAGGAAACCAAAAGGGACAATATACAGACGCAAAAAGCCAGCAAAAGGTTCGAAAGTTCCTGCCGTTGGCCATAATACAATAGAATTCCGCCAAAAACGAAGGCTTCCGAAATCCGATCCAAGGTGGAATCCCAAAAGGCTCCAAAAGGGCCTTGAAGCCCGCTGTTTCGCGCGAGGGAGCCGTCCAGGATATCAAAGAAGCCCGCGGCCAAAAGCCACAACCCCGCCCTCATTCCGTTTTCCCTTAATATTTCCACCGGCACCATCAGGGTGACAAATACCCCGGCCAACGTCACGAGGTTGGGATGGATTTTCAAGGAAGCCAAAAACCGGCAAAGCGGTGAAAGCGTCCGGTCAATCCACGATTGAAGGCCGCTTTTTTTCGAAAGGGAGGTCTTGATGGAGCCGCTCCAGTTTTTGGGGTGAATTTTCAACGATGGCCAAGTTTATTTGAGTGAGAATCGTTCGCCGAGGTAGATTTCCCTCGCCTTTTTGTTGGAAGCCAGTTTGTGCGCCGTGCCCGAAAGGAGGATCCTTCCCTCGAACATGATGTAGGCCCGGTCCACGATGGAAAGGGTTTCCCGCACGTTGTGGTCGGTGATGAGGATGCCGATCTGCTTTTTCTTGAGGAAGCGGATAATGCCTTGGATGTCCTGTACCGCGATGGGATCAATGCCCACGAAGGGCTCATCCAGCAGGATGAAATGGGGTTGCAAGACCAGCGCCCTTGCGATTTCCACCCGCCGCCTTTCCCCGCCGGAGAGGGTATAGGCTTTCTGCTTGGCCAGGTGGGATACCTTGAGTTCCTTGAGCAGTTCGAGTTTTCGTTTTTCCTGGTCCACTTTCGAAAGGGGTGTCAATTCCAGGATGGCCATCAGGTTCTCCTCCACCGTCAGCTTGCGGAAAATGGAGGCCTCCTGGGGCAGGTAAGCGATGCCCAGGCGCGCCCGCCGGTACATGGGCATGCGGGTGATGTCGTGGACGGCCCCGTCCTCCTCGAAAAAGACGTGACCCGCGTCGGGCGCGATAAAGCCGGTGGCCATGTAAAAGGTGGTGGTCTTGCCCGCGCCGTTGGGCCCCAACAGGCCTACGACTTCCCCCTGGTGGACTTCGATGGAAACGTGGTCCACGACTTTTTTCTTGTTGTAGAGCTTCACGAGGTTTTCGGTGCGGAGGATTTTCATAAACACCTCAAATAAAATTTTTGATTTCTCACCAAAGCGGCCCGCCCGGTCGCAGGGGCGCTTGGCCGGGACCGGTTCCCGCCGGCGCGCCGGGTTGGTCAGGAGCGCCCGGGGTGAAGCTGACGGCCCCCGCCGCGGGCGTCACGGTGGCCGAAGGAGTGGCCGTTCCCTGGGCCTTCGCCAAGGACTTTCCTTCCTTATTGTTGGTTACGGGTTTTCCGTTGGGGTTGAAAATGGCGTCCGCCATTCCTTCCACGAACACGCTCCGGTCCGTGCCCAGGTTGGTGGTGATCCGCCGCCCTGAAAGAAGGCCATTATCGGTGTAAACCTCCGGATCATCCTCCAGCACGAACTTGTCATCCGAGGAATAAAATGTGGCTTTTTGGGCTTCCGCCGTTCCTTCTTTATGGAGGATTTGGACGTTTTGGTTGATGACCACGGTCTTTTCCACCGAATCCACTTCCATTTGCCGCCCTATGACCGTGATGGGATTATTTTTTTCGTCCAAGGTGGTCAAAACCGGGTGGTCATGGGCTGTCATAAGGTCCATCAAATCCTGGTACTCCAGGTTTCCACAGGTAAGGGTGATGGCCTCGCTGTGGTCTATCACCTTGACGTGTCCCGAAGCGGTGGCCTCCCGGTTTTCCTCCAACGCCCGGATCTGGTCGGCGAAAAGCACGACCTTGTCGTGCACGGCCTTCACGTCGCCCGTGAAAAGGGTCAACCCCTCCGGCCGGATGAAAGTCAGCTGGTAGGAGGAGATGTTGACGGGTTTCCGGGACGATACATTGTCGTTTTTCAGCTCCACGGCGTAAAGCAGCGCCGCGGCGCCTCCCCAAAAGGCGGTCAACGCCGCGAGCCACGGCCCCCTCCCCTTAAAAAGGCTTCGGTTTTGAGAAGTTTTCGACTTCATTGGTGTCCCGCATCTTAGTCTGGACATCCTTCGTGAAACGGATGTTGTTCAACTGGGTATCGGCGGTCATTCCGACCGCCGTGATTTCATCCGAGCCTTTATAGACATGGACCCTTCCCTCGGTCTTGATCGTGTCCGTGTCCGGGTCCCAATTGAGCTTTTCGGTTTGCAGTTTGGAGCCGTTTTCCACGATCAATTCCACGTGGCCCTGCGCTTCGGTGGCATTGGTGTCGGTGTTGACCACCGCGTGGTCCGCGGTCAAAATCGAAGTCAGCTTGTCTTTTTTATAATATTCGGCGTAAATGTTGTCCGAATAGGCCAGTTTCTGGCTTTGGTAAAGGCGCGCCACGTCGGCGTAAAACTCCCATCGCTTTTTGCCTTGGACCGTGGACACCAAGTGGAACTTCTGGATGACCGCGTCGGGGGAATCTCCCGCTTGGGAGACCGTTTCGGGGCTAGTGGGCGCCGGGGCGCTTTTGAGGAGGCCCAAGGCCAAAAGGCCGATCAAGAGGGCCGCCGCCCCCAGGAACCAAAAGTACCGCTTAAGGCGGACGGACCGGGGTTCCTCTTCCGCGACGTCCAGGAGGGGGTCGGCCGGAGGTTCAATGGTTTTTCTTCTTATTTTTCCCATAATGTTTTAGACGAGCGATCAGGTGAATACGTCGTTGAAATAAACGGTCTTGTGGCCGTTGGTCCGGTGGAATTGCTTCACGGCCCTGTTCCACCGGTTTTGGGCTTTGAGGATCTTTTCAACGACTTCCCGGAAAGCGCCTCCCCCCGCTGGGCTGCGGGTGACGTGATGGACGGCCTTTTTCACCTCCGGCCTTCCATAAGGTACGGTGGCGGACCAGCCGACCTGGGCTAAGAGGGGCATGTCGATCAAATCATCCCCCATATAGGCCGTCTCGGATAGGCCGATGCCTTCCTTGCGGCAAAGGTTTTGGGCCGCGGTCAATTTGTCAAGCTTTCCCTGGTAAAGGAAGGGGACTTTCAAACGCTTGGCGCGCAGGGCCACGGGCTTGGAAATCCGGCCCGAGAGCCAGCCCACCTTGAGCCCGCCGTAGGCGGCCAAGCGGTGGCCGATGCCGTCCTGGATGTCGAAGCCCACCAGTTCCTCGCGTAGGCCGATATAAACCCTTCCGTCGGTCAAAATACCGTCCACGTCGGTCAGCAGAAGTTTGATGTCCTGGATTCCCATCTTGGGTGTGCATTTTCCTTTTTAGTCCCTTAGCTCGTAAAATCTTCTACAAAATGATGAAGATTTTACGAGCTAAGGGACCGGGCGCTATTACCCTGGTTTCGTCAGTGAATCTTGAGGATTCTTCCCTCTTTGGTTCCGGCTCGTCCGGGTTAGGGTTTATAGCCGATACCTGACACCTTGATACCTGTCTTTAAATGATTTTGATCCTTCCCCGCCCCAGGAGGTCGTGCAGATGCACCAGGCCTACGGGGCGATTCTTCTTGTCCACCACGACCAACTGAAAGATGGCTTTTTCCTCCATCCCCTGCAGGGCCTGGGCCAGGGTGGCTTCCGGGGAAACCGTGGAAGGATGGGAACTCCGCAAGTTGGCGGCGTTCCAATGCCGGACATCCGGGTCTTTCAGGAGGGCCCGGCGCAGGTCCCCGTCCACGATGATGCCCTCCAACTTTTGGGCCCGGCCCACGACGCAAGTGGCGCCGACCTTCTTAGAATTGATCTCCCGGACGACCTGCGGGAAGGAGGCTCCCATGGGCACGTGAGGTACTTGGGCTCCCTTGCGCATGATGTCGGCCACTTTCAAGTGGAGCCTCCGGCCCAATTCGCCACCGGGGTGGAAAAGGGCAAAATCCTTCTCCGTGAAGCCCTGGGCCTCCATCAAGGCCACCGCCAAGGCGTCGCCCATGGCCAAGGCCGCGGTGGTGCTGGCGGTCGGCGCCAGGCGCAAGGGACAGGCTTCCCGCCTCACTCCCGCATCCACCACCACGTCGCTCAAGCGGGCCAAGGTGGAATGGGGGTTTCCCGTGAAGAGAATGACGCGGCAGCCCATGCGTTTTAAAAGGGGCAGGAGTGTCTTGAGTTCGTCGGTTTCGCCGCTATTGGAAAGCACCAACACCACGTCGCCCTTGGAGGCCTTCCCCATGTCCCCGTGCAAGGCCTCGGCGGGGCTTAAGAAATGGGCGGGAGTTCCCGTGGAGGAAAGGGTGGCCGCGATTTTTTGGCCTACCAGGCCCGATTTGCCCATACCGGTTACCACCACCCGGCCCTTGGATTGAAGGACAAGCTTGACGGCCGCCGCGAAGGGCCGCCCCACCTTGCGGGAAAGCTGTAAAAGCCCCTCGGCTTCGATTTTGAGGACCCTTTGGGCCGTCGAAACGCTCATCCTAAAACCTTTCCACCGCGAAAGCGCGCAGAACGTGAAAAAATCTTTCGGCTTTTTTAGCGGCCTTCGCGCCTCCGCGCTCAATCCTTGATGTAGAGATACCTTCCGCAGGTGCAACGCTGGATGGCGATGCCCTTGCGGACCTCATTGAGGATCTGCGGGGGGATGTTCATGTGACAGCCGCTGCAAGCGTGGTCCTCCCGGGCCTCCGCCACCGCGATCTTCATGCCGCTGTTTCTCAACTGATCGTATCCCTGCGCGAAGTCATCGGGCAGGCCGGCCAGTTGTTTTTGCCGCTCGGCCTTTTTTTCCCGGGTCGCCTTATCGCAATCCTCTATTTTTTGGATGATTTCCTTCTTGTCATCCACGGCTTTCTTCTCCGCCCCGGTTAAGTCCTGGGCCAGTTTTTGGATCTTGGCCTTTTGCTCGTCTTCCTGGAATAGGGATTCCAGGACTTTCTCCTCGGCTTTGGACTTCGCTTCCCGGCTTTTCTCGATCTCCTGTTTTAATGCCGCATACTGTTCATTGCTCTTAACCTCGTTTTGCTGGCCAAGGTACTTGGTGACCTTGTTCTCCAGGGCCCCCACCTCGATTTCTTGGCTTTTTCGCTGTTTGGCCAGATCCTCCAAAACCTTTTTTTCATCCTGGATTTGGTTTTTCAGGCCGTTGACCATCGTTTCCAGGGCTGCGATTTCTTGGTGGAACCCCTTTTTCAGGCGCGCCAGTTCATCCAGGCCCGAATCCGTAGCCTGGAGCTCAACAAGTTTTTTCAGTGTTTCGGCGAAATCCAAGGGGTTCTCTTTTGAGTGGATCACGGCTCAACGGGCTTGAAGTTTAACACGGGGCCAAGGCCTTTTCCCCTATAAACATTGGACGCACGGTTGTTAAAATGCGGGATGTCCGGTCATTCCACGATGGCGAGGCCCCATGAACGAAGAAGCGAAGAAAAAGCTGCTGCGCATGATTCCCCACGCCCTTTATATCCTCACCTGCAAGTGTGAAGGCAAGGTGGCGGCCTCCACGGTCAGTTGGGTCACCCAGGCCTCCTTCCATCCTCCCCTGGTGGTGGTCGGCTTAAAAAAGGAGACCCATACCTTTGAGGTGGTGAGGCATGCCCAAGGTTTTGTCTTGAACTTCCTGGGGTCGGGCCAGAAGGACCTGGCCCAGAAATTCTTCAAGCATGTGGGGCCCGAGGGGAACCTGCTGGGCGGGGAAGTTTTCCAGGACAGCCCGGTCCTCAAGCATCCCATTTTCCCCAAAATGGCGGGGTTTATCGAATGCCGGATCATCGCAATGGTGGAGAAGGGGGATCACGCCGTGGTGGTGGCGGAAGTCCTGGAGGCCGAGTGCGGCCCCTTGGAAGGACCGCTGTTGATTTCGACGACCGGATGGAATTACGGGGGTTAATTGGCTTCTAATTGCTTCAGGAGCGCTTCCAGGCTGGGAGACTTCTCGAACTTGACCTCGAAGCCGGTGCGTTTGCGCGGGTCCTTCTCGTGCAGCAGGATATATTTTTCCCCCTCGTAGAGCCAGGAAAGGAAAGGGTTCAAGTTTTCTTCCAGCTGGTTCAAGCTTTGGGATCCATGGGGGGCCTCCAGGCGGTCGTTGAGGAACACCTGCAGGTGGTTGACGGCGAACTTCATTTTTCCGGCGGTTTCCGGCTCCTTTTCCAGCAGGGCGCAGGCCCGCAGCGTCCGGCGGAAGGCGGTTTTCAAATGCTCCTGCCCGCTTTTCTCAGGCGTCCGCTTTTGGTTATAAAGGAAACCCCTCTTGCCGTCCGTCTCATCCACGCTGTAATTGGCCTCATGGGCGATCAAAAACACGCCGGGCCCATGGTGCACGTGGGTGTATTCAGCCACATCCACCAGGATCCCCTCCAGTTGGTCTTCCTGGATCCACCGGTGGAAAACCGGGATGAAGGATGAAAGCGGAAGATCCTCCCCCTTCTCCAGGAAAAACTTCACCCCGACTTTTTGAAGGTTCATCTTCCACTTCTCCCTAGTCTTAAAATTACTTCAACAGTGTTACCGGAGAGGGCGCGGCGTTGGCCACGTAGCTGTGGACCGATTCCAGGAACAACTGGGCTTCCTCGACCCGCCGATGGGCCTCGTCCGGGTTGGGGTTCGGGAGCCGGTTTTCGTGGGCCTTGAACAGGTAGGCCGCGAACTGGGTGTTGTTCACGTGCTTCACGAATTCGCCGGTGTCGAAAAAGTTTTTCCGGAATTCGGCGATGGTCGCATCCGGATTTCCCGTCCATTCGCGGTTGCGGGTGCGTACCACGCCCTCGGCGGAAAAAATCATGGATTCATAAGCTGTGTCCACTGCGGCCTTGTAGTTTTTCTCGTCCAGGGCCACTTGGGCCTCGAAAGCCTTGCTTTCGGCCGACGTGAGGGAAAACTCGGAAGGGGCCACCACTTCGCCCGCGCATTCACCCTTGCCGATATCCGCGATGGTGTATTCACGCACGTCGCCCCAGTCGGTGAAAAGCGGCGGTTCCGCGTCGTGGGAGGGAATCACCGCCAGGTCGGAAAGCAGGTTCTTGATTTCCACCTTGCCCACGCGCTGGACGAAGCTTTGGAAGCTTTCGTCCTTCTGGCGCTCCTTGACGAATTTATCCGTCAGCCGTTTCACGGTCTCGGGGATGCGCTTGGAGGGCACGGCCGCCACCGCCAGGCCGTAGGAGCCTCCATTGTTCTTCCACTGTCCGCCCAAAACCAACTGGAAATGGGGCACCGTGTAGGAGCCCGACTTTCGGGAAACGCCGTAAAAACCGAGGTCCGAGATGTGATGCTGGCCGCAGGAATTGGGGCATCCGCTCACCTTGATCTTGAGGTTTTTCACCTCTTGCGGAAGTTGGGCCGTCATTTCATCGAGCCTTCGGGAAAGCTCCCGGGCCAGACCCCGCGAGGCCGAAATGCCCAGCTTGCAGGTGTCGGTGCCGGGGCAGGCGGTGATGTCCGAAATGGTGTTGGCGCCGAAAGCGGAAAGGCCCACGGCCCGCAGATCCTCAAAAAAAGCCGGCAGGTCCGCCTCGCTCACCCAGCGGAAAAGCAGGTTTTGTTCCACGGTGGTGCGTACCGTGTCCCTCACGTATTTGCGGGCCATTTCGGCCAGGGCGCGCAACTGGGCGGAAGTCAGGTCGCCCAGGGGCACTTTCACGGTGACGGCCACATAACCATACTGGGGCTGTTGGTAAACGTTCGTCTTTTTCCAATCCAGGAAACCCCGGGGCAGGGAGGAGGCCTTGAGGTTTTGGGCGGGATGGGCGTGCTTTTCTTCTTCCTTGCCATATTGTTCGATCAAACCGGTCCAGCGGGGGTCGGAGGCCAGGACCTTGCGTTCCTCCACGATGAGCTTGCGGAACTCCTCAATGCCAAGCTTGGCCACCAAGAATTTGATGCGGGCCATTCCGCGGATTTTCTTCTCTCCCAGCCGGCCATAGACCCGGGCCACGGCCTGGGTCACGGGCAGCATTTCCTCCACCGGGTGGTTCTCGAACAGGAGCTTGGCGTTGTAGGGTACGGGGCCAAGCCCCCCGCCCACGTAAACGTCAAACGCCTTCTTTTCCTTGCCGTCCACCGTCATTTTTTTGGCGATGAACCCCATGTCGTGCATGTTCACCAAGCCGCAGGCTTCCTGGGCGCAGCCGGAAAAGGCGATCTTAAACTTACGGCCAAAATCTTGCGCGTCGGGGTGGCCCAGCATGAATTTGAAGATAGCCTTGGCGTAGGGCGTAACGTCGAAGGATTCGGTGCGGCAGACCCCGGCCAAGGGGCAGGCCGTGACGTTGCGAACCGAGTTGCCGCAAGCCTCCCGCGTGGTGATGCCCACCGCGGCCAGGCGGCGCATGATGTCGGGGGTGTCCTCCACATGCACGAAATGAAGCTGGAAGTCCTGCCGCGTGGTGATGTGGCCTATTCCATCCGAATATTCCTCGGCCAGGTCCGCCA
>JASHNQ010000105.1 GCA_030041545.1 candidate division FCPU426 bacterium | reverse complement strand
ACGGCCACTTCCACCGATACTCCGACTCCCACCAACTCGGCCACTTCGACGGCCACCCCCACGGCCACGGATACCTTGATCAATACCCCTACGCACACCGCAACGGCCACGCCCAGCCTTACCTGGACCCCGACTTCCACGCCGACCCTTACGCCCACCCTGTCGCCCACGCCGGTGACGGTGTCCGTGTCGGCGGGGCCCAATCCGCCGGCCAACTCCAGCCAACTGCCAGGGGCCTCCAACGTGGAGGTGGAGCAGGTTTCCCTCAACAACCCCTCCAGTACGGCCGTGACCCTCACCGGGCTGACCTTGTCGTTTCCGGCGGCGGGGAACAACGGCGATGTCACGGGGGCGGCCTTGTTGTCGAACGGAACAACGGTGGCCACCGCTTCCTTCTCGGGAACAACGGCGACCTTCACTTTCAGCGAAGTCCTGCCGCCGTCTTCCGGCGCCACCTTTACGCTGACGGTGAATATTGGATCGGGCGCGAGCGGCACCTACGCCTTCAGCGTGACGGGGGCCAGCGGCAGCAACGGCCAGGCGGTGCTCTTCAGCGGTTTGCCGGTGACGGGGGCCACGGTGACGGTGGCGCAGGCCACTTCCACCGTCACGGCCACCCCGACTTTCACGACTTCTTCCACGGCCACCCCGACTTCCACGCCTTCCGGCAAATCCTCCGTGGTGGTTTACCCCAACCCCTCCACCGGCGCTCCGGTGAGCGTGCTGCCGCCCTCGTACACGGGAACGGCGGACGTCAAGGCCCAGGTCTTCACCACGGCCTTCCGCAAGGTGCAGGAACAGGACCATGCCTCCATGCCTTACGGCCCCCTGACGGTGCGGATGGAGGACGACTGGGGCAACCCCCTGGCCGACGGCCTTTATTACGTGGTCATTACGGTGGACGGCCACCGTTCCATCGCCAAGCTGCTGCTCCTTCGCTGATCTTCAAAAAACGTCCAACATAAAGACACAAAGAACGGCAAAAGGAAAGACATAGTTCCGTTTGCCTTTCTTTGTGGCTTCGTGTTAGATGTTGGTTTGAAGAACGGGTATAATTCGTCCTCCAACCATGAAACCGGACCGCCGGCACTCCATGAAATTTTTACTCAGCAAGGGCTTGTGGTTGCCCTGGGCAACCGGCTTTTACGCCGTTCCCCTCTCTTTGGGCGCTTGGGGGATGGTGGGGCACAAGACCATCGCCTATATCGCCCAAGACCATTTGACCCCCGCCGCCCGCCAGGCGGTTCGGGAAATCCTAGGACCGGACCAAGACCTGGCCTCGGTTTCCACTTGGGCGGACGCCATTGTCCGGATGCGGCCTGAAACCGCCCCCTGGCATTTCTTCAACCTGAACGTGCGCCAGGCCCAGGGCGAGTACGATATCGCGGACGTATGCCGCAACCACGATTGTGTGGTCGACCAGATCGAAAAAGATTACGGCATCCTGGCCCGGCCGTTCGCCCCCCTCCGGGAGAAAAGGGAAGCCCTGAAATTCCTCGTCCATTTCATGGGGGATGTGCACCAGCCCCTCCATTGCGCCGACGACCATGACCGGGGAGGGAACGAAAAATGGTTCCGGTACCACGGTCCCAGCGGCCGTTCTTGGCGCGCCACCTGGGTGAACTTGCATGGGTTTTGGGACAACCTCTTGGAGCCCAAGGCCAGGGAAAACCCACGGCGGTTCGCCTATTGGCTGGAAAAGCGGATAAGCCCCGAGGATGAAAAAGCCTGGGCCCAAGGCAAGGCTTCCGATTGGGCCTATGAGAGTTTTTCCATCGCGAAGGAGGACATCTATAGTGAACTCCCCGACGGTCCGGTTTTGGAAAGGAACCGATGGGGACAGGACCTGCCGGAGGATTATTATTCCGGCAGGATGCGCGGCATCGTGGACCGCCAGTTGGAAAAGGCAGGGATAAGGTTGGCTTACCTGTTGAACCAGATTTTTGGAAAGTAGAGTGAAGGTTATCTTAACTTCAAACGAGATTAAGAAGCAAAATCGGTTTTAACTCAGGTGCAAAATTAGGCCGTGGCTTTATGGAAATAATAAATTTAGTTCCACCGATGCCCAATAAAAATAACTAAGAGACTCTAACAAAACCGCCGCAGACCCTCGCCCCTTGCGGGAGAGGGTAGGGTGAGGGGTGTGGAAAACCCTGCAGTTGCCACCCTCACCCCATCCCTCTCCCCTCAAGGGAGAGGGAGATATTCCTTAAAAACAGGGTTTTGTTAGAGTCTCTAAACCTTTACTTGGATAAGGGATAGGGTATATTAAATCCGGAGGTTTAAATGTCTCCACGTAACCAACCCCTTTTATTAAAAGCCCTTAAACTGCCGCCGATGGAGCGCGCTGAATTGGCCGAGCACCTCTTGTCCAGCTTTGAAGTTCATTCCCGTAAAAAAATCGACGCTTTGTGGGCCCGGGAGGCAGAAGGCCGGCTGGACGCCTTCGAACAAGGTAAAATCAAGGTCATTCCCGCCCACGAAGTATTCAAGGATATTGATAAGCGCGGTCGATGAGCATCGGGTTTTTGGCTCCCGCGAGGGCCGAATTGGAGAAGGCCGTTGATTATCACAACGACCAGAGTTCAGGGCTTGGTTTTGAGTTCGCCGCCGAGGTAAATGAACGCTGGAACGCATTATCCGATACCCGGATGCCTGGAGCCCTCTTTCGGAACGCACTCGCCGATGCAGGACAAATCGATTCCCCTACGGCATAGTTTATCAAGCAAGGGGCGCCGGAATTCTCGTTGTCGCCATTATGCATCTTCATCAACATCCCAATGCTTGGCGGTCCAGGGTGAAGTGATGCTTCCTTTGTTCCTGATTCACTAAATCAATATGCTCCAAGTCCATACCGCCATTGAAAAGGTCACCCTCTACGACGGGGTGAAGTACAAGCCGGTGGCCGACGCGACCCTCCTGGTTTCCGGCGGGAAGATCGCCTATGCGGGCCCCCATTCGAAGGCTCCCCCCTACACCGCCGAAAAAACCGTGGACGGAAGGGGGCTTTTCGCCTTACCCGGCTTGATCGACTTGCATGTCCACGGCCTGGTGGATGAAAAGACCCTGGGGAGTTTCCTCCGAAACGGCGTCACCACCATCCGGGACTTGGCCAGCGATGTTTTTGAGGCCCTGGCCTGGAAAGCCAAGGAACAATCAGGTTTGATCGCCTCCCCCCGAATTTTTGTTTCGGGCCCGGTTTTGACCTGTCGCGGAGGATACCCCGAAAACGTCTGGGGGCCCAAGGTCGCGGCGCCCGTGCGGGGCCGCTACCAGGCCCAGGACAAGGTCAAGCGATTGGTGGGCATGGGCATGGACGTCATCAAGTTGGGCCTGGAACATGAACTGGGGCCCTGCCTTTCGGAAGCTGAGATTGGGGGTATCGTTGCGGCGGCCCATGCCCTTGGAAAGCGCGTGACGGCCCACATCACCAACGAGGAGGATTTCCAGGCCTGCGTCCAACACGGGGTGGATGAGGTGGCCCATATGCCCGCCAGGCCCGTTTCGGATGAGCTGTGGGAGGAGGCCGTTCGGAAAGACATCCTTATCCTTCCCACCCTGCATGCCCATGCGGGCTGGGCTGAGGAGTGGAGGCGGCGGGCCGACCACCCTTTCGGGCAATTTTGCCAGCATGGGTTCAACGCGGGCCACCTGCAATGCCAAAAAAATTTGGAAAGGTTCCTCAGCCTGGGCGGCCGGGTGGCCTACGGAACGGACGCGGGCAATCCCCACATGCCCTTTGGCGTCTCCGTGAAGGAATGGAAAGACCTCCAGCGGGCGGGCCTCACGCCCGGCCAATGCCTGGAAATGGCAAGCCGGGCCGCGGCCAAGGTTTTGGGCGTGGAGGACAAGCTGGGAACCCTGGAAAAAGGTAAATTCGCCGATTTGGCCCTTTACCAACACGACCCACTCAAGGATGCCCAGAACTTCCGGACCCTCCAGGTGGTTTTCAAAGGCGGCCTGGCCTATCCGGCGGGACCGCTGGAATTCCCCCAGCCCTTTGACCTGGATTTCTGGATCCAACAGTGGGATAAGACCAAGTTTAAATCGGGATGGCAGGAAAGCGCGGGAGCTTCCGAAAAAAAATATTGAGTTATGAGGCTTACCCTCATTTAACCTCCTAAAATTTTTTTCTAACAGGTTGCTGAGAAAGCCCTTAAAACGGACTTTTTCAGCTGACGACATTCGCGGAAACCCCACGATTTCAAAGGCGCTCATAGGGCAAATCCCCTATGTACCCTCAAAACCAAGGCCCGCGGAATCTTTGGGGTAGGCAGGCTGCTTTGTAGCTCTTTTTTACTTTTTCAGCAACCTGCTAGGATTCTTTCCAAGCGTGTAAAAAGGTATAATTCTTGCTAGGGTACGAATTTTCCAGGAACGGCTATAACCATGCGCCAGCAGTTTGGAATGAACCAAAAGATGCAGCAGCGGATGATCATGACGCCGATGCTGCAGCAAGCCATGAAGATCCTGCAGCTTTCCACCATGGAATTAAAGGAGTGGGTGGAAAAGGAGATGGAGGAAAACCCCGTCCTCGAGGAAGAAAACGAGGAAACCATCGCGGAAGCCGCGGATAAAGCCTCCCCCGTTGAACCGCCGGCATCCTCCCTGGAGGACGTCCCTCCTCCCGACAGCGCCAAGTTGTTGGAACTGGCCAAGGAACGGCACCAAACCGACTTAGTGGAGCACATGAAGGAAGGCGACCGATTCGACGCCGAGACCTGGAGCCTTTACCAGGAAGGGGAGGAATACGGGGAATCGGGAGATTCAGAATACGGAGGGCGGGAAAGCACCGGAGCCGACCAGGAAAAGCATGATTTCATGGAGGCCTCCATCACCCGGGCCCAGACCCTGGCGGAGAGCCTGGAGTGGCAGCTGCTTTTGGTGGCCAAAGACGAACGGGAAAAAGCCCTGGGCAAGGTGCTTATCGGCAACCTGGATGAAAACGGCTATTTGACCGACCCCTTGGAGGAAATCGCCGTTTCCCAAAACGTCACGCCGCAGGAAACGGAGAAGATCCTGCACCTGATCCAAACCTTCGAGCCCACCGGAGTAGGCGCCCGCAACTTAAGGGAATGCCTCCTCATTCAACTGGAAAACAAGACCGGGGAAACCGCCCGGAAGGCCTATCAGCTGGTACGGGATCATTTCGAGGACATGGAAAAACGGAGGTATCCCGCCATCCTCAAGGCCTTGGAGTGCACGGACGAACAGCTTCGCGAGATACTGGCCTTTATCGCGGGCCTCGAGCCCAAGCCCGGCCGGTCCTTTCAGGCAAGCGAAACCAAATACATCACCCCGGATGTTTACGTGCGCAAAATCGAGGGCGAGTACGTGGTGGTCCTGAACGACGAGCCGGTCCCGAGGTTGCGCATTTCTTCCTATTACCGCAGGCTCTTAAAGGATCCCAAGTCGCTGGATGGAAAGGAAACAAAGAAGTTTTTGGAGAGCAAGATCCAGTCGGCCCTTTGGCTCATTAAGAACATCGAACAACGGCGGAAAACCATCTATCGCGTCACCGAAGCTATCTTCCGCATCCAGCGGGATTTCCTGGAAACCGGCATTAGCGCGTTGAAACCCCTCACCTTGAAGCAGGTCGCCGACATGATCGGAATGCACGAATCCACGGTCAGCCGGGTGACCACCCGCAAATACGTGCAGACGCCCCGGGGGCTGTTTGAATTGAAGTTTTTCTTCACCAGCGGCTTGGAATCGGTGGATGGGATGGATGTTTCCTCCCTCTCCGTCAAGGAAAAGATCAAGGAACTGATCGTTCAGGAACCGGCCCAAAAGCCCTACTCGGATCAAAAGATCATGCAGCTCCTGAACGGCCAGGGCCTGAACATCGCCCGCCGCACCATTGCCAAATACCGGGAGGAATTGAAGATTCCCTCCGCCTCCCAGAGGCGAAAACTCTAAGGGCTGCCCTTAGCTGACAGCTGTTAGCCGCCAGCCAAAACAGGACCTTCAAAATCAACGGTGATGATGTCTTTCATACGACTTCGTAGTAGACCCCGGCCTGGGCCGGGGAGGAATGCGGAAGCGCTACGCCGGATGTCGCCCCGCTCAAAGGGCTCCATCGGAGTATCACCGGCCTAAAATATTTGAAACGATTAAAATGCTAGCTGACAACTGAGCACTGAAAGCCGACACCTGCCTTTACATTGACTTCATCCCTTCCGATGTTAAAATAACAGCTCTTTTGGCGCTTCCAGCCTTCTGAGGGGTTTAAGGAGCCCGGCCTGGTTGATCCCTATTTCCGCGAGAAACGAAATGAAAGTCCATATCACCAGCCGTCACGAGCAATTAACTGAGGGTTTACGCACGCACATTGAGGATAAGATCCATCGCGTGGAAAGGTACTTGGGGAAGATCAAGGAAGCCCATGTGGTTTTGAATTTCGAGCGCAAGATGCACGTCTGTGAGGCGACCTTGAGCGCCAAATACCTGAAATTGAGCGCCAAGGCCTCTTCCCACGACATGTACCAGTCCATCGACGTGGCCCTTCAACGACTTGAAAAACAAGCCCACAAACAGAAGGAAAAGCGGGTTGGGCGCCACCGCCTGGAAATCCCCAAGACCCTGGGGTCGGTCCGGCACGGGGTCATCGCCCCGCCGGTGGAAGGGGAGGCGGTCACGGTGATCCGCACCCAAAGATACGCCGTCAAACCCATGACGGTCGAAGAGGCGGCCCTTCAGCTGGCTTCCTCCAAAGATGAGTTCTTGGTCTTCTCCAACGCGGAAACGGAGCATACCAGCGTGGTTTACAAACGCAAGGACAACCACATCGGGCTCATCGAACCAGGGTACTGACGATAAAGTTTTAAGTTTTTAGTTTTGAGTTCTAAGTTATGGTTGTTTTTGGATTCGTTGGCGAATCCAAAAATTTCATTAACTCAAAACCGAGAACTCAGAACTTAAAACTGCCTTTAAAGAGGGGGATTGAATGCAGATCATGGATTTTTTGGCCGCCGACGCCATTAAGATGTCCCTGGAATCCAAGACCAAGAAGGACGTCATTAAGGAACTGGTGGAATCGCTGGTCAAGTCGGGCAAGGTCAAAGACAAAAAGAAAATGGTGCAGACCCTGATGGAGCGGGAGGAGTTGGGGTCCACCGGTATCGGACAGGGAATCGCCATCCCCCACGGCAAGTCGGATACGGTGTCGGATCTGTCCGCGGCCTTCGGCCTGTCGGCGGACGGCATCAGCTTCGACTCGCTCGACGGCGAGCCGGTCAACATTTTCTTCCTCCTGGTGGCCCCCGAAGGGGCCGCGGGGGCCCACTTGAAGGCCCTGGCCCGCATCTCCAGCCTCCTGAAGGACAAGTATTTCCGTAAATCGCTTCTTTCGGCCAAGACGCCGGAGGACGTGGTCAAGATCATCCAGGAAGAAGAAAAACTGAAGCACTAGGCTGGAGAAAAGTTTTGGGTGTTGAGTTTTGAGTTAATCAAGTATTTTTGAACCCTTGCCTCAAAAATACACCTTAACTCAAAACTTAATACCCATAACTTTCGTTAGGGCGATATCATGAAGAAAATCTCCGTGGAGTCCTTTTTCCAGCAGTCCAAGGAAAGGCTCCGCCTTTCCCCGCTGGTGGAAGAAGGGATGACCGACCGGTTCATCGTGACGGTGGACATCAACCGTATGGGAATGGCCCTGACCGGCTACCTGAAGTGGTTCCCCTACGAGCGCCTGCAGATCCTGGGCAAAACCGAAATCCACTATCTGCGGACCCTTAAGCCCGCCCAGCGCAAAAAAATCCTGGCCACCCTTTTATCCTACCGCCTGCCCTGCATCGTCCTAACCCACAAGATGAAATCCCCGGCGGAATTAATCGCGGAAGCCCAGCGGCGAAAAATCCCGCTTTTCGCCACGCCCACCCCCACCACCAAATTCGTCTCGGAGATATCCGTTTACCTGGAGGAGGAGTTCGCCCCGGAAACCACCATCCACGGCACCTTGCTGGACGTCTACGGAGTGGGAATCCTCATCCTGGGCGACTCGGGCATCGGAAAGAGCGAATGCGCGCTGGACTTGGTGGAACGCGGACACCGGCTGGTGGCCGACGACCTCGTCTATATCAAACGCCTGGCCAACCGCATCCTCATGGGCTCACGGTCGGAAATCATCAAGCACCACATGGAAATCCGGGGGCTTGGCATCATCAACATTGAGAGCCTCTTCGGCGTAGGCGCCATCCGGGACAAAAAGCGCATCGAGCTGATCATCCGCCTGGAAGAATGGGACAACCGGAAGGAATACGACCGGCTGGGCCTGACGCCCTCCACCCACCGCATCTTCGACGTGGAAATCCCCATGTTCCTCATCCCCGTCCGGCCCGGCCGCAACCTGGCGGTCATCATCGAGGTGGCGGCCATGAACCACCGCCTCATGAAGCTGGGCTACTTCACGGCCCAGGAGTTCGCCGACCGTGTTTCCCGCATGATGGCTGAGGAAACCTCCCGCGCCCATTCCCCCCGGCTTAAGGGAAAAAAATAATGCAGGCCTTCCGCTGGCTTTACCCCGGCCTACGCCTCAAGCGCTGGATTTTCCTGCTCGTCCTTTCCATGGCCCTCCTCTATATCGGTTTTTCCGGCATGGTCAGCTCCCACACCGGAGGACTTCATGTGCGGACCCCCCTCACCGTTGAAATTGAAAACCACTTCAAACATTTGAAATTCGGCGATTTTCTCGCCATGCTCGTGGCGGGGTGGGGGATCATTTTCGCCGTCCGGCGAATGATGTACTCGGTACTCACCGTTTACGCCCCGAACCAGGAAAGGGAATTCATCAACAAGGCCTACAACCGGATCCGCCTGAGGCGGGGCCCCCGCATCGTGGCCGTGGGGGGGGGGACGGGCCTGCCCAACGTGCTTTCCAGCCTGAAGCATTACACCAGCAACCTGACGGCGGTGGTGACCGTGGCCGATGACGGCGGCAGCTCGGGCCGCCTGAGGCGGGATTTCGGCACGCCCCCGCCCGGGGACATCCGCAACTGCATTGTGGCGCTCTCCGACCAGGAAACCCTGTTGAAGGACCTGTTTCAATACCGCTTCAGGGGCCACGGCGACCTCAAGGGACACAGCTTCGGCAACCTGTTCATCACGGTGATGAGGGAAATCACGGGCGATTTCGGGAGGGCGGTGGAGGAATCCAGCAAGGTGCTCGCTACGCGGGGGACGGTCATGCCCGTGACCTTCGACAACATGACCCTTCAGGCGAAGCTTAAAAACGGGAAAATCGTCACCGGTGAATCCCTTATCCCCCAGGGGAAGTCGCCCATCGAGCGGCTCTTCCTGAAAGAAAGGCGTATCCGGCCGAATAGGGAAATCCTCAAGGCCCTCTTGGAAGCGGACGCCATTGTCTTGGGGCCGGGG
>JASHNQ010000104.1 GCA_030041545.1 candidate division FCPU426 bacterium | reverse complement strand
CAGTTTACGCCAAGAAATTGGGCGTCAACGTGGACGAATTGCTGATTTCCCAGCCCGATTCGGCGGAGGAAGCCCTCCAAATCGCCGACACCCTCATCCGCTCCGGCGCCATTGACGTCATCGTGGTGGACTCGGTGGCAGCCCTGGCGCCCCGGGCCGAACTGGAGGGGGAAATGGGCGATGCCCACGTGGGCCTGCAGGCACGGCTGATGAGCCAGGCCCTGCGCAAGCTGACGGCCCTGCTTTCCAAGTCCAACACCTGCGCCCTCTTCATCAACCAGATCCGGGAGAAGATCGGCGTCATGTTCGGCAACCCCGAAACCACCCCCGGTGGACGGGCCCTTAAGTTTTACGCCTCCATGCGCCTGGACGTGCGCCGGGTGGAGGCCATTAAGAGCGGCGACCAGAACATCGGCAACAAAGTAAAGGCCAAGGTGGTCAAGAACAAGACGGCCCAACCCTTTAAAGAAGGCCTTTTCGACATCATCTTTGGGGAGGGGATTTCCAAGGAAGGCTCCCTCATTGACGTGGGAGTGGATATGGGCATCATCGACAAGAGCGGCACGTGGCTGAGCTACGGGGAGACCAAGATCGGCCAGGGCCGCGACGCCGCCAAGGTTTTCCTGAAGGAGCACCCGGAAATCTACGCCCAGATTGAGAAGAAGATCAAGGAGAAGGCCGGATTGATTCCCGCGCCGACCCCTGAAAAAGGGAAGGACGAGCCCAAGACCGATCCCAAAGTGGAGTTCAAGACCGTCATTCCAGCCGTTCAGCCTCCGGTGAAAAAAGAGGGCGGCTTTGTGCCTACCGAAAAGGCCAAGGTGGCTCTGAAGAAATAAGCCGGACACAAGTTGATTTTCCCGAAGGGCGCGATTTCCGCGCCCTTTTTTATTGGCCTATCTCCAGTGCTTTCAATTTAAACCGTAATTTGAATAAAATGATCCATTCTCCGGGGGAGGAAGTATTACATGGCCAAACCGCCGATGAATAAGTTCCTGAAAACCGTCCTTGGGTCCGCGGGTATTTGCGCGGGCCTTTTCGTGCTTCTCCTGGCCTTGGCGGCTATTCTCGTCCCCATCCTCCTGCCGCCCGCCAAACTCAAAGCCGAGCTGACCCAGGCACTTAAGCACCAGGTGTCCATCGGCGGCGTCCATTTCAATGCCTTGAGCGGATTTGACATCCAAAATTTAGTGGTTGCCAACCGGGTGGGTTGGGCCGACAAGCCTATGGTGTCGGCCAAGGACATTTCCATTTCCTATCACCTTTTGCCGCTCCTCTGGGGGAGGGTCTCGCTGGGTGAGATTAAGTTGAACCAGCCGCAAATCTTCGTGGAACGAAGGAATCCCAACCAATTTAATTTCAGCGACATGACGGTGGCTTCCTTGCCGCCAGCCGCTCCGGCTCCGGACCCCAAGGCCGTGGCCAAATCTGGGGAAAAAGCTCCGCCCAAAAAGAAACACGAGAAAAGCGTGGAGCTTCAGGTTCCGGAAAAGGCCCTGTCTTCCTCCTTTTTTGTGAACGCCGCCTGGGCAGATTCGACCGCTTCCAAGGCTGGCCAATCCTCTAAGATGCCGGATATTTCCGTGGACAGCCTCAACATCGAAGGCGCCAACCTGGAATATCTGGATGAAACCGCATCCCCGGCACAGAGGGCTACGGCTTCGGACCTGAACTTGAAAATCAAGAACATTTCACTCAACGGCGGGAAAACTTCCTTCTCCCTCGACACGCCGTTCACCTACGACAAACAGGGCTACAAACTGGACCTGTCGGGGTCCTTGCGCTATTTTTTTGAAAACCAATCCATCAGGGGGCTCGATCTTAAGGGCGATGTGAACGATCAAGCGTTCAACGTTTCGGGCAACGCGGATTCCATGAGCGGCAATTTCAGTCCCGCCATGGATGGCGAAGCTTCCCTGAATATGCTCAAGTTCGTCGGGCTTGTTCCCGCCCTTTCCCAGATGCCCCAGGGTTCGGCGCTTGGCGGGAGCGCCACAGTGGACTTCCATTTGGGGGGAAGCCTGAACAATGGGCTGGAGCTTTCGGGTACGGCCGACGGGTCCGGGTTGACCCTCCAATACAAGGATATTTTCGTCAAGACGGACAAGACTCCCTGTAGCGTGGAGTTCAAAAGCGTGAACAAGATGAAAGAGGGAATCTATGACGTCCCCTCCTTCAAGGTGGTTTACGCCGATTGGACGGTGACGGGTTCCCTCCACTACACCGGTTCCGCCTGGTCCTGCAATGTCCACTCGGACTCCCTCCCCTTCAAGGGCCTGCCTAATATGCTTCCCAAGTTGAGTAAAACCATCATCGACGGCGGGGGATCGCTGGACCTTTCTTTCGCGTCGGCCAAAGGAAAAACCCTGCCGTTCCTGGTGAACGGCCGAATCGCCCTGAAGAACGTCGGGGTTACCCTGCCCCAAGAACCCTACTTGGAATCGATGAACGGTGATATTGAATGCGTGAACAACGTCATCCGGATTCCCGGCATCACCTTCAAAGCTTTCGACGGTTCGGGGGCCTTGGGCGTCACTTTCAACGGCAACACCTACGCCTACAGTTACGGCTTCCGCCTGAGCAACGTGAACGCACAAAAAGCCGTAGACGGAACCGTTGACGCGATGGTGACTACGAAAGACTTAACGAAATACAAGGATATCCTGTATGGCACCATGAACTTCGCTTACGCGGGATCCGGCAAGGGGACTTCGGGTGACCCAATGATGGCCAGCCAGGCGGGATCGGGAAATTACAGCCTGGTGAACGCCAAGATCAAGGGTTTGGCCGTCATCAAGGCCATCAACGGTTACCTCAAGGATAAAAGCGACGAGATCAACTTCGATAAAATCGACGGGATCCTCGCCATGAAGGACAAAGTGTTTTCCTTCACGACGAACAGCGTGGGCAAGGTCGGGGCTATCCATGAAACAGGCGGGATCGAAATGGTCAAAATGGCCTATTCACCGGACATGGAGGTCCGTTGCGACATCCGGCAGGATTTCATCGATTTCACGGCGGTGTCATCCGGCATCCCTCCGGCCTTCAGCGGTATCGTGAAGAATGCCGGTTACCTCACGGACGGCAATGGCAACGTCCCCATTGACCTGAAATTCACCGGCCCGGTGTCGGAAAACCATTATTCCTGGGACTCCGGCCGGATGGTGAACAACATCAAGAAAAACGCGGGCTTCCAACTCCAGAAAGCGGCCCCGGCGGTGATCAATAAGATCAAAAACTTGTTTCATTGACCTGAAATAGCCGTTCGATTCCCAAAGAGCGGGGTTTTTCCCGCTCTTTTTATTTTATGAGGGGCCACCATGTTCGACCTATTTTTTTCGTATGTTTACCAGTTCCTCCACCGCTATTTGGGCGTCCGGCGGCCGCTGTCCCAGCGCGAAAAGACCCTGGCTTGGATGTTCAGCCTTTACGATTTCAACTACACCCTTTCCAGCATCTTTTTGACGGTTTTCCTGTTCAGGAAAAACAACGATTTATTGGTTCCGGTTTTGTTTTACTTAACCCAATTCGCCGTGATCGTTCCGGCTTTTTGGCTGGGCGGGCACCTTTCCAAACGTTTTGGGAACCTCCTCTCGTACCAATTGGGGTTTGCCTTCAGCGCCATGGTTTTTGGGGCCACCCTTATTTTCAGGGAAAGCGCACCGGACCACCCCTACCTTTTGGGGACCCTGGCGGGGCTGGGCATTGGATTTTATTTCCTGGGAGAGCATTCCCTGACCCTGGAGGAGACCAGCGAAAAAACCCGGGATTATTTCCTGTCCCTAACGACGTTTTTTACCTCCGTTTTTTGCATCATCGCCCCCCAAATATCCGGTTGGCTGATCGTCTCCTTTGGGTCGTCCCCCGCGCCCGCCTCAACGGCAACCCACGCTGGAAGCGGCCTTCTGGGTTATTACCTGGTTTTCGCCATTGCTTTTTCCCTTTACCTGGTCCTTTTCTTTAAAAGTTTCCAATTCCAAGCGAAACCCACGGGCAAGGGTTTTTACTTTTGGAAAGTCCTGATCTTTAAGTCGAACGGAAACTGGAACCGGTTTATGGGCGTCCAGTTCTTTTTGGGGTTGAGGAACGGTGTTTTTTGGTTCCTGCCGGGCTTGTTGGTTTACAGGGTTTCCCACAACGAAGCGCTGGTGGGCGCCTACAGCACTTTCGCCAACTTGTTGGGTGTATTGACTTCGTACGGTCTTTCGTTGTGGGCCAAGGCGGAAAACCGGCGGCAAGGCCTTTGGATATCCTCCTTACTTCTCGGCACGGCCGGGGTTTGGCTCAGCATCAAGGTGGCGTATTTAACCCTCTTCTTTTACGCGGTGCTGGCCATGGTCGGTGGAACCTGGCTCCAAGTGGTCTTTGGGGCCTTTTCCTTTACCATCCTGGAAAAGGCCCGTGAGGCTAAAAAACACCGAATCGAATATTTAGCGGCCCGGGAAGTGCCTTTGGCCATCGGCAGAATCGTGAGCCTGATTTGCCTATACCTGGGGCAATTCCATTTCGGGGAGTCGGGATTACGGGTAGCGATTTTATTCTTGGGGTTTTCCCATATGGGGCTTTTCCTATTCTTCCCTGGAAGCAAAATGGATGAAATCCACCCCAGAAGTTGAAAAAGGCGTAAACTAATCGGGAGATGGGAAAGGAAAACTTGTGATCTATGCGATCGGCGACATCCACGGCTGTTTGAAGGCCCTGAAGGACCTGATGGGCCGATTGCCGTTAAAGGACGAAGACGAGGTCGTCTTTTTGGGCGACTATGTTGACCGGGGGCCGGACAGCAAGGGGGTCTTGGATTACCTGCTGGAACATCGCAAGCCGAATTGGCGTTTTTTGAGGGGAAACCATGAGCAGATGATGCTGGATTGGCTGGGAACGCCCAACCCCCTGGCGGCGTCCAACTGGCTGCTCAACGGAGGGCACCAAACCCTCCAGTCCTACGTCCCCAAGGAAAAGCTGGACGAGGTGCGCGGGGAAGGGGCCCATGTCCTGCTCCAATCCTACATCCCCCATACCCACGTGGAGTTCCTGAACGCCCTTCCTTACACCCATGAGACGCCGGATTATTTCTTCTGCCACGCGGGCATCAACTTGGACAACCCCCTCAACGCCCAGGTGCCCGACGACCTGTTGTGGATCCGCCGCAAATTCATCCAGGACCCCCGGCCCACTCCGAAGCTGGTCATCTACGGACACACGCCGGTGGAGACAGTGGACCTGACCGGCGACCGCATCGACCTGGACACGGGCTGCGTTTACGGCGGGCCCCTTACCGCCATGCAGCTGCCCCACCGGATTCTTTACCAAGCCAAACAATGAAAATATAGTCCAAGTAATGTTTTGTAGGACTACACCGAAACTCAAAACCCGGAACTTAAAACTTTATTATGTCGGTTCTTTCTAAACGGCGGTGGCTTTTCTCGAAACGGTCCACGGCCGATCGAAGCGCCATTTCGGCGTGGATACCCGAGGATTGGGAGAATCGGGCGAAGGCCAGTAAAAACTCCCCCGCCGCCTTTTCCTTTTCGATTTTTGAACTTTTAACAGTTTTAACAAACCCCTTCCAAGCGCTTTCCAGCTCTTTTTTCGCCGCACCCTTTTTCGGGGATGAATCATGCTTGAAAACTTTTTCATACATCCGCTGGGCCCTTAAGAGCGCCGGCAGCGACTTGGGGAGGCCGTCCAGGGCGGAATTCCGTTCGGGTTTTTCCCGCCTCTTCAGTTCCTCCCATTTGCGGTTGATATCCACGATCCGGCGGCTGGATTTGCCGAAAACGTGGGGATGCCGGCGGATGAGCTTATCCCCGATGGTTTTGGCCACGTCCTGCAGGTTGAAACGGCCCTTTTCCTTCTCCAGTTGGGCGTGGAAAACCACTTGGAGCAAAAGATCACCCAGTTCCTCCTGAAGCAGTTCCGGGTTTCCGCTGTCGATGGCCTCCAGGGCTTCGTGGGCCTCCTCCAAGAGGTAGGGTTTCAAGCTTTTGTGGGTCTGGCGCTTGTCCCAAGGGCACCCCTTTTGGGAACGAAGGCGGGTCATTAGTTTTTCTAGGCGATCCAAATAATCCACGCTTGCCTCCAGGGTGATGGGACTTTAACATGAGTTGATATTAAATCCAAATTGGATATCGCGAAATGCTCTCACCTTTGTGGGTCGAAAGGCTCCTGAAAATCCCCGGGGCCAAACAAGTCAAAAACCATCTCCTGGAACAAGGCCATACGGAAGAGGAAGCCAACTTGGGCGCGGTGGCCACCGCCGGGTTGGTCATCCTCGTCATGGTCGTCCTCTTCAACAGTTTCATTTACGGCGTCATCCGTTCCTTTTTCCAAAATTTTTTAGGCTATTTGCGCCAGGACACCGCTGAGGCCGTGGGGATCGGCATTTTCGCGACAACGATTTTCCTGGCCATCCTTTTCCAATACATGCGCCGGGTGAACACGCAAAAAGCCGAGGAACAAATGCGGCTCCGCCGGGAAAGGCACATGATCGAGGAAAAAAAGGACCATCTCCGCCGGGGAGCCATGGGGAATTTCGAGGAAATTTTAAAGTTCTACCTATCGGAAAAATATCCCGAAGTGGAGGTCCGGTCCGTTCATTCCGTTGATATGGTCCCGCGCATCCGGTTCCAATCCCGGCGATTTACGGCGGAAACAAGCGTGGGGGTGGGAAGGAAGGCAAAGGACTCCAAGGATGAGCAGGCCATCGAAATGACGAAACAAAGGTATTTGAAAGACGTGGACAAGAACTACCAGCTTTTCCGGGAAAATCTCTTCGATGATACCCTGCACGTATTGGAAACAGCTTTTTCACTTTCGGACAACATTCCCGCGGTTATTGTGGACGCCACTATGAATTTCATCAGCGGCAAGGCCAAGTATTACGAAGGGGTTGTCCTAAGCGTGAAGGCGCAGCGCGATGTTTTTCAGCACGTTCAAAAAAGCCATTATCCCTCCTTCAAGGCCTTGACTTCCTTTGACCTGCGCTATAACGACGGCATGGAAACCAAGCCCCTGCCGCTGGAGGAAAGCAAAACGGCCCGGGTGATCGAACGCATCAAGGAAAATGCCCCCAAACTCAATATCCGTTATGAGGCACCCAAAACGAAGGTGGATGAGGGATGGGAGAAGCCCAAGGTGGTGGAGGAACCGGCGGTGATCCAGGAAACCCTGCGGGGCAAGGAACTCAGCTCGATGCCGCTGGCGCAATTCCAGGACATGGTGGTGGCCGTGCTGGGCAAGATGAACTTCGACGTGCAAAAGTTGAAAAAGGTGCCAGGCGGGACACTCCAAATCCAAGTGGATTTTCAGCACCCCGTGGTGGGCGGCAGTTTTTTGGTGCTGGCCCGTCAATACCCGGAGACCGCCCCGGTACACGCGGATTTGATCCGGGAATTGGACGTGTTGGCCCGCGAGGAGGCCTGTAAACGGGGAATCTATATCGTGACGGGCCGCTATACCGAGGAGGCGCGCAACATCGCCCGTACCATGGCCGTGGACCTGGTGGATGGGTTGAAATTAACCCAGTTGATGGAAGGGCCCGCCTACGACGGGCGCTGGTCCTTCCGCGTGGTGGATGAGAAGGGAGTGGTGACGGATTTGAGCCGCATGCCCCTGCTTAATTTCGAGAAGGAAGTGGACTTGTTCCTGAAAAGCATGGGTTTCCGCGTGGAAAAGATCCGGAGGGTGCCGGGAGGCGCGGTGGTGGCGGTGGCCGAGTTCCCCCACCCCATTATGGGGGGGAAGTTCACCGTCATGGCCAAGCAATACCCGGCCGAGGAAAGGGTGCCGGCCGAATTGGTCAGCGAAATGGGCCACGTCATGAAAGCCGAGTTTTGCGAACGCGGGTTGTTGATGGTGCCCGCGGATTTCGCGATGGACGCCCGGGCCTTGTCCCGCTTCTCCAACGTGGAGTTGGTGGACCGCAACACATGGGAAAACCTCCGGCGGCAACTCTAAAGGCGGCAGATAAGTGAATCTTGAGGATTCTTCCCTCGTTGGTTCCGGCTCGCCCGGGTTAGGGTTGAGATTTTAGCTAACCGATTATTTGCCGCAAAGGACTCATGGGAATGACAGGAAACCGGTTAGGCAAAAGTCGGGTTAAATTTTTGCTAACCGCCGTCAGCAACCCGCTCACGGCCGCCGTTAAACACCCCTTGACAGTTGAAAAGACTCGAAGTATTCATTGGGTTGAATTTCCCCAACCCGGACGAGCCGGAACCAACGAGGGAAGAATCCTCAAGGTTCACTGGCGAAACCAGGGTAATAACGCCCGGCCCCTTAGGTCGGGAAATTTTCGGTTTTTGTATAAATCTCACGACTAAGAGACTAACCTAAGGAGGCCATCCTTGGCTCGCAAGCGCGGTCATAATGAAGACGATGAGACGATGGACGCCGACGAAATGGATGACGAGGACATCGAGGAAGAAGAGGATGAGGAATCGGAGGAAGACGACGAGGACGACGACACCATCGATTTAGACCAGGCCGAGGAAGAAGAGGAAGACGAGGAGGATGAGGACGAGGACGACGACGAATCCATGGGGGAATCGGTTGAGCAGATCGAGCGCCGCCGCCTTTTCCAGAACGAGTCGGAAGAGCTCCTGGAAAACCTCTCCCTGGAGGACGTCCGGGAAGTCCTGCGGGAGAACGAACTGGATGAAAGCCTGGCGCCCAAATTGAAAAAACTGCTGGCGGAAGTCATCAACGAAGGCGAAGTGGACAATTTGGACGATGCCTGGGACGAGGCGCTGGACCGCCTGGAGGAATAACCTTCCGAAAAAAATTTAAGTTATGAGTTGCGGTGACTTTCAATTGGGATCCCAAAATCGAAAGTTTCATCAACGCAAAATTCAATACTCAGAACTTTATTATGGTTTGTGGTAAACTCTACCCCCCATGGTCAAACAATACTTCGAAAACCTGAGGTTTTTGTGGTTCCGGCCCGCCGAATTTTTCGCCCGAAAATATCACCCGGGGGACGAAAAAGAAGCCTTCCGCTTCGCCAACCTCACTGGAATTCTTGTTGCTTTTGAATTGGGCTTGGCCGAGATCGGGGCCGGGGGCTCCAAACTCAATGTCCTCCTCGTGACGGTGGTCATGCTCCTGGCCATGCCCTTTTGGGTGACGGCGGGCATTTACCTGTGGACGGGATTCATACGCCTTTGCGCCTTCCTCGTGGGGGAAGGCCTGCCCACCGAACCCTTGCGCCAGGTGGTGGCCTATTCCATCGCGGGGATCGCCTTACTGGGCCTGGGTTTCGGCCTGGGCAAGTGGCTGTGCCTGACGGTCTTCGTGTTTCAGGTTTTCGGTGTGGAGAAAGTCCTTAAATGCTCCCGGTGGACCGCGGGCATTTACGTGGGGCTGCCTTTTTCGCTGTTGGCCGTGCTCCTGATTTTCGTGGCCTTCATGTTCAAGGTGTTCAAGTGAGCCCCGCCCCTGGCCGGCGGAGGGCAAAACCGTCCCCCGCGCCCCTTGCGCATGCGGCGGTTCCAGCGCAGGCTCCACCGTCCACGGATGGGATTACTTCCTACCTTTGGGTTTGGTACCTTCTTTCGCTCTTCATCCCTTTCGCGGGCATCCTGGTGGCCCTTTTCCTTTATGATCAGGACGCTTGGAACGTCCGGAAGATCGGCCGGAATTGCCTCCTGATCACCTTCGTGGTTTGGATTTTTTTGCCGATTTTGTTCTTTTTGGCGGTGATTTTAATCATGGCTGTGGCCATGGCCGGTGTGGTTTCCAACGCCATATCCCCTACGGATTAAAAAATCCTCACCCCCAAGGCGTTATGAACGGCGTATCTTCTTAAAACCCCAAGAATGAGACATACCTAATTGCAACGAAAGGCATGCCGCTATGCCCGTACTCCTCATCACCGGTGGAACCCGCGGCATAGGGTTGGCCTTGGGAAAAGCTTTCGCCCAAAAGGGCTGGTCCGTGGCCGCTTGCTACCACGAGGATGGGGAAGCCGCCCGGCAGGCTTCACGGGAATTCGCCGCCATTACCCAGGATTTCCGGATCAGCCAGTGCGACGTTGCGGACAGGGAGCAGGTGGGCGCGCTGGTGGAGGGGGTATGGGAAAAATGGGGGCGGCTGGATTGCGCTATCCACAACGCCGGCGCCACCTGGAACGCCCGCATCTTGAACGTGGAAGAGGTCCAGTGGGACGCCACGATCAACGTTCATTTGACGGGCGCTTTCCACCTTTCGAAGGCCTGCCTGAAACCCATGTTGAAACAAAAGTCGGGGCATTTGATCTTTAATTCCTCGGTCGTGGCCACCACCGGCAACATCGGCCAGGGGGCCTATACCGCCGCCAAAGCCGGCCTCATCGGTTTGGCCCGCAGCCTGGCCAAGGAATATGGCAGCCGCAACATCCGGACCAACGTGGTTTGCCCCGGCTTCCACAAGACGCGCATTGCGGACAACCTTTCGCCCGATGCCGAGGAGACCATCCGCAAAAGGCACCTTCTGGGGAAGACCACCGACTTGAAGGAGGTGGCGGATTTCGTGACCTGGCTGGCAGGCACCGAAACCATTTCGGGACAGGCCTTTAACCTGGATTCAAGAATTTAGCATGAATGACTCCATCGTGGTAACGGGATGGGGCATGGTGACGCCCCTCGGGCCGGACGCGGACCAAACCTGGAAGGCCTTGATGGGTGGGGAGTCGGCCGGGCGGCGATTGGATGGAAAAGAATGGGAGATTTTCGACAACGCCAACGCCGCCCAAGTTTTGGAAGCATGGGTGCCCCAGCGCTTCATCCGGAAAGACCGCTCCCTCCAATTCGCGGTGGTGGCGGCCGAGGAAGCCTGGCGCAGGGCCGGCCTCTACCATGTGCCCCCCGGCAGGATTGCCACGACTTTTTCCTCCAGCAAGGGCGGGCTTTTCAGCCTCTTCGAAACGGGGATGGACCCCGCCGTTACCTGGGATTTTTTATCCGACTTTTATCCCCACGCGGGGGGACTGTTGTTGAAGGAAAGGTTCGGGTTTGGCGGCCCCGCCCTTTCCTTTTCTTCCGCATGCTCCACGGGCATCGGGAGCATCACCGGAGGGGCGAGCCTCCTCCTGGACGGGGAATGCGACGCGGTTTTGACCGGCAGTACCGAAGCTTCCATCCATCCGCTCATTTACGCCGCCTTCCGGAATATGAGGATTCTCAGCCGAAGGGATGGGGGGCCGGCACCCTTTGACGTGGAAAGGGACGGGTTTTTGATGGGGGAAGGCGCTGCCGTGATGGTTTTGGAAAGGGAATCATCGGCCCAAAAGAGAAAGGTTCCCATACTGGCTCGACTGAGTGGTTGTGCCCTGGGAGCCGATGCCCGGAATATGTTAGAAATGGAATCCCATGGAGAGACTATTGTGCCCCTCATTCAAAAAGCCTTATCCAAAGCCGGGCTAAAACCGCCTGATATCGCTTATGTCAATGCCCATGGAACGGGAACAAAATTGAACGACCTGGTGGAATCGACGGCTTTGTATCGGATCTTTGGCGATACCGGTGCTTGGATAAGCTCCACCAAAGGCGCGACGGGGCATTTATTGGGAGCCGCCGGAAGCGTGGAAGCAGTTCTTTCCGCCATGGTCTTGGAGCGGGGTGAAATTCCCGATACGCGAAATCTCAAGAATCCCGACCCTCAATGCCGCGTGAGGCACGTGGAAAAAGGCGGGGTCCGGAAAATGGTGGATCACGTGATGTCCCTCTCCTATGGTTTTGGGGGACAGTTGGGCGCTGTCATATTCTCGCGCCCGTAGTTTTGATGTCGTTGCGAAGTTCGCGACGAACCCTTCGACTCGCTTTGCTCGCTCAGGGCTCAGGCAACCCAGCTTGCGGTGAGCGACCGACCTGCCCTCCGTAGCCTTGGCGAAGGAAGGAGGGAGTCGAACCCATTCATGGGTAGTTTAAGTCTTTGTTGCTGATGAGTTGAAACAGCATATTAAAACTGAGGTTGCTTCGTCATAACAGTCCCGCTATTCGCGGGACATTCCTCGCAATGACAGCAATTAAATTTGGAGCTCAGATGAACTGGCTTGATGATATCCACGAGGAACTTCATGAACTGGACGACCAAGGATTAAGAAGGCGTCTACGGACAGTGGATTTGCTGGGCGGCATGCGGGCCGTGACGGACCATAAGGACTGCGTCCTCTTTTGTACCAACAACTACCTAGGCCTGGCCGACCATCCTAAGGTCTTGGAGCGGGCCCAAAAAGCCTTGCTGCGTTACGGGGCCGGGGCCCAGGCTTCCCGCCTGGTTTCGGGACACACCCCGGTCCACATGCAACTGGAGGAAATAACCGCCTTGTTCAAGGGCCAGGAGGCCTGTCTCGCCTTCCCAACCGGCTATATGGCCAACCTGGCGGCAGTTTCCGCCATGGTGGGCGAGGAAGACGCCGTGCTTTGCGACCGTTTGAACCACGCCAGCCTGATCGATGCCAGCCGACAGTCCCGTGCCAAGCTTCTTATTTATGAACACCTGAACCTGGATGATTTAAAGAAACAATTGGAACGGGCTGGAAAATACCGCCGCCGCTTGGTTGTGACCGATGCCCTTTTCAGCATGGACGGCGACCTGGTGCCGCTTTTAAAGGTAACCAACCTGGCCCATGAATACGATGCTGAAGTTTACGTGGATGACGCGCACGGGACCGGTGTTTTGGGGCCGGGCGGGCAGGGAATCACCCATCATTTTCCACTAAAGCACTTCCCGGCGGTTGTCATGGGGACTTACAGCAAGGCCCTGGGAAGCCTGGGTGGTTTTATCTGCGGGCCCAAAATGTTCATTGAATACCTCCTCCATAAGGCTAGGACTTTCATTTATACAACCGGCCTTCCACCTGCGGTTTGCGGGGCTTCTTTGGGGGCTTTGGAAGTTTTGCAACAAGAGCCCCAAAGGGTGGAGAAACTTTGGGACAACGCTAAGAAAATCCGGGACGGCTTGAGGGTCTTGGGATACGACATTCCGCGCGGGGCCGGGCCCATCATGCCCATTATTGTGGGCGAAAATGAGGAAACGGTGAAAATGTCCGAGAAACTGCTGGAGGAGGGCATCCTAGTGGTGGCCATCCGCCCGCCCACGGTGCCCAAGGGCACGGCTCGCCTCCGGCTTTCGGTATCGGCTGCCCATACTGATTCGGATATAGAGAAACTATTCAATGCGTTTAAAAAACTTTGATTTTTTCTAAAAGACTTATGCATTATGGAGGCCGGTTGATCATCGATCTTTTTGGGCCCGGTAATACTGGATGAAGGAAACATTTTTTAAAAAACAAGTTTTTGTTGTTGGAACCGACACGAGTGTGGGTAAAACCCTTGTTGCCGCAGGGGTGACCAGGATGTTGACGAATCGTGGCGCCCGAGTTGGTGTTTTGAAACCGGTTGCGTCTGGCGGCATCCCCAGTGAGGACGGTCAACTTCTTCAAAAGGCTGCCAAACTTTCGGGTTCCATATATCCCGAAATCGTTCCGGCCCACTATCGACAACCTCTAGCCCCCTACGTGGCGGCTTGGAAAGAGGGCGTGATTTCACTGGATAAAATCGAAAAGGCCTACCAGAAGGCCAAAAGGAAATACGACTGGTTGATTGTAGAAGGAATTGGCGGGGTATTGGTGCCCATTACCCCCGCTTTTCTAGCGATTGATTGGTTGGTAAATTGGAAGCTTCCGGCTTTGGTGGTGGCAAGGGCTGGTTTGGGGACGCTCAATCACACACTGTTGACGGTGGAAGCCCTTCAAAAGCGGAAGATCAAGTTGTTGGGCGTCGTTGTGAACGGCTATAAAGGGAAAGAACTTTCGGAAAAGACGAATGTCTTGGCCCTCCGGAAACTTTTGAAGGTTCCGGTTTATGGGCCGGTTAAGTTCAACCCGAAATACCGGACGGATTTGGATTTATTGGCGAAAGATTTGAGCCGCTTGGGTTTAAAGTTTTTTTACGAATAATTTGAGAAAACGAGTTTATCAGCACAAAGAAAAAATGGTTGATGGATTTACGAAAAAATACAATTTAACGAAGCTTGTTTACTATGAACAGTTTGATGATAGTTATAACGCTATTTCTAGGGAAAAACAGATAAAGGCCGGATCACGGCAAAAGAAAATAGCCCTTATCCACCGACTCAATCCAGGGCGTGAGGATTTATATGCGAAACTTTAATCCGTCATTGCGGGGAGCCCATGCCTTTGGGCGACGTGGCAATCCAAATGATTCCAAAGAAGGCCTTTTGTGGAATGTTTTGGATTGCTTCCTCGGCCGAAAATCTGCCTCCTCGCAATGACAACCCAAATAATGAACCCAAAATTACTCGAACAAAAAGACAAAAAATACCTCTGGCATCCGTTCACCCAGCAACAGGAATGGGTGAAAGACCCGGACATCACCATCATCACCCGGGGAAAGGGGACCTACCTCTACGACGCCAAGGGAAAAAAGTACCTCGATGGGGTTTCCTCCCTGTGGTGCAACGTACACGGCCACCAAGTGCCTGAAATCGACCGCGCTATCCAAAAGCAGCTCAAAGGGATCGCTCATTCCACCCTTTTGGGGGCTTCCAACGAACCCGCCATTTCGCTCGCGGAAAAGCTCATCCAACTAGCTCCCAAGGGACTGACGCGCGTCTTTTATTCCGATTCAGGGTCCGAGGCGAATGAAATCGCGGCCAAGATGGCTTTTCAATATTGGAAGCAAGTCAAGCCCGCGCGGCCGAAAAAGAACCTCTTCCTGACCGTTCGGGAGGGATATCACGGCGACACCCTGGGTTCGGTCAGCTTGGGGGGGATCGGCCTTTTTCACGGCATCTTCGGCCCCATGCTTTTTAAAACCCTCAAGGTCAAAAGCCCCCACGATTACCCCAGCCGTAAGGTTCCGAATGAGGATTGGTTGGGGGACTGCGTTCGGGACGCGGAGAAGGTTTTTCGAAAATACGGTTCCCGACTGGCGGCGGTCCACATGGAACCGTTGATTGAGGGGGCGGGCGGGATGCTGGCGCACCCTTGGGGCTACTTGAAGGCCATGCGGAAGCTTTGCGACCGCTATGACGTTCTCCTGATCCTGGACGAAGTGGCGACGGGTTTTGGGCGGACCGGCACGATGTTCGCCTGTGAACAGGAGGGGGTGAGGCCGGATCTGCTTTGCCTGGCCAAAAACCTGACCGGCGGCTATTTGCCGGTGGCCGCCACCCTGGCGACGGAGAAAGTTTACCGGGCGTTCCTGGGCAGTTTTGGGTCCTTGAGGACCTTTTACCATGGCCATACCTTTACGGGGAATCAACTGGGTTGCGCGGCGGCCCTGGCCAACCTGGAATTGATGAAGGAAAAGGGATTCTTGGAGGGAATCCAGGGAAAAAGCCGGATGATGCAGGACCTCTTGGAACCCCTGATGGCCCATCCCCATGTGTCGGAGGTGCGCCTGAGGGGGATGATGGGCGGCATCGAGCTTGCTAAAAATAAGAAAACAAACGAGCCGTACCCTTATAAAGCCAAGATGGGTTACCGGGTCTGCGCTGAGGCAAAAAAGAGGGGCGTCTTAATGCGCCCCTTAGGGAACGTCATTGTCCTGATGCCACCCTTGGGTATTTCCAAAAAGGATTTGGGCTATTTGATCGAAGTCATTTCAAAAAGCATCGAATCGGCCACGAGGTAAAAGGTTCATGAACCAGGCGGGCAAACCATCGTCAGGAGAGGGAACGCCATGACGGATCAACAAGCGGCGGCCCCCAATAACACGGCGGTGCGTGTGGCCTTGTGGCGGGCCTTGCACGTCCAGATCGACCCGCCGCCGCATGTGCTTGAGGATGAGATCGGGCTCCAACTGGCGGCTCCGGCGGAGGGCTGGCGACAACGCCCGGACATGGATCCCCGGTTCACGAGCCGTTTCCGGGCCGCCATCGTGGCCCGCGCCCGTTTTATCGAGGATCTGGTCACGGAACAGGCCGGCCAAGGCGTCAGCCAGTATGTCCTCCTGGGAGCGGGGCTCGATACTTTCGTCCAACGGAGGCCGGAAATCGCCTCCCGCCTGCGGGTATTCGAGGTGGACCAGCCGAGCCCCCAGGCCTGGAAGCGGCAGCGCCTCATGGATCTCGGCTTCGGCGTCCCCGAATGGTTGAAATTCGTGCCGGTGGATTTCGAGGCGGGAGAATCCTGGCTGGACCGCCTGACCGCCGCCGGCTTTGATGGGGGCAAACCGGCTGTTGTGGCTTCCACCGGCGTTTCCATGTACCTCACCCGGGAGGCGAACGCGGCCACCCTCCTTAAAATCGCCACGTTCGCTTCAGGCTCCACGCTGGCCATGACGTTCATCCTTCCGATAGAACTTGCCGACCCGGAGGAAAGGCCTGGACTCCAGGCGGCGGAAAAAGGCGCGCGGGCGGCCGGGACGCCTTTCCTCAGTTTCTTCACCCCGGAGGAGGCGCTGGCATTGGCCCGGGAAACCGGCTTTAAAGGGGCCCGGCATATTTCGGGGGCCGATCTCAGTCAACGCTATTTCGCCGGAAGGACGGACGGCCTCCGGAGTTCCCGTTCCGAGGAGATGCTGGTGGCGACAACCTAGCCTGCTTCCTCCGACAAGGATTCGTTTTTACCCGCCGGTTGTGTTAGATTAAGCCCGCCATGACCCCCAAAACCTCCGATCCTTCAACCGCCAAAACGGTCGCCGTCATCAGCCTGGGGTGTCCCAAGAACACGGTGGATTCCGAAGTCATGCTGGGAAAGCTGGCCCTGGACCATTACTCGCTGGTCAAGGACCCCGCCCAAGCCGAAGTGGTGATCGTGAATACCTGCGGTTTCATCGAGGCTTCCAAGAAGGAATCCATTGAAACCATCCTGGAAGTGGCCAGGCTCCGGAAAACCGGCCGCCTCAAGTCCCTGGTCGTGGGCGGCTGCCTGGCCCACCGTTACGGTGAGGAATTGAGGAAAGAACTGCCGGAAATCGATATTTTGTTTGGGCTAAATGATGTCGAAAACGTGGCTGACCAAATCAAAAATCCAACGCCAAGACGCCAAGACGCCAAGGGGAAACCATTTGAATGGGAAACGCCGTTCCCGAACCTAAAACCGGATAAGGCCAAAACACCCCTTCTTCCGAACTCCTTGAGTGAGGCTACCTACGTTTACGACGCCTCCTCGCCAAGGCTTCTTTCCACGCCCGCCCATTTCGCCTACGTAAAAGTCTCCGAAGGATGCGACTTGCCTTGTACCTTTTGCATTATTCCCAAAATCCGGGGGCATTACCGCAGCCGCCCTATGGAGGATATCGAGCGGGAAGCCCGGCACTTGGCTTCCCAGGGAGTTAAGGAAATCTGCCTAGTGGCCCAGGACAGCACCTGGTACGGCGCGGACCGTTATGGGAAGCCCAAGATTGCCGACCTTTTAATGAAGTTGGCCAAGGTGGATGGCCTGGAGTGGGTCCGCCTCCATTACCTTTATCCCAGCCGGGTTTCGGACGAGTTGATCGAGGTCATGGCCGCCAACCCGAGGATTTGCCCCTACTTTGACGTGCCCTTGCAGCACGCCAGCGACCGGATTTTGAAATCCATGCAGCGCATCGGGGACAGGTCGCTCTTGGAAAGGTTGATCCAGCGCATCCGCGCCAAGATTCCCCAGGCCTCCATCCGCTCCACTTTCATCGTCGGTTTTCCAGGAGAAACGGACGCGGATTTCCGGGAACTGCTGGACTTTTTAAAGCAATCCCAATTGGATTACGTCGGCTTTTTCGCTTATTCCCAGGAGGAGAACACGCCGGCCGGGGTCATGGAAAACCAGGTTCCGGAGGAAACCAAGAAAATCCGCTTGGCCGAGGCTTGCCGCGCGCAGGGGGAAATCGCCGAAATATCCCACCAGCGGTGGGTGGGGGAAACCCTGAGAGTTGTGGTCGAAGAGGTGGACGATGCCGAGCCCCATGATGGGGCCGTCGCAGGCTCCGGCCCCAAGGCTCGGCACAACCTCCCGTTGGACGTTTCCGCGTCCAAGGGCGATAAAAAACATCGAGGCTCGCCCCTCGACTTGAGGGTCTCGGGGCAGGCGCAGGGCCGTACCCGCTACCAAGCGCCCGAGGTGGATGGCGTGGTCTTAATCGAAGGACATCGCAACCCCCGCGTGGGGCAGTGGATGGATGTGGAGATCACCCACGCCCTCCAACAAGACCTCGTTGGAAAAGCAACTAAAGTTTTGAGTTAATCGACCGGCGGTCAGGCGCTTAAGTAAGAATAAGGTGGCACGTGAAAAATCCCCAAATGTTGAAAGCCCAATCCCGCTGGAACGCCGCCAACCTGGTCACCCTGTCCCGCATTGGGGTGACCCCCCTCTACCTCCTTTTTATTTTCCGCCAGGATGTCTGGGCCAAATGGGCCGCGGGTTTACTGTTCGCCTGGGGCGCCATCAGCGACTACCTGGACGGCTACCTGGCCCGCAAATACAACCTCAAGTCCGACTTCGGCGCCCTCTTGGACCCCTTGGCGGACAAGATCCTGATGCTTTCCGTTTTCGTGTCGTTCGTGGAACTGGACTTGGTGCCGGCTTGGATGGTGGTCATCATCGCGGCGCGCGAGTTCCTCATAACGGGCCTAAGGCAGATGGCCCAGGGCCGCAACACCGTGATCGCCGCCAGCCGGGCGGGGAAGCACAAAACCGTCTCCCAAATCGTGGCTTGCTCCTTTATCCTGGCCATCATCTGCGTCCAGGCCACGGTGGAGGCATCCCAAGTCAAATGGGATTTGTTCCTGGCCCGGCTCGGGCCCGCGGGGGATTGGGTGGAAAAACTGGTTTGGGTAGGCCCCTACTGGCTGATGTTTTACGCCACGGTGATGTCCATCATTTCGGGCGTTGATTACGTTTTCAAAAACCGCCATGTGCTGGGTGGAGGGAAGGCATGAAACACGTTTATTTCTGGATCGCCACTTTCCTGGGCATCGGCAAGATTCCCTTCGCGCCCGGCACCTGGGCTTCCCTGGCCGCGGTTCCGCTATTTTACCCGCTCGTCGATTACCCCTTGATACACGCGGCGACTTTAGTAGTGGTTTATTTCCTGGGGGTCTATACCACGGGCCGGTACGCCCAAAGCATCGGGGAAACAGATCCCCCGAGCGCGGTCATGGACGAGGTTTTAGGCATGGGGATGGCCATGCTGGCCATCCCGCGCCAGTGGCACTTTGTCGTCATGGCGATCATCCTTTTCCGGCTTTTCGACATTTGGAAGCCCTACCCCATCCGGCGCCTGGAGAAGTTGCCCTGGGGCTGGGGGATCATGACCGACGACCTGGTGGCGGGCCTTTACGCCCTGGCTTGGGTGCATATCGGCCGATTCCTCGTGGGTTTAATCAACAGCTAAACAAAACATCGAAACACATCCGTGGCAAAGGGCTTTTGACTTTTTTCACCTAAGCGAGGTTTTTCCGTGAACGCCGAAATCGTGGCCATTGGGACCGAGCTGCTCTTGGGCCAGAACGTGGACACCAATTCCTCCTGGATCGCCCAACAATTGGCCCTCCTGGGAGTGGACGTTTATGCCTTCCAGTCCGTGGGGGACAACGAAAAACGCCTGGAGACGGCCCTGCGCCTGGCCTGCGAGCGCAGCCAAGCGGTCATTACCACCGGCGGGCTGGGCCCCACGGTGGACGATGTGACCCGGAAGGTGGCCGCCCGCCTGTCCCAAAAACAGCTGGTCTTCCACGAGAATATCGCCAAGGTCATCCAGGACCGCTTCGCCCATTTCCGTCCTGGAAGGCCTTTCCCCCAGGTGAACCTGAACCAGGCTTTCATCCCGCAGGGGGCTACGGTCATCCCGAACGCCAACGGCACGGCGCCGGGTTTCATCGCCAAGGTAGGAAAGTCCCACTTGGCCTGCCTGCCGGGGGTGCCCTCGGAAATGAAGGCTATGTTCGAGGAAACATTAAAGCCATTCCTTAAGTCCCTTTCACCCGGCGGCGCCGTGATCAAATCCAGGGTTTACCGCACCACGGGCATCGATGAGTCGGCCCTCAACGAGAAAATCGCCGATGTTTTTGAGAATTCCACCAATCCCACCATCGGGGTCCTGGCCCATTGGGAGGGAGTGGACATCCGGCTGTCAGCCAAGGCGGAGAGTGTGGAAAAGGCCGACGCCCTGATCGAGGAACTCGGCAGGGTGCTGACCACCCGACTGCCCAACTTCATTTACGGCTGGGACCAGGACGGCCTGGAGACCATCGTGGGACGCATGTTGACCACGAGGCAGATGACCCTGGCGACGGCCGAATCCTGCACGGGGGGCCTGATTTCCCATCGCATCACCCAGGTGCCGGGCAGCTCTCATTATTTCCTGAGGGGCTACGTGGTTTACGGCAACGAGGCGAAGAAGGACGCCCTCCAGGTGGATGCCCAGCTGATCCGGAAAAAAGGCGCCGTTTCACTCGAGGCGGCCGAAGCCTTGGCCGCCAACGTCCGCAAGGCCGCCAAGGCCGACATCGGCCTTTCCACAACGGGCATCGCCGGACCCACAGGGGGAACGCCGGAAAAGCCCGTGGGGCTGGTTTATATCGGCATCGCCGACGAACAATCCGCGCAGGCCTTTGAGTTCCGTTTCACCGGCAACCGGGATACGGTGAAAAAAAGGGCCAGCCAGGCCGCCCTCGAGTTGCTGCGGCGCCATTGCCTTCAGCTTCCCCCGAAGGACTAAGAGCCGGTAATAAAATTAACCTAAACCCTCGCCCCTTGCGGGAGAGGGTAGGGTGAGGGGTGTTTTCGCCAAGTAAAATTCACCCTCACCCCGGCCCTCTCCCCTCGAGGGAGAGGGGGATAGGCGTTAAAAACGAATTTTGTTACCGGCTCTAAAACATAAGTTTTAAGTTCTCAAAAGTTTGAGGTTTAAAATGGCGGCCTTAAGGTTATTTGTGGCCATTCCGATTCCACAGACCCTTGAAGAAGGGATTGACGGGTTATTAAATGAAATGCCGCGGTACCGGCAAGTTCGGTGGGTTTCCAGGGCCCAACTTCATATAACCCTCCGGTTCATCGGCGGTTTGGAGGAGGCGCTTCTACCGAAACTACAGTCCATATTAAAGAGCGTTTCATCACCGGCTGGGCCCTTTGAAGCGGAATTGGGGGGGCTTGGGGCCTTTCCACGCTCGGACCGCCCCCGGGTTTTGTTCATTCCGGTCACACGGGGCGAAGAAAGCTTCCAACGTTTGGAAAAGACGCTCACGGTTTCTTTGGAAGCGGTAGGCGTTAAACCGGATGATAAGGAGTACCACCCCCATTTGACCTTGGGACGGGTCCGGGAAAATGAAGATCCCAAGGCGGCGCAAAAGGCCTTACAAGAAGTTTTACCGCCCCAATGGCCGCCGTGGAAGGCCGATCGATTCGTTCTTTTTAAGAGCCAATTGGCCGCCGGGGGACCGCTTTATACCCCGCTGATGGAATTTAAATTGGGCATGTGATAAAAAGAAAAAAAGGACACGCATCATGGCCGAGGAACAAAGGCGGGAGGAAGAAAACCCGCAGCTGAGCGAAAAGGAACTGGAGGAGCGGCTCCAAGCCTTCCAGAACGCCCAACAAATTTATGTGGAACAGACTTTTCAATGGCTGATTGATTTCGTCGCCAGTTATTTTCCCGAGGACCAGTTGGCCATCCGGGACATGGATTTGGAAATCCATTTCATCCACCGAGTGGTGGAGGGTGGAAAGTCGCTGGGGGCCCTGGTTTACCGCTTCCGAAAATTCGTCAACAAGGCGGATTATTTCAAGGAGATGTCGGAAGATTACCAGGAAGGACTTGAGCTGCCGGAGATTTACTTCGTGGATACGGAATCCTCCAAGTTCGAGGAGTCCAAGGCGGGGGCAGCGGACGAAGTTTACGCCGAAATACCGCCGGATAAACTGACGGGGCGGATCCGGGAATTGCGGGAAGAACTCAAGAAACGGGCCAAGCTGCGCCAATTGAAAGGAAGCGTCTGATAAAAAGTTTTGAGTGTTGAGTTTTTAGTTTTGAGGTAAGGTTGGTTTTTGGGCTTTGCCCAAAAACTTTTCCACGACTTAAAATTTAGAACTGTCCTGGAGGGGGTCATGGATAAATTACATTGGGGTTTATTCTTCGTGTTTTTCGCCGCAATGCCGTTTTCGGCTTTGGCCGGTGATTCGCCCATCCTCGGCGGGGGCAACTTCGGCCTTGGACTGGAAGTGGGCGACCCGGGCGCCTGGGGAGCCGTTGGAAAGATTTGGATCGATAAACAAAACGCCTTCCAACCCGCGATAAAACTGGGAGACGGTTCGACCCTTTTGCAATTGGACTACCTGTGGCACGATTACGACGTCATCCATCCCGCCAATGGATTGATGCCGCTTTATTTCGGCGTGGGGGGCGACCTCAACGCGCAAGGGAGCGTGGCGGTGGGCCCCCGGGGTGTGATCGGCATTTCCTATATGTTCAACAAGGTGGATGTCCCGGTGGATATCTACGTGCAGGTGGTGCCGGAAATCTGGTTTTACAGCGGAGGGGTGTCGACTTTTTATCTTTATGGCGACGTTGGGTCAAGGTATTACTTCTGAACCACGCGTTTTAAGCCCTAAGTTCTGAGTTGAGGTGGGTTGGTTTTTGAGCGAATGCTCAAAAACCTTTCCACAACTCAACACTCAAAACTTAAAATTCAAAACTCGGAAGCAACCAGTGTATATCCGCACAATTAGCAATAAGGAACAAAGGCATGAACAAGAAACAAGTGGCTTTAATGATGTACGCGGCCAGCGAGTACGACTCCAACCTTTATTATGCCGTGAAGTTCTCGGTGCCTGATCCCTTCCCTTACTTCCGGATAGGCGGGAAAAGCATCATCCTGATGAGCGATTTGGAGTTGGGACGGTCCCAAAAGCAGGCCAAGGTGGATGAGGTTCTCTCCTACTCGGACATCCAGGCCAAGACCAAGGCTTGGGGCGTCGAAAAGCCCGGAGTGGCGGATGTCGCGGCTTACTTCCTTAAGTCCAAGAAGGCCCCGAAAATCCTGGTGCCGGACAACTTTAACGTGGGGTTGGCGGACGCCCTCCGGAAGCGGGGGATTTCGGTTGAAAGCAAACCGGATCCCTTCTTCGAGGAAAGGGTTTACAAGTCCAAGGAAGAAGTCCGGATGATCACGCAGTCCCTTCGCCACACCGAAGCCGCCATCCACAAACTGGAAAACCTGCTTCGGGCCTCCAGGATTGCAGGGAAGAAGATTTCCTACCGAGGCCAATGGGTGACGTCCGAATGGTTAAAGAAGGTCCTGAACGTTTCCATGATGGAAAACAACTGTATGGGGAGCCACACCATCGTGGCCAGCGGCGACCAAGGTTGTGACCCCCACAACGAGGGAACCGGCCTGGTTTGGGCGAACCAGTCCCTGATCGTGGACGTCTTCCCCCGATCGGGGGATACCTTTTATTACGCGGATATCACCCGCACTTTCGTGAAGGGGAAGGCCTCGGCGGCGCTTAAGGCCCAGTACGAGGCGGTCAAGGCCGCCCAGGAAAAGGGCATCCGCATGGTGGCCCCGGGAGTGAACGGCAAGGACGTGCATGGCGCCATTAGGGAAGATATGGAGTCCAAGGGATATAGGACCGAGCGTCGGAACGGGACCATGGTGGGGTTCTTCCACGGAACCGGCCACGGCCTGGGGCTGGACGTCCATGAGCCGCCGAGGGTCAACGCGTCGGAACACATTCTCAAAAAAGGGGAAGTGGTGACCGTGGAACCGGGCCTCTACTATCCCGGCGTGGGCGCGGTGCGCATCGAGGACTTATTGGTGGTGACGCCCACGGGATACCAGAATTTGACGGTCTATCCAAAAAAATTGGAAATAGCCTAGTTGTCCACGATAGGGGCCCGCCGTGGACAATGAAAAGGCCGGAAAGCGCCACATCACCGTGAATAGGCGAAAACATGGAAAAAATAGCATCCGATGTTTGCGCTTTTAGACCCGCCTTGAGGCTATCCAACCTGGGGGGCCTTCATGGACGAGCCCGGTAACCCTGTGGCCCCGTTTAAGGGGTCCGACCTCTCAGCCGCCCCCGCGAACCGGCGCCTGTTTTGGGCCCTGGCGCTTCTTCCCGTCCTTCTGACACTCTTGTTTTACCTTCCCGTGCTGGGGAATGGTTTCGTGGATTCGTGGGATGACGCCGAGGTTATCTCAAACAACCTTCATATCAGGTCATTCCAATTCTCGAATCTCCATTGGATGTTCACGGACATCAGCACGGGGTACTGGATGCCGTTGACCTGGCTTTCGCTGGCCCTGGATTACCAATGGGGCGGGCTCAACCCCGCGGCCTACCATTGGACCAATCTTTTACTGCACGGTCTCAACACCCTGGTGGTTTTTTTCCTGGGCTATCGGCTGATCCCCCTAGCCAATCCCGCGGCCGGGCCGCCGGGCGGAAATTTCCCCGGTCAAGGGGCGTTGCCCGCTGCCTCCCTGGCCGCGCTTTTGTTCGGCCTCCATCCACTCAACGTGGAAGTGGTCGCCTGGGCCACGGAACGCAAGGACGTGCTGTGCGGTTTGTTTTTCCTCCTGAGCCTCTGGGTTTACCTGGGTTACGCCTCCTCTGGTGGGAAAAATCCATTTCAATACGCCGCGTCCCTGGGCTGTTCCTTGTTGTCCCTTATGGCCAAACCCATGGCGGTGACGCTTCCGCTGGCTTTCCTTTTGTTGGATGCGTGGCCGCTCAAGAGATTGAGGGCGGACCGCGCCAGGGTTTTCCTGGAAAAAGCGCCGTTTTTCCTCCTGTCCATCCTATCCGGATGGCTGGCGGTCGTGGGCCAGGCCCATATGGGGGCGGTCATGAGCCTTCAACAATGGAGTCTCCCTTACCGCCTTATGAACGCGTGCCATTCACTGGTTTTCTACCTGGCGGAGGTATTCGCACCCGTCCACTTAGCCGCTTTCTATCCCCTTCCATCGGAAGCGCAAGTTTTTTCCCCCGAATACATCCTCTCAGGTTGGGCCGTGCTCCTCCTCTCCATCGTTTTTTTTGTTTACCGCCGTAAGCGCCCCTACCTGGCGGCGGTTTGGCTGTTTTACCTGGTGACCATTGCCCCGGTCGCGGGCCTCCTTCAATCGGGAACCCAAGCCGCCGCGGTCCGCTACGCCTATCTCCCCCTTTTGGGGTTCTTCTTGCTGATCGGTTCGTGCGTTTCGCTTTTGTTCTCAAACCACCGGCTGGCCCTGGGCCTTTTGGCCTTCCTCCTGGCGGTTTTCATGGGTTTTGGGACGGTCCGTCAAATCGAGGTTTGGAGGGATTCCCTGTCACTTTGGGAAAACGCGGCAAGGGCGTATCCAGGCATCTCCCCGAAGATCCAGGCGAACCTGGGGGAAAGTTACGCGAGAGCGGGCCGTTTGGACGAAGCCCTCCGGGCCTATGACCTGGCCGTCAACCTGCCCCCGCCCTGGTCCACCCTCCATAACGGGCGGGGCGTCGTCCTGGGCGCCATAGGCCGGATGGACGAGGCGGAAGAGGAATTCAAGTACGCCGTTTCGCTGAGCCCCCTCGACCCCACGCCCCACCGGAACCTTTGGAAACTCTTTGAGCGGGAGGGGAAGCGGGAAGCGGCCCTGGCGGAAATCCGCGAGGCGGTCCAATTGGGGCCGGCCTCCCCCCTGTATCTCAATGAATTAGGGAAGGCCTATGCCACGGTGAACAGGAAGCAAGAAGCCCATGCGGCCTTTCTCAAGGCGGTCCAATTGGATCCGTCCAATGTGGAGTACCTGGCCGACCTGGCGGTTTCCTGGGAAGGCCTCGGGAAGGTGGATGAGGCGGTCGCCTGTTATAAACAGGGAATCGCCCTCCATCCCCAAGAGCCGGTTTTTTACCTGGATTTGGGGGAAATATATTTGGGCTGGGGCATGTTTTCCAACGCCGTGGAGGTGTTGTCGAGGGCTTCCCAACTGTGGCCTGGAAACGCGGAAGCGTCCCGGTTATTGGGGGAAGCCCAACATAAATCCCAGCGGCTCCCTTGATCCAAGGAAGCTTAACCCGGACGAGCCGGAACCAAACAGGGTTGCATCCGCTACTTTCACGGGTGAATCCACTGTAAAAGCGCCCGATCCCTTAGGTCGGGAAACCCTTCGATAAACCCAGGGCCATGAGCCAAGCCGAATGGTTTTCGGCTTTTTGTATAAAATTTCACGACTAAGAGACTAAGGTTGCTGCGCCCCTGGGGTGATTTGCATCAGGTTTTTCAGGGCGTCCTGGGAGGCCTTGTCATTCCCGCCTCCGGAAAACAAAAAATAAGAAGCCACCACCATTGCCGCGCCCCAGAGGATCATTTTGACGTTCTGGGTCTTCTTTCCACGGTACATGAAATACCCGCCTAAAAGCCCCACCACCGTGCTGGCCAGGATGCTAAACATTTCCGGATCCCCCTACTTTTTTGAGTTATCGGAAGTCAAGTCCATGAAGTCCATGATACCCTCGAAAACCTTGTGGGCGATGGGCGCGGCGATGTCCTTGCCCGTGCCGCCGTTCTCGGCAATGATGGCCATGGCGATCTTGGGGTTGTCCGCCGGCGCGAAGCAAATGAACCAGGCGTGGAAGTTGGGGTCCCGGCTGCCGGAGGTCCCGGTCTTGCCCGCGATCTTAAGGCCCTGGATGCGGGCCTTCACGCCGATGCCGCGTTCCACGTCGTTGAGCATGAGGGTGGTGAGGAACTGGGCCGTCGGGCGGCTGATGGTTTCCTTGTAAACGGACGGCTTGTTCTGCATCAGCACTTTTCCGTTGATGTTGGTGAGCCGGTCCGTGAGGTAGGGCGACATCATGACGCCGTCGTTGGCGATGGCGGCCGCCATCATGGCCGCGTTCAAGGGCGTGATGCGGAAAGTGGGGCCCAGGCCCGTGGCGGTTTCGGCCAGCTCATAGCGGCTTAAGCCCAATTTAGGGGAAACGCTGGCGGTCACCGGAAGATCGAGGGTTTTGGGCACCGAGTTGAAACCGAAGCGGTTGTTGAACTCGAAAAGGGTGTCCTCGCCCAACGCGAAACCCAGCCGGGCGAAAGCCACGTTGCAGGAGGCGTCGAAGGCTTCGGCCAGGCTGTGGATCATCTTGTGTTTTTTCCAGTCCATGAAAACCTTGCCGTCGATGGTCGTGAAGCCCTTGCAGAAGAAGGGGAAGACGGAGCTTAAGTTGATGTTCTTTTCCACGGCCGCAGCCGAGGAAATGATCTTGATGATGGAGCCGGGTTCGTAAAGGCCCTCAAAGGCGCGGTTCTTCAGGGGAGTGTTTTTGTTGTCGATGTAAGTCCACCATTCGTCGTGGACTTTTTCGGGGGTGAAGGTGGGCTGGGAAACGCAGCCCAGGATTTCGCCCGTGCGCGGGTTCAAGACCACGATGGAGCCCTTTTCCCATCCCAGGGCCTTGGAAATGACCTTTTGGATGCGGCTGTCGATGGTGAGGTAAAGCTTGTTGCCGGGGAAATATTGCTGGTAGGCCTTCTCCAGGCCCATGCTGCCCCGGTTGTTGACGGCGTTCTGGTCGATATAGCCGATCAGATGGGCGAATTCCTTGCCCATGGGATAGCCCCGCTCGCCGTTTTTCGCCCATTGGAGGGCCAGGGGAACGCCGTTGCGGTCGAAAATGTAATAAATCGAGCCCCGGTCCTTTTCCTCACGGGCCTGTTCCAGCAAAACCTGCATTTTCTTGTTCTTGGGGTCGTAATTGAGGGCGGCTTCGTAGTATTTCTCTCCCTTGCTGACCTGGCCTAGGGCCCGTTCCACGGTCCCCAGGGCCACGTAGATGTCCGGGTTGTTGGGCTGAAGCTCCAAGGCATGCTGGAGCTCCAGTTCCGCGACGTTGTATTTGCCGTCGTCGATGAAGGCTTGGCCGGTCTTAAGGTGGCTGAACTTGCGGCTGTAAGCCAGGCCCATTTTCATGGCTTGGTCATAGAGTTCCTTGGCCTTTTCCAGGTCCCCGGCCTTCATTTCCACCAAGCCCAGGCCGTCCACGGCCTTGGGGTCGCCGGGGGTGCGGGCCAGGACCTTGTTGAACTCCATTTTGGCCAGTTCCAGGTTGCCGCTTCTCCAGTATTTCAGGCCCACGAGGTAGTTATACTGGTTCAAGAGGGAGGTTTTGAAAACCAGGAGCCCGCAGAACAAAACGAAAAAGAGAAGGACCGTCCGGAAGGAAGGGAGCCGGGCGCGTCTTTTCCGGGAAAGGGGAATGGGTTTGTAGCGCTTCAGGGGATCAATTAACGCCATGGGTTTTGCGGCTCCTTCCAAAGAATCAGAGCATTTTAACGGCAACAAGGAAGTAATAAAGGGAAAAAACCCCGGATTGGGCACGGTTCATTTCCAGCGGCCATTGCGCGCCGATGGAAAGGTCACTATATAACGATGCGGACCAAGGGTTGAGAATTGGACTTTAAGATTTTTCGAGAGGAAATGGAATGTCCCTGGAATTGATTTTGATTGTCTTGGTACTGGGGATCGGCGTTTGGACGCTCCTGGCGACCTTCCGAAGCGCCGGATCCAACAAGGGCGAGGCGTTGGACAGGCAATTGGACGCCTTAACCCGTGGACAGGAACGGCTTGAGAAAACCCTCCGGGACGAGATGGGGCGGAACCGGGAGGAGTCCAACTCCAACGAGAGGGCGGCCCGGGAGGAGCTGGGACGGCAACTTCTTGCCCTCGCCCAACTCAACGAGCAGAAACTGGATTCCATCCGCCAGACCCTGGAACACCAATTGAAAGCCTTGCGGGAGGAAAACTCCGCCAAGTTGGACCAGATGCGGCAGGTGGTGGATGAAAGACTGCAAGCCACCCTGGAAAAGCGGCTGAACGATTCCTTCCGCCTGGTGAGCGAAAGGCTGGAGCAGGTGCACCAGGGCTTGGGGGAGATGCAATCCTTGGCCGCGGACGTGGGGGCCCTGCAGCGGACCCTGACCAACGTGAAAACCCGCGGCACTTGGGGCGAGGTCCAGTTGGAGGGGCTTTTGCGGCAAATCCTCTCCCCGGACCAGTACTTGAAAAACATCGCAACGCGGGAGGGGAGCAATGACCGGGTGGAATTCGCCATCCGACTCCCGGGCCGCGAACCCGGCAAGGACTCCGAGGTTTGGCTGCCCATTGACGCCAAATTCCCCCAGGAGGATTACCAGCGGCTGGTGGAGGCCGTGGAAAAAGGGGATACGGCGGGAGCCGAGGAATCCTCGAAAAGCCTGGTGAATCGCATCAAGTTGGAAGCCCGCAATATCAAGGGAAAATACCTGGACCCTCCCCGAACCACGGACTTCGGCATTTTGTTCCTGCCGACGGAGGGGCTTTACGCGGAAGCGCTCCGCCACCCCGGGCTCCTGGATTCGCTTCAGCGGGAGCACCGGATCGTCCTTACCGGCCCCACCACCCTGGCGGCCATCTTAAACAGCCTTCAAGTGGGTTTCCGGACCTTGGCCATTGAAAAGCGCGGCGGCGAAGTTTGGAACCTGCTGGGCATGGTGAAGAAGGAATTCGGCCTTTTCGCCGGGATATTGGAAAAAACCCAGAAAAAGCTGCAGGAAGCCAGCAACACCATTGACGACGCCGCCAAAAAAACCAGGACCATCGAGAAAAGGCTGAAGGGCGTCGAGGCCTCGCCCGCTTCCCTGGAAGCCGCTTCCGAAAGGGAGGCGGCAAGGGAGCTAGGGAGCGAGGAAGAACCCGCTCCCCCCCGTTAAAAAAATCATCCGTCAATGGGCGGGCCTTACTTTTCGCCCTCGAATTTTTGGATCATGGAACATATTTCGCGGGCGTCCGGCAGTTCATCCGGGTTTTGGGCGATTTTCTTGTACCGGATCACTTTTTGGGGATCGATGATGATAATCGAGGGATGGGCGATGTCGTAAATCCCGTGGCCATTGGGATGCCTGGCCCCGAACGCGTCGATCAGCGTGAGTTTGGGGTCTGAGAGCAGGGGGAACGGAAACCGCCATTGATTGTTAAAGTCGTAGGAATCTTGAAGGGTGTCGGTGCTTACGGCGACAAGCGCTGTATTTAATGAAGTAAGGGAAGTGTAATTATCTTTCATGTCGAACAACATCGTCCGGCAGGCATTGCAATAAGAGCCGCGGTATAAAACGACCACTAAATACCAGTTGGGGTTTAAGCTTGAAAGTTTGAATATTTGGCCGTTCTCATCCATCAAGGAAAAATCGAGCAATTGATCCCCAACTCCAAGGGCCCGTGGTTTGGGCGGGGGCGCGGAAGGTTTACATCCTTCGAGTTGGAATGCGAGGGCAGAAAGCAAGGAAAGAAAAATAAAAAAATGACTTTTTTGTTTGGGGCCCGTTCGCAAGGTGATGATTCCGTAAGTAAAATGAGATGCTTTCAAAGTCCAAAATACAAGTTGCGCCATGGGAAGTAAAAGACTTTTAAGGGGTGGGCCTTCCCAAAGGGCTTCAGGAATGGGTTCGACAAGAGTCCGTTTTGGCGTATGCCGACTGTTAAAAAACACACGCTTTTTGTTAAATAACCTTTCTTTTGGGAGTTGGCTGGATATTTTGGCATATCCAAGCGGAAATCACGTTTAGTATTTACCGTTAAATCGATCCGGCTTTTTTGGGAATAGAAATTGCTCGTAAAAAATGATATGAAAGGGCTTTTACCGGCGCATTTCCACGCATGTTCACCCACTTTTTTTCAGAAGCCTGGAGAAAGGTTGTGATAACAACGATTCTTTCAATTTCCGCCGTTACCTCTTGCGGACACCGTAGGAAATCCTTGCATTCATTTCTGAGATTTGCCCCCGCAGTGTTTTTGTTGTTGATTTGTGGATTTGCGGCTTCCGCGTCTTTCGCTTCCGAGTACAGTTATAGTAATTATGTTGCCATCCCCACCTTGATGGCGACCCCCCAGTGGTGCCCCAGCGACGCCGCCATTACCTACGAGGAAAACCTACCTACCAATTACCCCGTTCCCACCAGCGACACGGCCTGTGGTTATCCCCCCGGTACTTATGACCCAAACTA
>JASHNQ010000103.1 GCA_030041545.1 candidate division FCPU426 bacterium | reverse complement strand
TCTCGGGGACGGTATACTTGGTCTATTGGTTCCGGGAACTCTATCCATAAAAAAATCGATTGAACGCCATTTTCATCCCAAAGGCTTCCCCACCTTGAGAAGAATCCAAATCGTCGACTTGGTTCGTTCTTTTTCCATCCTGGTCGTCCTTGCCATCCATTTAGGATGCCACTATGTGACCCAATCCACCCCCTCGGTGTTCCTTCACCAACTATGGTACAAACTTTGGATCAACGGCGGCTATGGGGTGACGACTTTCTTCGTGGTCTCGGGCTTCGTCATCACTCGTCTCATCGCCTCCCAGCCCGCTCCGTACAGCCTTTTTAACCCCGACTTCCGCGACTTTTATTCCCGCCGCGTGGGGCGTATCCTGCCGCTGCTGGCCGCGACCTGCCTTTTCGGCATCGTTATGATCTCGTTTTTCCAAACCTCGTCCTACGCCTACCACTATTTTTTCAAGGAACCGTCGGCTTCCTTTTCACCTTGTTTCTGGCTTTCCATCGCCACCTTCACCTTTTATTGGTATGGCCATCCAGCGAACGCCCATCCTTACGGGCTGCATTGGGACCTGTTGTGGTCTCTTTCGGTCGAGGAGCAATTTTACTTTTGCTATCCCTATCTCCTCAAAAAACTCGATAATGAACGCAACCTGCGCCTTTTGCTCGTAGTTCTCATTTTTTTCCCGCCCGTTTACGCCGCCCTCCACGGCTTTTACTTCCCCAAACGAACCATTCCCATCCTGGGCGACTTGGCGCCCTTCGGCGCCATTGCCACGGGGTGCCTGCTTTACCTGGCCTCGGAACGTTTTAAGGAAATCCTTTCCCAAAACAAAAAAATCTCCTCGGTCGTCTGCATTTTGGGTTTATTTCTTTTTTTGCACGCTTTTTTGCATCAAGATTACAAGGCGGACCTGGGGGGGCATATCATTGAGGGGTCCCTTCTCACTTGGGGCCTCTTTCTTTTCCTGTTGGGAGGGCTTCACTTGGATTTTTTCAACTCGAAGTTCTGGGCTCCCTTGGCCTGGCCGGGCGTGCTAAGTTATGGGGGTTATTTAATCCACCCGGCGGTTCTTTATTTCCTCTGGCCCATCATGGCCGGAAGGAATGAATTCCTGGCTTTTTTTATTTTCGCGGCATGGACTTTTACCGCCGCTTATTTTTCCTACCGGTTCTTCGAGGCACCGGTGAATGGGAGGATCCGTAGTGTCCTCGGGCGTAGGACTTAACTTCAGTTTTAACGTATTTTTTTCCAGCTGGTTTTCGGCTGAAAAATCCATAATTCAAAATTAAGAATTCAAAATTCGGTTTTGAGGGGGTCATTGGATGGCCATTTTCCAGGAGCCGGTCAAAAAATACCTGTACCAACTGGGGCAGGTGGAACATCCCATCCTGAAGGAAATGCAGGCCTATGGGGAGTCGAAGCATTTCCCCATCGTCAATTGCGAGGTGGGGCGGGTTTTGTACCAACTGTCGGTCCTTTCCAAGGCCAAAAAAATTTTTGAACTGGGTTCGGGTTTTGGGTATTCGACGATGTGGTTCGCGCTGGCCCTTCCGCCTAACGGCATCGTGCACCACACCGATAGCGACGCGGAGAATACGAAGTTGGCTCACCATTACTTCAAGAAAGCCGGCCTGTTGGGCAAGGTGCGCTTCCACACGGGCGACGCCCTGGAAAGCCTGGCCAAGACCGCCGGGACTTTCGACATTTATTATTGCGACATCGATAAGGAAAGTTACCCGGATGCCTACCACGCCATCAGCCACCGGATCAAACCGGGCAACATGGTCGTCACCGATAACCTGCTTTGGTCGGGGAAAGTGGCCCACCCCAACCCGGATGAGGCCACGCGGGCCATCTTGAAATATACCCGCCTGTTTTGGAACGACCGGCGTTTCGCTTCGTCCATGCTGCCCATCCGCGACGGCTTGGGGGTGCACCTGAGGCTGAAAACCCCTCGGAAATTTTGAGGCGGGGGTCCCAGCGGGCCGGCGCAAGAAAAACGAACGGTTGGAACCACGGTGAAAACGTTCTTTAGAATTTTCTGTTTGTTTTTGGCCGCGGCGGCGTGGGGCGGGACGGATGATTCCCAACAATTCAAGGAGCAGTGGGGCCGGCGGGACTGGGGGGCCATGGAAAAAACCCTCCAGGATTGGCGGCAAAAGGATCCCCGCGACGCCGAATGGTTCGTGGCCGCGGGAAATTATGATTACGCCAAAGCCCAGGAAGGGGCTCCGCCTCTCGCCCACCCCCCGCCGACGGAAACGCCGGTGGTTTGGTGCCCGGCGCCGTCCCCGGGGTCCGATCCGCCGAACCTCGACCCGGCTTATTTCGACCGTCCCTTGATGGCCCAGGCCGTGACCTGCTGGAAGGCGGCGATAGCGGCCTTTCCCGATCGCCTGGACCTTCCTTTCAAATTGGCCCGCCTGTACCAGGACTGCGGCGACTTTGAGGCACAATACGACCTGTTGGCCCGCACCCTCCTCTACGCCGATAAAAACCGCAAGGCTTTGAAATGGGCGGATGGCCAGGGCCTTCCCCAGTCCCTTCCCCTCCTCATCCCGCCCCTGCTCGAGGAGGCCATTGCCTATTACTTAGGCCAGGGTGGGGCCGCTAATGCTCAGCGGGCCCACCAGCTCACCCGCCTGAACCTCACTTTTTTCCCCTCGGACCCCTACGCCTACAATGCCTTGGCCGCCTTTTATTCCACCCGGCAGGACTGGCCCCGGACGCTGAAATACCTGCTCATTGCCAGCCAAAAGGCTCCCAAGGAAGGCCTGTTTTATTTCAATATCGGGAATATCCTGAGAGCTATCGGCAAGAAGAGGGAGGCCCGGATTTTCTACCGGAAAGCCTTGGGATTGGGCAAGGATGAGCCTTGGGTGGAAACCGCGGGAAAGCTTCTTGGGGAAGCCTTCCTATCGAAAGCCGAGGCCGAGTGAACCACCCTGGTCGGTAGGATGGCCTGGGAATCTCAAATCAGCTTTTTCGGATAGACGCCTTTCCTCACTAGGTTTTCCATTTCACCTTGGACTTTTCCTTTGTCGTTCGGGTGGGTCACGCCGAACCATGGGTCTTGGGTGGATAGCACCTGGACCGTGGCCTCACCCGCGGCGATGGCGTCATCCACCACGCGGGGGATCAGGAACTCCGCTTTGGGGTCGCTCCCCTTTTCCTCCAGGAACGCCGTGAACCTCCGGCCGAGTTGCTCGAAAAGGCGGGTCGTGAAACCCCAAAGGTTCATGGATACGGTCTCGGTTCCCTTCAAGGGATGTTTTTTGCCGGATTCATCCAGGTGGAAAATTTTCCGGCCGTCCTTGCCGATTTGGGTCTGTTCCACCACCTCCTTCAGCCGATTCCCCCGCCCGATGCGGCAGACGCCGCGCGCAACGGTGCCGTGCTCGGAAAGGGTCTTGGACAACGGAAACCCCACCATGGCGTAGGTAGCCGCATCGTTTTTGCGGATCTTCTTCAGGAACCCCGCCAGCGCCTTAAAGGAATGTCGGCCATAAAAATCGTCGGCGTTGATCACCGCAAAGGGCTCCTGGAGGGCGCCCTGGGCCACCCAAACCGCGTGGCCCGTGCCCCAGGGCTTCTGCCGCCCCTCGGGGACCTGGAAGCCCTCCGGGACCATCCCCAATTCCTGGAACACATACCGGACCGGGATTCGGGACTCCCACTTTTTCCCCACCAGCTTCTTGAAGTCCGTCTCGATGTCGTGCCGAATGATGAAAACCACCTTGCCGAACCCCGCGCGGAGGGCGTCGTAAACCGAGTAGTCCAAAAGGGTGGCGCCGTTGGGGCCCATGGCCTCCATTTGCTTGAGGCCCCCGTAACGGCTGCCCATGCCGGCGGCCATGATTAACAACGTTGGTTGCACCTTTTAATCTCTCCTGGGTCTTGTCATTGGTGATCGCAAAAACATTCTCATGGCGGAGTTCTAAATTTTAAGTTTTAAGTCCGCAGCGAATGTGGCTTTTAATCGCATTGCGTGGGATTAAAAGCATCAAAAACTGCGGGCTTCGCACTGCGAACTTCGAACTAACCGTTGAGGAATTTCGCGCCCGGCGAGGCGTTGAACACGTAATAGTCCGGCTTGCGGCCGATGCGCCTCTGGTATCCCTCGGAGACATAGGTGATGAAGTTTTCCAACACCTGCTCCTCGCCGGGCACCAGGTGCACGGTACAGCCACCGAACCCCGCGCCCGTCATGCGCGAACCTTTCTGGAGCGGGTGCTCCTGGGCCAGTTCCACCAGCGTGTCCAGCTCGTGGCAGCTGACCTCGTAATCGTCCCTCAGGGATTCGTGGGATTCTTGGAAAAGGGCCTTCACCTTCTCCAGGTTTTTCGCCTTCAGGGCTTCCACCGTATCCAGCACCCTTTGGTTCTCGGAAACCACGTGCCGGCACCGCTTCATGACCAAGGGCTCCACTTGTCCCTGGTATTTCTCGAAGTCGCAAAGGGACAAATCCCTCAAGGACCTCAGGCCGGGAAGGAATTTCGCGAACTGGCGCACCCCTTCCTCGCACTGCCGCCGCCTTTCGTTGTAATCCGAGGAGGCGAGTTCCCGCTTGACCCCCGTATTGAAGACCACCACCTTGTGCCCGCTGTCCAAGGGAATCCAATCGTGCTCCAGCGTCCGGCAGTCGATGAAGAGGGCGTGGTCCTTGCCGCCCATGTGGGAGGCGAAAGGGTCCATGATGCCGCATTGCACGCCCACGAATTTGTTTTCGGCCTGTTGGGCCAGCCGCACCAGGTCCAGGTCGTCCAAGTCCACTCCGAAGAGTTTTTTAAGGAAAACCGCCGAAGCCACCTCCAGCGCCGCCGAGGAGCTCAAACCCCCGCCTTGCGGCAGGTCGCCCCGGATTACCGCCTCGCAGCCCCCCAAGGGAATTCCGTTTTGTTTCAACAGGAGGGCCACGCCCTTGAAATAGTTGGCCCAGGGCCGGCTGATGTCGTGCCGGATGGCGTTGAGATTGAACTCTTCCTGTTCCCGGTAGTCGGCGGAATAAAGGGTGATCTTGAGGTCATCGCGCTTGCGGCCCGCGATGGCAATACCGCGGTCCACGGCCATGGGAAGCACGTAGCCTTCGTTGTAGTCGGTATGTTCGCCGATCAGGTTGACCCGGCCCGGAGCAATGACAGCCACATCGGGCTTGCCCGCGAGGGTCTGGAGGAAAAGCTCCTTGGCTTGTTCGGTTAAAGAAAGTGGCATTTATGACACCCGTTCTGAGTTTTGAGTCCTAAGTTTTGGGTTAAAGTGAGTTTTCAATCTTCGATTGAAAACTTCCACAATTCAAAATTCATAATTTTTGTTCTTACGTTCCTCGTTGATATACCGGACGGCGGTGGAAAAACCATAGGCTGGTCCGTCGGTCAGGGCTTTGAGGTCGTTGGTTTTGCCGATTTTCTCGTAGTATTCCATTAATCCTCCAAGGACCAGCATCAGGAAAAAAAGGGAGGATTCGCTCAAGGTCCGGATGAGGTATTGGAGGTAAAAAATCACCGTCGCGGGGTAGTAATGGCCTTCCTCCCCCATCGGCAGGGTGATTTCGGCCAGCCGGCGTTCATCCTCGTCGATAAGCTTGAGATTCATCATCCTTTCCGGCTTTTCCGGTGGCGTTTCCAGTAATTCCTGGCCCGGCCCCAGGATGGTGGGGCGATTCAGCCCACGGGGGGTCACCGTATCGCCCATGGCGGTTTGGATGTATTGAAGGAGCATGGGAGCCTGCTTGTTCTCCCCCAACAGGAAAAGCATCCGCACCAGGGTGAGCGCGAAAAGTTGGATGTTGTCCCGCTCCCTGGAAAGGGCGTCAAGCTCCGGGCTTTGGTAGCCCACGAAGGCTTTGAATTTTTCCACGAAAGCCACCCTGGCGGCTCCGATTTCTTTTTTTCCGCTTTCCATGTTCGAGGGTCCTGAAAAGGAAGGTATTGGGGGATCATCATAAAGGCCGGGGCGGTGGAGGGGAAGGCCGGCTTGGGGCAGCGTCTCTGGGGGAAACCAGGCCATTTGAATTCCCAAGCGCCGCTTTGTTAGAATTTCGCATGCTCCAATGGCTCAAGGACCGCTGGGAGATCCTTCGCTCCCTCGAACACCCCCTGCCTTTCCTGGTATTCGGGTTTTTCCAGGTTGTGGCCGTCCTCCTGGCGCTTTTCCCCCCCACCGGGCGGGCCGCCCGCTTCGTCGGTTGGCTGGGGTCGATTTCCTGGTACGGTTGGGTTATCGGCTGGCTCTTGGTCCTTTGGGGCTCGACGCTCACGTATTCGGTGGAACGGAAAAAAAGGTTCGACAAAACCTCCGCTAATTTTTTCAGGGCCTACGTGGACTTCCTGATGAAGGAGGGCCATCAACTGTTCCACCACGCCGGGGAGACGGGTTACTTCTCTAAGATCAACGATTGGCAGCGCAAGGCCATCCAAGGAATCGCCATCGGCCTGGGCCCCAAGGCCTCGGAGGACTTCTTCCAAAAAGTGGAGTCTAAAAGCCCTCTTTCGGACGCCTACCGGGAATCCACGGCCTCCAAGTCGGGTGAGCCTTTGTCCCGGGCGTTGCAAGTCCGTTTGGAAGAATTAAGCCTCCTGCGGACGGGCCTGCCGGAAGACAAGGAGGAACGGGAAAAGGAACGGGGGGACTTGCTGGCCTTGGACGCCGGGAAGTCGGAAAGGGACGCCCCGAAAACAGCCGGGCTGTTGACCGGAGAGATAGAGGTTCCCCCCGTCAAGCGCCTACCACCCAAATAAACCCAAACAAGACCTCTCACCACGAAGTAAAACTTACAAATTCTTTCGGAACTATGCACTGGCACAACTTGGATGTTAAGCCTTTGCTTTTCCCCCTCTCCCTTGAGGGGAGAGGGCCGGGGCGAGGGTGATTTTCGGGAATTTAAGCCCCCCTCACCCTACCCTCTCCCGCAATGGTTCGACAGGGACATTCGGCTGAGCTCAGTCGAAGCCCTCACCATTTGGGGCGAGGGCTTTTGGTAAGTTATGCCAAGTGCATAGTTCCGAATTCTTTTGTGAACCTTGTGGTAAGAGTGGGGCTTTTAATATTTAGGTACCGAGGAATCCACCTGGTCGCTCCAGCCCAGGATTCCGCCCGCCACGTTCACCAGGTTGGAATATCCTTGCTGTTTGAGGAAGTTGATGGCCTTGGCGCTACGCGTGCCGCCCTTGCAGTGCACCACGATCTCCTTGCCCTTGAACTGGTCCAGCTCGTGGAAGCGGTTGGGAAGTTGGGATAAGGGAATAAGGGTGGAGCCCTGGATATGGGCGATCTCGTACTCGTTGGGCTCGCGCACATCGATGAGCACGAAATCCTGCTTCTCGTCCATCTTGACCTTCAACTCCAGCGGCGTGATTTCGTCCTTGGCCACATGAACCTCCTTGGTCTGGGTCTCCTCCACCTTCATGCCGCAAAACTGCTCGTAGTCGATGAGTTCCTTGATCGTGGGGTTGTTGCCGCAGATGGGGCAGTTGGGGTCCTTATGCAGCTTGAGGTTCCTGAACTGCATGTCCAGCGAGTTGTAGATGACGAACTTGCCGATGGCGGGCTTGCCGATGCCCGTGATGATCTTGATGG
>JASHNQ010000102.1 GCA_030041545.1 candidate division FCPU426 bacterium | reverse complement strand
GCCCTCCACATCCCGGGTGAAACTGGTGGTATTGGATTTGGGGTCCTGGATGGAGGCCAAGGCGCCGCAGGTGCACCAGTTGTACACGGTGGTCTGGCTTTTGGGATCGGTCACGGTATGCAGCCGGTCTTCCTGGTCGTAGGCATAATTGGTGGTCCGGTTCTGGCGGTCGGTGTAACTCACCACATCCAAGCGGTAATAGACGTAGTTTTCAGTGCTGTTGTCCGCGTAAGTCACCTTGGTGACCCTGTCCCCATTGTCGTATTGGTAGCTGATGGTGCCGTTCACCGCGTCGCTTCGGCTGGCCACCCTTTCCAGGGCATCCGGCGTAAAGGTGACCGCGGCACCGGGCTGGGGCGGTATGATGGAGGTTAAAAATCCGTTTGAATCATAATTGTAGGTCGTCGTTTCGTTCATAGGCGTGTTCACCGACAAAAGTTCTCCATATCCATTGTAGGTGTAATTCCAGGTCTGCCCGGCTGCGTCCGTGTAGCTGGCCGGAAGGTGGTTCACGTAGCCGGCGTAGCTCGCCAGGGTCACCGTGCCGCTGGTGGTATCCGTCACGTTCAAAAGGTCAATGCCGTTGGAGGCATAGGTGTAGTTGTAAACCCGCCCCTTGGGGTCGGTCATGCTAAGGACTTTCCCATAGGAATTGTAAGTGGTGTAGGTGGTTTGCTGGACAAGCGCCCCATTATTGCCTTCCAAGAACCTCGCTTGGGCTATGGGCTGGGGGAATGTATCGTTCGACCCGGTGGCTTGCGTCACCTCCGTAGGGTTGCCAATGTTGCTGTACCAAATGCGGCTTTCCAGGGGCTTTTTCAGGCTGCCCAGGATGAAGGATTGCTGGAGATTGGTGGTGACGATATAGCGGTAATCCGTGGCCGAGGAGGGCGATAGGGGCGCGTCCGCCATGGCGGTGCGGTCCCAGTAAAGGATATCCGCGTAAGTGGGCAGCGTCCCGCCGGGATTAAGGTAGGCCGTATTGATGTTTGAGGGAACGTTGGAAAAGGTCTCGGGCAGGGTAAGTTGCTCCCCATAAACCGCATGCCGTCTGGACCCGTCCGGGTCATCAATTTCGGCTTCCCTGGCGGTACCAGCACCGGAATTCAAAGCCGTTCCTGTCGTATTCCCATAATAGAAATTAGTGGTGCCATAAGGCGTCGTCATGGTGGTGACCCAATCCGAGGGGATGGTAAAAGCCGCACTTTCGTTTGGTGCTTCCGACACTTTCAAAAACCTCCATGGCCCGGAAGATCCGTCCCAACTGGCCTTCATGATTCCCGCTCCGTTTCGCGGCCTATTCCGCCAGCTGGCGAATGCCTGGACGCCGACGTAAGTGAAACTGGAGGTCATCCCCAGCATGTCCTCGATGGACATGAGCAACCCATTTGAATAGGTGAAAACGGCCGTCCGGCCATAGGGGTCGGTGATCTGGGTTACCAAATAGAATCCCCCGAAGGTTGGATTGGAGGAATCGCCATAACTAAATGTCGTGGTTTGTCCCAAGGCGTCCGTGATCGTCGAGATCCGGTTGTAGTTGTCGTAGTTGATCACCGCCGCGTTGCCATAGGGGTCTATGAGCTGGGTCAAAAGCAAGGTCACTTGGCTGGCGCCTACGACCGCCCTCCCATAAACCTCCTGCCAGCCGTCAGGGAACTGCCTTATGAAGGAGGATGGAAGATTTGAAACCGCGCCGCTGCTGGAATTGAACGTACTGTTGATGGCGATCTGGGAAAGGCTGAATTGGGTGAACCCTTGCGCCGTCGAAGAAGGAGCGGAGACCGGGGCCCCCAAGGAGGCCGCGGGGGTGAAGGCCTCTTCGCCCCCGCCCGCCGAAAACATTTGGAAATTCGAAGCCACGTTATTCGAGAAATTATATTGGATATAGCCCTGCCAGTTGAAATTCCAGTTCGACCCGAAATTGCTGTAAGGGAGGGGTTGGGGAGTCTTTTGATGGTACGTAAGGGTAAATGCCATATAAGGTCCCACCGGCGGTTTGTACTCCAGAGGGGTATCGTGAATCATGACCGCGGCCAGGTCGAGGTCGAGATCGGCCCGTGGCATTCCGAATGAGGCCTCGTGTTCGTTTAAGGTATCAGCGGACGCAATTTCATTTTCCTTGAGGGCGTCATTCTCATATCCCTTTTTATTCGTATCCAGTTTTTTGGGTAATTTTGAAATACCAACAGGGGCGCTTCCCGAGCTTGGGGCCGGCCCCCCCGAGGGAGCGCTGGAGGGGCTGCTACTGGATGAACTGCTTGGGGCGCCTCCGGCATGGCCAGAGCAGACTGAACAACCACAACTGCTCGAGTTGGGGCAAGGAATGGGCGGATCGGTTTCCTGGCCGATGCCCTTGCCCCAGACTTGGGAGGCCTCTTCCAGGCCCACTTTTTCCCAACCTTGCGGAAGCGGCCCATCCGGCACCAAAAAATACCCGGATGTTTCGTCATCCAGGGTTTTCACCGAAAGCCAAGAATCGTTCCCGAAGGTCGGGTCCTCGGAATGGATCATGACCCCCTTTCGTTCCACCAAGGCGGCGTAATGACCCAACTTCCAGTTCACCACCGCCGGCAGGATGACTTGGGAACCCGGGGCGCGCTTGGCGATCTGGAAATTCATTCCCAACTCTTGGGAGAGTTTCCATAGGTTATCCAAGGAGACCCCATGGTCGGTGGATCGGTAACCCGCCAAGGCGGGGTCCGTGGCATTGGGCGATTTCCCGAACGCCAATATTTTCCCCAAGGCATAAGGGCCGCAGAGGAAGGACAACTCCGGCTTCTCGGACATCCGCCGGGTGGCGTAAAGCGCCATCTCGTAATATTGGCCCGCCACCCCCGCGGGCCCCCGCCCCTTCATGTAACCCAATAACCTGGTCGCCTCCAGCTTCCGGCCCACCCGGCAATCCATCCGCGTCCACTCGGCCAAGGCCAGGTCCGCCTCGCCCTTGGCCGTATCCATGGGGCCCAGTTCAGGGTTTTGGGGCGCTTCCTCGCCTTTACCGGTTTCCCAGGCTTTCTTGAAGGCTTCCACGCAACGGCTGAAATGGCCCTTCCTGTACAATTCAAGGCCGCGGTTGAGCTCCACGGAGAGGACCCAACGGCTGGCCGGGTATGCCGCCACGAAATCCTCCAGGTTTTGCAGGGTTTCATCTTGGGGATCGGCGACTGTTGCCTTCAAGGCCTTGGCCAAGGCCGCGTTTTCGCCCGAGATAGGACTTGCTGATGTTGGGATAAACTTGGCCCCAAAATACTGGATTTGCTCCAATCCCCTATCGGTCGGGTCGTCACTGAGGCCGGAAAGGTCCTTGAAAACGACCTGCGGCTGGTTGGACTGGGTCTCTTTCCTTACTTGGCGGGCAAAGGCTTGGGCTGAAGAAAGCATGGCAACCGCGAAAGACGCAAGGCCCAGGCGGACGGGCGTTGAGAAGGCCAGGCCCAGCCAGAGGGAGGGGTTGCCCAAGACCATCAAAAAGGCCAAGGCGAGCCTTAAATAAGCGCTGATTTTCGCTGCCAAAGATTTTTCAGGGTTCATTGCATTCCTCACAAAGCCGCTTGGTTTTACTTGCTTCGTCCTTTTGATGAATTTTTCAGCGATGCGCGCCGGTGGCTTGTCCTACGGCGCCAGCGCCCCCCCGCCCGGCTCGGAAAGGAAAATCTGCATCCCGTTTCCCTGCTGGAGCGCCGTCACCTCGACGGCCGATAGGAACGCCTGGCCGGTGGAGGCCGTCAAGGTGACGCCTAAAGGCGTGCCGGAAACCGCGTTGACCCGGAAAGTGCGGTCCAGCGCGGTGTCCGGCCCGACGGTCCCGTACACGTCCAGGCCTTGGACGACCGTCAACCCCTGGGAAGCGACGTTCATGACGTTTTGCCCCCGTCCCGTGCTGATGAAATCCGCGAATTTCAGGGTGACTTGGTAGGCCCCGGCGGGCAAGGTGAATTCGAAGCCCAGGGTGCTCCCGTAACGGTAGGTCTGGTAAAGGCCGGGGTTGGCGGTTCCCGAAACCGGCAGGGACGAGGTGGCCTGGGTGCCCCCTTCGCCGGTAACGTAACCGAAACCGCCGGAGGCATAGGCCTGGTCGGCGAGCCAGAGGTTCCCCGAATTATCGCTGTAGTTGCCGGACCCGCCGTCCAGGAGCAGGTTGAACCCCCCGGAGAAGGGCGTTGCCGCCGGGGTGGGGGTGGCCGTTGGGGTGGGGGTGATCGTGGGGCCGCAATTATAAAAGCGCTGGATGCGGTTGTTACTGGCGTCCGCCACGTAAAGGCCGCCGTCATAGGCCGGGAGGGCCGCAAAGGGATACCCGAACTGGCCCAATCCGCTCCCATTGGTTCCGATGCTTTCCAGGAAATCGCCGTAACGGTCCAAGACCTGGACCCGGTAATTTTGCGAATCGGAGACCCATAAAAGCCCCCCGGCGTCAAATTGAAGCGAGGTGATTCCGTTGCCGAATTGCCCGTTGCCGGAGCCGGGACCCCCGAACATTCGGACGAAGGCGCCACTGGGCGAAAACGCGCTGATCCGCTGGTTCGGGTACGTTTCCCCGACATAAATGTTCCCATCCGGACCCACCGCGATTCCCTGCGGCGCGGTCAATTGGCCCGGGAGGGACCCGTTGGAACCGATGGATTGCTCGAACTGCCCCGCCGTCGTGAACTTGGCCACCCGGTTATTGCCTTTATCCGCGACGTAAAGGTTGCCCAATCCGTCCAGCGCCGCGTCATAGGGCTGGCTCAGGAGGCCGTTCCCGACCTGCCGCTTGAAGACCCCGTTGAAGTCGTAAACGTCGACACGGCCTTGTCCGGAGTAGCCGTTATAATCCACGACGTAAACTTCGAGGGCCACCGGGTCCACCAGGATGGCGGTGGGATCGGCCAATTGGCCGGTCAGGAGGGGGGGATAATAGCCAAGGCCGAATTGGCCGATAAGGCTCAAGCCGGCGGAATAGATGGAAACCAGCGGGCCATGCGGATAACTCGCGCTGAGGTTCAAGACGAAATATTTCCCGCTGGGGTTCCCGTCCTCGTAAGCCGCGAGGGCCAAGGGACCGTTTGAGGAGGTGATCCATGCCGCGGGGGCCGTCTCGCAAGGGGTCGGGGGCAGGGTTACCGAGGGCGTGGGGGTGGGCGTAACGGGTACGCAGGGCGCGAACCGTTGCAGGAGGCCATTGCCCGAGTCCGCCACGAAAAATCCCCCGTCGGTATTGAAGGCGAAACCTAGGGGACCGTTGAAAAGCCCGTTGCCGCTCCCGGAACCGCCGTAGGAGGCGACCTGGGCGCCGGCCGCGTTGAAAACCCTCAAAAGGTTGTTCCCATAATCCACGATCCACAAGAGGCCCTGGTTGTCGAACCGCATCTGGTAGGGATTGGAGAATCCCGGGGAGGGGGGAGTCCAGGACCTGAGGTAAGACCCACTCGGAGTAAATACGCTCACTTGGTCATGACCGTAATCCGCCACGTAAACGTTGCCGTCCGGCCCCACCGCGATTCCCTGGGGATAGTACAACTGCCCGGGGCCCGAATTGCCGAAACTGGCCTCAAACTTCCCACCCGGGGTGAATTTCACCACGTCGTTGCCGTTAGAATCCGTCGCGTAAACATTTTGGGACGTGGCATCCAACGCTATGCCGATCAAGTGGGATATAAACCCATTCCCCAGGGCCCTGAGGTAATTACCGCTCAAATCGTAGACCAAAATGACGTTGGTACCCCCGTTGATATAAAGCCATTCATTCACCTTATCGAGTGTCATCCAGGCGGGGCCGGAGAATTTTCCCGGCCCGGCGGCAGAACTCCCGAAACTGGTTAAGAAACCCATGTTCTGGCTGAAGACCGATATTTGGGACCCCGTGCCCGCCGCAAAAATCCTGCCGGATTTGGGGTCCACTTCCACGCCCTGGGGCCCCGAATAGCGGCCAATGGAGACGCTTTGGGCGAAAGACTCGCAGGTTGTCACGGCCGCGGTGACGGTGGAAGTGGGCGTCAACGTCGGCGAGCCGGTCGGGCTATACGTGGGCGTCGGGCTAAAGGTGTAAGTCCTCGTTGGACTTATGCTGGGCGTGAGGGTGGGGGTGTAAAAGGTCCCGGTGGGCGTGGGGGTGAAAGTGGGGGAGGCGTAACCGCAAAGGGCGAATTTGAAAATTGTTCCGCCGCCGTTATATAAATTCCCCATGGAGTCAATGGCAAGTTGAGGCTCGCTGGAGAAAGAGCCAAATTGGCCCAAATAGTTCCCCGACATGTCGTAAGCGACATTGTTACCGCCACTGGTGGACCATAAACGGCCGCTGGGATCGACCGTCAAGTAAGGACCGCCGCTGTATGAATTAAAAGCCCTTAAGGCGGTTCCGGAGGTTGGGTTGAAGACAGTGACCCGGTAGGTTTCCCCGGTGGCGTCCACTACGTAGAGGTTCCCATCCAGTCCGATGGCGACGCCTGTGGGACTTTGAAACGCGCCCAGCGAGGTCCCGGGATGACCGATCGTTTTCTCGAATGTTCCAGCCGTAGAGTATTCCACCACGCAGTTGTTGCCGGAATCCGCGATGAAGATATTCCCCAGGCCGTCCAAGGCCGGTTCCTGCGGGGAGTTAAATTCACCTGGCATTGAACCTGAAGAACCGAAAGACCTCAAAAAGACACCATCCTGGGCGAAAACCAGGACCTGTTTGTTCGCCTGGTCCACGACATAAAGTTCCTGGGCCTTGGGATCATAAACCAGGCCAGCCCCCGTCCCTCCCGTTGGCCACCGGCGTATGAGCTGGTCGTTGGCGGCGTTGATCTCCTCGACACTCGTGCCGTTTGCATCGGTCGCATAAAGATGGTTCCTTGAATTATCCATGACGAGCCCATCAATACCGGACCCCGGATCGGGGAAATCATTTTCTAAATTCACGCAAACGGTGGACGCGGGAGTAGGCGTGGGCGTCACGGTCGGGCCGCACAAGGCGTACTTGTCGACGCCCCCGTTATTCGCCCCGTAAAAATTCCCGTAGGCGTCAAAGCCGATCTGGTAGGCGCTCAATCCGGGTTGGCCCAGGAGAACCCCTTGGGTGCTCCAAACGTAACAATCGGGGTTGTTGTTGCCGGGATAGTCCACCTGCCACAGGCGGCCTAAACCGTCAAATTCGATGGACCGTGCCCCGCCGGATGCCGACACCGAGAACTGCCACAAAAACGCGCCATTGGAAGGGTTGAAAACAGCGATCACCGAGGAGGCCATCACGTAAAGGTTCCCGTCCGGGCCGATGGCCACGCCCGTCGGATCGTTCCAGGTTTCAATGGCCCCCTGGGAACCAGCCCCGATGGTCTTCTCAAATTGCCCGGCGGTGGCGTATTCCTGCACCCGATCGTTGTTGCCGTCCGCGACAAAGACGTTCCCCTGGCCGTCCAGGGCGATGCCGTAGGGCGAGGCCAGGTTGGCGGCGCTGCTTCCCCCGTTTCCGAAGGAACGCTTCAGCACGCCGTCCGGCTCGAACACGTCGACGACGTTGTCGCCCGAATCCACCACGTAAAGTTCCTCGGCCTTGTTGTCGAAGGTCATTTGGGCGATGTTCCCGAACAAGGTGGTTTCTCCCGCGACGTTTCCCCACCGGTTGACAAGTCCCCCGGACGAGGTGTATTCGGAAATCCGCGTATAGGCCCCCCCGTAATCATCCGCCACATAGACGTTGTTATGGCGGGTGTCCACGGCCAGGCCCGCGGCATATACCAAATCCCCCGACCAACTCAGGACGTTGGGATTGTTGGAACAGGGCGTGGGAGGGCTCGGTGGCGTGGAGGTGAAGGTCGGGGTCGGCGAATAGGTATAAAGCGGGGTCGGGGTGGAAGCCGCCCCGCAGGGGGACCAGAGTTGGATCTGGTTGTTGCCCTTGTCCGATACGTAGGCGTCCCCGGCGGAATCCAACACGATCCCCATGGGGGAGGAGAATTGACCCTGGCCCGTGCCCGTGACCCCGAAAGCATAGACCGTCACGCCCGAGGAGGTGAGGACTTGCACGCGGTTGTTCCCCGAATCCACCACCCACAGATGGCCGTAGGCATCGTATTTGAGTTCCTGGGGGTTATTGAACTGGCCCGGTTGGGTTCCCAGGCCCCCGAAATCGGCCGTGGGGGTAGCCGAGGAATTGAAGACTTGTACCGAATTATTGCCCGTTTGGCCGCTGGTCCCGTCCTGGGCCACGTAAACATTTCCCGATGAATCGACCGCCACGCCGTTGGGCTTGACCAGGCCCCCCCCGCCGATGGCCCGGAGGTAGTTCCGGGCCGGGGCGTATTCATAGACATTTCCATTGGTGGCGTCCGTGACGTAGAAATCGCCGGAGGCGTCCACGGCGATCCGTTGGGGGGAAACGAGCTGGCTCGCGCCGAACGTGTTATACAAAACCCCGAACGTATTGAACATGCCCACCTGGCTGACCCCCGACTCCACGACGTAGAGGTTACCGTCATTGCCGAAAACCATCCCCATGGGCTGGGTTCCGCTGCCCGTGGAAAAGCTCCGCAGGAGGGCGCCTTCGGGGTTGTAAACCACGACCTGGTTGGCGGAGGGCTGGCTGATGTAAATATTCCCCGAGGAGTCCATGGCTTCGCCGTTAGGGGAGGTGATGCCGACGAAATCGGTGATGAATTGCAGGCAGGTGCCCGGCGCGAATGTAGACGTCGGCGTGGAAGTCGCCGTCTGCGTTGCTGTGCGGGTTGGGGTGGCGCTGGGGGTGGGGGTGCCCGTCGGGGTATTGGTGGGGGTTGGGGTCGGGGAATAGGCGCAGGAAACGAATTCCTGGACTACCTGGCTGTAGGAATCCGGCACCCAGACCGTTCCGTTGGAGGCCACGGACACCAAAACCTCGTCGAAGGCCTCCGCGCCCGGGACGTTGGAGCCCGTGAAATCGCCCACCAAGTCCCCGTCCGCGTCGAACACCAGGACCTGGCTGTTTTCCGGGTCCGCCACCCACAAAAGGTTGTTGGAGCCCTCCTTCATCTCGTAAGGTTCGCCCAAGAGTCCGTTGCCGTTGAACCCGAATTGGAAGGCGCCGGAGGCGTTGAACTTGGCCACGCGGCTGTTGTCCGAATCGCCCACGTAGATGTCGCCATTGGAGTCGACCGCCACGCCCTCGGGGTTGGAAAGGACGCCCTGGCCGTAGATGGCGACCGGGGTTGCGCTGGCGTTGAACTTGGCCACGCGGCCGTTGCCGCTGTCGGCCACGTAGACGTTCCCGGCGGAATCCAGGGCCACGCCCGTGGGGGAGCTGAAGGCCGAACCGTCGGACAGGGTGTCAAGCCAGCCCGTGAGGGACCCGGCCGCGTTGAAGATGGCCACTGCGTTTTCAACCTGGTCCGCCACGTAAACCTGGGTCACGGAGGAACCCATGGAAACCGCGATTCCGGCGGGCCAGGCCAGTTGGGCCGATCCAAACGAATTGATGCTGACGCCCAAGGAGTTGAGGACCATGACGCCGTTCTGGGTGAGGTAAAGATCGCCGTTGCCGTCCACCGCGCTGCCGTTAATGACATTGGAATTGGGGGAAGTGAAACTGGTGGAGTAATACAGGCAGGCCTGGGAGGCAAGGGGTGTATCCGTAACGGTAAAGGTGGCCGTAATAGTGGGCGTGAGGGTGGGGGATAACGTTGGAGTGGGGGTCAAGGTGGGTGAAAAGGTGGCCGTGGGCGTTGGGTTGGGTCCGCAAGGGGTGAAAACCTGGATTTGCCGGGTAAAGGTGTCCGCGGAGTAGACCGTTCCGGAGGGATTGACCGAGACCAGGGGCGCGCTGAAGGCCGTTCCGCCGATGTTCGTGCCGTCGAAATCCCCTAGGACCTCCCCCGAGGAATTGAAGGCCACGACCAGGCCCGCCCCCTGGTCCGCCACCCAGACATTGTTGTTGGAGTCCACCTTGAGCTCATAGGGGTCCTCCAGCAACCCCTGGCCGTCGAAGCTGAATTGCTTCTGGTAGGAGGAGTTGAATTTCGTGACCTGGGCCGCGCCGGCCTCGCCCACGTAGATGTTGCCATTCCCGTCGACGGCCACGCCCTCGGGATCGTCCAGGATGCCGCTCCCGATGGAGGTGACGTAGGTTCCGTTGGAGGCGAATTGGTCCACTTGGTTGTTCCCGCTGTCCCCCACGTAAACGCAGGGCCCCGCCACTCCATCGCAGGCGGTATTGGAATCCACCGCGATTCCCGCGGGGTCGTTCAACGACACCCCGCCAGAAAGGGAGGAAAACACGCCGGCCAGCGTGCCGTTCAAGCCGAATATGTCGACCTGGCCCGCGCCATTGTCCACGACGAAAACCTGGTTGGTCGCGCCGTTGTAAACCAACCCCTCCGGAAACACGATGGTGGCCCCGCCGAATTCGTTGATGGTCGCCCCCTGCGAATTGAAGGCCACCACGTCGTCTTGGGAGAGATAAAGGTTCCCGTTCCCGTCCAAGGCGCTGCCATTGACGAAATTACCGTCGGGAGAATCGAAGGAACCGGAGAATTGCAGGCACACCTGGGGAACGAGGGGTGTCGGAGTGGGGGTTGAGGTGGCGGTGGGAGTGCCGGAGAGCGTGGAGGTCGGGGTCAACGTCGGCGTTGGGGTGGCGGTCGGCGTCGAAAGGGGCGAGCAGGGCGAGAACTCCTGGATGGTGTCCGCGAAGACATCCGGCACGTAAAGGGTTCCCGACGAGGTCACCGAAACCAGGGGCGACCCGAAGGCGCTTCCACCGATATCCGTACCGTCCAAAACCGCCAGGAGGTTTCCGCCCGAATCGTATACCGTGATGAGGCCCGTGTCGGGGTCGGCCACCCAGAGCAACCCCTCGGAATCCACCTTCATTTCGTCGGGCTCGTCCACCAATCCGTTCCCGTAGAAACTGAACTGCTTCTGGTAGGAGGAGTTGAATTTCGTGACCTGGGCCGCGCCGGCCTCGCCCACGTAGATGTTGCCATTGGAGTCGACAGCCACCCCTTCCGGGTCATTGAGAACCCCGCTGCCGAATACGGTTTGGGGCGCGCCGGAGGGGTTGAATACCGCTATCTGGTTGTCCCCGCTATCGGCCACGTAGACGTTCCCGTTGGCGTCCAGGGCCACGCCCGAGGGCTCGTTCATCTGGGTTCCGTTGGGCAAGGTGTAAAACGCGTTTTGGAATTTCCCCTGGGTGGTGAAAACGTCGATCCAACTGGATATCTGGTCGGCGACGTAAACCAGGCCCGCCTGGCCATTGACCGCGATCCCCGCCGGATAGCCCAGTTCCACCGTTCCGAACTCGTTGAGGGTGGCCCCGGCGGAGTTGAAAACCATCACCCCGTCCTGGGTGAGGTACAGGTTCCCGGCCCCGTCCACGGCGCTGCCGTTGATGAAGTTGGTGTTGGGCGAGGTGAAGCTTACGGCAGGGTTGTAGCAAAGGGTCGGATAGGGTGTGGGCGTGGACGTGAAGGTGAGGGTGGGCGTGGAAGTGTAGGTTGAAAGCGGGGTGAGGGTGGGCGAAGGCGTAAGGGTCGGCTCCGTCACGCAACCCTCCAACACTTCCACGGTATTGTCTGTCTGTAGGCCGGCCAGGACATTCCCATATTCATTGACCCTTACCCCCCAGGGGTTGTTCGACGGCTGGCATTGCCACATGAAATCCCAAGTGGGGTTGAAGGCCTGGATCCTCCCGCCGGTGGCGTCCGCGACGTAGAAATTGCCCGCCAAGTCCGTGACCAGGTCCCTGGGCAGTTCCACCTGCCCGGGGCTGGTGCCTGAGGCCAGGATTGTCGTGGGAGAGGAATACCCATAAGTGATGGGGCTTCCGCCGCTGGTTTCCACGAAGGCCAAGACATGGTTGTTGCCGCTGTCGGAGACGTAAACCGTGGCGGGGCTTCCGCTCCCTGTTTTCAATATCCCGGTCGGGGCGTTCAAATAAGAGCCGCCAAAGGTCACGGTCAAATTGTAGGTATTGGCGTTGGGGCCGGTCGGATCGAACCGGTAAACCGTCCCGGATTGGGAAGTAATATAGACCCCGCCCCCCGGGTCCACGAAAACCCCTTTCGCGTTGCCGATGACCCCCGAGCCGATATAACCAAGGAACCCGCCCGACTCGGTGATTTTTTGGACCCGCTGGTTGCCGTATTCCGCGACATAAAGGTCGCCGTCGGGACCCAAAGCGACGTCATCGGGGTCCGAGAATTGGCCCTGTCCGCTTCCGTTAGATCCAAGGGTGGTCAGCAAAACAAAATTCTGCGTCGAGTAGGAGACGATTCGGCCCGTTCCATCGGCCACGAAAACCAAGTGTCTCCCATAGTCGGCCGCCATACCTCCGGGCCCGTTGAATCCCCCGGAAGGCGTTGGGAGGTTCAGGAGTAATTGGCAGCAAGACGGCGTATAGGTTGGGGTAATCGTAGGCGTGAGGGTATTGGTAAAGGTACGGGTCGGCGTGAACGTGTTGGTAAAAGTGGGGGTGGGCGTATAGCTGCTAGTGAAGGTTGAAGTAGGCGTAAAGGTCGGCGTGGGGGTGGGAGTGAAGGTATTCGTGAAGGTCGGTGTGGGGGTATAGGTCTTGGTCGGCGTGGGGGTGATGGTGGGCGTAAAGGTCTTGGTGGAGGTGGGCGTTATCGTTGGGGTCTTGGTCGGCGTGGGGGTGATGGTGGGCGTAAAGGTCTTGGTGGAGGTGGACGTGATGGTTGGTGTATCGGTTTTTGTCGTTGTGGAGGTGGGTGTCTTCGTGAAGGTGTTCGTGGAAGCCAAGGGTTCCACGGCCTTGGCAATAGCCCCCGTTGGCACGACTACCGTAGCAGGACCGCCGGCAGGGCTTTCGGTGGAGGGATTGATATTGAAGGCTTCTACTTCGTAATACCAAGTGCCGGATCCGGGCTGGTCTTCATAGGAAAGGGAGCCCGCGGATGCCGGCCCTTCCGGGAGGGACAAGACGCCCACTTGCTGGAAAGGGCCCTGGGCCGAGGAGGCCCGGAAGATTTGGTAACCGGTGGGATTTGAAAAAGTCCCGGTAGAGGCGGGCTGCCATTGGAGAGCGACGATGCCTTGCGACGCGGAGGCGGCGAGGTTCCCCGGGGCGGAGGTCGTTTGCGCCAGCGACCTACCCGCGAAAAGCGCGAGGCCGACGGCCGCCATGATGAGGGGCAACCCCAACAGCCGGCCCGCGCGGCCCCTGCGGCTTAGTAATAGGTTGAAAAGTTCATTCATCAAAATAAATTCCCCGCCAAATTCAAAATCGAGCTAATTTTTGCTTTGCGACCTCTTACTTAAGGACAACGACCTTCCCCACCTTGGTTTCTTCCGTCCCGTTCCCGAATACCCGCAAAACGTAAATGTAAAGTCCGCTGGTGACCGCCTGATGGGCGTTGTTCTCAATGTTCCAGGAAAGCTGGTTCACACCGGACGTTCCCTGGATTTGGAAGTCGTAAACCCGCTCCCCGGTCAGGGTGAAAAGGGCCAGGGTGACCCGCGCGGGGGCGTTCAAGCTCAAGCTGAAGCCAACCGGCTGGCCGCCCCTTGAAAAATTGTGGACCGCCGCCAGGGATTGGATAAGTCCCCTGCCGCTGCCGGCGGGCGAAGGGCCTCCGTTTCCGGCCAACTGGATTTGGGAAACAAGTGAGAAGGTTTCCGAGGAAACTGTTGAAGACGATCCTTGGAGGGTTTCAGTCACTTGGAATGTGACCGATGAATCGGAGGCCATATAGAAAGGCCCTAGGGTGACCGGGCCGGGGGCAGCGGAAGGAAGAGAGGGGGAAATTGGCAAGGCGGAAGAGAGAGACGCCTCCATGACGATGGATTGGAGGGTTTCATTTCCGGGTACGTTTTCCAGGATGAAAAAATTTCCGCCGGCCGACGTGTTGTTGGAGGCGGTCCATTGGTAGGTGATGGTTTGGGGGTTCGAGGAAGCGGAGGAAATATCCGTTTTGGAAAGGACGTAACCGGAAGGCGATTGGGCAAAAGCGCACGACAACGAGAAAAGAAAAGAAGAAAAAAATAACGCGGCTCTTTTCATAGAAACCCCGGGAACAAGTGATGTTAAAAAGCCAAAAGCCGGGCACTTCTTGAAAACGGGCAACAGCAATGTGAAATGAGTGGAGTGTGGATTGGAATGGGAGGCGAAGTGGGGATAGCTTAACCATGGACCAAAAATCGTTCAACTATTTTTTGTAAATTTCATGCCTCAATTTCAAATAGGTCAAATTTTTAACACTGATTTAATAAGCCTTAAGAATCATAGGATTTTATTGCTTTCCATCAAACAAATGATTCACAAGTGACCAGCCAGAATTAGTGCTATTTAAATAAAATCCAATAAAACCTGGTTTTTTGATCTTCCATAAAGCGATTTCAAGAAGTTTCAGTATAGTCCCGCAAGACATTAACTTTTCGGAACTATGCCCTTGGCAAAGCAAATCCAGTTATCCCCTTTGAAAAGGGATTTATATGCTTAACTCTACTTTTAAAAATTTTCCCCTTTTGAAAAAGGGGGGCAGGGGGTATTAGCCGTTGTGAAGCGATTTCGGAGAGGCTAGCCCTTCGAGTGCCTCAGGGCCCTGAGCAAAGTCGAAGGGCTTCCCCTCAATCCCCCTCTTTCAGAGGGGGAGGTATTTTTTAACCGCCAACTTCGCAGTGGGTTTGTTAAGTGCATAGTTCCGAACTCTTTTACCCAATCCCAACCTTCCGAAAACGGCCCTTATGGGTAATTTTCTTCTCGCTATAAGGATGGTGTTCATATTCCAGGGCCAAGGAAATAAGGTCGTTCAAGCCCGGATAGGCGGCGGCGTAGAATTCGTCCAGGAACACGAAAAAAGGTTTTTCCGGTTTGGTAATGCGCCTCCCCCCAATGACACCAGCGAGGTCCATCAAGGCCGAAATGATAAGCGGCTTGGGGTCTTGCTGGTTCACCAGTGAGGATGTCCCCAACAGGAGGATTTGGCCTTCCTCCACCACATCCTTCATCCTGATATCAGGGTTCAGGGTGTTGATGAGGGGCGACCATTCCCGGTTTGTGAATAGTATTCATTGATCACAGGGCCGTAAAAGATGGACTTCACCAGTCCGTTGAAAACGAAACAGCGACAGGTAGAGCAGCGGACTTCCGCTGTCATTCCCGTGCCATTCGTGGCAGTTTTTTACGGCTCCTGACCGCCTTTGACTGCCGTTGACTTCCACCAGCAAAAAAGCCCCCGCCCGGAATATTTCTCCGGGCGGAGGCTCCTGAAATTCGCTAGGGACAATGTTTTTGTAGGTTTTGAACTGTTTTTTAGCACTATGACGAAAAGAGAAAAATGGTGCCCTTGGGGTATCCTTATTGAAAAATGAACCAATGAGCCCAAGGACGTACCATTTTTCTTTTACTCGGCAGCATAGCTGCCGACTCATCCCGGGAAATATGGTGCCGAGGGGCGGAATCGAACCGCCGACACGCGGATTTTCAGTCCGCTGCTCTACCAACTGAGCTACCTCGGCACTTTAAAAGACAAATTTAAGTTCTAAGTTTGAAGTATTGAATTTTAAGCTTCGGAAGTTTTTGAACCTTTGGTTCAAAAAAACACATTAACTCAAAACTACGAACTTAAAACTCTAAACTGATTCTCCGATGGGGGTTGAAGATTAACAGGGCCATCCGGGCTTGTCAACCTTTCGAGCGGCCCGGTAGTGCATCAGTTTCGTTTCAACAAAAATCCCAGACACCCCTCACCCTACCCTCTCCCCCAAGGGGCGAGGGTTTTTGCGGGTATTTCCCCTCTCCCTTGAGGGGAGAGGGAGGGGTGAGGGTGAAGTTGGATTAGGCCATTCAAACTGAGACACTACCAGCGGCCCGGTAATGTTACAGTTTGGTTTTGAGATCAATAGCGGCCCTTGAGTCTCGCCTGACGCTAGGTAAATCCGAAGGGTGGAGGGCCCTTCCCACAACAGCCCAACCGGAAGGGTCGTTTTGTTTTAAAGCAGGCGGAGCTGGCTGAAATTGAAATAAAGGCCGAAGGAGAAGGTATCCTGGGTCGTTGAGGTGAAGTTGGCGGGGTCGTAAGCGATATCCACCGACAAATCGCAGTCTTCGAATGACCGGGTAAGGGTGCAACCGAGGGTGTAATTATCGAAGGCATTGGCGACCCCCGGAGCCGAGTTTCCGAGAGCGTCGGTCCCGCCATAGAGGGCGCCGATATTCTGCAGGTCAAAACCCGCCCTCACCGCGAAAAGCCGGGGGAAAACCCAGTATTCACCGCCTAACGCGAGCTGCAGGCCTTGGTCCAGGAGGCTGCTGCCCTGGGTGGAGGGCTTGATCAGGTCAACGTCAAAATCCAAGTCTTTGTCATTGTCGATCACCTGGTGGGTGCCCACTCCCAGGCGGATATAAATGGGAAGGGAGTCGGAGGTGGAATCGGCCGGGTCAAAGGTCATGGAGGTGCCCACGTTTTGGATGGAAAGGCCCACCTTCATGCCGTAAGGCAGCCGGTCCAATATCGCTCCGGCGTCAAAGGCGAGGGCCGTGGCCGAAAAACCCGCCAAGTTGCTATAGAGGAGTTTGACGGTGGCCCCCAACCGGAAATTGTCCCCGAACTTCCCCGCGTAGGAAAGGCTTCCCAACAGGTCATCGGCGTTGACGGCGGGATTCCCGTTTTGGTTGTCGATAGGCGGCATGTGCTCATAAATAAGATTGGCGGCCAGGGCGTTGCCCAGGCCCCAGGCCGTCCCGAAAGCCAGGTACTCATATTCGATGTCGGCGATGCTGTCGAGGTGGTAGATCACGAGCTGGGTGGCCTTGATGTAACTGATCCCCGCGGGGTTGTAATTGACCGAATAAAGGTCGTCCCCAATGGCCGTGTAGGCCCCGCCCATGGCCGAGGGGCGGATGCCGTTGTTGATCTTCAGGATATCCGCCGTGGTCGTGCCGGGCGACTGCGCCCAGGCCCCGGAGGCCCCCAAGACCGCCAGGAAGGCGAGGAGGGTTTTCCATCGGGGATGGAAGAATGCGTTGTGAGCACACATGACCGGCTGCCCCTTTAAAACTTGGTGGTCAAGGAAATACGGTTGGCGCTGCCGAAAATGTCCTCCGGGGCGTAGGCGTAATCCAGGAAAAGCACGGCCCCGCCGAAATCAAGCCCATAACCCGCCCCTATCGTCAGGCCCTGCCCGCTCAAGGCGGTATCCAGGAACTCATAGCCGGCGCGAACGGTCATCCGGGTTCCGATCCATTTGTAGTCGTACTCGCCCCCCACTTTGACCCCCGTGGGGTCCTGGATGGGCTCAATGGGAAAATCCGCCTCGGCGGTCAAGGCGCCGTCGTCCTGTTCCGAGAAGATATCGTAATGGCGGTAGGAAAGGGCCGTGCTCAGCGTGAAGGGCAGGTTGAACCCCGCGGCCTCGGCCCCCATGTTTTTCAACGAAAGTCCAACCCGCATGCCGTCAAAGGGCGGCAGGACCACGACGCCGGCGTTCGCGTCGAACAAGGAGGTGGAAGCCGTGTCGATCTGCTGGTTCAGGTAGTTGACGCAAGCGCCAAGCTGTAAATACGGGCCGAAAGCGCGGGCATAGGCGAAGGAAAAAACCTGGTCCTCGCTGGCGAAGGTCCCGGTGCCGTTGACCACTTGGTCCGAATCGTTGGTTCGCGGCAAACTCCCCGGTTGCAGGAAAGCGGCGCTCAAGGCCACCGTGCCCCCGATATCGGGTAAGGCCTCCCCCAGGGGATAGCCGAAGGCCAGGAATTCGTAACTGATGCTCTGGTAAAGGGCAAGGTAAGTGATGTTCAATTCGCTGGTCAGCATGCCCGCCAAGCCCGCCGGGTTGTAATAGATGGCCCCAATGTCGTCCCCGATGGCCGTATAAGCCTCACCCAACCCAACGGCGCGGGAAATAGGCGAAATATTCAGGAAGTCAAAAGCGGCGAGTCCCCCGCTTGCCGTCTGCGCCGAAACCGGGGCCAGGCCGAGGCAAGGCAGTAGTATCCCCGCAAGGAGAAGGTATTTCAAGGTGGCTTTTCCCATTAAGAGCCATTCCCGGACCGGGATATGGCGAACTTGCCGAAGGTATTTCCATTGGGGCCTTGGATGACGTAAAGGTATATGCCGGAGGCCACGTCGTTTCCATCGCCGTTGGTGCCGTCCCAGGTAATGGTCCCCACGCTCAAATTAGTGGAAGAAAGATGGAAGTTGGGGTCGCCTGGCAGGAATTGCCTAACCAGGCCGCCCAGGGAGACGGTGTAGATTTTGAGGGTGGCGCCCACGGGCACGCAGCCGAATTTAAGGCAAGGTCCGGAGCATGTGCCTTTGGGATCCTGAATATTGTTGTAAGGCGGATTGTGTTGGAAATCCATCGGGTCCGGATAAACTCCGCCATACTCGCAGGTGGGGGTGAAAGTGGCCGTCGGCCCGGGCGTGTTGGTGATGGTGGGGGTAAAGGTGCTGGTGAAAGTGAAGGTAATCGTCGGAGTGTTGGTAAAGGTGGAAGTGAAGGTCGGGGTGAAGGTTAACGAGGGCGTGAAAGTGTGGGTGGACGTGGACGTGGGCGTGCTGGTGCCCGTGTTGGTGAAGGTAGTGGTGACGGTGAAGGTGGAGGTCGGGGTGAAAGTGAAGGTAGGCGTCCCGGTGTTCGTGGAGGTGGAGGTGGGCGGCGGGGTTCCCGTGTTCGTGGCCGTGGCCGTGGTGGTAAAGGTAGAGGTCGGGATGGGGGTAAAGGTAGGAGTGCCCGTGGAAGTGGGGGTGTTGGGCGACGTCGGCGTGGGGGAATTGGTGGGCGTGAAGGTGTCGGTCGACGTTGAGGTGTTGGTCGGGGTAGAAGTGTCAGTCGACGTAAAGGTGGGAGTGGGAGTAAAGGTTTGAGTGAAAGTGAAGGTCGCGGTGGACGTGTTAGTAGGCGTACCGGTAGGGGTACTGGTGTAGGTGTTGGTCGGGGTATAGGTGAAGGTGGGTGTGGGAGAAACAACGCAAGGGAGGGATGTAGCCATCTGGAGGTTGTCTAAAAAAATGGGATCACCATCCTCAAGGCTTGCTTGACCCGCTGGAATGATGACGCTCACGGTGCTGACCGGCGCCGTCAAGCTCAACCCCGCCAGGCTGATGAAAAGGGTGTCCCATTGGTTTGCGTGGGTCGAACCTTGGATGGTCGCGGGCGGGGAATTACAGTTCACGATAATGTCGTTGGTGAGGGCCGTCACGGAATCACCGTTCGTGTCCGTCACGATCAGATAGAAATCGTCGACAACGGCGTAAGTATAAACATCCACTTCGATATAGCTGGAACCGGTAGGCACTCCCGTCGGGGAAGGGTCCGTATAAGTCACCGTGACACTGCAGGTTGAGCAAGTTCCGGCTGTCGTCACCGCGCCCATGCTCGTCGGGCAATCGTAAACGTTGGTAACCGCATTAGGATCCTCGGGAATGGACACAGGCTCAGTCGAACTGTCCGCAATGTAATTTTCCAATCCGTAAGAAATCGTCGTACCGCATCCCCCGCAGCTGACGGTCCAGTGCTCGATAGGGCTGTCGCAAAAAGCCTGGTTGGAATCACTGGAAAGGGCCAAAGCCGGAGTCAATCCCGAAATGGCCCAAAAAAGGGAGGAACAAACAATAAAGAGGAAAGCTAATTTACAAACCCTGGTCACAGGCATTCGAACTCCCCAAGATTAAATCTCGGACCCAATTGAACTTGAAAAGGAAGGCCCCATAGCGTTTTTAGGCTGGAACGTGGATAGGCCTGTCCTTGCAAATATTTGGGTAGGTATATTATCCCCTTGAATGGTGATTCGCGCAACCGTTTCAACCCCTTCCCCAAAGTCGTTTTTCCCTTTTAAAATCCACAAAACTTAAGGGAAAGGCCCCAAAGCCCTATAAATCCCAAACAATACCTCCCCCCATTGGAAAACCTATGGGCCACCCGCCCTTTGATGGAGCATTCGGCGCACGGCTTCATGGATACGGGACACCGGAGCGCGCCGGTAGTTCCAGCGGGGGTCGGGACCGGGAGGGGCCACATTCATGTAGGCATTGGCTTCGTAAAGCAGGATGTTTCCCTCTCCGTCCAGGCCGAAATCAACGCCCGCGTAGTCGAGGCCCAATTGGTCCCGTATGGCCCCGAGGGCCCGGAAGGCCCGATCCCCGATGGCGGACCTCATGTCGCCAAGGAAGGCCTCGTCCTCGGCCCGGTTTTCCGGGTGGTCCTCCATATCGGCGGTTAAATAATGCACCTTCCAATGCCCGGAGAGGGCCAGGTGGGCCGGGTAAAGCTCCCCGCCGATCATCATGACCCGGTATTTCCGCGTCTTCCCATCCTTGCCCCGCCCGTCCAGGTAACTGATCACGTTCAGTGCCTCTCCGGGAAGGGACGAAACCGCCAGGGCCAGGTCCTTTTCATTGGAAACCAGGCTGAAAAAACGGCCTAGGTGGTATCCCGGTGAGCGCAGCAGGAAGGGATAGGAAAATCCCCTCCGGACGACTTCGGCGTAACCGTCCGGTTTCCCCAGCAGGTCCTTGGGCAGGCTGACGACGTCGGGGGTGACGACGCCGGGGATCCCACGCAGGCGCACCGCGTTTTCGGCGCGGCCCGTTGCCAGCACCCGGGAGGGCGGATTGATGACGGGCGCCTTGGACCGGGCGAGGATGGCTTGGGCGGCCCGCAAGGAAGGGCCGCAAAGGTCGGCATCCCCGATGGCGTTGACCACCAGGCGGTGAGGGGGAAGGGGCCGGGCGGGGTCGTAAAAATCGGCCACGATCACCCAGGCGAAGAGAGTCTCGTTGTCCATCATTTTGAGGAAGGGACCGTTGCCGTCGAACGTGGAGGTTAAGACAAGCACCTGCAAGGACTGGGGTTCGGCGCGCCGGGGCGTGATCCCGTCCCGCGGCGGCGGCAGGAGGGCCAGGGCCTGGCGGGCCTCCCCGCAATCGGGCTTCAGTTTCAAGACCGTCTCGTACTCGGCGCGCGCCGCCTCGGTTTTTCCTTTTTCCCGCAGCAGGCCGGCCAGGCTCAAATGTCCCTGGACGTGCCCGGGGTGGTGCTTCAGCGCCTCGGGGAGGGCCAACAGGAAAAAACCGCCTGGATCGCCCGTTTTTCCCAAACGGGAAGGCGAAAGTTCCAGGACCCGCCCATAGGCCAGCCGCGATTCCTCGGCCCGGCCCAGTTCCGCCAACTGGCGTGCCCGGTAAAAATGGGCTTCCACGTAAGCGGGGGACGCCAACAACCACGCGTCCGCCTCCGCGAGGGCCGCCAGCCGCGACACCAGCTGCATTTCCTTGGCCGCCTCCGATACGGCTTCATCCCGTTGCCGGGTGGCCGCCGGGTCCGCGGGCTTTATTTCCACGTTGGAAAGCCGGCGCAACCGCCCCAAAAGGACCTGCCGCCTGACCGCGAAGCCCAGCCTGCGCCCAAGGGAACCCGCGTCCCATTCAATATTGACCAGGCAGTCCTCGGCGCCCTCCTGGAGGGCGCGGAAGGACAACTTGGGATCCTTGTCCGTGACGGCGATGGAAGGCGCCCCCGGGGCCAAGTTGCGGGCCTCCAGGAAAAACGGGAGGCTGTCCTGCCCGGGCAGGTCCACGGCGATGACATCGGGGGCTCTTTCCGTGATGGCCCGCCGGGCGTCCTCCAGGCCTTGGAGGTGAAGGAATTCCATGCCCTCTTCCTTGATCCGGGAAAGGACTTCTTTCCAAAAATCGGCGCCACGTCCGCTTTCCTGGAGAAAATAGCACCGAATGGGGTTTGCGTTCATTTGGACCGCTCCGGTCCGCCGGGTGAGGCGGTTTTCATGTCACCTTCAAAAGTATAGACACACTTGGAAAGCCTATCAGGTACCCGCCTTTTTATGGAGCATTTGGCGCGTGGCTTCCAGGATACGGCCCACCGGAGCGCGACGGTAGTCCCACTTGGGGTCGGGATCGGGGGAAGGGACGTTCATGCAGGCGTTGGCTTCGTAAAACAGGAGGTTGCCTTCCCCGTCCAGGCCGAAATCAACGCCCGCGTAGTCGAGGCCCAATTGGTCCCGGATGGCCTCCAGGGCCCGCAAGGCCCGTTCCCCGATGGCGGACCTCATGTCTCCAAGGAAGGCCTCGTCCTCGGCCCGGTTTTCCGGCTGGTCGTCCATGTCGGCGGTG
>JASHNQ010000101.1 GCA_030041545.1 candidate division FCPU426 bacterium | reverse complement strand
CGGGGGTTAGGGTGGGCGTAAAACCGCTCACCACGCCGACCTCCTGGACGCGTTCGTTGAAGGTATCCGCCGCGTAAACAACACCTGACCCGTTTACCGCTAACGAACTGTTGATGTATCCGGGATCAAATCTAAACTCCCCCAGGTTCGTTCCGGAGCTTCCCCATTGGGTGATAGCGCCGCCCGCGCTGGTGAACACGTCCACTTGGTCGTTTTCGTAGTTGGTGACGTAAACGTTTTGGGAGGAATCCAAGGCCACCCCTGTCGGCTCATTCGCGCTCCATTGGCCCACCGTGACCCCCGCGCCATTGAATTCCACGATGCGGTCGTTGTATAAATCCGCCACGTAAATGGTGGTGCCGGCGGCGTTCACCGCCACCCCGCAAGGTTCGTCAAAGCCGGCTTTCCATTGCACCCATCCCTGCTGGTCCACCAGGACCTGGATTTGGTCGTTGTCCACGTCCGCCACGAAAACCGACGTCCCGGCTGAGTTCACCGCCACTTGCGCGGGTTCCGAGAACCCTCCCCATTGGGCGACCTGGGTTCCTTGGCTGTTGAGTTCCACCACCTGGTTGTTGCCGTATTCGGCCACGTAAACGTTGCCGGAGGAATCCACGGCCACGCCGTTGGCGTCGGAAAGGCCGGTCCACTGCGCGATCGTGCTGCCCGCGCTGTTGTAGATGTACAGTTTGCTGTAATCCCAATCCGCGACATAAACGTTGTCCGCCGCGTCAACCGCAACACCCGTGGGATAAAAGGGCCCCAATAGCTCACCCAAATAACCCGGGGAAGGCGGGGGAGGCGTGGGGGTTGGGGAGGGAGTCCAGGTCGGTGGGTAGGTCGCGGTGGGGGAAAGGGCTCCGGTGGGCGTGGATGTGGCGGGTGTCAGGGTAGGGGTGAAATTGGCCACCACCCCGAACTCTTCCACGCGATGGTTGAAGGTGTCTCCCACAAAAACGGCACCCGCCCCATTCACAGCCAATGAACCGTTGAAATCCCCATAATCAATATCCAATTCTCCCGGTCCACTTCCATAACTTCCCCATTGGGTGATGGCGCTTCCGGCGCCGGTGAACACATCCACCTGATCGTTGTCGTAATTCGTCACATAAACGTTTTGGGAGGAATCCAGGGCGACGCCCGTGGGATAGTTCACGCTCCATTGGCCCACCGAAACCCCGGCGCTGTTGAGCTCAACGATCCGGTTATTTAAAGTGTCGGCCACGTAAATGGTGGTTCCCGCCGCGTTCACCGCGACCCCGCAGGGATCGTCGAAGCCGTCCTTCCATGGAAGCCATCCCTGCTGGTCCACCAACACCTGGATTTGATCGTTGTCCACGTCCGCCACGAAAACCGACGTCCCGGCTGAGTTCACCGCCACCTGGGCGGGTTCGTCGAACCCCCCCCACTGGCCGATCTGGCTTCCCTGGCTGTTGAGTTCCACCACCTCGTCCTCGCCGCTCTCCGAGACGTAGACATTGCCGGAAGGGTCCACCGCCACTCCATTGGCGTCGTAAAGGTTGTTCCACTGGGTCACCGAAGCGCCCGCGCTGTTGTAAATGTAAAGTTTGTTCAAATCCCAATCCGCCGCGTATACGTTGCCCCCCGCGTCAACGGCCACGCCCGTGGCATATTCAGGCCCTAGCAATTCCCCCAAATAACCCGGAAGGGGGGTGGCGGTGACTGTCGGCGTGGGAGTGACGGTCGGCGTCCAAGTCGGGGGAAAAGTGTTGGTGGGGGTGAAGGTGGCTTGGGCAAACACGCGGGGAGAAACCGAAAGGAAAAGAAAAAACAAAAACGCGGCGGGTTTCCGTAAATTTCGCCGGAAAATCCAAAAGCGGGCCATACCCCGTCCTGGTGTTGGAGGCCCGGTTATTCCCACAAAGGCTCCCGAAATTGGGGCGTCATTCACTTTGCGCTCCTCAAAAACAACGGCGCGGGGCGGGGCTTCATTCGCCAAAGTCCTGGAAACCACGGCGCTCTTACTGCTGGCGAAGGGCCTGTTCCACTTGTTCTTCCTGGGAAAGGGTCAAGTCTTTCTTCCCGTTGTCCTGGTAAAACTGGAAAGCCTGCCTGTGGATCTTGGATAGCTTCTTTTGTTCCGCGTGGGCTTGCTCCTTCGTGATCTTGCCGTCCCTCACGTCCAGGCTGAGCTGTTTCATCCGGTCCTTGAATTGGCCCAAGAATTTCTGCAGGTTCGGCAGCTTTGAGACGTCTTGTGGATTGGGCGAGCCCACCCGTGTGGAATTGCCGCTGTCAGGCGTGATGAATTTCGCCTGGCCCGCGGCCAAGCCAAGGGCGCAAATCCAAAAAACGGGCGCCGTCCATTTAACGGAATGTCTCATGTTTTCTTCCTCCTTAGTATTGAGAGTCTCTAACAAAAATTAACAACTTGATGGAAGGTCGGCATGTGGCCTTCGTGGTAAGAGAGACGGTTTTTGTTAGGGGCTCTCAAGCTGAAACCTGACACTTGATGGCTGTTGTTTGAGAGCTGGTGTTACGGTGGGCAGACCAGGAGAACAAAACGATTGCAAAACCGGGCGGGCAGGCCGGGGTCGACAAAGTAAATTAACAAACAAATTCTATGGGTAAAACAGTTAACTTGCAATATTTTGGCGTATTTTTAAAACCTCGAAAACAAAGGCAAAATTGGCTGGAAAAGGGTTGGGGGGGCGCAAAAGGACCTTCACTTCAAAACGATGACTTTGCGGATCATATTGCCGCTGGGCTGTTCGATCACGACGAAATAGACGTCATTCCCCACGATGGCCCCTGAACTGTCGCGCCCGTCCCAGCTGAACCGGTAGTCCCCCGCGTTCAGGTATTGGTCCACCAGTTTCTCCACTTCCTCCCCGACGATGTTGAAGATCAATATCCTCACTTCCCCCGCCGTATCCACCCGCGCTTCCATGCCCAACGGCTGGTTGTTGGGGTTGAAGAAGTTCTCGTCCAGGTAAAGCGCCGCGTTGGGCGTGGGCGTCGGCGTCACGGACCCCGTGGGCGTCAATGTGGGCGTGATCGTCGGGGTGTTGGTGATCGTAGGCGAGTTGGTCGGTGTCGGGGTATCCGTGACGGTTGCGGTCAGAGTGGGGGTGGCGCTGGGCGTCAGGGTTGTGGTATTCGTCGGTGTCGAAGAAGGCGTGGCGGAACAGGTGGGCGTAAGGCTGGGCGTCAAGGTTGAAGTGCTGGTGGGCGTAAAGGTGGCCGTGAAAGTCGTAGTCTGAGTAGGCGTAAAGCTGGGCGTGGCCGTAGCTGAATTGGTCAAGGTATTCGTGACGGTGGCGGTCGGAGTCAGTGTGGCGGTATTGGTCGTCGAAGAGGTCGCGGTGAATGTTTCGGTGTTGGTGGGGGTATTGGTGGGAGATTGAGTTGCGGTATTCGTCGCCGTGAATGTGTCAACAGGCGTATTCGTGGCTGTATTGGTGGCGGTCGCGGTAGTTGTGTCAGTAGCTGTATTGGTAGCCGTGTTCGTGGCGGTGTTAGTGGCTGTATTCGTGGCCGTATTAGTGGCTGTAGCCGTTGCCGTATTGGTGGCCGTGTTCGTCGCCGTGTTGGTGAGGGTGTTGGTCGTGGTATTAGTGGGTGTATTCGTGGGAGTTTGAGTCGCCGTATTGGTGGATGTGGAAGTCGGCGTATTGGTTGTCGTGCTGGTGAAACAAGTCACCGAAAGGGAAACCGGGTTGGAAAGCACGTTGGGCGCGTTCGAGGACCCGATGACGGCCTGGTTGATCGCCGTCACGCAGGAACCCGACACCTGCGCATCGATCGTATAACTTCCCGACAGCCCGAAGACCGTTTGCGGGAAGCTCCACATGACAAAGGGCGAGGTCTGGGCGGGCGCCGGATTGGCGCTCACGTAAGTCAACCCCGCTGGAAGGGTGTCATCGATCACCAGGCCCGCCGCGCCGTTAGGCCCATACAGCTGGAGGCTGGTGTAGCCGCTCGGCCCCCCGTCCGCCTGCCATCCGATCTGGTAGTTGTTGGTCAGCGGCACGGGGGAACTGTCGACCACGCTCACCGCCCAACTGGCCGGCATCGTCTGCCCATACTGCCAAACCTTGGCCAAGATCGTCACGGCTGATGCGCTGCAGTTGACCGAGGCTTCCACCGTGTACCAATTCCCCGCCTGGATGGTCGTCGGCAGGGACGCGTTGTTGGCCGTCTCCAGGGTCGTGGGCGCGTAATTGGCGAACTTCATCGCGTAAAGGTTGCCGGGGTTGGCGTTGGCCGACAATCCCACGATATAGCCGTTGTTGTTGCCGCTGGTGGGGTCCCAGGCCGCCACCAGGGAGGAGTTTAAATAAGGGCTGTTGGTGGGGTCCAGGTACATATCCCCCACCACGGTGTAATTATTGTTCTGGAGGGTTTCCGTCGGCGAGTTCCTCAACAATAAGGGGGAACCCCCGCCGCCGTTGGCGCCGATGTAATTATTGAACCCGATGGAGTTATAGTCGATGGTCCATGTTCCTAAATCGGTGCTTGCCCCCAGCCAGGTGACGGCGGTGTAGCCGGTTCCGTCGTATCCCGTCACGAGGGTGGTTCCAGCCTGGTCATAGTCGTAAGTGTCGAACAAATCCACGCATTCGCCCGCAACGCTCCAGTTGAGCGTGTAGGTGACCCCATTCCCAAAACTAGCCGTGCTTTCCGCCTGGATCTTGGAGAGGGAAAACGCCGGCCCCACCGTGGCGGCGGCGGAATTGCCGTCGATGACGGTGGCCCCTGCCGTGAGAATGGCCGTGTCCTGGATCTGCGTCCCGGCCGCCAGTCCGGTATTGACCCTCAACAGCATGAAAACCGGCCCCTGCATCTCGTCCACCGAGCTAGGCAGGATCCAGGTAACCGCGCTTCCGGGCCCGGCCCCGCTGGCCGCGCCGCTGGCCACCGTGGGCGGGCCCGATTCCACCAATGTGGTGTTGGACGGGACACCGGAAACGATGGTGACGCCGGTCCCGCCCGTGTTGCCGTAGGCATAATTCGCCCTGAAGATCAACAGGCCGCCCGCCGCCGCCGAGGCGTACGTCATGGTGTCCGAGAGGCTGTAATTGGTCGCCGGGGTCGTGGGCGTCGCGGTGGGGGTGTTGGTGAGGGCCGGTGTAATGGTATTGGTCGGCGTATTAGTCGGGCTGTTCGTCGGTGTGTCGGTGGGGCAGCCGGCGGCCTCAATTTCAAAGGCCATCATAGTGAATTCCGTCGGGTTCCCCGCGGTGTAAGTCAACGTGTAGGTCCCCGGCGATGTCGTCGCAAGGTCATCGCCTTCCGCCGTATCCCCCACCGAGCTGTTAGTCCAAAGTTGGACCTGGGGCGCGGCCGCGTTAAGCCCCTCACTGGAGGTTATCTGGCACAAACCCGCCAGGATGCTGTTGGGGGAAACCGTGTTGTAGGAAATAGTGCCTGTCTGCGTGGCGGAGGTGATGGTGCTTTGGTTGTATCCGCCAATGGGCGTCGTTGGATTAACCCCCTGGTAAACAACCGCCGCGGCGTAAAAGGTGGCGCTTGCCGAAAGGGCCACCGAGATCGTATCCGACGGAGTTGCGACCGGGTTCGAGGCGTAATAGACAAAAAGGCTTTCCCCCGCGGTGCTGGCGTTATGCCCCAAAAGCGTAAAGTTGTCCCCTTGGGTGTCCGTTACCGTTTGAACACTATCGGTGGAACTCTCGATGGCCACCTCAACCACCAATAAATTGTTGGTCCCTTCCACGAGGACTCCCGGAATGGTCAACGCCGAAACGTTTGATCCGGAAACTGATGTGGCGAAAACCTCCCCCACCTGGCAGGGCGGCAGGACGGTGGGCAAGGGGAGAGGAGTGTTCGTTGGGCTGTTGGTGGGTGTGTTGGTTTGGGCCCAGGAAGGACAAACCGCTAAAACCGTCCAAAAGCAAAAAAAGGCGGGGAGGGGGGAGAAGGCCTTGAAAGAACTTCCCCTAAAAGCGTTTAAATCCGATTTCTTCATCCGAAAAATCCCATCCTTATGGTTCATGGTTCTGCGTTTGGGTTCCTTGACACCAAGAAATCCCACATTGGATTTATCGTTTACGGTTCATGGCATACCGAGGAACCGGCAGGTGTTCAAATAGGAGCGCACGGGAGATGGATAGGGGCGCGGCTGTCAGGCGGGCCTTGTTCGATTGAGGGGTCTATTACAACTATTACCCCATGAAAACTAAACAAGACAAATTTTATCGGTAAAACCGTTTACTTTCAAGGAAACAGGCCATTTTAAAAAACCTGGAAACAATGGATTTATGGGGCTGAATTGTTATTTTGACCAAGTTTGGAATAAACATCAGCCAATTTCCGCTCGATGGCCTTTTGTCCGGGGGTTAATTGGTTTGCGTTTTGAAGGGCCTGGGCCGCATCGGCGTAATCCCCGCTTAAAAGGTCGGTGTTGCCAAGGTCAAACCACGCCATGACGTTGCCGGAATCCAACGCCAGGACTTTCCGGTAACCCTCCACCGCATCCGCCCACTGGTGTTCCCTTTGGTAAGTGGTGGCCAGGTTCATCAGGTATTGGGTGTTGGTGGGGTCCAAGGCCAGGGCCTTTTGAAAGGCTTCTTCAGCATCTTTTCCCCGCCCCATTTCCCCATAGCTGATGCCAAGATCGCTGAAGGCGTCCGCGAAATGGGGGTCGAGGGCGGCGGCCTGTTGGATTTCAGCCAGGGCTTCCTTCCTCATTCCATTCCTACGGTAGGCGAACCACAGGTTCCGGTGGGGCGAGGCGTAGTGGGGGTCCAACTCGATGGCGGTCTTGAACTCCGTAATGGCTTCCCCCGTCCGCCCTTCATCCAACAGGGCGGTTCCCTTGCCGTCATGGGTAAAGGCCTGGGGCGGCGGGATGGCCATGGCCCGGTCGTACTCCCTCAGCGCGTCATCCGGGCGCCCGGCTTGTTTGTAAGCGTTGGCCAGGTTGGTGTGGGCGATCTGGGAGACGTCGGGGTAGGCCGCGGTCACGCTTTCCCACAGGGTGATGGAATCCCTCCATAACGCAAGCTGGTTCCAGGTGAGGGCTCCCAAGACAAGGGCGAAAAAAGAGGTGACGGCGATCCTCAGGCTTCGCTGGTCCGCCCAGCGCATGATCCCCGCGGCCAAAGGTAAAAAGAAAGCCAGGGAAGGCACATAGGTGTACCGGTCCGCGGCGGCCTGGCTCCCCACCTGCACGATGCCCAAAACCGGAGCCAGGGTGGCCAGGTAAAAAAGCCAGGCCGCGGCCAAATAGGGCTTTTTGCGCCGGTAAACCCAGGCCGCCAGGGTGAAGGCCAGGACCGCGGCCATGGCCAGGTTGTTTTGCGCGTAGTAAAGGCCGTTTCCATCCCGGGGCACGGGATAAAGCGGCACGAGGTTGAGCGGCACGGCCATCTTCCAAAGGTAAAAGACCAGGGAACGAAAGGCGTTCATCACCCGGAACTGGAACGTCAAGCCTTCCAGGGTGGAAAAGGCGTGGGTGGTGGCTTGGGAAACAAAGGTTAAACCACCGAAAATCAAGCCCAGGAGAAAGAAGGGGATTTTCTCCAGGACCGCCTTCCGCCACCTTCTTTCTCGCCAGCGCCTAAGGGGCCAAAAGTCCAAGGCCAGGAACGCGGCGGGAAGGGTCACGGCCATGGGCTTGGACATGAGGGAAAGGGCAAAAAGCAAAAAACAAAAAACCAATTTTAAGTTTCGAATTCTCAATCCTGAATTTTGGGTGTTTTTGAACCAAAGGTTCAAAAACCACCTTAACTTCGAGCTTAGAACTTCGAACTCAAAACGGCTGTTGGGGGCTCCGTAATCCAAGTAGAGCCAAAGCGCCGAAAGGTAGAAGAAGGCGTAAAGGACGTCCTTTCGTTCCGTGGCCCAGGCCACTGATTCCACGTGGATGGGATGCAGGCCGAAAAGAAGAGCCGCCAAAAAGGCGCTCCAAAATTCCCATTGGGGATTTTCAGCGTTCCCTTCCGTTGGACGCGCTAAAAACAGGAGCCGGCGGCAAAACCCGAAAACCAGCAGGGTGTTGGCGATATGAAGCGCCAGGTTGGTGAAGTGGAAGACGCGCGGGTCCAGGCGGTGGACCTGGTAATCCAGCGCCAGTGAGAACCAAGTGAGGGGTATCCAGTTCCCGGTATGAAAGGTGGTGGCCATCCACCGGAGGCTTTCCCGATTGAGGAAGCGCAGATAGACGTTGTCGGTGATGGCCAGGGGGTCGTCCCAGGTGACGAACCCGTTGTTCCCAAGGGGAAGATAGGCCAGCAAGACCACGGCCGCCAAAACCGAGGCGGGCCGCCAAAAGTCTCCGTAAGAAGTCCGGGGCATGGCGGGGGTGTCGGTCACCTCAAGGCACCTCCGGGCAGGATTTGAACGGGCTTCCCCTTGAAGACGGGCCGCTTTCACGGCGGAAACCCTTTATTTCTTATCCAACGAAGCCATGATCTTCCAGCTCCCCTCCTTCTTGGAGAGGGAAAAACTTTTGTCGAATTTCTGGGCCGCAGAACCCGTATTCTTCCGCGTCAAGGCGAAAGTAGCCGTGGCCAGGTCGCCGTTGATGACCAATCCGGAAAGTTCGGCCTTCAATTGGAAGGTTTGGGGGTCGCCGGCGACCGCCTGCTGGTACCAGGTGTCCCACTTGGTTCGGTCCGGGAACATATCGTCGAAATAATCACCGGCCCTGGAAGCCGACCGGCTTTCCAAGGCCCCGCAGAACCCTTCCGTGAATTGCTGGAGTTGGTAGCGGTCCAGGGAAATGCCCCTTGGGCCGATGGGCCTGTACCAATGGATTTGGGTTAAGGCGCCCTCCAAGGACTTGAGGAATTTTCTTCCGCCTTCCCCGCCCGCTTCGTTTCCAGGCACCAGCGCGTGGACGCCGATCAGAAGGTCCCCCTTGCCCAGGGCCCATTCCTCGTCGAACCAATCGGCTCCCCGGCCGTCCGTGACGCGATAGGGGATTTCCACCCAAGGCCCCGAATCCTCCGTCTTCCATTCCTGCGCCGGGTCCTCTTTTTGGATCTTAAACTGGTGGTTTTCCAGGTCCTTTTCCGAGGATTCCTCCCAACCCTTCTTGGACAAGGCTTGGCCCTCCCCCAATAACTGCACCGAAATCCTCGCCATCATATCGCCGGTGGGGTCGGCGAAACGGGCCACCTCATCCACTTCCTGCTCCGCCGAAAGCCGCAGCCACTGCCATTTGGGGGGCAGGGGGAAGCCGAAGCCGTAATCCGTTTGGATGTACTGTCCGGCATAAACGCCGCTATCCGCTCCCGGCGGCAGGGGGAGGTTGGCTTCCGGGAATTTGGATTTGGGCTTGCACCCGGAAAAAACCAGCGCCAAAACAAACAAAAAAGTCGGCAGTCGACCGTCAACCGTCGGCCGCCAAGGCTTGATAGCTGGGCGCCGCGGGTTGTCGACCGTCGACCGTCGACTGGTTTTCATGGGACTTTGACTTTGTTCAAAACCTGGGCGATGAGGTCGTCGGTCCTCAGGTTTTGGGCCTCGGCTTCGTAGGTAAGGATCAACCGGTGCCGCATCACGTCCGCGGCCAGGGCCTTCACGTCCTCGGGCGTGGCATATCCCCGGCCGTTGAGGAAGGCGTGGGCCTTGGCGGCCACCGTCAGCCCGATGGAGGCCCGGGGGCTGGCGCCGTATTCGATCAAGGGGGACAGCTTCTCCAACTGGTAGTCCTGGGGCTTGCGCGTGGCGGTGACGAGGTGGACGATGTACTCCTTCAGGTGCTCGCTGACGTGGATTTCGTCCACGATGCCCTGGGCTTTGAGGATGGCCTGGCCGGAGAGGATTTCACGGGTCTTGATGGCCGTGCCGCTGGTCATCCGGCCGATGATTTCCTTCTCATCGTCAAACCCTGGGTAGCCCACGCGGACTTTCATGAAAAACCGGTCCACCTGCGCCTCCGGCAGGGGATAGGTGCCCTCGTGCTCAATGGGGTTTTGGGTGGCCATCACGAAAAAAGGCTCGTCCAGCGTGAAGGTGTCCGGGCCGATGGTCACCTGGTGCTCCTGCATGGCCTCCAGCAAGGCGGACTGGACCTTGGCCGGGGCCCGGTTGATTTCGTCGGCTAAAACCAGGTTGGCGAAGATGGGCCCTTTTTGGGTCTTGAAATCCCCCTTGGCCGGCATGTAGATGCGGGTCCCCAGGAGGTCCGCCGGAAGGAGGTCCGGCGTGAATTGGATGCGGCTGAACGTGACGCCCAGGGCCTGGGAGAGGGTCTTGATGGCCAGGGTCTTGGCCAACCCGGGCAGGCCCTCCAGCAAGAGGTGGCCCCGGGCCAGCAGGCCCAGCAGGAGGCGGTCCAGCAATTCCTCCTGCCCCACGATGACCTTGGCGACTTCCTCCCGCGCCTTGGCGAACTGCTCGCTCAATCGCTGTCCTTCGGCCGTCAGTTCTTCCGTTTGCGTCGGCATAAAACCCTCCAACACTTTCACCGCGAAGACGCGAAGACCGCGAAGAAAGTCGTTTTATTTTTTCGACAAAACAATCCTTTGAATTCCATCTTTGAAGTACTTGGTGTTGAAATTCAGCAAGTATCCAAGTTCACATCCGGTCAATTTAAGATAAGTGATGACTTGCGCTTCATTTACCGGAACTAATTTTTCGACCGCCTTCACTTCAACAACAACTTTACCAGCGACCAACAAATCAACACGCAATTTCTCCTCTAAAAGGTCTTCTCCGTAATAAACAGGAACAAATTTTTGTCTCTCAAAGGAGGTTTTTCTTTTTTCAAACTCTTTTGTCATGCAAGATTCGTAAACGTTCTCTAACAATCCTGGTCCCATGGTCCTATGAACTGTATAAGCTGCATCAACAACTACCATCCCAATCCGTTCAATTTCCTCAGGCAAATCCTTTTTACTGAATTCTTTCATTTTCTCTTTCGCGTTCTTCGCGTCTCCGCGGTGAAGGATTTATGGTTTCGGTGTTTTCGGCAGGAGCGCCGAGGCCAGCGTCCTCAAGCTGTCCCGCCCCGTCAGGTTGCCTTCGGCGTGCAGCACCCGGTCGCAGGCCTTCAGGCATTTCTCGATGGCCACCCTCTCGTCGTCCGTGGCCTTCCGTTTCGACGTTTCCCTTAAAATTTCCTCCGTGGTGTAATTCACGGCCGGGAATTGGTAACGGTACTGGACGCACTCCCGCACCAGCTTGGAAAGCCCCAGGCAGAATTCCTGGGAAGATAAATCCTCCTGGCCAAGTTTTTTCCAGGCGTCGCGGAGTCGGCCCTCCGTCCCCATCAAGGAGGGCGCCGACGGGGATGGCCGCCTGGGAACGAGGAACTGCCAAAGGAAGAAACCCGCGATCAACAAGGCCACCACCGTCCAAAGGAGATAGCGGAGGAAGTTGGATGTTTCCGGAAGCAGGGGTTTCAATCCCCTTAAATCGTCCGGGTTGCCGGGGACGTTCGGCGGGGGAGGTTGTTCGGCGTTGTTCTCATCCTTCTTTTTCCCGCCGAAAAAGGAAAAACCGCTTTTGGGCGTCACGGTGACGTTCACGATATTGGACTTGATCTCCCGTTTCTTCGAAGAGGGGTCCTGGTAGATCAGCGACGCGGGACCCAGGGTCTCGTCGCCTGGCGAGGTGGCCCTCAAGGTCAGCTTGGTCGTGGAAACCATCGTGGATTCCTGGTTGATGATTTCCACCTGGGTGCCGGTGGATTCCCCCTGGATTTCAAAATGCTCCGGCGTGGGGATGGTCGGCCCGCCCACGATGGACGAATTGGCGTTTCCCACCTGCTTGAATTCGATGGTGAGCGTCAGGGTGTCCCCTACCTCCACCTGCCGTTGGTCCACGTCCATGCGCAGGCCCACCGTCATGTCCTGGGCGCGAACGGGCGGGGCTCCGGGCCCCCAAGCGCAAAAGGCCGCCAAGCACAAGAACAGCCGAACCCCTTTTTTCATTTTGGTTCTTCCCTTTTGGATTGAAAAAACTTTAAAAATTTTACGAATTTTTCGGCGGCTCGCCATCGAAAAATCACCTTAATTCATAATTCGGAATTTAAAATTCAAAATTACCTTTGGGTCACCAGTCCTCCGGCACGCTGTCGCCGCCCTTCTGGGGCTCCCCGAAAAAACGCTTTAAAAAATCACGCTGTTCCTTGGGCAGGTAGTTCCAGATGTCGCCGGGCTGGCTCTGGTCCCTCTTGGGGTTGGCCGAATAATACTGCTGGTTGTTTTTTTCCTGCTGCCGCAGCTGGGCCATGAGGTTTTGGACCTGTTGGTCCGTCATCCCCAATTGTTTCCGTGCTTCCTCCTGGCGTTGTTGGTCCTGTTCCCTTTCATGGTTGGCCTGGTCCGCTTCGGGATTGGGCTGGGGCGCCGGGGCAGGCTGGCCTTGCCCCGGTTGAGGGCCCGGTTGATTGGGGTTGGGATTCTGGTTTTTCTGGTTTTGGGATTGCTGCTGTTGGGAAGGTTGGTTTTGACGGTTGTTGTTTTGGGATGGTTGGTTCGACTGCTGTTTTTGGCTTTGTTGTTGGTTGGGTTGCTGGCTCTGCTGTTGGTTCTGTTGTTGCTGGGAATTCTGCCCCTGTTGTGGCTGTTGGTTATTCGCCTGTTTTTGTTGGTCGTCCTTCTTTTTTGGGCTTTTGTCCTTTTGGGGGTTTTCTTTCAGCTTCTTTTCCGCCAGCTCCATGTTATGGCGCGCATCCTCATCTTTCGGGTTCAATTGAAGGGCCTTTTGGTAGTCCCCGATGGCGTCCCGGTATCGGTCCTGCTGAAATACCGAATTTCCCAGGTTATACCAGCCCTGTTCCAGCTGGGGGTCCTTGTCCAAGGCCTGCTCGTAGGCCTTCTCCGCCTCCTCGTACTTCCCCAGTTGGTAAAGGGAGTTGCCCCACCCGTAGGCGTCCGTGACGTCGGCCGGGTCATTCTGCGCCTTTTCGCCGAAATACTTCTCGGCCTCCCCGTAATCCTTATTTTGGTAGGCCTGGTCGCCAGGTGATTGGGCCAAGGCCGTCAAAGGCGCGACCCAAGCAAGTACCAGGAGTCCTAAAATCAGGAGTTTGAGTTTTAAGAATCGGTGTTCATCTGCGTTCATGCCGACCTTCTATAACATTTAAATAATCGGTGTCGTTTTAAATCAACGCCGACAACAACAGTGCGCCGGCCGACCAAGCCCCCAGGGAGGGGGCCAATTCCTGGCGCCGCATCGCGCCTTGGCCCTTCATTTCGGTCCTTTGGAGCCGGTCCAAACACCCCTCGATGGAGGCCAGGTTCTCAGGGCTGTCTCCCTGCACAAAGGTCCCATCCGTCAGTTGGGCGATTTTCTTGAGGGTTCCCTCGTCCAGGCGGCTGATATGGACGTTGCCCGCCTGATCCTTCTTATATATAGGCTCCCCCCAAAAAGAAACCCCGTCCGGGATGGGGCTGCCTTGGCGGGTCCCGATCCCCACCGCCACGATGGGAACCCCCATGGCCTTGGCGTCCTGGCAGGCTTGATCCACGTTGGAAGCCCCGTCCGTCAGTTCGCCGTCCGTGATCAGCAGAACGGCCTTGCCGCGTTTGTTCGGGTCGTCCTTGTCGAAAGCCGAGAGGGCGGCCTCGATGCCCTTGCCGATGTCGGTTCCGCCGCGGTCCACCGAGTTGACGTCGGCCCGGGAAACCACGAGGGACACGGCCTCCAGGTCGAAGGTCAGGGGAACCTGCACCAGGGCTTCTCCCGCGAACACGACCATTCCCACCCGGTCGCCTTCCTGTTTTTGCATCCAACTCAAAACAGCGTTCTTGGCGGCTTCCAAGCGGTTGGGCACGATGTCGCGGGTCAGCATGCTTTTGGAAACATCCAGCACCACCATGACGTCGATGCCGTTTAAATTCAGGTCCTCGGGGACGGGCTTGCCTTGGAGCCGCAGGGCCCCCAAAAGGGCCAGGAAAAGGCCGGTCAAGGCCAGGGCGCCCTTCAACAGGCGCCGCGCCCAAACCACGCCCGGCGCCAAGACCAGGTTATGGGCGCCCAACAGGTCCAGGTCCCGGCGGTCCCGTGAAAAGGTGTAAAAAGCGGAACCAGCGAGGGCCGTAAATAGGCCCGCCAGCCACCAAAGCCAATTTTCGTTGCCCAGATGCATTCGTCCCTCCAGTTAGGAGTGAGAAGTGGGGAGTTGGGAGTTGAAAGTCTTAAAGCCCTAACTTCCAACTCCCGATTCCTAACTTTTCGTTCAAGGTAGTGTGCGCAGCACCGTCATTTCCATTCCTAAGTCGAGAACCAGCAGGATAAAGGCCGCCAGGAGGAAATAGGATGCCAGTTCGTTGTATTCCCAATGCGTGGTCACCGTGACGTCCTTTTTTTCCAGGTGGGCGATGTCCTGCAAGACCGACTTGAGGGTATTGTCGTCGCTGGCGTTATAGGCCTTCCCGCCGGTGATTCGGGCGATTTCCTTCAGCAAACCCATGTCCACAGGATCCTCATAGATCAGGTTCCCGTTCTGGTCCAAGGCATAAACGCGTTTCCCGTTGGGGCCCAGGAAAAAGGCGGGGACCCTCCGGGTCAGGCTTCCCAGTCCGATGGTGTAGATCTTGATCCCCCGGCTGGCCACGATCCGCGCGGCGGTCAGGGGGTCCACGATGCCCGCGTTGTTGCCCCCGTCGGTCATCAACAGGATGGCCTGGCTGTTGGGCTTGGATTCCTCGGGGGAGGGCGTCGGCGTGCCCAACCCCAGGAGCTTATGAAGGACCGAGGGTGCCGTGGCGCCGGCGGGGGCGGAGGCGGTCACCCCGCTTTGAAGGCGGTTGAGGGAGGCCACCAGCGCGTCCCCGATGGCCGTTCCGTCAAGCTTGATGGACTGGGGCGCGGGCTCCACGTTCTGCAGCAGTTTTTTGACCATGGCGACGTCGGTGGTCAAGGGGCATTGGGTAAAGCTGATGCGGGCGAAGATCGTCAGCCCCACCCTTACGTTTTGGACCTCGTCGAGGAACTCGGAAAGGAGCTTTTTGGCGGCCTCCACCCGGCTGGGCTTGAGGTCGTCCGTGACCATGGAACCCGAAACGTCCAGGGTCACGTAAAGGTCCGTGACCGGCTTTTTTTCCTCGACTTTTTTCTGGCCCGCTTGGGGCCGGGCCGCCGCCAGGAGGCAAAGGGCCATTACCAGGAACCGGAAAAGCCAAGGCACCAGTTGGGGTGAAAAAAACGCCGGGGTCATCGCCACCAACCGGGGATTCCCGACCATCAAGGTGGAATGTCGCGCCCGGGAATGCCAGAAGGCCAGCAACAGCAGCGCCGGCACCGCGGGAAGCCACAGCAGCCAATCCGGGTCGGCGAAATGTAGCCCGTGAATATCCACTTTGAACACCTCTCAAAAAAATTTAGAATTAGGAATGAGGAACCAGGAATTAAAAATCTTGAATTCCTAATTCCTCATTCCAAATTCCCAATTGATCTTATCGACGTCCTTGCCTTTCAATGCGCCGACGGAAAAACCGGATCAGGGCCGGCACCACATCGTCCCCCGCCCGTAGGTCGAGCCGGTCCACGCCCTTGGCCGTCAGGGCCTTGAGCTGGCCTTCCCGGAACTCGTGGAACCGGCGCAGGATGTCTCCCGCCGCCGCGGAAAGGTAGCCAACGCGGCCCGTTTCGGGATCGCGCACCGCAAGCCGTGCGGGCAGGCGGAAAGGGAGGTCCCAGGAACCGGTTGGGCTTTCCAACGGGTCCTTCATGACCCCGACGACGAAATCATGCCGTCGGGCCAGCACCGCCGCCGTTTCCAAGGGCAGGGGCTCGGTGAAATCCGAAACCAGCACCAGCACGCTGCGGCGCTTGAGCACCTGCGTGAGCATCCGGAAGGCTGGCCTGTAATCCGTGCGCCGGCCGGAGGGTTTGAACCGGACCAGTTCCCGCAAGGCGCCCAGGGTGGCGGCCTTCCCCCTCTTGGGGGGGACGTAGTACTCCACCCTGTCCGTGAAAATCAAAAGCCCCACCCTGTCCTGGTGCTGGACGGCCGCGAAGGCCAGCACCGCGCAAAGCCGCAGGGCCGTTTCCCGCTTGCTCATGGGGCCGGTGCCGTGCCAAAGGGAGGCCGACAGGTCCA
>JASHNQ010000100.1 GCA_030041545.1 candidate division FCPU426 bacterium | reverse complement strand
GGAAGCCGCACCCGGCAGTTGATGGGTTCGCCCATCTTGTCCAAGGCGGGACGGAACCTCGCATCCTTCAGTTTCTCCAATACCACCGCGTTGAAGGCCGGATCGGCGCCCTGGAGGATCGTCACCTTATCAACCTTCCCCTCGATGTTGATGAGAAGCTCCACGATCACCAGGCCTTCCTTCTTTTGCTTCCGCATCTCGAGGGGATAATCCGTTTCATCGATGAATCCGCCGATCAAGGAAGGTTGGCGGACCGCGGCCACCATGGGGGCCGCCTCGGGGGTGGGCGTGGGCGTGACCAAGGGCGGCGGCGGGGCCTTGCTTTTTTTCGCCAGGACCCAGGTCTCGGGGGGAGGCGGCTTGACGGGATTGGACTGCAGGGTCAAAAGAGGAGTGGCGCTCAGGTCGACATTGGTTTGATATTCGGAATGGGCTTCCGCCCAGGCGATGATCCCCAGGGCGATGCCGAAGATGGAGGCGTGCAGGAGGCCCGACACCAGGACGCCCCTGAAAAGTCGGTCCGCCAGGAAATCCTCGAAGAGCCGGTTCATTTCAGTATTGCTGAAGTACCGGTTCACCAGGATGCCGCCGAAGTACCGGTCCACTATTTCCGGTCCATGGCCAGGGCCACCTTCTGGACTCCCCCCATTTTGATCGCGTCCAGGACCTGGGCCAATTTCTCATAGGGGACATCCTTGTCCGCCTTGAAGATCACCTTCACCTCGGGGTTGACGCTCGTCTCGACCGTCATTTGTTGGGTCAGGCCAGCCAGGTCGATGTTTTTCTGGTTGAATTTGAGCTCCCCGTCGAGGCCCAGGGTCACCACTAGTGCGGGTTGGGGGGCCTTTTCCTCCTTGACCACCTTGGGCAGGTGCACCTGGAGGGCCTGCTCGCTGATGAAGCTGGCCGTCACCATGAAGATGATCAACAGCACCAGGGTGATATCCACCAGGGGGGTGACGTTGATGCCGGTGACAAGTCCTCTCTCGCTGGAGCCGGGCAGCATTACTTGGCCTTCTCTTGCTTGAGGTAGGCCAGGAGAATGCGGGAAAGGCTGTCGGTGTTGGTCTGGATCTCCCCCAGGCGGGTCAGGAAGAAGTTGTTGGCCACGACCGCCGGGATGGCCACCAGGATGCCGAAGGCGGTTGCGATCAGGGCGCTGGAAATTCCGGCCATGACGACCGATACGCCGCTTTGGCCCGTCAGCCCCAGGTCGTTGAAGGCCTTGATCACGCCCAAAACCGTCCCGAAAAGCCCCACGAAGGGCGCGTTGTTGCCCAGGGTCCCCAGGATGATCAGGTACTTTTCATGTTCCAGCTTTTCCCTCAACCAGTGGGAAACCATGACCTCCTCCACGGCCGCCGCGCCCTTGGGGAAGTTTTTCAACCCCGCCAGGGCCACCCGGGCCTCCACCCTTGTGCTGTTTTCCGCCAGGGCAATCGCGCCAGGGATGTCGCCTTTTTCCAGGCCGGCCGCCAGCCCGTCCATCAAGGCGGCCAGGTCGCCCTGGTTCTTGCGGAAGACCCGCCAGCGTTCAAACATGACCCCGATGGAAACGATGCTGGCCAAAATGAGCAGGCCGATCACCCAAGTGTCGCCCAACAAGGCCATATGCATAAAAATCAAGCTCATTTAAGATGTCCTTTTCTATCAAGTTTTACCGCAGGGGCCGCAGTATATTTCACGGCCGTTAAAAAAAACCACCGGGCCCCGAAGGTTTCGATGGTTTTTAACAAAGTTGTGGTTTTCAAAGATTCCGACAAAAGTCACATCCAACTGAAATTTATCCCTTAAACCATGGGAATCCAACCTTCAGCCTTGAAATGCCCAAACCCGGCGCACGATTTAGGTCCCTGAAGCCGAAATCGTGCTGGGTTTTTAAACTCTTGCCGGGTTGGACGAGGGGTTGAGAGCTATCCCCCTGAAGCCTGGGTGGCCGGCTTCTCAAAAAGTTATGTCCACGCCGAGGTCGCACGAGGGCTGGTAGTACTCGTTCTGGATCGGGTATTGCGGGGAGATCTCGTAATAACGAAGGTCCGCGTTATTCAGGTTGTCCCCGTCGGCATAGACCGTGAAGTCCTTGGTGAAGGCGTATTGGACCTTCGCGTTGATCTGGAAATAATCGTCATAATATTGGTTCGGGGAATTGTCCGTGTTTGGATCCCCGACCACGGTCAGATTCTTTCCGGTGAAGTTACCCGAGACGTCGAAGGTAAGGCCACCCTTCTTGTAAAAGATTCCGGTTTCCCAGATGAGGTCGGACTGGCTGGGCAGTTCGCCATAGACCCCAGGCGAGAGTTCGCCCTCAGAACCTATAAAGGAAATGGACCCGCGGAAACCCAACCCGCCCAAGATGCCGGGCAGCATGGTGTATTGCTGCTGGTACTGGAATTCCACCCCATAGATATCGGCAGTGGGAATGTTGTAGTAGGAACTCCATTGGGTCACTCCCCCGGAATTATCCACCTGGCTGTAATTTTGCGCGATATAGTTGGTGATGTCCTTGAGGAAAAAGTCACAGGACAGGATGGACCCCTTCTCCGGATAAAATTCCCAGGAGCTGTCGATATTGTTCGAGACGATTGGCTTCAAGTTGGGGTTGCCGATGACAAATTGGGCGATCGCGTCCCCAACTTGCGCGCTAAGGGCCTGCGGCAAACTGAAATCGGGGATATATTCGTTTTGGGTCGGACGGGAGATGGTCTGTGAATAGTTGACCCGGGTCAGGAATGTTGGATTGAACGTATACTTCATTCCCAGGCTCGGCAGGACATTGGCATAGTTGATCGCCCCGTTCTCGGGGATGGCGGCGCTCAATTCCGTCGTGGGGTTACCGTTGCTATCGTAGGCGTAAGCGCTCCACCAGTTATAGTCAATATGGGTGACCTCGACCCGGACCCCGCCCATGACCTCCATATTGCCGCTTTTGATGGTGTCCATGGCGTAAGCCGCGTAGACATCCTCCCAGTTGTTATAGTCGCCCCCCTGGTCCCCCACCGGATCGATTTCTTGGTAGGGCCCCACGTAGGGGTTCGGGTTGTTGAGAAGGCTTTCCGTCTGCTCGACACCCGGAAGGGGCCCCATGTTGTAGATGCCGCCGGGATAAAAATTGAGGTTGCTGGGGCCCAAGACGGTGGACATCTGCAGGACCGCGGTTGGCGATGCGGTGTAGTTATAATTCACATAGGTAGTGTATTCCAACCTTGCGGCCGTGCCGAATTTGACCGTGCTGGTATCGTCCCCCCCGAGGGGTATATCGAACTTGCCGTCGGCCTTAGCGCCATACTGGGCCACTTGGTAGTTGTCGGTGCCGTTAGTCGCGCCGCCATCAAGGATGTAATTGTCCGGATTGGTGTCCGTCCCATTCAGGCCGCTGAAGTTGAAGGTCGGGCTGTTCCCATTATTCGGGGTGTTGTTATAAGTAAGCGAGCCCGTAACACTCGTATCTTTAAATTCATAACCATAGTCATAGGGCTGGTTATTGCACGCATAGGAGAAGCTGGCTTTATAGTCCAGGATGAACCCGCCGAGGTCGTTTTGCCCCCCCAATCCCGTGGCCAAGGTGCGGTATTGCTCCAATTTGGTCGTCATGGTTTTTTCGACATCGACCGGATTAGCTTGGGCCTCGACATCGGGAAGCGTAATGGTTCCGTCGGGACTGATGTAGGAGCCGTCCGACGCGTAGGCATCCAGGTTGTTATAAACCGTGTGCCATACGGGCATGCGGTACTCGTCATAACCGCTGTACATCAAATTGTAATAGAGCTTGTCTTCCCTATCGAAGTCGAGGTTGATGTTCGTCCCGATTCCGGCCCGGTCCCGCTCGTAGTCGTAATACCGGAATTCGTAATCATCGACCGAATGAGGGGACACGGGATCAGTGCCGGGGTCGGAATAGACGTCCTCCAAGTCGTCGATCCCGAACCGGCTATATTGATACCCGCCGTCGACGACGATCCCCAGGTTGGTTTTCCCCCCCAGGTTGTAGTTACCGGCCCAAGTCAGCCAGCCCATGACGCCGGGCTGGTTGCGTTCCGGGAAATATTCCCCTTCGGCCTTCAGTTCGAGCAACCCGTCCGGATAATCCGAGGCATATTTGGGAACGAGGTTCAGCTGGCCGCCGATCCCCTGGGCGTCCATGTCCGGCAGGATCGTCTTGAAGACTTCCATTTCACCCACCAAGCCGGCCGGGATGTCGTCGAGATCCACCGACCTGTTCGACTCGTCATAGGACGGGATGATCGTGTCATTGAAAGTGACGATGTTAAAGTCCGAGTCCGTGCCCCGGATGTCGATATACCGGGGTTCGCTGGTGTCATGCTGGGTTCCGACCCCGGGCAACTCCTCGGCCGCCTGGGCGATGGTCTTGGCCGGCGTCTGGTTGATCTGGTCCTGGGAAAGGATGTTCACCTTGTTCAAGGAATCGTGCATCTCGTCGAAGGCCTGGGCCTGGTCGATGCCCTTGGCCTTCACCGTGACTTCGGGCAGTGTGGAAACCCCGGACACGGAAGCCGAGAGGGTGTTGCCTTGTCCCTCCACCGGGTTCGTGGAGGCCGCCAGTGTATTGCCTGGGGCTTCCACGGCCGTATTGGCGGAAGTGGTGTTGGCCTGCGCCTCCACCAGGTACTTGGAGCCCGTGTCGGCTTTCACACCGGAGGCAGTTATCAAGAGAAACAACGAAAACAAAATGGCGACCAGAAAATCAGAACCGCGCGGCTTCATTCGCATGACCCATTCCTTTCTGATTAAAGATGGATTCCCTTGCAGGGGCTTCCATGGTGACCATCGCGAAAATTTTAGGGATTAAAATCCACGCGGCGGTGATGTTGATGGGAGAGGAATTTAACCGCGGGCGTTGCCCGATGAGTTTCGAAGGGGTAAAGAAAGAGTAACGATACGATGAAGAAATCGTCATCTTGCCGTCATTGCAATTTCAGATTCAAATTTTGGAATTGTTGATGGGTGTCTTCAGGGCTTTCAAAAAAAACGTAAACGTAGTTCGTTTTACCTGGCGCTCAAAAACAAATTGGGCGAAGATGGAAAAACAAACCGGCTAGGGGAAGTTTCCGGGAATAAATTCGGATCGAACCTTCTTGTTCACCCCATGTAAAATTTTAGAAAATTCAATTTATTCTTCTTTCTCAAAAACCGCCGTGAACAATAATGTTCCAGGTCCAAGTAGAGCGGTCGGCTCTTGGGAATTTGGAAGAAAAGGGGCCGCACGAACGGGGGCATCCGGTGACGATGAAAATCCTGGTAGTTGAGGACGAGGCCAAAACCTCCGCTTATCTTGCCAAGGGTTTGGTGGAGAACGGCTATACGGTCAACCGCGCCGGCAACGGCGAGGAAGGTTTCAATATGGCCCTGGGGGGCGGTTATGACCTGCTTATCCTGGACGTCATGCTTCCGGGCAAGGATGGTTGGTCTATTCTTTCCGACTTGCGACACTCGGGACACCGGTTCCCCATTCTTTTCCTGACCGCCCGGGACGCGGTGGAGGACCGGGTGCGGGGCCTGGAATCGGGCGCGGACGACTACCTGGTGAAGCCTTTCGCTTTCGTGGAGCTTTTGGCCCGCGTTCGATCCCTTCTTCGGCGCAGCCCGGTGCGGCCCTCCGAATCCCTCCGGATCGCGGACCTGGAAATCGACCCCATCCGTCACAAGACCCAGCGGTGCGGCCAGCGGATTGACCTCACTCCCAAGGAATTTTCTCTTCTTTATCTTCTCGCTTCCAGGAGCGGTGAGGTTCTATCCCGGACCTTCCTGGCGGAACAAGTATGGGACGTGAATTTCGACAGCGATACCAACGTGGTGGATGTCCATGTCCGCCGGCTCCGTTCCAAAATGGACGATCCCTTCGACCGGAAGCTGGTCCATACGGTGCGGGGGGTGGGTTATGTCCTCGAAGACCGGGGTTAAAAAAACCTGGACTGAGTGGCTCAGCTCCCTGGCCGCCCGCATGACCCTTTGGTACACCCTTTCCGCTTTCGCGCTGATCCTGACTGCTTCCGGCTATCTTTACAGCGCCCTTTCCCGTAGCCTGGAACGCCAGGATGACCTCCAGCTTTCCCAAAAACTCCAAATTTTAACCGCTTACATGAAAAAAAACCCAGGAGACCAGGAGGATCTTCGGAAATTCGTAGGCGTCTTGCCCTTTTGGTACCGGACCGTCTCGTTTTGCACGAGGATATTGGATGGCGCCCAGGTATTAACCGAAACCCCTGGAATGTCCCAAACCCTGCCCGTCCAATTGTTTAAGCAAAGATCTCCCGGTAATCCCACTTCGACGGTCCATTCCCAGGAAGGGGGGGCCTTTCGGGTTTTGGTGACCCAGGTTCCTTGGGAGGGGTTCATCCATCCGGCCGTCACTGTCCAGATAGCGATGGATATAAGTCCCGATGGGGTCATTTTGGAGAAATTCAGGAAAAAGCTTTTGAAAGTGGTCGGTTTTTCTTTCCTCATATGCGCTCTGGTGGGTTATTGGATCGCGAACCGGGGAATCCGGCCTGTCCGGAAAATGGCGGAAACCGCCGCCCGGATCAGGTCCAGTACTTTGCATGAGCGGTTGGAACGGAAGGATATGCCTTCCGAACTTTCTAACCTGGCCGCGACCTTCAATGACATGTTGGACCGCCTGGAAGAGTCCTTCATCCGGCTTTCCAGGTTCAGTTCCGACATCGCGCACGAACTGAGGACGCCGATCCAGAACCTCCGGGGGGAGGCGGAAGTGGCCTTAAGCAAAGAACGAAAACCCGGCGAATACCAGGAACTTCTGGGCTCCTTCTTGGAAGAATACCAAAGGCTCTCCAACCTCATCGACCGGCTTCTTTTCCTGGCGCGGGCGGAGAATCCCGAAACCCAGATCCAGCGGGAGGAAGTGGATTTAAAGAAGGAACTCGTCCTTCTCCACGACTTTTACGGCCCCTCGGCGGGGGAATCGGGCATCGTCTTGAAAGTGGAAACCCAGGAAGGCTTGCGGGCGAATCTGGACCGGCCCCTGTTTCAAAGGGCGGTGGGGAACCTTGTGGAAAACGCCTTGAAGCATACTCCAGCCGGTGGGACGGTCCTTTTGAAAAGCTTCAATGGCGGCGAAAAAGTCAGCGTGGAGGTTTCCGATACGGGCGAAGGGATACCCCCCAGCCAAATCCCCCGGGTCTTCGACCGTTTTTACCGGGTGGACTCCTCCCGCACCTCCGCTTCAGGAGGGGCGGGGCTGGGGCTTTCCATCGTGAAAAGCATCATGGACCTGCATGCTGGGACCGTGGAGATAAAAAGCGGGGCAGACCAAGGAACCACGGTTACCCTTTCCTTCCCCAGTACTTAACCCAAAAACGGATTTCCACCGCGAAGACGCGAAATGTTGTTTAATTTTACGGTTTCTGAATGACCCCGCCGCCGACCACGATATCGCCGTCGTAAAAGACCGTGGACTGGCCCGGCGTGACGGCCCGGGCCGGATCTTTGAGGACGACCTTCAACTGTTTGGGATTTTCGGGATAAATGACCGCAGGCTGCTCCACGGAACGGTAGCGGATCTTGGCCATCACTTCGCGGGGTTCGGTGATGGCTTCCCAAGCAACCCAGTTCATTTCCGACACCCGGAATTCCTTGACGAAAGTGTCCTTGTCCCGCCCCACGACCACAGTGGCCGTGTCAGGCTGGAGTTCCACCACGAAGTAAGGCCCGCCGGAGAGGCCCATTCCCTTTCGCTGGCCGATGGTATAACCGGCGATACCTTCGTGCCTGCCCAGCACGTTCCCTTCCACGTCCACAATATTGCCCGGCACAAAGGCGCGGGGCCGGTGCATCTTGACGAAATCCCTGTAACTTTTTTGGGTCACGAAGCAGATTTCCATGCTTTCGGGTTTTTCCGCCGTATTAAGCCCCATGCGCTTGGCCATCTCGCGCACTTGGGGCTTGGTGATCTCGCCCAAGGGAAAAAGAAGGTGGGAAAGGAGTTTTTGGGTGAGTTTATATAGAACGTAACTCTGATCCTTATCCGGGTCCGTAGCCTTTCGCAGGCGCCATCGGCCCGTGGCCGGGTCCTGGTCCAGCTTGGCGTAATGGCCCGTGGCCATCTTCTCGCAGCCCAGGGTCAAGGTCTGCTGAAGAAGAAGGGGCAGTTTGGCGAAGCGGTTGCATTCCACGCATGGGTTGGGAGTGAGCCCCTGCTCATATTCGTCCAGGAAACGGTCCACGACTTTCGCGCGGAACACGTCCAGGCCCTCGTTGACGTAATGGGGCGCGCCCAGCTTCAAGGCCACATCCCGCGCGTCCTGGATGTCCTCCACCGAGCAGCAGCGCTGGCCCTTGGGCTCGACGGTCTTGACCGAAACCGCGCCGTTTTCGCCCGGCGTGATCTCGCAGGGTAATATCTTGAGGGTGAGCCCCACCACGTCATGGCCCTGCTCCTTGAGCAGGCCCAGGACGGTGGAGGAGTCCACCCCTCCGCTCATTGCTACGCCGATCTTCATTTAAAAACCTCTAAAAAACGTTCAACACGAAGACTCAAAGTTACAAAGGAATTAAAAATGATATTCGATCATCATTGCATCTTCGTGGCTTTATGTTAGCTGTTGGTTATATCTTTCAGTGCCTTTACGGCTTTTTCGATTTCTTTTTCCGTGTTGTAATACCCGAAACTGAACCGCACAGTGCCGATCGGATGGGTGCCGATCGTACGGTGGGCCAAGGGCGCGCAATGGAGCCCCACGCGGGTCATGATGCCGTACTTTTCATCCAATTCAAACCCCACCTCGGAAGGGTCCCTCCCTTCAATATTAAGGGATACCACTCCGACCCTTTCCTTTTCAGCCCCGGCGGGCAATCCATAAAGTTTGACGCCCTTGATCTTCTCCGCTTCCTTGAGGAATTGGCCGGTCAGGGCCTCTTCCTTGCGCCTCACTGCCTGCACGCTGGTTTTTAAGAGGAAATCCACGGCGGCTTTCAAACCGGCCAAACCCCAGTAATTTTGGGTGCCGCTCTCGAACTTGTCCGGCCATTGGGAGGGCTGTTCCTCCTTATCACTGTTGGAACCCGTGCCGCCCTCAATAAAGGAATCCAGGTTCCACTTGGGGGAAACCGCCAGGCCGCCGGTTCCAGGCGGACCCATGAGTCCCTTGTGTCCCGTGAAACAAAGAAAATCGATATGAAGGGCCTGCATATCAATGGGCACGATCCCGGCGGTTTGGGCCGTATCCACCAGGAAGGCGATGCCCTTTTTGGCGCAAAGGGCGCCTACTTCCTCCAGAGGGCTTAAATTCCCGGTGACGTTGGAGGCGTGCACCAGGCAGGCGAGCTTGGTGTTGGGTTTCAGGGCCTTCTCGAAATCATAAGGATTCAGGCGACCCAGGCTGTTGGCCGGGACAAGGGTGTATTCAATCCCCGGTTCGGCCTTCAGTTTGTTTAAGGGCCGGATGACCGCGTTGTGCTCCAGGCTGGAAAGCACCACGTGGTCCCCGTTTTGGAGGAAACCCTTTAAAGCCATATTTACGGCCTCAGTGACGTTCTTCGCGTAGACAATATGGTCCATGCGCTGGACGTTGAAGAGTTTGGCCAGGGCCTGGCGCGTCCCGAAGACCAACTCATTGGCGCGGATACCCGCTTCATAGGTCCCCCGGCCGTGGGATACGCCGATTGCGGTGGCGTATTGCGTCACGGCCTTGAGCACTTGGGGCGGTTTTTGCCGGGTCGTGGCCGCGCTGTCGAGATAAATTTCTTTTCGTTGTTTCTTTTTCATCAGGAAGGTGATTCTAGCATCAGCAGGGGGTATTTTTCAGGACCGGGTTCTAGAACACCAAGAGTGTCTCTTTGGCATTTTTTTGACTGTGAACCGTGGACTGTCGACCGTGAGCCGGTTTTAGTTCTCCCGCGCCTTCTGGATGTCCACCACCTTGGCCGCGTCTTCCATCTGGCAGTTGCCCTCGAAGACGGCGCCTTCCTCGATGATGAGGACGGAGGCCGAAAGGTCGCCTTCCACCTGCGCCGTTTCCCGCAGTTCCAGCCTTTGGGAGGCCGTGACATTGCCCTTCACCCTGCCGCCCACGACCACGGACTTGGCCGTCAGGTTTCCCCGCACCAAACCCTTGACGCCCACGATGATGCCGTCCTCGCTGGTGACGTTGCCGTGGATTTCCCCGTCCACCCGGATGCTGCGCTTGGAGCTGTAGTTCCCGCGCAGGGAGGTGTCCTGCCCGATGATGGTATCCACCGATCCCATGCCCTTGGAATCGCCGAAGCCGAAAAACCCCATCGCCTCCTCCTTCGTCGCCGGAATTTTGCCCTCATCCGCATAATCAATTTGGGAACTATGCACTTGGCGTCAGTTCGCAGTTGATTTGACGTCTATCCCCCCTCTCCCTCGAGGGGAGAGGGCCGGGGTGAGGGTGATTTCATAGGTTTCACTACACCCCTCACCCTACCCTCTCCCCCAAGGGGCGAGGGTTTTTGGAAACTAACGCCAAGTACATAATTCCGTAAAGAGATATTAGGGCGGCGCGCCGGAAAAACCAATGAGGCGGGATATTCGGAAAGGATTACTGGAGAAAGCCTCGGTAAAGCATGAAATAAACGATGACGCCCGTGACCGAAACATAGAGCCAGATGGGAAAAGTGACCCGGGCGATCTTCCGGTGTTTTTCGAAATCGCCCTTGAGGGCCCGCCGGAGGGTGACGATCGCCAGGACCGGCACGGTGACGGCCAGGATCGTATGCGTGGTGAGGATGGTCTCGTAGAGGATTTTGGGCCATCCATGGCCCGGGTAATAAATGATTCCCGCCAAGGCGTGGTGGACGAGGTAGGAGACGAGGAAGACGATGGAAACAATAAAGGCCGAGACCATGCAAATCCGGTGGGCCTCCCGGTTGCCCCGCCGGATGAAAGTGTACCCCGTCAAAAGAAGGATGGCGCTCAGGCCGTTTAGCCCGGCGTTGATCATGGGTAAGATGTTGATGTTCATGCGTGACTCCAGGAACTCATAAGGTATTGGATGTCCTGCCGCAGCTTTTGGACGTCTTTATCGTCCTCGCCGTCGTAAAGCCCCCGGATTTCCCCGTTGCCGTCCACCAGGACCATCCGCGTGGTATGGATGAAATCGAATCCGGGTCCGGCCTGTTCATCGCGGGCGGCGATTTCCCTGAATCCATCGCGGATCGTTTGGTAGATGTCGTCCTTTTTCCCCGTCAGGAACACCCATTGGCTCGTGTCGGCCCGGTAATCCTCGGCGTATTGTTTCAAGACCGGCGCCGTGTCTCTCTCGGGGTCCACGGTAAAAGTAACTAGCCTCAAATCCGGGTTGCCTTTCCACGCCTCCTGCAGGTCGCGCATCTTCTGGCTTAACATGGGGCAGGAGCCCGCGCAGTGGCTGAAAATAAAGTCCACCACCCAGACCTTTCCTTTCAGTTCATCGCTGGAAAAAACCTTCCCATCGCTGTCCATAAAGGAAAACCGGGGGGCCGCAAATAGGGGTTCCTGGAACTTATTGGAGGGCCGGGTGCTCCAAACCCGCCAGCCCAGGAAACCCAGCGCCCCAAGCGACACGAGGACGAGAATTGTTTTTGTTAAAGGCGATGAAGTGCGGTTTTTTCTGCCCATCTTTTAAAATTGTCTCCGCAACCTCCGCGTCTCCGCGGGGATCCTTTGTTTATCTCGTTTCGTTCGTCTTTTCCACAGCCCAGGAGGAAAGGACGTAAAAAAACAGCGAGAATCCCGTCAGCACGGCCAGGCAGACGGATAACTCCGGTACCGCCGATAAATCCGTGCCCGTGA
>JASHNQ010000099.1 GCA_030041545.1 candidate division FCPU426 bacterium | reverse complement strand
ACAGCCGTGTTGTGGCGTAAGCGCAGTTATGGTAACCGCAGCCCGGAAGGATGCCGGTTCACGGAACGAGTCTTGACGGCGGTGCAGACGCTTCGCAAGCAGAAACGCAATGTGTTGGATTACTTAGCCGAGGCGGTAGGTGCCTGTCGGGCAGGCAGAATGGCCCCTTCACTACTGCCTTTAGCCTGAACAGTTACAAAAATAAATATCCGATGTTGTATTCCGCCCAGGCGTACTCTTGCTCTGCAGCCTTTTGGAACCACTCCATGGCTTCCTGGTAATCCTTGGAGACTACGATGCCATCCCGGTAAATGACTCCCATATTGTTTTGGGCGACAGCAAGGCCTTTATCAGCGGCTTTTTGATACCACCGTTTGGCTTCTTTTTGATCCTGAACTACCCCCAGCCCTTTGTCATAGTAGAACCCAATACAGATTTCAGCCTCAGCATTTCCTTGATCAACAGCTTTTAAATACCATTCCATCGCTTTGGAATAATCCCCTTCCTGGTCGGCTTTCCGGCCTTTGAGGTATGCCTCAAACCCTGTGGGGGATTTCTGTTTTGGAAATATTAATTTCAAAATCGCTATACCAATGGCAAATAGTATCGCCAGCAAGCTAAAGATGAATATTTTATCCATTGCCTGTTAACTCTTAGCTTTAACTTGTCCACGATGGGTCCCCGTCGTGGACAAGTGTGCTTACCCGGGAGCACCTATTTCAAGGGCGACATAGCCACGCCTTTAAAGCCACTTGTCCCGGAATGTCACTTGAAATAACGCGGGATCAAGCGGTCACCATCAATTGGCAGAACAATGAGCGGTTCGGTTCCCTTAAATGCTCCCGTCCAATGCGTTTGCCCGCCCTTGGATTCGGAAGATCTTTTCCCTGGATTCATCCAAAAGGACGTTCAATTGTTTTTTTAAATCACTCATCTTTTGCCGTGTGGTTTGAACCGCCTTAAAATCAAATTTCGCCTGGGCGGATATTAAATCTTGGTTCAATTGGAGGGATTGGCTCAATAAATCCTCTCCCTCTTGATGAAAATTTTCTATTTCTTTCAACTCTAACACTTTTTGGGAATCTCCGTCGGCCTGGGCCTTGGCCGACTGCTTTCGGCAAAATTCATCCAGGTAATCCAGTTTCAATTTCTGGACCTTGAAGATTTCCGACAGGATCGCTGATTGCTGGTATTGGACGGTTTTCCCCAAATAATCCAAATAATCGATTTCGCGCTGGATTGAATCCGCCTTCTCACTGTTCCCGGCCTTCTGGGCGGCCATCACTTCGTCCCCAAGTTGCTCCCGGAGTATTTTTTGCGAGAAATAATTTAGCTGTGCCTGGGTATCAACCAAGTCATCCGTTAATTCCGCCAGGCTTTTTTGGGTGGCCTTGATCTGGCCCAAAGTGGGTGAGGCCTCCCCGGCCCCGAGGCCGTTCCAATCTTGCGCCCACGCCCCCGCAGCCAAGCCCAGATAAGTTAAACCCAAAACAGGCAGTATCTTTTTCATTCCTCACCCCGGTCCGTCGAATTTTGAAAAAATAAAATTTAAAACTGGTCTCTCGCTTTTTGATAGGCTTCCAGGCTTGCCCAGCCTGCGGTTTTCCAGTCGGGACTCTTGAGCTTCTTCAGGATTTTAAATTGGGCTTCCGCGGCCTCCCTGTCCCCCACCATTACGGCGTAACGGGCGAATTCACAGCGAATGGTCTGGTAGTCCGGGTGGTCCTCAAGAAAATCCCCGTATGCCGTCTTCATGTCGTTCCAAACCTCCGGTTCGGACCAATATTCCACCCTTTGCGCCTCATTGGGTAGGCTGAGCCCGTATTCGGTATGGTAGTCGCGGACTAGCAGGCGGACCGGGGAATGCTGGGGGGCGGTTTTCCCCGCTTTCATGTAAAAATCCTTGAGTTGGTTCCAGGACCCGTACCATCGAGGGGAAAGGAAGGACCCCTTCAGCCAGTAGGCGGGCAGGCAGTTGGGGTCCACCTGGATGGCCTTTTGGAAATGTTCCTCCATCACCGTTTCCGGGGCTCCCAAGCCCTTATCGATCTCGATTTGATAGGCCAGGGGATAGGGGTTATCGGGGTTCAGTTGGGCGGCCTTTTCCAGACATGTGCGGGCTTCAGCGAGATTTTCATGGAAAGGCTGGAGTGCCGAAGGCGGCACGGAAGTGACCGGGCCGTTGCCCCTGAAATTCCAGGCCACGTGGATATAGCAAAGGCCCAAGGCCGTCCAAGCAACGTCGGACCCATCGTTTTGTTGGGTCCACTCCAGTAGCTGCGACAGGTTGTTGGGGTTCGATAAATTTTTATAAAGCGTCGTGGAGAAATAAACTTCCTGGCCCGTCTTTTCAAACTGCTGGAATTCAATGGCGGTGCCCTGGATGGGCTCGTATTCCCCCTTCTGGAAATCCGCCCAGGCGGCCGCCTGGTCGTCCCTCAGAGACTGGGTGCTCGTGGGGTCGCCGAAAGTCGGAGGGCATAAGGCCCAAAGCACCGAAAGTAGGGCCGCTGCCAAGGCCCGCGCCTTCCCCTTCGGCCCTTTCAAGTTCACCGTGTTTTCCCAGGCGGCGCCTGGTTCCATTGGATCGGCGGTTGGTGAAAGAACGGCTGGGTTTTGTCATAGGCGTCTTTCTTGGACCGCCCATAGTCGGCGGGGCTCATCCATCCTCCCCAGAACCACACGGCACCTTGTTCGTCCTGCAGGGCCTCAAACTGCGCCTTCGCAATGTCCCAGTGGCCAGCGGAGCAGGCCAGCCAGCAATATCGTGCCCGCATCACGTTGGCGTCTGGATGGTCCTTGAAATAGGGTTCGAATATTTTTTGGATGAGGGACCATATCTCTTTTTCCTTCAGGGCGGCCGTAGGTTCAGTTCCTTCCCTTACTTCCTGGAGGATGCGGGTTTCGACAAGGTTGAGTTCCAACAGGCCCAGGGAGGAACCCGCCGGAGCCTTGGACGTGACGCCTTGGATGAAATCGGTGTATTGGGACGAAGACATCCCATATTTAAGCCTCAAATAATCCGCTTTGTTCCGGTAGGCGTCCAGGCAGTTGGGTTGGGCCTGGATGGCCTTTTCAAAATGGAATTCCACCTTGTCTTCGTCCGCGTGGGAAAGGAAATCCAAACCCATGTAAAAGACCCAAGCATAGGGATTGTTGGGGTTGAGCTTCACAGCCTTGTCCAGGCAGGCCTGGGATTTGTCCAGATATTCCTTGAAAAGTTTCAATGCGGCCGGGGGAGCGTCCTGATCAGGTTTATTGCCCCGAAATTTCCGGGCCTGGTACAAATCCGCCTGCGACAGGATGGTCCAGGCCAGGTCCGACTGGGGCTTGGCGTCCGTCCAGGCCAAGAGCTTCGACATGTTCGCCACAGAAGCCAGAGAAGCGTAATACTTGTCGACGTAGAAAGGTTCGTCAGCTTCCACTTCAAATTCCCGCATGACGTTTTGAAGGCCTTCCAGGCGTCCGTAATCCTGGTGATTCAATGCGTCCTGGGCTTGCTGACCCCAACCCGCGTATACATCCGGGGTGAATTTTAAAGGCTCAGCAAAGCCCTGGGAAGCCGCCAGGCACCATACTGCTAAAACAAACAAAAACCGGAGGAAAAAACGTTGGGAGGTTGGAACCATCATTGGGGCGCCACTATTACAGCAATGGCCCAAGGGAACCTTGGCTCCGGAATTTCCAAGATGACTTTGTTTCCTAATGTTGCCGGATAACATGTCGTTCATTTTACTGCTACCTCCCACGTTTTCTACCCTGTTTTGGGGTTCCACCCCAAAGCATCTTTTATAAGATCCCTACCAACGGTATTTATTCAGGGGTTTTCGAGTGGAAGAGGATCTTTACAGCGGGAAACACAAACCCATCTTTCCTCAAAAATTTTGGGAGAAAGCCCAAAAAGTTCTCGGGAAACACTTCCGGGACAAGTAGTCAGCGATACTTATTGTCCACGATGGCTCCCCGTCGTGGACAAGGCCTCATCAAAAAAACTGGTGATGCAGGCCTTTGATTTTCTTGAAATGTTGGTCTTTGGTCCAAATCGTTTGATGGTTGGCCGTTGCCAACGTGGCGATGAGGATGTCGCTTAACGGAAGAGTAATCCCGTGCTTTCGCAAATCGTAAGAAGTCTTTCCGGCTTCAAAAAAGGTCTCCGCGTTCGCCTCAAGAAAATGCAACCCCTTTAGATTCTCTTCCAAGAAATAAAACTCCTCCTGGTCAGCGGCCCCCTGCAGGACCTCAAAAACGACGATCCCGCACGTGGAGATGGAGCCGCGCTTCAAATGTTTCACGATTTTATCCCCGGTTTCGCTGTCCTGTTTCCGGAAGTAATCGATCCAAACGGATGTATCAACCAGGATTTCAGCGGGCATGAAGTTCCATCTTCCGCAATTCGGCGGAAACGTCCTTTACTTTCAACCGGCCCTTCGCGGAAATAAGGTTATCCAACCTCCTGCGCCGGACAAAATCCTCGATGGCCGTCTCAATCGCCTGGGTTTTGGAGGCCCATTTTTCAACAGACATGAGTTCTTTGACCAAATGGTTCGAAAGTTCGAGAGTGGTTCTCATGGCGATCTCCTTATGCATATTAACTATATGCATAAAGTATATGTACCCATCCGAAACCCGTCAAGTCCGTCTTGCCCACGGCGGCCGAGCCCTGAGCGACCAACGGGAGTCGAACGGGGTCCCCGTCGTGGACAACCATATTGGTTAACTGTTTTGATTCAGCCGCCTTTCCATGGGTCGATGAGTTGAATTCCACGGGCCTGAAAATGACGGGTGTTCCGCGTGGCCAGGGTGGCTTTGCAGGCGGAAGCGATACCGGCTATTTGAACGTCCCTGATTTCAACTGGCCTTCCTTGCCGACGCTGGTGAGCCGCGATAGGGGCCGCGGCTTGTGACGCGTGTTGATCAAAAGGAAGGACGCGATTTTCAAACTCCTCTTCCAACGCCTTGGAGAACGCCTCCGCCAAACGCCGTCTTTGGCGGCCGTTCGTCAGCACCTCAATGCCGAAGCGGATTTCGAAAACCGTAACCGAGGTCGTCCAGATGGATTCAAGGACTTGTCCATCCGGCCAGTCCACGACCCGGGAATCCGGGTCACGGAGCATGAGCGCAGAAGGAAAAACCGGGCCAGGCAACCACCATCTTTTCCCTTGTCCACAAACGAAAACAGGATCAGGTGGCCCCCAATGGCACCGCCGTAGATAAACTATTTTTGGCGGGCGGCAACAAAAGGCTTCCGGTCCTGGGTGAGGACGGCCTGGTAGAAGGCCAGAAGGTCCTGGTATTCCTTGCCCAGCGAGATGTTGCGCTGCTTGATCCCCAAATACCGATCGTAACTCAAGGTCCCGAAGGAAACCTGGCTGGCGGCGGTGAACTCGGCCACCGAGTTGGCCAGGGCCGCGTCCTGGGGCAGGTCGCCCGGCTGGTAGCCCGGCGGCAGTTTCACGATGGCCTGGGTCTCGGAATTGAAGTTCTGGGGCACCACCACGGGCGTCTGGCGGGAATCGCGCAGGGTGGTGAAAAAGTCCTCCACGTCCTCAAAGACCAGGGGGAAGAAGGCCATGGCGCCGTCCTTCTTGAACCGGGCGTAATAGGGGATCTGGAAGGTGTAATGCACGTCCAGGGGCGTGGAAAGGTCCCGGTAGTCGCTGAAGGTGTAGTCGGTGAGGGTCACCTTGGGGAAGAGGCGCGCCAGGCCCCGGTAAACCAGGTCCCGGCGCTGGTTGTCGGTGGTGGCGCGGAAAAACTGGCGCAGGGCCAGCTCCGAGGAGCCGTAGGCCAAAGTGTCCACGGTGCATTTCAGGTTGCCGTCCCCGTCCAGCTCCATGACCACGTCCCGGTGCTTGCGGTTGTCCTTGGCCGCGAAGGGCGGGGTCAGCTTCCAGTTCAGGGGGGGCAGCACGCCCAGGGCCTTGCGGTCCAGGGCGTTCAGGGGCAGCACGCCGGGCTTGGCCAGGGGCTCGGTGGGGTCCACCCAAAGTAGGTCCTTGCCGTTGGAAACCGCCACCAAGACCCCGTTCATCTGGGAAAGGGCGGGCAGGTCGGGGACCAGCTCACCGCTCGCCGCCTGGCGGTAAAGGAAAACCTGCGGCGTCAACTTCACGGTCTTGAGGGCGATGGCCAGCAGCATGGCCATGTCGTGGGCCGTTCCCACGCCGCTTTCCAGGACCTCGCTCACGGGCCGGTCGGGGTTGAGGTAAACGGGCAGGCCCGTGTCCACGCAGCTCACCGTGCCCTCGAGGATGCTCTTGATTTGGGCCACGCGGTCGGCCAGGGCGTCGGAGGTGTTTTCCCCGGCGTCGCCGATGAGGTTATTGATGAGGGATGGGTCGCTGTCCAGGTATTGCTTCACCCGGATACGGTAGGGCGTCACCGCCTCCTCCCAGCTTTTATCGAGGGTGAAGGCGGTCAAGGGCGCCAGGTCCTGAAGGGCGGGCTGGAAACTTTCGGAAGGCAGGGGATCCTCGGACCCCATGGAAAAATGGACGGTTTTCTCGTGGTTCTTGGGCACCGTGGGCTCGTCGACCGCCAGGTTGGAAGGCAGCCGCAGCCGGACGCCGTACAGCTCCAGTGTGGCGGGAATCTTGAGGCCCAGGTCCCTGGAAAGCGAAGGGGTGAAATCGTTCCAGCGGAAGGCGAAGCTGGCCTCGGCCGCCACCGGGTGGGGTTTTTTGGCGTCGTGGACCATGTCCTTGCCGATGAGGAGGGAAGAGGTCTTGGTTTCCAGGATGTATTTCACCTCCAAGGCTTGGCCCGCCTCCAGCTCGGGAAGCCTCACCGAGGTGATCTTGGAGAGGCTCAAGGGCAGGTTGGCCTGGGGAGGCACCCACTGGGCCTGGGGCTGGTTTGGGGCGGGCGTGAAGTTACCCTTGTCGTCCAACTGGTAGAGCCTCAGGGTTTGCAGGGAAAAAACCTGGGAATCCAAGTTGAGGCTGGCCAAAAGGGGCAGGGGATGGTCGGGCTTGACCCGCGCGGCCCACATCTGGTGCACGGTCACCCGCATACTCTTGTCGGCATGCCATTCCACCTGGGCGTCGTCCAGCAGCGTCAGGGCCTTGGGCGCGTCCGGCGCCGCGAAAAGGGACGCGGCCTCGGCCAGGAGGATTTGGGTTTTGGCTTCCTCGGGGGAAAGCTGGGGTTTGCCCGCCGGCGCCGTGGCGCAGCCGGTGAACACCCACATCCAACACGAAGCCACGAAGCCACGAAGGAAGATCGAAAAATTAAAAGGTGCCTTTTTTAAAAGCGGTATCATCATTTTTAGGTTTTTCTTTGGGTCTTCGTGGCTTCGTGTTGGAGGTTGGTTCAAACTTTTGTCCCGGCGGATTTGAGGGCCCGAACCGCTTCCTTCATGTCCGGCGCCTTGAACACGGCCGTGGCCGCCACCAATAGCGTAGCCCCGGCCTCCACCACCGAGGGCGCGGTCTTGGGGTTGATGCCGCCGTCCACGGCGATTTCAGGGGTCAGGCCCCGCTCCCGGCACCACTTGGAGAAACGGGCGATCTTGGACACCACGTCGGGGATGAAGGACTGGCCGGAAAACCCGGGCCAAACCGACATGAACAGCACGTAATCCAGGTCCTTGGCAAAGGGTTTCAGCGCCTCCTCGGAGGTCGTGGGGTTGAGCACCATGCCCGGCTTGCAGCCGTGGGAGCGGATGAGCTTAATGGTGGAGGCCGGGTCCTCGATGGCTTCGGCGTGGAAGAGCAGGTAAGTGGAGCCGGCCTTGGCGAAGTCGGGGATGTACTTTTCCGGGCTCTCGATCATCAAGTGGGTGTCCAGGGGCACGTTGACCTTGCCCTTGAGGCCCGCGATGACCGGCGCGCCGAAGGTGATGTTGGGCACGAAATGGCCGTCCATGACGTCCATGTGCAGAAGGTCGCAGCCCGCCTCAACGGCCTGCCGGGAGTTGTGGAGCAGGTCGCCGAAATCGGCCGAGAGAATGGAGGCGGAAACCTTCACGGCTCGCATAAGACACCTCGCGGAGTTTTGAGTTCGAAGTTTTGAGTTGTGAGTTTTAGGAAGTTTTTGAACCTTCGGTTCAAAAACAATTCATTAACTTAAAACTAAGAACTTATTTGGCGGTCCGTATCCTACCAAAAAGGGAGGGAATATCCTATGCGGTTTGCCTAGTGCTTCGGCCTGCCGTCATTGCGAGATCTTGGTCCCCGAATAGGGGACCGGTTCTGCTCGAAGCAACCCCAGTTGAAAATAAGACCTTTCCCAACGGAATTTATTTTGGAACTGAGGTTGCTTCGTCATTATCAGCCGCCTAGCCCCATTTATCCTTTTGAAAGAGTTAATGGAAAATGGGATTAACTCCCACATTCCTTGATTAAATTTATGGAAATGTGGGGATCGGCGGCTATTCCTCGCAATGACAGCGGGAATTACGACATGATCCAAGGTGCTAGTCGTTGAGGCCCTTTCCCTTGAGGATCGGCGGCGCGCATTTCTCGATCCTCGCCTCTCGGGTTTGGGATTGTTTGGCTTGGGAGAAAATGAAAAAGTTGGCCTTTCCGCCGCGGTTAGAGTTGCGGTGACGCGGAAAGATTTTTAAGGCTTCCCTTTGACCACGACCCCTTCCTTCCTCAGTTCATCCACCACGGCCTGGGCGTAAGCGTGGATGAAATCGTCGAAGGTAAAATCCCACTCCTGATCCAAGCCTTCCCTGCTGACCGCCTTGGCCCTCCAAACCGCCTTGAAATCGTGGATTTCCAATAATTTCTGCTGGATTTTGAACCTGGCCAGGGGAATGCTGGGCCCTTTTTCATTGAGCTCCCCGCTCCCCGGGGCCGAAATCGTTGGCGCGGTTGCGGGCTCCCCCCCGCCAACGATTTGGATCATGGGTCGGGTCGGGGAGTCCCCCGCCGGCCCGCCCGAATCATCCGCGCCCGCACTGATGGGTATAGTCCCCGTCTTGGTGCCCTTGGGCCCCGATTTTTTAATGATGCTAATTCCCATCCACCCATCGCCGTCATCGTCCGCCGGCGGGGGGGAATCATTTTGTGGATTCAAGGTAGCGGGGGTGTTGCCGGGCACGGAGGAAGGGGAAGCCGAGGGTTTATTGATGGTGGCTTTCACGATTTGAACCGAAAGGAGCGCGTCAAAACCCGAATCCTGGATGACCTTCTTTTTTTGATCCAGGGAATCGGGGGTGTTTTGGGGGAAAACATCCGTGCTGGCCGTTGCGTTGATCCCGGCGGCCCGGAAGATATCCACGAAGGCCTTTTCTATCTCTTGCCGTCCGCCGAAATCCTTGACGTTGGAATGGACGATGATTTTTCCGTATTGGACGCCGGGCGGGACATGGGAGGAGATGCGCTGGAAGCGGGTGTCGACACACCCCGCCACAACCGCCGCAACTCCCAGCAAAATCCAAATGAGCTTTTTCATAGTGCCCCCGGAAATAAAAGGCAAATTTAGATGCAACTAATCATTTAATCCCTTGCCCTTGAGGATCTGCGGCGCGCATTTCTCGATCCTCGCCTCTCGGGTTTGGGATTGCTTGGCTTGGGAGAAAAAGAAAAGATAGGCCCTTTGCCGCCCCGGCGTCAGGGCCTCAAAAGCCTTTTTCAAGGCGGGGTTCTCCTCCAATTTCCTCTTCAGTTCCTCGGGAACTTTGAAATCTGAAGTCGCCTTGAGCTTCACCTTCGCGCCGGATTTTTCCACGTCAATGGCTTCGTTCACATAGGCTTTCAAGACGGGCGCCATCTTGGCGATTTCCTTGGCGTTGGTGAACCGAACCTGCCTGGGCCCCTGCACATGCTCGGTTTGCTGGATGAGGATGCCCTTCGGGTCCTTCATGAGGACGCCCTTGAAGAACAAAAGCGCGCAGTATTCCTTGAACCCGTGCATCAAAACGATGTTTTTCCCATCGACCGAGTAACAGGGCCATCCCCATTTCAATTCTTCCTCGGTCACCGGGCAGCCGAGGATGATCGCCCTTAATTTCGAGAATTCTTCCCCCCACTGTTGGGGTTTGTTGAAAAATGAATCGAACTTGGAGTTAGTTTTATTTAGTTTTTTCATAATGAAGCCCGACCTCGTAAAATTGTAGTACTCCAGAATTACTCATCTTCTCGAATCCCTGCCGATAATATAAATACGAAATTTAATAAACCGGCTTTCGCTTTTTGTAGTTCTTCAATAGCATCATCAATGGTTCCTAATCCATATTCATCTCTGATAAAACTTTCCATGATTCCTCCCTCGTTTTCAATCACTTTTATGGCTTTGTTTAGTTCATCAGAAGTGCGTTGGCTTCTAATAGAAATTTGCAACGATACAAAAATTACAATTAAAAATAGGGAAAGGAAAAATTCAAACATCGAAAAAATTTGAGAAATTGGTAGAGCTGGAGTCATTTGCTGAATTGATGCATAAAATAAGTTAGTGAAGCTATAGTAAAAAAAGGTAAACAAATGCGGGGAGGCTGAAAACCCAAAATATTTTTCGTCAATCTTAAACAGGCCAAAATTTATAAATGTAAAAGAAAATACAGTGAAAAAAACTAAAAACAAAATTTTGCATGTGTTTGAAATAATATTTATTCCGCTGCTTTGATAATTCCTGAGTTTTTTCGCGCTATATAGACAAATTCGGTTGAATAAAACCGAAGTTTGAAGATTAGTGATGCGTTTTTGTAACTGGGTTTGATCCAAACTGGAAACAGGCAACTTTTTTATCGAGTTATCCATTGCGTAAATTGACTTAGGCTTTTCTCTCACCCAACTAAAAATTTTCATATAAATTTTAAAAATTTGAGTTGGCTTAAAAACGGATATGAAACTTAATGTATAAATGCTTAAAACTATTAATAACAATAAGACGATTGAAATCCAAATTAATTTCGGGTTTGCATTAAACACAACAATTGCAATAGATATTAGAAATCCCGCCGATAACAAAAAATTGATCTTAAACGATTGAAAAAAAGAAAAAATTAAATTCGCAAAGGCAAATGCTAAATTCCAACTTTTTGAGCGGAAAATTAGTACTGGAATTTTCCAACACACTATAAATAGTGGATAAAAGAAACCGATCAAAACGTTTACAAACAAATTTTTTGTTCCGAGAAAAATCCAAAGAAGGGCGATTGCACCAATGAAAATAAAAAATTTAAAATTTAATAGCCAAGTAAATGCGGGGAAATATTTATTGATCAAGTAATTGTCAATGTCATATACAAAGAGTTTTATTGGTAAGTAAACCCAAAAAAATATAGAAATTATTCCAATAAACATATAACCCGAAACAGTTCCTATTTTGTAACCGACGGTTTTTTTTACATTTTCTTTTGATGGAATATCTACGGTCATTTTGAGCCTCGAATTCAAAAGGGCATAAAAACACTGGAGCATCCACTCATTGGGCGAAAAACTATTTAGGTTCTAACAAAACCTCCCAAGACCCTCGCCCCTTGCGGGAGAGGGTAGGGTGTGGGGTGTGGAAAACCCCGCAGTTGCCACCCTCACCCCGTCCCTCGCCCCTCAAGGGAGAGGGGAGCAATTCTTAAAAACAGGGTTTTGTTAGAGTCTCTTAGTAGTCCGTGAGTAATTTATGTTGTTTAATTGTCTTAAGTCAATAAAAAAGTATACTGGCGTATACCTGAGCCAGGAGAACGAAAAGATATATGCCTTATAAATTGTACTTTACCAATATTGAAATTAACTTACCTGAACCGCCTCTGTTTCCTTACGCTTCCTTTGCATCCCTCGCCGAAACGTTGTCGAAATCCTTGAACAACTAGTTCTTGAAAGATTTGTCCGAGAGGGCGTTCCTGAGAAGGCATTCAATTAACTAAGGGCGCTGGTTCCGAAACCATCCCGATTGTTCCCAGCCATGCCTCCACCAACTGGGGCCATCCCGTAATGGGTAACTTCGTTCGCCGCAGTCCAAACGCATGCCCGCCCTGCGCGTATAAATGCATCTCCACGGGAACCCCGGCCTTTTTCAGGGCCATATAGTAAGCCAAGGAGTTGTTGACATAATCCACCGGGTCATCCTCCGCCTGCAGCAAAAACGTCGGCGGCGTCTGGCGGGTGATATTGGCTTGAATATCCGGGTTTAACTCGAACTTTTTACCCTGGGCCCACAGATGCCCTGGATAGAGAACCACCGCGAAATCCGGGCGGCAGCTTTCCTTGTCGGCCGCATCCACGGCCGGATACAAACGATTTTTAAAATGCGTGCTAAGGGCCGCCGCCAGGTGCCCGCCGGCGGAAAACCCAAGCACCCCTATCTTGCGTGGATCAATATGCCATGCGGTGGCGTGAAAACGCAGAAACCCGACCGTTCTTTGCGCGTCCTCCAGCGCCGTCGAAATTTCCGGGACGGCGAGACGGTCCAGTCGCGGGTCGTAATGCGGCCCCGAACCCGGCACGCGGTATTTCAATAACACCGCGGTGAAGCCGCGGGACGCCAGCCAATCACAAACTTCCGTGCCTTCCAGGTCAATGGCCAGGGCATCGTAGCCCCCGCCCGGAAACACAACGACCGCCACATTCCTGTTTTTCCCACTGGGCGGGTAAACCGTCATGGTCGGCCGCGAGACATTGTAGACCGCGGTCCATGGCTTGCCCGCCACCAAGGAGTCGTTCCTTACCACGCAATATTCCGGCCCTGGGATAGGCCGCAAATCGGGCGCGGCCCCGGGCCAAATGGGTATTTGCCGATGGCCCGGCGATGGCTGCCAAACCTTCGTCTGCGCGCGCGAATCCCCAAACACCAACACGAAACTGACAGCCAAAATCAA
>JASHNQ010000098.1 GCA_030041545.1 candidate division FCPU426 bacterium | reverse complement strand
CTCATGGGGCCGGTGCCGTGCCAAAGGGAGGCCGACAGGTCCACGGCCAGTACCATCTGCAGTTCCCGCTCCTCGACGTAGGTTTTGACGAAGGGGGAATTCAAGCGGGCGGTGACGTTCCAATCGATGGACCGGAAATCGTCCTCCGGGCTGTACTCCCGCACTTGGTGGAATTCCAGGCCCCGGCCGCGGAAGGTGCTTTTGTAGGAGCCCTTGAGGAGGGTGTCCACCGCGCCCCGCGTGGCGATTTCCAGGCGGCGGACTTCGCTCAAAATGGATAAGGGATCGGTGGTATTCATCTAAGTATAGACGCCTGAGGAGCTTTCCTTGTTTTTTTCCGCGAAAAGGAGGGATTACTTCCGCGAGGGTGAAACTTTTTTATCCGGAACCCAGCGCGGCACGAAATAAAACAGGCCGAAAAAAAACGCGCCCAGGCCTAGGGCGATCAAAAGATTGATGCCCAGCGCCTTCAAGGAATCCAACCCGTAGTAGTTTTCAATGGAATTATAGACTTGCCAAAAAACCCAAATGGCTGGTCCCATCAAGGCGAAAAGGCCCGCGTGGACCCATAACCGTTTCTTTTCGGATTTCACGGCGCGGGAATTCCGGTAAAAACCATGGCCCAGGCCGGCGAGCGTGACGACGATGGAAAGAAGGAGGACGATCTGGCCGGCCTGCTCCTCAGTGATCAATTCTTTCATGAACGAGTCTCCAAAATTCAGCTTTGGATTTGAGCCTTTAGCTAAACAGTCAATAGCCACCCGCCAAAAGCTGGCTTCAGGGATTGAAAAACCCCGGCACAGCCCATAACAGGACGGAAAGGAACATCAGAAGGGTGCCCCCCAGCATGACCAGCGCCCACATGGCGTCTTGGGGCTTGGGGGTGGAATCGGATTTCCAGAGACCCAGGTTGAAAAGGACATATCCAGCGACGATACCGACAATCCATCCTGGGGCCATTTTGTCACTCCGTTCCAGTGTTGAGTTCCAAGTTTTAAGTTGCAAGTTAATGCTCGTTTTTTGAACCTTTGGTTCAAAAAACTTCTTCAATTTAAAATTCAAAATTCATAATTCAAAATTGAATCTTAGTTGTTCGGGCATGGGTCCGGACTGCCGCAGGTGCCGCAACCCTGCCCTGAGCCTGTCGAAGGGGCCTGCCCTGCCTGTCCCCCGGAGCCTTGCGCGGAGGGGGAAGTTGCCTGCGGTGAACCTGCCTGCCCTGAGTTTGTCGAATAGGCCGAACCCGCCGAAGGGGCCGGGTCCGAGGATTCCACGCCTTTTGCTTTCCTTTCCGGGGACGGAGCCGGATTTTTATAATCGTTTTGGTAAAACCCGGCGCCCTTGAGAACAAAACCCACGTTCGCCGAAATGAGGCGCTGGACCTTGGACCCGCAGGCGGGGCACGCCGCCAGCGCGTTATCCTTAATAGATTGCCACACCTCAAAACGCCCACATTTTTCGCAGGAATATTCATAAGTCGGCATTTTTACGCCCTCCGCGCCATCATGATAGGGTTCGGACAGTGGAGTGTCAACGCCGCCCGTCGCGCCCTTTAATCCCCCGGAACGGCACCCGTTCCTTGGGAACCGGGTGCCGTTCCATTGGGTTGGTAAACAAAAACCCAATCGGAGTAATGCTTCGCCCCGGCGAAAGCCTGGAACTCCGGCGGAAAACCGTTCTGCCTCAACGGTTGATCATGGCACTGACTGGCCACCCCCATGATGCCGCCATTGGGATTCTTGACGAAGGCCCATTCCGCGCCGAAAGGATCCGGGTAAAGGGCCCTCAAGTAGCGTCGGTTGGGAAGGCGCGGGTCGGAAAGGAGGTCTTCCAGTTGGCGGGGATAGCTGTGGGTTTTCCCGGCCGGACCGGCCATGTAATAGTCCCCGATGGCCCGGGCGTAGGCTTGCCCCCGGAAGAGGAGTTCCTCCTCCTTGTCGTGGCGCACCTCGTAGGAAACCAGCGCGGAAACGGCAGCGGCCAGGATGGCCAACACCGCCACCGCCACGATGACCATGACATACGCGTAACCGGCTTCGCCGGTTACGCGTAGTTTTGAGTGTTGGGTTTTGCCCTCGTTCACATTACTTAAAATCGGGCTTCGCCCGATGATAGAAGAAATGGGGGCTACACGGTTTTCTTTGTGGGGCCTTCGGCCCCATTTAGAACGGGGAACCTGCGTGAGTGTTGAGTTAAGTAAATTTTTCTTAAATCTTCGATTTAATAAAAAATGTTTTTTATTTCTTGTTGCTTTCCCAGCTGGTGACATCGGCGTTCTCCCCTTCCCCTCCCTCCTTGCCGTCGGCGCCGTAGGAAAGGAGGTCATAGGCGCCGTGCTGGCCCGGGCAGCGGTAGACAAAGGGGTTTCCCCAGGGGTCCAGGGGAATCTCCTTTTTCAGGTAAGGCCCGTTCCACTTTTTGGCCGAGGCGGGTTTTTCCAGCAGGGCCTGTAAGCCCTCGGCCGTGGTGGGGTAGCGCCCGACATCCACATAATAATTGTCCAAGGCGGCCACGAATTCCTCGATTTGGGTCTGGGCGGCCGTCCGCTTGGCCGGCTTCAGGCGCTCGACGAGGGTGGGTCCCACCAACGCGGCCAAAAGGGACAGGATGACGAGAACGACGAGCAATTCAATGAGTGTAAACCCGGCTTCGCCGAGTTTTAAGTTCTGAGTTTTGCCCTCATGAATTAAAAACTTAAAATTCAAAATGGCCCTTCGGTTACCAGTCACTGTAATTCTTCCCATCGGCGGTTTTTTCATCCGATCCGCTATGGATATCGACGATTCCGCCCTTTGGGTCGGGGTCCTGCGAAACCACCGCCTGCCAGGTGTCCTGGCTGTCGGTCAAGGGGTCTTCGGGGATCGAGCGCAGGTAACGCTGGTCCACCAAGTCCTGGAGCTTCACGGGGTATTTCCCCTTGTCCGCGTAATAGTCGTCCAGGGCCTTGCGCATGTTATGAAGATCTTCCTTCAGGGCCGATTCCTTGGACTGCCGTATTTTCCCCACCGAGACCGCGGCCACCAGTCCCGACAAAAGCGCCATGATGGCCAGCACAACCATCAACTCAATGAAGGTAAAACCCCTTTCATTGAGTTGATGGAATTTTAAGTTTTTAATTTTATATTTTGAATATTTGTTGTTACCAGTCATGGTAGTAGCTCCCATCCAGGGCCCTTTCATCCCCCGGGCAGTAAACATCGTAGACGTCCTGCCCGCCCCAGAAGGCGGAGCCCGGCGAATCGGCGTAACTGTGAAAGGCCCATTGTTCCTCCGGGGGAAGGCCTTTGCCCCCGAAGGGGTTCTCGGGAATGCGCCTCATGTATTTTTGCTTGGACGGCTTGGGCCCGCTGAGTTCCACGCCTTCCACCAGGACGTCCATGGTTTTGGGAAAGCCGTCGTCGCTGGTGCCGGTCCCCAGCTTGGGGATGACGCCGTTCTGCCAGTCGTCGTGGAACCGGTCGATGGCGCTTCTCATCTGCCTCAAGTCCCGGCGCAGCTCCAGTTCCTTGTCCCGTCGGACCGTGGTTTCGGCGTAGGGCATGGTCACCGCGGCCAAAATGGCCAGGATGGCGATCACCACCAGCATCTCCACGAGGGTAAAACCGTCCTCGTGGAGATGCTGGAATTCCGAATCTTGAATTCTCAATTTTGAATTAAGGATTTTTTCCGTTTGGGAACCCAAACGGAAAAATTTCCAAAACCTCGGACTTCGAACTCCTAACTCCTCACTTGTCTTCAAGGTTCTCATTTGACCACGATGCGGGAAGCGTGGGCTTGGGCCTGGACGTCGTTGCCGTTTTCGTCCTTAAAGGTGGGGTTGAGGAACATCAGGTAGGAAATGCCCGGCGTATAACCGTCGAGCTTGAGGTCGGCCAGTTCAACGGGGCCCGTCGCGGCCTGGCCGGGTTGCAGGGTCAAGGTCATCCGGACCATCCCGTGTTTATCGTCCGAGTCCGCCTCCACCTTTTCCACGGCCGGGGAGCCCGGCGAGGCGGAGGCGAATTTCAAGTAGCTGGCGTTGAAGGCCACCGCCAGGGGGAAGGTTTTTAGTTTCCCGATGTTTTCCCCGTAAAGCTTCAGCTCCACGCTTTGGCCTAGTTCGGCCTCATATTGGGGCTGGTCGAAGGCAAAGACCACGCCGCTGTTGTCCTGCGCGCCCGAAAACAGGGCGGCGGGCATCGCGTCCGAGGTGGTGGGGCCGGCGGCTCCGGTCTCGGGCCCCAACGCGATCTTGGGTTCCCTATTTCCCGCGGCCTTCTGGTCAAAAAGGCTGAAAAGGGGCTTGCTGGAAAGGTTGTCCTGGGTACCCGAATAGACTTCCTGCAGCTCCTTATGGGGAAAACTCCAATCCCGCACGATGTGGGGGGTGATGGTCAAAAGGATGTCCGTCCGGCTGTCCGAGTTGTCCACGTTTCCCGCCAGGTAATCCCCCAGGATGGGGAAGTCCCCGATGATGGGAAGGTGGTTATTGGTCTTGGAGTCGTCGTCCTGGATGAGCCCCCCCAGCACCGCCGACTCCCCGTCGTGCAGCAGCATGGTGGAATCCGCGTCCCGCGTGAGGATCTCGTAGGCGGGGTTTCCGCTGGATCCGATGTTGGGGCCCAGCGAGCTGACCTCCAGGGAAAGTTTCACCTGCACGGTGCGGTCCAGGTTGATGACGGGAAGGATGTCCAAGAGCACCCCGATATCGCTGTAAGTGTAGGTGGTCTGCAGCACCCCGCCGTTGGTGGGCTGGATGTTGGCCGAGGCCAGGGGCACCCGGTCGCCGATGTGGATCTTGGCCTCCTTGCTGTCCAGGGTGCGGATCTGGGGATGGGCCAGGGTTTTGGCGTCCACGTCCTGCTTGAAGTAGTTGAGGGTGAGCGTGGGCAAGGTGAAGTTGACCTGGCCCAGCGTGTTGATGATGTTGTCGGCGTTGAGGCCTGAGATGCTGGTTTGGGGCGGGAAACCCAGCTGGAGGGATTGGCCGTAATCCATTCCCAGTTGTTCGGCCTTGGTGCGGTCGACTTCCAGGATTTCCACGTCCAAGAGCACCTCGGCGGGGGGCCGGTCGTTGGCCTCGATGATTTCCTGGGCCAGTTTCAGCTTGTCCGCCGTGTCCCGGATCGTCAGGGTGTTCAACTGGTCGTTCACCACCACGTGTTTGAGGTCGACGACGCTTTTCAAGAGGTTGGCCATGTCCGAGGCCCGGACCGAGTTGAGCTGGATGTCCTTGATGAGAAGGTCGTCGTATTGGGCGTGCTTGTCCGGCGTGTCGTCCGCCACCAGGATGGTGTTGGGCCCGACGGTCTTGGAGAAGGTCTGGGTGGTATGGAGGATCAGGTCCAGGGCCTGCTCGAAGGTCACGTCCTCCACCGAGAGAGTCACGTTTTGCTCCTTCAGTTCCCCGTCGAAGAGCACGTTGATGCCGAAGCTGCGGCCGATGAAGTCGAAGGCGGCCTTGAGGTCGGTATGGTTGAAGTGGAGGGAGACCGGCTCCCGGGAAGAGAACACCAGGCCGCCGGTGGACTCGGGCGCCTGGGCCTTGATCTTTTCCAGCAGGGCCCTGGCGCCTTCGTGCTCCGGGTCCGCGTCCAGGGCCTGGGTGAGCAGGTTCTTGGCGTCGTCCTCCTTGCCCGCCTTGTCCAAATCCACCGCCTGTTGGTAAAAAGTACTGGCCTCTTTTAAGGCGAGGACCTTTTGCAGGGTATTGGCGATCTTCTCGTTGTCGGGCATGGCCGAGAGCCCCTCCCGGAACTGGTAAATGGCATCGTCCAGCGACCCTTGTTTTTCCAGGGCCATGCCGTCCTCGTAAAAGGCCTCCGCGGCGTTCAATTCCGCCTCTTCCAGCTTCATCTTGATCTCATAGTCGGCCGGGTGTTCCAGGTACTGCCTGCGGTATTCCTGGACGGCCTTCATCCATTCGCTTTTGCTGGCATAGTTTTCCGGTTTGGGCAGGGAGGCGCATCCCGCCACCACGGCCAACCCCAACATCACCGCGCCCCAGCGCGGAAAAAGGTAAATCCTTCCGGCGGTGGCTGGTGAATTTTCGTTCCGTTCTAGGTTAATCCGGGTCATGTTGGGTCATTCCTCCGTTGTTGGCCTGGGGGCCCGGAATGGCGGCGGATGGGTCCCAAATCCGGAGCTTTACGGCGCTGCCCGCTGGTTTTTCCGTCAACGTCACCTCGTTTTCTCCGATCGACTGCACCTGATAGCGGTCCTCCAGGCTATCCCCCGGACCCACCTGGAACAACTGGTTGCCCCTCCCGATCAAGGCCTGGCTGGAACTTCCTCGGGAAACCACCCCCATCAGCCGATAGCCTCCGGCCGCTTCCATCACCGACCCATCCGGGAAAGAAGGGGTCGGGCTGGCCTGGGGCGCGGGGATGGACGCCGCTTTCATTATTCGGTTGGGATGGGAAGGGGATTCGGAAGGCCCCAAGGCGAATAAATTCCTCCGGATTTTTTGGTCCTCGGCGTCAAGCGGCGCGGGAAAGTCCAGCCGCATCCACCCGGAATTTTCCCGGTTGTCCATGCCAGTCCCTTTCCATATCACGGGTGCCCAGCGGATCAGGTTCAACAGGGCCAGCAGCCCAACCGCCGATATCCAAGGGACGGGGTTTTTCCGTAGCATGCTCAGGCCCCACCCGGCGTCTTTTGGTAGGTCCAAAGCTCAAGCACGGCCCGGACCTGGATGGCCCCCGTCCCCTCCCGTTCCAGCCTTGCCTGGCGCACCAGGGTCAGGGTCGGCAGGTCCTCCAAGCCATCGAGGAATTCCCGGAGGCAGGGATAATCCCCGGACAGGGACAGGTTTTGCTCAAAGGCCGTGCCGCCTTCCGGCAGGCTTTTCACGTCGAAGTCCTGGGAGAGGACTTTCAGGCGGTGCCGGGAGGCGGAACGGGTGACCGATTCCACCAAGCCGGCTTGGGTGGCGGGCGTATTCCATTTGGCCTCCAGGACCCCGGCCAAACGGGAAAGCCGGGAATAAGCTTCGGCGGTTTGAAGGGTCCGGGCCGCTTCCAGCCGGGCGGAACGGTTGGCGTCGATGGCTTTTTCCAGTTGGTGGCGGCTCCAGGCCGCAGGCGCCCAAAAGGCGGCCAGGATCGCGAAATCCGCGAGGGCTGCGGTCAAGGCGGCCCAGCCCGCCCGGCGGATTTTGGGGTGCTTCCAGGAATCCCCGAGGAAACCCACCAGGAGCTCGAGGGGGATCATTCGATATTCTCCGTCAAATCCACCGTGAATTGGATCCAACGGCCCGAACCGTCCTGGGCCTGGGTTTGTTTGGACAAGTTTACGCTGGAAAAATCGTCCGACTTTTCGAGGATCGCCAGGAAACGCGACAAGTTGTCCAAGTCCGGGGCTTCCGCCACCAGTTGGACGCCGCCGTTCTCCCGGTCGTTTTGAAAGCTGCTCAATCTCACCCCCGGCGGCGTCATCCGCTCCATTTGGGCCAAGAGCCCGGCCGTGGAAAGCCCCCGACCGGCCTCCAGCCGGTTCAATTCCCCCAGTCGCCGCCTTAGGCCGGACAGCTCGCCTTCGGAGGGAAGGTCCGCCTGGGCAAGGGCCGGCAATGGTTGCCGTTGAAGTTCGGAAAGTTTTTTTTGGAGCGTTGGGTTTTCGCGCAGGATCCGAAGGCCGTTCAGGGCCAAAACCACGGCCAGCGCCAGTCCTAAAAAGGCTGTTCCCCATCCCAGGCCGGCCAGCCACGGCAACCCCCGGTCAAAGGAATGGGAAAAATTCGTCTCGAGCCTCATTGGCGCACCGCCGTAGCCGAGAGGGTGGGCGAAAGGAGCGCGGGAACCGGGCCGCCCCATTCAAAGGGGTCTTCCCACGCTAAACCCGCCACCCTGCCTTCGGTTGGTTTTTGGAAGGCCTCCAGGGCCGGCCCCATCCAGGCCTCCGGCGCCAGCAGGCTGAGGGTTTCCACGGAACGGTCCGGACCCGCGTGAACGTAGGAACGGACGGTTCTTTCCACCTCCAGGGCCAACTCCTCCAGGGGCAAATCCTCGGGCCCTTCCACCGGGGTCCTCCACCACTTGGACCTTTGGAACCGGGGCCGGGCCTGTCCGTCCCAAACCAGCAAAGTCCAGTAATCCTTCTCCAAGCTGACCAGGCCCCCGGGTCCTTGGGAAAGAAAGGTTTCGTGGAACAAGTTGAAGCGGAAGCGGGAGGCCATGTCCAGGAACGACACCCTTGCCCCGGCCTCTTCCAAGGTCCGTTGTAGCCATTCCAGCCAGTTTTTTTCCAAAGCCACGCCAAGGAGCAGTTTCTTCCCCTTTTCCTCGCCTAGGCCTTGGCGGGCAAAAACAAGGGGGGCCTTCTCCAAGCCATGCGGACTGAATCTCCACCTCAGGAACTGGTCTAAGGACGGCCCGGCGGCGGGGATTTTCTCCAACTCAAAAACTTCCCAATGCGCCGCGGCATCCGGCAGGGATACCTGGAGGGTCCGGTAACCTTTCCGTTCCTTGAAAAAGGGGGCTAACACGGCCACCAGGGCCGCGAGGGATTCCGTCCGGGGTTTGCCGGACCAAAGGGGTTCGGCGAGGGAATGGGCTTCAAAACTCAAAACCCGGGTTTTCCCCCCCATCGCCAGGCTTTCCATCAAACCCACTTCCTGCCGGCCCAGGGCCAAACCCAGGCAAGGGGTTTCCTCCGGCAGTGGACGGAAAAAGTCCGTGGCTTTTTGAAGGGTTGGATTTTGCAGGATCCCCATATTTTGTGCTTCCGCTCCATTCTTTCGCCGGTTCTTGCGGGAACCGGCGTTCTAATCCACGAAGGTGACCCGGTTGATTTCCTTCAGCGTCGTCTCCCCGGCCAAGGCCTTCTCCAGCGCGGCCTGGCGCAGGGTCACCATGCCCTCGGCCCCGGCGGCCTTCTTCAGTTCGTCCACGGGCGCCTGGTCCACGATCAGCTTTCGGATGGAGGGCGTCAGGGCCAGGAATTCGGCCACGGCCCGCCGCCCCCGGTAGCCCGTGCCGCCGCAATGGGCGCAGCCTTCCCCGGCGAAGAAGGCGTGGCCGTCGTATTTTCCCGGATCCAATCCGGAGGCGGCCAAAACCTCCCGGCCCGGTTTCTCCCGCCTGCGGCATTGGGGGCAGATCACCCTTACCAGCCTCTGGGCCATGACGCAGTTCAAAGCCGACACGAAGCCGTAGAGGTTGACCCCCATGTGGCTGAAACGGCCGATGACGTCGCAGGCGTTGTTGGCGTGCACCGTGGTGAAGACCAGGTGCCCCGTGAGGGCCGACTGCACCGCGATCTGGGCGGTCTCCGTGTCCCGGATTTCGCCCACCATGATCTTGTCCGGGTCATGCCGCAGGATGGACCGGAGGCCCCGGGCGAAGGTGAGGCCTTTTTTCTCGTTCACCGGCACCTGCACCACGCCGTTCAACTGGTATTCCACCGGATCCTCGATGGTGATGAGTTTTTCCTCCCCCGTGTGGATTTCGCCCAGGGCGCTGTAAAGGGTGGTGGTTTTGCCGCTTCCGGTGGGGCCCGTGATGAGCACCATGCCGTAGGGCTCCCGGATGCTGCGCCGGAATTTCTTCAAGGTGTCTTCCGAAAGCCCCAGGGCTTGCAGTTTTAGGTGGCTGAACTCCTCGCTCAAGGAGGCCTTATCCAGCACGCGGATCACCACATCTTCCCCCAGGGCGCTGGGCATGACGGAAACGCGGAAATCAATGTCCCGGCCGTTCAACCGCAGCTGGAACCGGCCGTCTTGGGGCACCCGGGTCTCGGCAATGTCCAACTCGGCCATGACCTTGATGCGGGACACGAAGGCCTTGTTGTGCCGGGCGTCCAGCCTCTCGGTGGCCGGGTAAAGCAGGCCGTCCACCCGGTATTTCACGAAGGTGCCCGTCTCATAGGTTTCAAAATGGATGTCGCTGGCCCGCTTTTGGAGGGCCGCCAGGAGAATGGTGTTGATGAGCCTCACCACCCCGCTTTCCGGGCCGTCCAAGGTGGCCGGGGAAACCGAACCCTTGGTCTCGTCGGCTCCTTCCTGCGCCTTGAAACCGCCGGAAAAGTCCCTCAAAAGGGCCGAGGTGGCCTGGCTGCGTTCCAGCGTTTCCTGGACCGCCGAGGGCCCGGCCAGGAGAAGCTCCACCTTAAGGCCGGTTCGCGCCTCCAACTGGTCGGCCAGCTTGTGGCTTTCCAGGGGGTTGGAAACCACGATCCGCAAGGTGCCGTTCTCGCGGCCGTAGGGCAAGGCCGTGTGGCGGTAGGCCTCCGCCGCCGGGAAATGTTCGAACAATTCGGGCGTGACCGTAAAACCCTTCAAATCCACATAGGGCAACCGGAACTGTTCGGAGAGCGCCTGGGCCAGCTGGGCCTCGGTCAGATAGCCTCTTTCCAACAGCCACCGGCCAAGGGGCCTTTGGGGCTGTCGAATCGCCTCCTCCAATCGGGATATCGAAAGCCATTGCCGGGCCACCAGGATTTCCCCAATACGCCTCGGGGCAAAGGGATGGTTCACGTCGGGTGCTTTCCCCGGAGCTTCCTTGATTTGAACTTCCATCGGTGGATTCATGGCCCTTACCCTGTGGGACATCATCGGACGACGTCGGATAAATGGATAATGGGAAGATACATGACCACGATGACCGTTCCAATGAGGAGCCCTGTTAAAAGTATGAAAACTGGCTCGACCAGGGCCAAGGCCCGCTGAATGCGGTTTTCCAATTCTCCTTCGCAGGCATTGGCGATTTCCAGGAACATGGCCTCCAATTGGCCCGAGGCTTCCCCCACCTGCACCAGCTTGACGGCGGTTCGTGCAAGGAGGCTTTCCCCGGCTAGCGCCTTGGAAAGGGCTTCCCCCTCTAAAACCCTGCGACGGACCCGCTCCAATCGCAGCGCGAAGGCCTGGTTGGATTGGGATTCCAGGGCCACCTGAAGGGCTTCGGCCAGGGGGGTTCCCCCCGAAAGAAGGGTCGAAAGGGTTCGCGCCAATTGGGAGGCCAGAAAGGGATTGACGAATTTTCCGGCCGGGGTGAATTTTTGGAGGGCTCCATCCATCCAAAGGCGCCCGGATTTCGTTGAATTCCAGGCCTTGAAGGCGGTTCCGACCACCAGCACCCCGCCTGCCACCAGGCCTATCACCCATGGCAAGTGGTGAACCAAGGCCACCAGGATGCGGGTGGCCAGGGGAAGGGGAGCGTTGAAATCGTTGTAAAGGGCGGCGAAACGCGGCATGACAAAGGTAAAAAGAAGTCCCAAAACCAGGGCCAATACAAGAAGTAGAAAAGCCGGGTAAATCAGCGCCTGGCTGACCTTGGTCCGTAAGGCCAGCCTCTGTCGCAGGTAATCCTGGTAACGGGCGAGGGGCTGGGCCAGGTCGCCGGTCCGTTCCCCCGTTTTAAGGGAGGAAAGGTAAAGGCCGTCGAAAACGCGGGGATATTTGGCGCAGGCGGCCGAGAAAGTCGTGCCGGTTTCGACCTCTTCCAATATCCGCCGCAGAAGGGAAGCCAGGGCCGGGCTTTCAGGTCGTTCAGCCGCCAGTTCGAGGACTTCCGGAAGGGTCAAGCCGGCCCTCAAAAGGGTGGACATTTCCTGGTTTGTCCTAAGGAAATCGGCCGGGTTGACGGTTTGGCCGCCCAGGGAAAGCCAGGTGGCGCGTTTTAACCGGATTCCCCTCACCAGGATCCCTTGGTCGCCCAGTTCCCGGCGCAACTCCTCCTCGCTGGCGGCGGTGGCTTCCCTGTCCGCTTCCCTTCCATCCATTAAGACTGTTTTAAAAGTGAAAACAGGCATCATCATCCTTGGGATTTGAAATGCCGCCAAGTGTTGCGGCGGAGTTGTATTCAGCTTCCCAAGATTAATCGGTTGTTGGTTGGATTCATGTCAAAAGCGTGTAACAACCGTGAAAACCATAAGCATTTTTAAGATTAGGTTTTGTGGAAAGTTACCGTAAGAAAAAAGTTAACCGCGCCTTAACCGAAAACGTTTTTTAAATTTCGATTTGATAATTTTTTGGCGGATTACATCCGTGAAAAATTTTTTCCGACCTTCCCTCGCCGCAGTAAAACCTCCGTTAAATCCATTCCGGCTACTTCAAAAAAAAATTTGCGCGCCGCTATAGTCCTGCGTGACGTAAATCTATTCGAAAGGAGGCCTCCACCCACCCGGCGGATTGGATTTTCCGCCTTACTCACCTTTTGAAGTGGCTGCAACCAATGGATAAAGGAGAAACAAAATTATGAAAGTTTTGGCGAGAAAAAGAAAAAAGAAAACCAGTCTTAATCCACTAATGCCTTTTTTGTTCATGTCATTGATTGTGCTCATGGGCATGGCCGTCGGGAGCGTTTTCGCCTCAAGCCCCTTTGGCGACACGACGACGCCCATTAAGCACGTGGTGGTTATTTTTGACGAGAACATCTCCTTCGACCACTACTTCGGGACCTATCCCAGCGTCATCAAGGATGCCAGCGGCCAGGTGATTTTCAAACCCAAGCCTGGCACCCCGCAGGTGAACGGTTTGACGCACGATCTTTTGACCAATAACCAGAATTCGGCCCAGCCTTTCCTCATCACGGATTCCACGACTTGCGACCAGGACCACAATTACACCCCGGAGCAGCAGGCCTACGACAAGGGGGCGGCCGATGAATTCGTGGAATACACCGAAGGTTCCGGATGCGCGGTGCCTTATGAGGTCATGGGCTACTACGACGCTAGCCTCGTCACCGCCATGTGGAACTATGCCCAGAATTACGCCTTGAACGACAATTCCTACGACACCTGCTACGGGCCTTCGACCCCCGGCGCCTTGAACTTGATCTGCGGCCAAACCGCCTATATCGCGGGGGTGGGCTTGGGGAGCTCCAACGTGAACGGTACCCAGATCAATGACGCCGACCCCGCTGGCGATTTGGGCGCCAGCACCACGAAGAACGGCTATGTTACCTTCGGGATCAACGTCGGGGACCTGCTGAACAAGAAAAACATCACCTGGGGCTGGTTCCAGGGCGGCTTCGACAACGTCAACCAGAGCCACACCTGTCCGACCGCTCCCGAGGGGGCCGAAACCGACTACATTCCCCACCACGAGCCGTTCCAGTATTTCTCCTCCACTCAAAACCTGAGCCACCTGCTGCCCACCAGCGTGGCCATGATCGGCCATACCGACCAGGCCAACCACCAATACGACCTGACGGACTTCTGGAACGCCCTGGCGGCCAACAACCTGCCGGCCGTTTCCTACCTGAAGGCCCCGGGCTACCAGGACGGCCACGCCGGCTATTCGGGCCCCTCCTGCGAGCAGGAATTCGTGGTGGACACCATCAACAAGCTGGAACAGTCGCCCGAATGGAAGGACATGGCCATCATCATTTGCTATGACGACTCGGACGGCTGGTACGACCACCAGGCCCCGCCGGTCGCGAACTTCTCCCATACCTCGGCCGATCCCTTCACCTACGAGTCCGACACGCCTCCATCCCTGGCTGGGCTCCAGGGCCGCATGGGCTATGGGCCGCGCCTGCCCCTGCTGGTTATTTCGCCCTATTCCAAGGACAACTATGTGGACCACAGGATCACGGATCAAACCTCGGTCCTGCGTTTCATCGAGGACAACTGGGACCTGGGCCGCATCGGCAACGGTTCCTATGACGCCATTGCCGGATCCCTCAACGGGATGTTCGACTTTGAGAACGGACCCCGTATGGATACGTTGATCCTGAATCCGGATACGGGCCGTCCCCTTTAACCAATAAGAAGTTGGGGTCTTAAAGCCTGTTTGTCGGGAAAGGCCCGCTCCCCAGAGCGGGCCTTTTTTAAAATTCATCTTTCAACCAACCTCATTTTCACTCAACCCCAAGCCGCGCCCTTGAAGGAGGCTTTCATGAACGCAAACGAGAAATCCGGTTTTTCCCGCTATTGGCTGCCGTTCCTGTTTTCGGGCCTTTTCATCCTCACCGTGGTCGCCGTTCAGGCGGTGGCCGATTCCGACCCGTCGGGGGAGACCGCCACGCCCATCAAGCACGTGGTGATCCTATTCCAAGAGAATGTCTCCTTCGACCATTACTTCGGGACCTATCCCAGCGCCATCAAGGATTCGGCGGGGAACGTGGTCTTCCGGCCCAAGGAAGGCACCCCGAGGATCAACGGCCTCACCCACGACCTATTGACCGACAACCAGAACTCGGCCCAACCTTTCCTCTTGACCGAGGAGGACACCTGCAACCAAAGCAACGCCTACAAGTCCGAGCAGGAGGCTTACGACCAGGGCGCGGCGGACGAGTTCGTCGAGTATACCGAGGGGTCGGGCTGCACCGTCCCCTACGAGGTGATGGGCTATTATGACGGCGGCATCGTGACCGCCCTCTGGAATTACGCCCAGAACTTCGCCATGAGCGACGATTATTTCGGCACCACCTTCGGGGCCACCTGCCTGGGCCACCTGAACCTGGTGTCGGGCCAAACCAACGGGGCTGTACCGGCCAACGTTTCCGGCATGGTTTTGAATGGCACGGTCATCGCCAACATCGACCCGGCCTTCGACAATTATTCCAGCGGCGCCACGGTGGCCATGACGGGCAAGAACATGGGGGACCTCTTGAACGCCAAGAACATCACCTGGGGTTCTTTCGTGGGTGGCTTCGCCAATCCCACCCAAAATTTCGTCTGCAACGCCGGGACCACGCTGCAGTACAACCCCCACTACGCTCCCTTCCAATACTACGCTTCCACCTCCAACCCGGCCCACCTGCCGCCTTCCAGCGTGGCCATGATCGGCAAAACCGACCAAGCCAACCACGAGTACGACCTGAGCTACCTGTGGGCCGCCTTGGCCGCCCACAACCTGCCCGCCGTCTGCTACGTGAAGGGCAACCCCACCCAGACCGCGCATCCCGGCGATTCCAGCCCGGCCTGCGAACAGGCCTTTTTGGTGGACACCATCAACCGCCTGGAGCAATCGCCCGAGTGGAAGGACATGGCCATCTTCGTCACCTATGACGATTCGGACGGCTGGTACGACCATCAGGCCCCGCCGGTGGTCAACACGTCCAGCAGCTCGGTCGACCCTTCCTTCACCCGGGAATCCACCGCCAACCCCATGGGGGGGTATGAGTCCCGGGCTGGTTACGGGCCCCGGCTGCCCTTGCTGGTGATTTCACCCTATTCCCGGAATAATTATGTGGATCACCACATCACGGACCAAACCTCCATCCTCCGCTTTGTGGAGGACAACTGGAGCCTGGGAAGGATCGGGAATTATTCCTTCGACGCCCTGGCCGGGTCGCTGGAAGGAATGTTCAATTTCAGCGCTGCCCAGCCCGCCAGCCCCTTGTTCCTGGACCCCAATACGGGGCGCCCCGTTGCCAACCCTATCTAATCGAAGCTTGACCTTTACAAAAAAAGCCCGCCCTCCCAGGCGGGCTTTTTTTGTTTTGGATATTGCGGATGGCCTGGACATCCGGGGGAAGGTTCAAATTTAACACGGATGATACTTCCAACCCGTGGCCAATCCATCGGATAAGTGCTATTTAACTTCCCTTTAGCCGCCGACTCTCTGCGCCGGAAAAGTGGGATGAAATCTTCCAAAAAAAAATTTTCAAAAATAAAAAGCTGGATCCTTCCAACCCTGTTCACGGCTGGCTTGGTCTCGTCTTTCCTGATCGGCCGGGCGGTCCACTCCCAGTCCCCCGCTGCGCCTGCGAATACACCAGCGGTCACCATTCCCCATCGTGCCGACGCGGACGAAGTCGTCCTTTACTCCCAGTTGGACAACCCCTTCATCCCCCGCAAGGAAATCAACCGGCAGGACCTGGCCTGCAACGACATCCTCCACGGCAAGGCTATGCAACCCCGGATACTGCCGGACGGTACCAAGGAATTTGACCTGACGGCCTCGACCTTCATCTGGCAGCTCTACAACACCGCCCGCATGACGGTCTGGGGTTATAACCAACAAGTCCCCGGCCCCATCATCCGGCTCAAGGTGGGTGACAAGGTGAAGTTCGTCGTCAAAAACGAGCTCCCCCAGGAAACAACGGTTCATTGGCACGGCTTGGCGGTCCCCAACTCGGAGGACGGGGTGCCCGACATCACCCAGAAGCCCATTCCGCCGGGAGGCAGCCACACCTATGCCTTTAGGGTCACGTCCCAGATGGTGGGGACCCATCTTTACCACACCCATTTCAACGATAGTTTCCAAATGGACATGGGCCTTCACGGCATCCTGATCGTGGAGCCGGCGGAAAAAACGGCACGTCCCTATGACGTGGAGGCCATTTACGAAATGGGGGCCTTCAAGATCGCCGGGGTGGACCAGGAGAACGTCTTCACCCTGGATGGCAAGGCCTTTCCCGAGGCGCCGGTGTTGAGAGTTCCAAAGGGCGCCCGCGTCCTTTTACGGCTGGTGAACGCCAGCGCCGAGAACCAGCACGTCATGCACCTGCATGGCTACACCTTCCAGGTGGTGGCCTTGGACGGGAACCCCCTGGAGCATCCCTACAAGGCCAATACGATCGACTTGGAGCCTTCCCAGACCGCCGACGTCGCCTTTACGGCCAATAACCCCGGCTGCTGGATGTTCCACTGCCATATCCTGGACCACATGATCAACCCCGGTCCCCAGGGCGAGGGCAACGAAACCACCCCGGCCAACATGGGGGGCTTGATGACCTTCATCCGGGTACTTCCCGCTGGCCAGGTTAAGGATTCCTACGAGGCCGCGGGGGCGCTTTATTCCAGCCCCACCTGCAACCGTGACCTTTAGAGCCCATAACACCCCCCCAAAAAAGTTTTGTTAAAAACGAAAAAGCCTCCGGCGGTTTCCCGCCGGAGGCTTCCCAAATTCTTGCTGAAAACTGTCAGCCGTGAGCCGTGGACTGCTTTTAGTAGTCCATCCCTCCGCCCATGCCGCCCATCCCGCCTCCGGGCATGGCCGGGGCTTCTTTCTTTTCCGGGATGTCGGTGACGAGCGTCTCGGTGGTGAGCATCAAACCCGCCACCGAAGCCGCGTTTTGCAGGGCCGACCGGACCACTTTGGCCGGGTCAATGACGCCGGAAGCCACCAGGTCCTCGTAGACGTTGGTTTCGGCGTTGAAGCCCACGTTTTGTTTCTCGTTAACCACCTTTGCCACGACCACGGACCCCTCGCCGCCGGCGTTTTGGACGATCATCCGCAAAGGCTCTTCCAAGGACCGGCGGACGATGTTGACGCCGATTTGCTCATCATGCTCAGCCTTGAGCGCCTCGACGGCCTTCATGGTGCGGATCAGGGCCACGCCGCCGCCCGGAACGATCCCTTCCTCCACCGCCGCGCGGGTGGCGTGCAGGGCGTCCTCGACGCGGGCCTTCTTTTCCTTCATTTCCACCTCGGTGGCCGCGCCCACGTTGATGACCGCCACGCCGCCCACCAGCTTGGCCAGGCGCTCCTGGAGCTTCTCCCGGTCGTAGTCGCTGGTGGTTTCCTTGATCTGCTTGCGGATGGTTTCGCAGCGCGCGTCGATATCCTTCTTGGACCCCGCGCCCTGCATGATGGTGGTGTTGTCCTTATCGATGACCACCTTCTTGGCTTGGCCCAGGTCCTCCAGTTTGACGTTTTCCAGTTTTATCCCCAAGTCTTCGGTGATGGATTTTCCCCCCGCGAGGATGGCGATGTCCTCCAGCATGGCCTTGCGGCGGTCGCCGAAGCCCGGCGCCTTCACGGCCGCGCAAACGAAGGTGCCGCGGATCTTGTTGACCACCAGGGTCGCCAGGGCCTCCCCCTCCACTTCCTCGGCGATGATCAAAAGCGGACGTCCCTTTTGCACGACCTTCTCCAACACCGGAAGCAGGTCCTTCATGCTGGAGATCTTCTTCTCGTGGATGAGGACGTAGCAGTTTTCCAGCTCGCATTCCATGCGGTCCGCGTTGGTGACGAAATAGGGGGAAAGGTAGCCTTGGTCGAACTGCATCCCTTCCACCACGTCCAACGTGGTTTCGATGCCTTTAGCTTCCTCGACGGTGATGACGCCGTCCTTGCCCACCTTCTCCATGGCCTCGGCGATGATGTCGCCGATCTTCTTGTCGCCGTTGGCGGAGATGGTGGCCACCTGGGCGATCTCATTCTTACCCTTGGTGGGCGTGGAAAATTTCTTGAGCTCGGTCACCACCACGTCCACGGCCTTGTCGACGCCGCGCTTCAAAGCCATGGGGTTCGCCCCCGCCGTGACGTTGCGAAGGCCTTCCCGCACGATGGCTTGGGCCAGGACCGTGGCCGTGGTGGTGCCGTCTCCCGCCACGTCCGAGGTCTTGGAGGCCACTTCCTTCACCATTTGAGCTCCCATGTTCTCAAAGGGGTCTTCCAGTTCCACTTCCTTGGCCACCGACACGCCGTCCTTGGTGATGTTGGGGGCCCCGAATTTCTTGTCCAAAACCACGTTGCGGCCCTTGGGACCCAGGGTCACCTTGACCGCGTTCGCCAGCTTGTCCACGCCGCGCTGCAGGGCCCGGCGGGCTTCCTCACCGTAGATGATTTGCTTTGCCATCTTTTCACTCCTTGATTTATTTTAGTAGGATTTCACCACAATGGCGTTTCGCGCCGCGCAAAGGGCACGAAGAAAAATCGTGATTTCACTTCGTGGCGCCGAAGGCGCTTGTGGTTAGATTGTGTTTGGATATCATCCCTCCACGACCCCGATGACGCTTTCTTCCTTCAAGATGACGTATTCCTTGCCGTCCATCTTGATGTCCTCGCCACCATACTTCTCGAAAAGGACCACGTCCCCTTCCTTCACGTCCAGCTTGAGGACCTCGCCCTTTTCGTTCACCCGGCCCTTGCCCACGGCGATGATCTTTCCCTTTTGCTGCTTCTCGCGGGCCGCGTCGGGGATGATGATGCCCGTCTTGGTCTTTTCTTCTTCCTCCACCCGCTCGATCAACACGCGGTCGTGCAACGGACGAAATTTCATGGAACGACCTCCTGAAAATTGTTTGGGCCGGCTGGTGCCGTCCCAAAAGTTAAAAAATCAAAATCGGTTCGGCTTTGCGGCGGAATGCCGCGTGACTTTAGCACTCCGAAAAGCTGAGTGCTAGGGGTGGTAATATAAAAAAGCCTCCCGAAAGGGTCAAGGGCTGGAAACAAAAAAACCGCCCCCGGGGAGGAGCGGTTTGGAAACTTAAATCGTTTGAAAGGAAGGGGTTACTTCACGGTTTCCTTGAAGTTCTTGGAGGCTAGGAACTTCGGCGCCCTTTTGGCCGGGACCTGGACGGACTCGCCCGTCTTGGGGTTTCGGGCCAGGCGGGCCTTTTTGTCCTTCAATTTGAAGATGCCCAGGCCCGTGATATTCACCTTCTCGCCGGCCTTGATGGTTTGAATGATGGTGTTGATCACTGCGTCCAAAGCTTTATGGATATCGATTTTCTTGATTCCGGTCGACTCCGCGACTTTGGCCACCAACTCGTCTTTGGTCATTCCCCCACCTCCGCCCGCTGTCGGATAGAATAAATTTTGTAACAATTATGCCCCGGAACAAGGATTGCGGCAAGAAAAAAGCTGGATCGCCCCCAAGATTTCCCGCGAACAATGAACCCGGATTTTCGTGGTCAAGAGGAGGGTGACTTGACGCTCATTTGCGTTGGTGGGAGCCCAAAGCCTTTGGGGGTTCAGCGGTAGATTTCGGGGCGGAAGAAGAACCTTCTTTGGATAACCTGCTTGATCTTCGGCATCTGGCGTTCGGCTTCCTTTTTGCCGGCGGCGATGATTTCCCTGCCCGCGCTGAAATCAAAGAGGTCAAAAAGCCGCAGGTCCGGTTCGATCACGATGTCGCTTTGCTCCCGCCAGGCCGATTCCTCCCGCACGAAAAAATACCAGACCCGCATGAGGATTTGGAACACATTGGAGGCCGGCGGGAAGACTTGGTGGTGCCCGAAAAGGTTGACCGCGATCACCACGTCCGCTCCCAGGCTCTTGAGGGCCCTGACCGGGACGTTCTCGGCCATGCCGCCGTCCACCAGCTGTCGGCCCTCCAGTTCCACCGGGCTGTAAATGCCGGGGATGGAGCAGGAGGCGCGCACGGCCTTATCCAGGGCGCCGCGCGTGAAGATGACCTCGTCGCCCGAGCAAATGTCCGTGGCCACCACCGCCAGGGGCTTCTTCAGCTGTTCGAAGTTGTCCACTTTCAGGTATTTTTGGATGTAGGTCTCGATGGGCCCCGAGGAAACCAGGCCCTTGCGGGAGGGGCGGAAGGAAAAAAGCTCGCCCCAGTTGGTGTTGATGCCGATTTCCTCGATGCGGGAAACGGGAAGCCCGGAGGCATAGGCCGCCGCGATGATGGCCCCCGCGCTGGTGCCGGCCAGGCAGTCCACCTTGATGCCCGCTTCCTCCAGCGCCTTCAAGACCCCGATTTGGGCCACCCCGTAGGCGATGCCCCCGCAAAGCGCCAGGCCGACCCGGTACTTGCCTTCCTCCGCTGATTTTTTGAGTTCACGCAGGGTGACAAAGTTTGGATTTTGTTTGGTTGTTTTCTTAGCCATGGAAGTTCCTCTAGGCATCAATTGTCAGGTATCAGGCGTCAGGTTCCGGCAAGGCGAAAAGCTGAATCCTGACACCTGCGACCTGATACCTATCGTTCACTGGTCCGTGAATTGCGGCTGCCGTTTTTCCACGAAGGCCTTGATGCCTTCCCGCATGTCGGGCGATTCGCAGCACTTTCCGAAACCCTCCAATTCCGCCCCCATGGCGGCATCCATGGTGGGTTGTTCCAATCCGTTGTTGATGGCTTTCAAGGCTTGGGCGATGGCCACGGCCGGTTTCATGGCGATCTTTTTGGCCATGCCCTGGGCCTGCCGCAACACTTCGGATTCGGGCAAAACGTGGTTCACCAGTCCCGCAGCCTTCGCGTCCTGGGGGGCGATGTTGTCCCCGGTCAACATCCATTCCGTGGCCTTGCCCCTTCCCACCAGGCGGGACATGCGCTGGGTGCCGCCGAAGCCGGGAATGATTCCCAGGTTGATCTCGGGCTGGCCCAGCCGGGCCCGGTCGGAGCACATGCGGATATGGCAGGCCATGGCCAGCTCCATGCCGCCGCCAAGGCAGACGCCGTTGATGGCCGCGATCACGGGTTTTTCCATGCGGGCGATCTTGAGGAAAATGCGCTGGCCCTCGCCGGCGGCTTTCTTGCCGTCGGCCACCGATTGGATCTGGGCCATGGCCTTGATGTCCGCGCCCGCCACGAAAACCGAGCCCGTGCCCGTTAGCACGATCACCTTGACGTCCTTGCGGCCCGCCAGCTCGTCGAGGGTGGCTTCCAGGTTCTTGAGCACATCGGGCCCCAGGGCGTTCACCGGGGGGTTGTTGATCGTCACCGTCGCCACTTTTGCGTCCACCGCCACGTTCAAGTACTGGCCCATAAATACCTCCAAGTGAATCTCTCACCACAAAGTACGCAAAGTTCACAAAGTGAACACAGGATTCAACGTTCAAATATTTTAAACTTCGTGAACTTTGTGACCTTCGTGGTAAGAGTTTTAGTAGTTGAAAAAACCTTTCTTCGTCTTTTGGCCCAAATAGTTGGCCGAGACCATCCGCTTCAAGATCGGCGCGGGCCAGAACCGCGGCCCCAAGGTCTTCGAGAATTCCTGCAATTTGGCCAGGACCACGTCCACTCCGATGCCGTCGGCTAAGTGAAGCGGCCCTCCCTTGTCCTGGGGGAAACCCGTCCCCGACAGCATGGCCAAGTCGATGTCGCCCGGCGAGGCCACGTTTTCTTCCAGGCAATAAGCCGCCTCGTTGATCATCTGGAACACCAACCGTTCCGGCGAGAAGGGTGTTCCCTTCACCCCGGTTTTGGCTTGGATGCCGTCGATGATGGGCTTTAAATCCGATTTTTTTGATTCGTCGTAAACGTAAAATCCGATGCCGTTCTTGGTGCCCAAGCGATTGGCCTTGTGCATCTCGCCCAGGATCTCCGCGGCCTTCATGCGGGGCCCGAAGGAATCGTAAAGAATGAGGGAAACCTCGGCGCAGACGTCCAGGCCCAGCATATCCAGCAGGGCGAAGGGCCCCATGGGCATGCCGAAGGCCCGCATGGCCTTGTCCATTTCTTCCGGCGGCGCCGAACCTTCCTGCAGGGCGTAGGCCGCCTCGTTCAGGTAGGGCAAAAGAAGTCGGTTCACCAGGAAGCCCGCGCATTCCTTGACCCGCACCGGCAGTTTGCGCAGGGATTCGGCGAAAGCCACCGTGTCGTCCACGGTCTCGGGCGAGGTCTGGAGGCCCGGAATGACCTCCACTAGCTTCATGACCGGAGCCGGGTTGAAGAAGTGCAGACCCACCACCTTCTCGGACCGCTTGACCGCCGAGGCGACCTGGGTGATGGAAAGAGCCGAGGTGTTGGTGGCCATGATGGAGGATTCGGGCAGTACTTTTTCCAGGTCCTGGAAGACTTGTTGTTTGACCTTCATGTTCTCAAAAACCGCCTCGACCACCAGGTCGCAGTCCTTGAAATCGTCGTAGGAGGTGGTGCCGGCCACCAGGTTCATCTTCTGGTCCATTTCGGAGGCGGTCATCTTGCCCTTGTCCACGCGGCCTTGGTAGACCTTGCGGAGCATTTCAATGCCCTTTTTCACGCGTTCCTCATCGGTGTCCTTGAGGACCACCGGCAGCCCGGAAAAGGAAATGACTTGGGCGATCCCCGCCCCCATGGCGCCCGCCCCAACGACGCCTGCTTTGTAGATGAACATTAAGCCCTCCTTTTCACTCCGGGAATTTTTAATTCTTAATGTTTAATTAAAAATCGAAAATTCATAATTCGAGCGGACCTTTTCTTCCCGCTCGTTAGAACAGGCCGTCTTGGTTGACCAATTCTTTCGTGACGGGTTGCGCGTAATCCCAAAGCTCCACTATTTTCCCACCGTCGAAGCGCATCGAATGATTCACGGCCAACACCATCGCACCATTCTTCAAGGACAGCCTTGAATAGACCGAGACCAGGTTCCCATCTTCCAAGACCCGAAGGACTTCCAGTTTTTTACCCGGGAACTGCGTTTCATTTTCCATCATTCCTTTTTTGAGTGCCGGCATCCCCGCGGGAGTAAAAACGTTGTGGTGTTTTCCCTTCATGTCCACGTATTTGGCGTAAGCTTGGTCGATCTGGCCGGCCACCACCATTTTGAGGAAATCGACCGCCGCGTCCCTGTTCCAGCCCATGGCTTCTCCTCTCAACAAAAGGTTCAAGGTATTGGGCACTAGGTTCTAGGTTCAACTTAAACCTTGGCCCTAGTGCCTAGAACCCGCCTATTTACGCTCGAGCACCATGGCCCCGCCCAAGCCTCCGCCGATGCACATGGAAATGATGCCCAAAGGCAGGTTGCGGCGGGCCATTTCCTTGAGGGCGGTCAGGATGAGCCGCGCGCCGGTCATGCCCACGGGATGCCCCAAGGCAATGGCCCCGCCGTTGACGTTCAGGATTTCCCGGTTCATCTTCAAAACGCGGTCCACTGCCAAAACCTGGCCCGCGAAGGCTTCGTTGATTTCAATAACCCCCATGTCCTTTAATTCCAACCCGGCCTTTTTCAGGGCCTTGGGGATGGCGTGGGCGGGCCCGATTCCCATCCGCTCGGGCTCCACACCCGAAAAAGCATAGGCGCGGATAGTGCCCATCGGCTTATAGCCTAAGGCATCCGCCTTTTCCTTGGACATGACCAGGGTCACACAGGCCCCGTCATTAATGCCGCAAGCGTTGCCGGGAGTTACGGACCCGCCTTCCTTAAAGATGGCCGGATAGGAAGCCAGGGTCTGTTCGTTCAAGGCCGCGTTGATGCCCTCGTCCTGGGTCACGGGCTCGGGCGGCATGGGTTTTCCCATGACCTTTTTGGGGACAAGGACCGGCACGATCTCGTCCTTGAACTTGTTCTCCCGCTGGGCCCGGAAGGCCTTTTTGTGGCTCTGGACCGCGAATTCATCCTGTTCCTTGCGGGAAATCTTGAACTCATCTACCAACACCTCGGCGGTGGCGCCCATCACCAAGTGGCAGACCGGGTCCGTGAGCCCTTCCATGAGGCTGTCGATCATCTTGGAGTCCCGCATGCGCTTGCCGAACCGGAGGTCCCGGCTTACATAGGGCGCCTGGCTCATGGATTCCGTGCCCCCGGCTAACTGTAAATCAGCGTCGCCGCACTGGATGTTCTGGTAGGCGTTCACCACCGCCTGCATGCCCGATGAGCAGTTGCGCTGCACGGTATAGGCCGTGGTCTCCTTGGGGATCCCGGCGTTCAGGGCCGCCACGCGGGCCACGTTGGGCGCGTCGGAGAACTGCCCCACGCAGCCCAGGATGACCTCGTCGATTTCCGAGGGCTTGAGGTTGTTGCGCTTAATGATTTCCTTCATGACGGTGGAGGCTAGGTCCTGGGGCGTCACGTCCTTCAGGGCCCCGCCCAGGTTGCCGATGGGCGTCCTCGCCCCGTCCACGATGACCACTTCTTTCATACCACACCTCCAGCTTTCACCGCGAAGGCGCGAAGCCCGCGAAGAAAATCAAAATATTGAACACAACTGTCGTTACTGCTATTCTTCAATTATGACGACAAAACAAAAAGTAATCAAAGCCGTCCAAGCCCTTCCCAGCAACGCCTCCATCGAAGATGCCATGGAGCGGCTTTTGTTTTTGGCCAAAATCGAAAAGGGTTTGAACCAAGCTGATTCCGGCCAATTCCTTTCCCACGATCAAGTTAAACAAAAAATGGCGAAATGGCTGAAATAAGATGGATGCCCCAGGCCTTTGACGACCTGGAAGCCATTACTGATTTTATTTCCCGGGATTCCACTCATTACGCTCGCCTTTTCGCCATGGATATTATGGTGTCCGTAGAACGCCTGTCCTCTTTTCCTAAATCCGGCCGCATCGTCCCAGAACTAAAGAACCCCGCAATCCGAGAGGTTATTTTGGGCAATTACCGTATCGTCTATCGTCTCAAAGGACAGTTCGTAGAAATATTGACTGTCTATCATGGTGCCAAACTCCTACAAACAGATCATTTCGAAAAAGGTTCTTATAAATAGGATCTATAATTCTCTTCTTGTGTGACCTGGTATTTCATACTCCAAAAATAAAATGGGAAAATTTTCACGTCATTGATTTTGGTGTTTTCAATAGAAACCGGAGTTTGCATTACATTTTCAGCTAAGGAAAACTGTGGCAGAAGAATAAAAAAACAAAAAAGAAAAACATTTTTTCGCATGCCCATACCGCTCTTTCAATCTTCGAAAGCTATTTTTTCAGTTTTTGCTTTTCTTCCTCCACTAGCAAACGTCGCAGCATTTTCCCCACCATGTTCTTGGGCAGGGCTTCCCGGAACTCCACTTCCTTGGGCACCTTGTACTTGGCCATGCGGCCCTTGCAGAACTCGATGATTTCTTCCGGCTTGGCCGCGCATCCCGGCTTCAGCACGATGTAGGCCTTGATCTTGTCCACCAGTTTATCGTCCGGCACTCCGGCCACCACGCAATCCAGGACCTTCTCGTTTTGGAACAAGACTTCCTCCACGTCCCGCGGATAGACGTTCTCGCCGCCCACCTTCACCATGTCCTTCTTGCGGTCCACGATGGCGAAAAATCCGTCCTCGTCCATGTAGCCGATGTCGCCGGTGTAGAGCCAGCCGTCCTTGAGCACCATGGCGGTCTCCGCCGGGTGGTTCCAGTAGCCCCACATCACTTGGGGGCCCTTGATGGCCAGTTCCCCGATCTCCTTTGGTTTCAGGTCCTTCTTCCCCGTTTCCACGTCCACGATCTTGGCGTCGGTTCCCACGAAGGGAAGGCCGATCATGCCCATCTTGCGCTTGCCGTAAACGGGATTGCAATGGGTGACGGGCGAGGCCTCGGTCAGCCCGTAACCTTCCACCAATTTCCCTCCGGTAAGCTCCTCGAATTTTTTCTGCACTTCCTGGTGCAGGGGCCCGGCGCCGGAGATGCAGGCCTTGATGCTGCGCACGTTGTACTTCCCCACCTCCGGGCAGTTGTTGACGGCCACGTAAATGGCCTGCACCCCCGGGAAGATGCCCACGCGGTGCTTGTCCACGGCCTTCAGGACCGGCACCACCTCGAAGCGGGGCATCAGCACCATGGAAGCGCCGATGACCAGGGCGAAGGTCATGCCCGCGGTCATGCCGTAACAGTGGAAGATGGGGATGGCCAGCATGAACACTTCCTTGCCTTCCTCCAGCTTGGGGAACCAGTATTTGCACTGGTAGGCGTTGGCCGTCAGGTTGCGGTGGGTCAGGATGACGCCCTTGGCCACGCCGGTCGTGCCGCCGGTGTATTGAAGGAGGGCGGTTTCATCCATCGGGGTCTTCGCGCCCGCGGGCCCTTCCGGGGCTTTCATGAGCTCTTCCTTGAAACCCGCGAAAAGCGGCCCGGTCGGCCAGGGAACCCAGCTTTTTTCTTTCTTGGCCTTCAGCACAAAAAGCCATTTGAGCGGGATGGGGAAATAATCGTTGATGCGGGTCACCCAGACCTTTTTCAGGCCGCAATCCGGAGCTACCTGCTCCAAGATGGGAACAAAGCGGTCCAGCGAAACCACGTATTGGGCTCCCGAATCCTTCAATTGGTGGGAAGTTTCACTGGCCGAATAAAGGGGGTTGAGCTGGGTCAGGATGGCCCCAGCCCGAAGGACCCCGAAAAAGGCGATCACACAAGGGGGGCAATTCGGCAGGTAAAGGGCCACCCGGTCGCCGGGCTCAATCCCCTCTTTTTGCAGGAGGGAAACAAAACGGTTGACCAGCCCGTTGACCTGGCGATAGGTCAGGGTGGTCCCGTAATAATGGATAAAGGGACGGTCCGGGAACCGCCCGGCCATGGTTTCCAGGGTTTCGGAGAGGGTTTTTTCGGGATATTCGAGGGTTTTAGGCACACCTTCGTCGTAGGAGGATAGCCAAGGCCGGTCGGACATCGATGCCCTCAATGTGTCGGAAAGGTGGCTGCTTTCCCACAGTGTAGGGCCCGCCCCAACGGGTGTCAAACCAAGAGCCGGTAAAATCAACCCAGCCGCTGATTCTGAGCCGTCCCCGGGATTAAAATAATCAGGACTCGGCTATACCACCTTCATTCAACGAGGAATACGGATTGACCCCGTTTTTAGCCCAACTCCTGGCCCGCGAGTTAAGGCAGCTCCTAGTCTCTGGAAGGATCTCCCATATCTCCCAATCCGCCCCTGAAATCGTGGAGCTTTCCTTCTACCACCCCGACCGCCCCAACCGCACCCTGGTGGCGGCCATCCTCCCCTTGAAGCCGTTCCTTTTCCTCGCTGCGGAAAAACGGCCGTCCCTTCCCAAACCCCCGAATTTCTGCAGGTCCTTGAGGAAAAACCTGGAATACGCCCAATTGGCCGGCGTCCAAAACGAACCCGGCGAACGCCTGGTGATCCTCGATTTGAAAACCCCGGAAGGCCTGTTCCGCCTCGTCTTTGAGGGCATCCCCAAATACCCCAACCTCATCCTAGTGGGCCCGGACGGGCAAATCATCAGCGCCTTGCGGTATAAGAACGAGGTGGAAAGACCGGTGCTGCCCCAGGCGCCCTACCATGCCCCGCCCCAGCCCCTGGACAAGCCGAACCTCTGGAAACTGGCGGGCGCTGGCTTGGAACAAAGGTGGGAAAAGGCCGGCAAACCCCTTTTGGGCAACTGGCTTAAGAACGAATTCCGGGGCGCGGACGGCGAATTGGCCTCCTACCTGGAAAGCTTCGGGGAGCGGGCCTTCCAGGAATGGGACCACCTTAAAACGGACGCGCTGGAAAAGGATTGGAACCACTACCTCCTTTTCCCCGGCCCGCCGCCGTCCCTGCGGCTTTTCCCCGCGCCGCCTTCGGGCGGGGAAACCCGGGCCTTCCCTTCCGCCAGCCAGGCCCTGGAAAACCTGTTCCGATGGGAGTTCCAAAACCGCGTTCAATCCCTTCAAAAGTCGAAGTTGGAGGCCGAGATCAACAAGGCCCTCAAGCATGAAAAGCGGATTTTGGAGAAATTGAAGAAGGACCGGGCCGAGGCCGAGAAATCCGACCAATACCAGTGGTGGGGCGAACTGCTGATGGCCCAACTCCACAAGGTGAAGCTTCACTTAAAGGAAACCGTCCTGGAAGACTTGGTTCGGGGAACGCCCGGCCTTGTCACCATCCCCCTGGACCCGGAAATCACCCCGCTCCAGAACGCCCAGCGGTTCTTCAAGAAAGCCCAAAAGGGGTCGCGGGGCCTGGCCCTGGTGGAAAGGCGGGAAGGGGAAATCCAGGGGCGGCTGGACCAGCTCAAGGCCGCCCAGCGCAGCCTGCCCGCGCTGAAGGACCCGGGGGAAATCACAAAAGCGTTCCAGGACCTTTTCCCGCGCAAGCGGGAGCAGGCCCCCAGGCCCGCCGGGACCCGGCCGGAAAAGGTGCCCACGCCCAATATCCTTCGCGCCAAACTGGGCAATGGATTCGAGCTTTGCGCCGGCGCTTCGGCGGCCGCCAACGATTACGTCACTTTCCAGCTGGCCCAGCCCGGGGACCTGTGGTTCCACGTGAGGGACCTGCCGGGGTCGCATGTCATCCTGCGGCGGCTGCATAGGAATGCCGTGGTGACTGACGAACTGATCCTGAAGGCCGCCCAACTGGCCGCTTTCCGCAGCAAGGCCAAGCCCGGCGCCAAGGTCACGGTCAGCTACACGGAGAAGAAGAACGTCAAGAAAATCCCCGGGGCCCCGCTAGGCATGGTGACCATGACCAAGGAAAAAAGCGTGGTGGTGGAGGCTAAAGATTCCCCAGGAAGCTTTCCAGGAAAGGATGACGTCCGGGCGGCCGGTTAAGGCGTCGGCGTGGGCGTGGAGGCGGAGAGGGAAACCAAGGTGGGGGTCGGCGTCGGCGCAAAAGCGGGATTCACCGGCTGGTCGAGGGTGCGGTTGTCGCAGGCCAATTGAATCACGGATAAAACCAAGATGGCCAAAAGGGTAAGTATCGTCTTCAAAGTATCCTCACAGTCAGGATACGTAGTGGCATTTCCCATGCCACGGAAAAGCCTTATTTTATAGCCCGCCGGTAAGGCACCGGATACTTCTCCAGGCCCTTAAAGTTAAATATTTAGCGTTTGACAAAAATTTTGTACAACCAAAGCCACGGGCATTACCTGGCTGTCATCTTCCGGTGATCGTCGATCCAATAAGCCCAGGCCACGAACAAAAGCTGGAAGATCACCGCCAGGGGCACCAGGCCGGCGTTGGCGGGAGGCGGGCTCAGCAGGACGGCGGCATAAAGACCCGCCAGGACCACGCCGAAAGCCCAAAGGGAGACCTTCCCTGCCCCATCTCGGGCCTTGGTCGAAATGAGATAGATCCAAAACCCGGCCACAAAAAAGGCCGCCTCCAACAATACGGCCGCCGCCGGGTGGTTCCAAAGGCCCAAACCGTATTTATGATTCATGCCCCAATTGGGCTCCGCGGGCAAAATGGGAAGGTCCGGGCGGTGGACGAGGAAATCCAGGACCCAATTGCTGATCACCACCGCGCCGATCACCCAAGCCGCTCGTTCGTCCCTATTTCCGGCCATGAGATAGACCAAGACCGCCAAGACGGCCCAGCAGAGGGCCATGACCAGGCTGTGGCTCAAGGGATAGTCGTTAAAATCGATGGGCACCAGCCGGGTGATTCCCGGCGATATCCTGAAACTTTCCAGGCCCAGTAAAAGGAAAAGCGACCAGAGAAGGTCCAAACCGATGGCGGCGGCCACCAGGGTCCCCAATGAGACCTTCGGCGCCGCCTTTTTGGCGGCCAAGCCCACGGCGTAATGACCGATGAACATTTCAACCTCCCAAAAGCAGTTGTCAGGTTTCAGGCCTCAGGTTTCAGCTGACGACTAACACCTGACACCTGTTGTCTTATTTTCGCGTCAACGATACCACAAGGGCGGTCAAACCCACAACGAGGGCGCCGCCCGCCAGCCACTTGGAGTTCAGGAACTGGTCCAGGGGGCTTTGGCCCGCCTGCTCGTCCGCCTTGCTGAGCTTGGCCACTTCCTCCTTCAGGATGCCCACGTCCTGGGTGTCGTCCCTGAGGTCCTTGTGCATGACGGTTAGCTCCTGCTCCAGTTCCGTGTCGGAGACGGACTTTTGCGTGGCCTCCTGGGCCACTTGGTCCAGCCGCTGCCCGGTCTTGTCCAGGTCGGCCTGCACCTCGTCCAAGAGCTTTTTCACCAGTTTCAACTGTTCCTGGGTGTCGGCGTCGGAGGCCGACAACTGGTCGTTGCTTTTCTGGAAGGCGTCCATTTTTTTGTCATAGGTGTCCTGCAGGTCGGCGGTTTTCTTCTCCAGGTCCTTCAACTCCCCCTTGAGTTCATCCCATTCCGCCCGGCTGGGGCCCGGAACCGGCGTGGCGGTGGCCGTCGGAAGGGGGGTGGCGGGGGCCGCGCCTTGCGCCGGGGCCAGGGCCGCGATCATTTTCTTGAGGCGATACTCGAACTTCCAGGCCGACACCTTCCGGTCCCGGATTTCGTCCGCCTTTTCCTGCGCCAGCCCCAAAAGGGCCTTGAGGTCGTCCAGGGGGTAACGGGTCGCGCCCGGCTGGAGGGTTTTCAGGTCCACCTGCTTAAGGTAGTCATAGGCCTTCAACAAGCCGTCCGTCACCTGGTCCTCGGTGAGGCTTTGGGCGGAGAGGTAAAAATCCTTTTGATCCTCCAGGAAGCCGTCCTTGGCCAGCTGTTGCATGAGGCTGACCTCATCGGCCGAAGCCGAATCCTCCGGATCCTGGGCCAGGGCCATTTGGACCATACGGGGGGCGAGGATGAGGGTCAAGGCCAGGAAAAGGACAAGGGTCTTTCGGAGGATCCGTTTCATTTTTTCCCTTCCGTGGGCAGCCGGAGGAAATGTTCCTCATAGAGGTAGTCCAATATTGAAACCATCGTAAAACCGCCGCCCATGATGACGAAAATGAATTCCATGACGCCGGAGGTCACGTCGTCCCATGCACCCCCGCAAGTGAAAAAGGAGATGACGGCCAAGACCGCCAGGAAAGCCCACCAGAGCAAATTCGCGTACAAGTACTCCTGCGCCTTCGAGAACCGCTTTTCGGGGATCTTTAGGTTTTGTTTGCTATCAGCCATGTTCAACTCCGAATTCCTAACCTTCTTTAAAACTTCGCGCGGGAACCGGGTTTGACGACCGGTATCCCTTGCTTACAAAGCGGACAGTCCTTCTCCTCCCAGCTTTCCACTTTCAGGGAAGCCAGGGGCAGTAAGGGAATATCAAACAACTTGGCCGCTTCCCCACCGGTGCGGTCCACCAAACATCCCACACCTACCACGTTGGCGCCATAGTTCCTTAAAACGCCAATGCACTCTTTAATGGATTTCCCTGTCGTAACAATGTCCTCTACGGCCAGAACTTTCTCCCCTTTTTCCAAGGTGAATCCCCGACGTAGTTCCATCGCGTCCGTCTCCTTATTGCGCTCGGTGAAGATGGATCTCATCCCCAAGGCCCGGGCCACCTCATGGCCGATGATCAAGGCACCGATGGCCGGCGCGGCGACAGTTTGGGCGCCTAAGAGCCGGGTCTTTTCAGCAAGGGCGTGGCAAAGCTTTTCGGCGTGCCAAGGATACTGCAGGACCATGGATTTTTGCAGATAGCTGTCGCTATGTTTTCCGGAGGAAAGCAGAAAATGGCCTTTTAAAAGGGCCTTACATTCCTTGAATATTTCCAGCACTTCTTCGTTCGTCACTTATACCCCCATCTAACACAAAGCCACTAAACCACGAAGGACTGCTTATATTTTTCAAAAAACCTAAATTCTTCGCCGTTCTTCGAGTCTTCGTGGCTTCGTGTTAGAAATATGTTTTCATCTCGTTTACGATCTTTTGCGCCTGTTCGCGGGCCGCGTTGGCGAAATCGTTGTCGGGCGAAGCATACAATACCTGCCGGGACACGTTCACCAGGATCCCATAGCCGTCCCCCGCCCGCCCCGCCTTCAAGGAGGCCCCCAGGTCGCCCCCTTGGGCTCCCACGCCCGGCACCAGGAAGGGGGCTTCCGGCGCCAGCTTCCGCAGGTCCGAAAGGCATTGGGCCTGCGTGGCCCCCACCACCAAGCCGGCCTCCCCCTTTTTGCCCCGGCCCCATTCCAAGGCGGCCTTGGCCACTTTTTCATAAAGCTTCTCGCCGCTTTGCAGCGCCTGGGTCTGGAAATCGGCTGCCGAGGGATTGGAGGTGAGGCACAAAACGAACGAGCAGGTTCCCTCATACTCCAGGAAGGGGTCGACCGAATCCCTGCCCATGTAGGGCGAAAGGGTGACCGCGTCGGACTTGAAAAGGCCGAAAAAAGCCCTGGCGTAGGCTTGGGAAGTATTTCCGATATCCCCCCGTTTGGCATCCATGACGAACAGCGCGTCCTGCGGCACGGACTGGCGCAGCAGCTCCAGGGTTTCCAGGCCCCGCACGCCCATGGATTCGAAGAAGGCCATGTTGGGCTTGTAGGCCGCGGCCAAATCCCGAGTGGAATCGATGATGGAGCGGCAAAACCGCAGCACGCCCTCGCCGTCCCTGGGAACGTTTTTGGGCATCTTGGACGGTTCCACGTCCAAACCCACGCAGAGGCAACCGCCCGTGCGTTGGATCGCCTTCCGAAGCCGCTCGGAAAAAGTCGCCATGATTCCGTCCGCTCCGCCCTTGCCGGAAAAATTATATTGATTGCCCGCCTGGTCTTAACTCGCCGGCGCCTTTTTGCCGGTTAATTTCCCGTCATTGTAACGAAAGGTTCCAGCGAGCGTTACAGGTATTTAATGGCCCGGCGGTATCCTTGCGCCGACATTGAATGAACCGGGAGGTCCCCCATGAACGCGCCGGCCGCCGCTGAGTCCATTTTCCAAGAGTGCGATTTCTGCAAGCTCCAGGGCGTCCTGGGCAAGAGCATCGTGAACCAGGACGGATGGTATTTCTGCAGGCCCTGCCTTTTGGAAACCGAGCACGAGATGAAGAAGCGTCAAGAGATGAAAGTCTCCGGCTAAAGCCAAGGTTTCAGGTCTCGGGTATCAGCAAAAGATATTCATCCGTGTTCCAGACGCCTTGCTGAAACCTGATACCCGACACGTGATCCCTGCCTTACTTCGGCCAGCTCACGATCTCCAGCCTCACCCTGGCCGTTCCCGCTTCCCGCATGCCGATGGCGCGCCCGGCCGTCTTGGACAGGTCGATGATGCGGCCCTTCACGTAGGGTCCCCGGTCGTTGATCGTCACTTCCACCGCCTTCCCGTTCTCCTCATTGGTCACCTTGACCACCGTGCCCAGGGGCAGGGTCTTGTGGGCCGCGGTCATTTTGTACATGTCGTAAACCTCGCCGCTGGCCGTGAGACGTCCGTTGAACTCCTCCCCGTACCAGGAGGCGATGCCTTCCATTTCACTTTTCCACGCGTCCTTGTCCAGGTGCTTGAAGTCGTCGGGGCTTTCGTATTGTACCGGCCCGCCGGACGGGGCCGGGGAGCCGGGCGAGGCCAGTCGGGCGGGCACGTATTGCCGTATGGGCACGCATCCCCCCAAGGCCAACACGAAGGCACAAAGCCACAAAGAACAGCGTTTGTTTTTTTTTAGGTTTGGATGAGTCATGCTCTACCTTATTTTCTTAGTGGCTCGTGGTTTTTACTGCCCTTGGCCAAAGGCCAACGAGTCGTGTTGAATGTTGGTTTTTCCAATAATCCTCGGCATAAACGCGCCGGCAGGCGGGGTCCTTCATATATATAAGCCGTGTAAACCTGCACCAGTTTGGCCCCGGCCTCCAGCCTTTGCCGCGCGTCCCCGGGGGTGAAGATGCCCCCCACCGAGACCAGGGGCACCCCTCCCTTCGTAAACCGCGCAAGGGATTCCAGGGTCCTCAAGGCCTTTTCCCCCAGCGGGGCGCCCGAAAGCCCCCCGTCCGGATATACGCCCGGCGGCAAACCCTCCCGGGAAAGGGTGGTATTGACCGCGACCAACCCCGCGCAGCCGGTGGATAGCGCGATATCCGCCGCCTGTTGCAGGGGTTTTTCCTCCAAGTCCGGGGCCAGCTTGGCCAACACGGGCTTGCCCGAGGCGGCCTTCACCATGGCGTTGAGCAGTTTTTTCAGGGGCTTGGCTTCCTGCAGTTTCCTCAAGCTGGGCGTGTTGGGGGAGCTGACGTTCACCGTCACGTAATCGGCATAGGGCAGCAGGTGCTGAAGCGACTCCAGGTAATCCTCCACGGCCTCTTCCAAGGGGACCAGCTTGCTCTTTCCGATGTTGATGCCGATGGGGATGGAAGGCCAGCGGCCCGATTGCCGCAGGGCCGAAAGCCTTTGAGCGGCGGCCATGGCGCCGGAATTGGGGAACCCCATCCGGTTGATGAGGGCCTGTTGGGCGGGCAGCCGGAAAACCCTCGGGCGGGGGTTCCCTTCCTGGGGATGGGCGGTGAAGGTGCCCAGCTCGGCGAAGCCGAACCCCAGCTTTCCCCACACGTCGGCCAGTTCCCCTTCCTTGTCCAACCCGGCGGCGAGGCCCACGGGGTTGGGGAACTTGAGGCCGAAAACCATCCGGATCAGCCGCGCATCCTTGACGGCCAGCCGGGGGGAGAACAGGGAGAGGAGGGGTTTGGAGAGCTTCAGGGACGCCAGGGCCGCGTGGTGTGCCCATTCCGGGTCCAGGAAAAAGAGGATGGGTTTGAGGATTCGGTACAAGGTGGGTTCAGGATAATTCCGAAAAACCTAAAAATCCACCGTGAAGAAAATTTGAGGCTGTCATTGCGAGGAGTGCCCCGCGAATAGCGAGGCGTTTACGACGCGGCAACCCCATGCGGTTTTTCAAGGTTAAATGGGACCTTCGGTCCCATAAAGAAAACTGTATTGCCCTCATTACCTTCATCGGGCGGAGCCCGAATTAAACAATGTGAATGAGGGCAGTCTAAGAGTCCCTAACAAAAAACGCTCACCACGAAGTACACATGCCGACCTTCCATAAAGCTGTTAAAGAGGTCGGTATAGTACCGATTTCATTAACTCCTTTAAGGTGAATCGGCACAAAGGACACGAAGTTAAAAACCTTATGTTTTCCCGAGGTTTCCATGCTTCACTTTGTGTCCTTCGTGAACTTTGTGGTAAGAGTTTGTATTTTTGTTAGGTAGTATGCAGGCCGTTCCTCCGCCGGGGTAAAGTAAGCCCCGGCGTGAGTAGCCCACTCACAGGAGGAACGGTATGGAAAAGCGTAGCACGAAAAACAGGAAGGTTGGAATTGGAAAGAAAGACCTTGTGTACGTTGGTTTGGACGTCCACAAGCGCAGTATTTACGCGGCGGTGAGGGTAAACG
>JASHNQ010000097.1 GCA_030041545.1 candidate division FCPU426 bacterium | reverse complement strand
TCCCATCCAAACCGATCTGCTCAAATTCATACTCATATCGCTTTTCGATTTCCCCACATATTTGAACCAGTGTCTGCTCACGGTCCTTTTGCCGGAATATCTTTTCCCGGTACTTCACTGGAAAAACAAAATGGTAGTGGATTTGATAGGCGTTGTGCGCCGATTTTCGGACCGTTCGCATCCACTCCAGGCTAACGAATAAGGTAACCTCGCGGCAAGCCGCGAGGAATTAAGCTAGTTAAAACTATCGATTTTAACGTCCAAATCGAAAACCACCAAAATTCAAAACTTGGAACTCAGGAATCAAAACTTATTTCTCAACCTGCGTTCCCCACCCGTCGCACCAGCCTCCGAGGGGCCGCGCCAGCCGGTCCAGCGCCCTTTTCGTCCTTTGGATGGCCTCATAGCGGGGCAGCATTTCCTTGATGGCAAGGCAAATCCATCTCTTGCCCGATGAGTCGGTCAGGAGTTCCACGTGGTAGCCTTCTTTCCGCATGAGGACGCGGGCCTTGCTCGCCGCGGTCTTGGCCTTGAAATAGACGTAGTATTCGATGGCGTGGGGTTTTCGGAAATCGGACCCGCGTTTCTTGAGCAGTTTCAGGATGTGCCGGCCGAGGTTCATGAAAAACCTAATTTAAATGAACTGTGTCTAACTCTTGTAAATTGGGTGATTTCCAATTGAAGATTGAAAACCTCCATAAAAAATTCAAGATTCATAATTCTTTGTTGTTAATACCGCCGCTCCCTGCAATTTTCCCTCCCTCAGGTCCGAAAGCGCCTCGTTGGCTCCCTCCAATGGATAAACCGTCACTTGGCTGTGAATGAGGATTTTCGAGGCCAGCTTGAGGAATTCCTCACCGTCCTTGCGGGTCAGGTTGGCCACGGAGCGCACCACCCTTTCGCCCCAAAGGATTTCATAGGGGAAGGAAGGGATATCGCTCATATGGATGCCCGCGCAGACCACCGTGCCGCCCTTGGCCACGGCGCGAAGGGCCGTGGGCACCAGGTCGCCCGCTGGGGCGAAAAGGATGACCGCATCCAGGGGAACGGGTGGCGGGGAGCCCGAGGCGCCCGCCCAAGCCGCCCCCAGCTTTTTGGCGAAGGACTGGCTCTCCTTATCACCCGACCGGGTAAAGACGTAAACTTCCCGGCCTTGGTGCTTGGCCACCTGGGTCAGGAGGTGGGCTGCGGCGCCGAAGCCGTAAAAACCCAGCCTCTTGCCCGGACCCGCAAGTTTGTAGGCCCTCCAACCGATCAACCCCGCGCAGAGAAGGGGCGCGGCCTGAAGGTCCGGGTAATCCTTGGGGATGGGAAAGGTGAACCGCGCGTCGGCGACCGCGTAATCGGCGAAGCCGCCGTTGATTTGATAGCCGGTATAAAGGGCCTTATCGCAGAGGTTTTCCCGGCCTGACTTGCAGTATTCGCAAACCCCGCAGGCCCCCCATAGCCAGGGAATGCCCACGCGGTCGCCGGCTTTGAAGGTTTTGACACCCGGCCCTAGCAACTCCACAACGCCCACCACTTGGTGGCCGGGCACCAGGGGTAGCTTTGGCTGTTTCAATTCCCCATCCACCACGTGCAGGTCCGTGCGGCAGATGCCGCAGGCATTCACCTTCACCAACACCTGGCCCTTGCCCGGCTTGGGTTTTTCAAGCTCCGAGAGCCTCAAGGGCCGCCCTGGAGCGGACAAAACCATGGCGTTCATGCCAATATTTTAAAGCCAATCCCAACTGAATTAAGAGTTTCATTGTGCTTTCTTGACAATTAAAAATGTCTATATTAAAATAGACATATTATGGAGGAACCATGAAAGCATCTATTGTTGATTTACGCTACAAAACAAAAGAAATCCTGAAAGCTTTGGAAGCCTGCGAACCGGTTTCTATTTACTATCACGGCAAACTTAAAGGAACGATTATCCCCCACCCACCCGAGAAAAAAATGAGGATTCAGGATCATCCTTTCTTTGGAATGCGCCGGAACGATGAGCGAAGCGTCAAAGAGGTGATGAGGGAACTTCGAAAGCCCCGTTACCATGATCTTTGACACGGATATCCTCATTTGGCTTCAACGCGGAAATTGGAGGGCGGGGGAGTTTTTCAACGAACAAAAAGAACGCTTCATCTCAGCGCAATCCTACTTGGAGCTTTTCCAGTATGCCGAAAACAGGGAGCAACAAAGGACTGCCAGGAAAGTCTTATTCGAGTTGTCCATTAAAGTCCTTCCTTTTAACGAAAATATCAGCCATCGGGCCATGACCTATATCGATGAATACGGGTTGTCCCACGGCCTTGACGGCGGGGATGCCCTCATTGCCGCCACGGCCGTGGAGTACAACCAGCCTCTCGCAACCGGCAACGCCAAGCATTTCCGCGCCATAAAGGATTTGCAGTTGAAAGTTTTCAAGCCGTAAAGGGGAGTGATGATTCTACGGCCGAGGATTTAGACCGGCCCTTGGTTTTGGCTGGAAGCCAACGGCTACCCGCCATCCGCCAGTTTTAATTGCTGAACTGGGCCTTGACCGCCAGGATCTTCTCGAGGTTGTTGTTGAAGGCGGCGATCACCTTGGGATCGAAGTGGCGGCCCGTGCCTTCCTTTATGATCTTCATGGATTCCTCCAGCGAGAAGGCGGGCTTGTAGCAGCGCTTGGTGGTGAGGGCGTCGAAGACGTCCGCCAGGGCCACGATGCGCCCCGAGAGGGGGATACCCTCGCCCCTCAAGCCCCGGGGGTAGCCCGAACCGTCCCATTTCTCGTGGTGGGTGAGCGCGATCTGCTCGGAAACCTTCAACAGCTCGGCCTTGGCGTTCTCCAGGATCTTGGCGCCGAAGAGGGTATGGTTCTGCATTTCCTTGAACTCGGCGGGGGTCAGCTTGCCGGGCTTCATGAGGATGGAATCGGGCACGCCCAGCTTGCCGATGTCGTGCATGGGCGAGGCGTAGCGGATGCTTTCCACCTCGGCGGCGGAAAGTCCCAGCCCCTCGGCTAGTATGGCCGAATAGCGGCTCATGCGGTGGATGTGCACGGCCGTGTCGTCGTCCTTATATTCGGCGGCCACGGACAGGCGGAAAATGGTGTCCAGGTAGGCTTCCTTGAGTTCCTGCGTGAGCATGGTGTTCTTGATGGCGATGGCGGCCTGGGAAGCCAGGGACAACACCAGGTTCTCGAAGTGCTTGTCGAAGGGCACGATGCTCTTGCCCTTGTGGGCGTTGATGAGCTGGAGGACCCCCACCACGTTGCCCGAGGCGTCCTTCATGGGAACGATGAGCATGCTTTTGGTGCGGTAGTTGTTCTTCTCGTCGAAGGAGCGGTTGAACTTGTATTCCCGGCCCGGCGGGATCTTATAGGCGTCGGGGATGTTGAGGACCTTGGCGGTCACGCCCACATAGCCGGCCAGCGAGCTCTTGTCCAGTGAGACATAAAAGCCGGTAAAGGTGGAGGGCGCCACTTCCAGGGGCTTTTTTTGTGCCTTCAGCTCGGCCCTCTTGCGGGCCTCCAGCACTTGGTTCTGGGTGACGGAAAAGCGCAGCTGCTCGCCTTCCCGCACATAGAGGCTGCCGGCCTCGGCATTGGTGAACTGGCGGCTTTCGGTGAGGATGAGGGTGAGGAGCTGGTTCAAGTCCTGCTCGCGGGAAAGCGCGATCCCGATCTTGTTCAAGGCCATCAACTGCTCTTGAAGGCCGCTGGTGGTCATCTTGGCTGGCATAAACATCCTTCCAAAAACTGATTCTCTATTATTCATTTTAACGATGAAACCGGGCATTGGGAGGCAGGTGGCTAAAATACCGCTTAAAGGCCCAGTTGACAAGGGCGCCTGAGGCGGTTTTTTCAAAGTTTTTCACGGATCGAGGGGGGATATACCGATTTTCCTTAATCAAACAAAAAATAATGGATATCGGCGCTATGCCGACTTCTTAAGCTTATTGAAGCAATCTTTTCCGAATGAGAGTCGGTATGGGCGTGGGCTTGAGCTTCTGGTTCACGAAAACCAATACCTGTTTGGCGTCGGCAATCAGGCGCTTGGCGCCCTTTAGCCGGAACTCGTAGGCCAGGGTAAGGGATGAATTTCCCGCCTTTTCCACCCAGCCCGTCCCCAACATCACGTCCTCGAACCGGCCGGGTGAGATGTAATTGATCTCCACATGGGCCATCACGGTCCAAAGCTTGGCCGAGCGCACTTGCTTGAAGGAAAACCCTAATTTCTTGGAAAGCGCGTAACGCACCCTCTCCAGGAAGCGGATGAACTCGGTGTTGTTAACAATGCCCTGGTAGTCCGTCTCAAAGGACATGATGGGCAGTTCGATGGTGACGGAATTCCTGCGTTGGGTTTCCACGGCCTGAGTATAAAGGGCACGCGGCCGCAATACCACCTTGTAAATCGAGGGATGAGGCTTTCCAAGGACAGGACTCCAAGGGCCTGGCTTTTTCGGCCCTCCCGCTTTTATCATTCATTCCGCCTTAATTAAAAACCTTGGGAGGTTTTTTATGAGCCGATTTGGAAGGAAGGTTTTTGGAAATCTCGCGACAGCTTGGGCTTTCATGGCTTTGATGGCTCCAGCCCTTTTCGCGATGGATTTGACCAGCCCGGACGTGAAGAACGGCGCCACCATGTCCAACGAGCAGGTATTCGACAGTTTCGGATGCAAGGGTGGGAACCTTTCGCCCGCGTTGAGCTGGACCAAGGGTCCTGAGGGCACCCTCAGTTATGCCTTGACCTGCTACGACCCGGATGCGCCCACGGGAAGCGGCTGGTGGCACTGGGTGGTCTTCGACATTCCCGCCGCCGTGACCAGCCTGCCCAAGGGCTTCAAGGCCGACGACGCTTCCATCCCGGGGCTCATCCAGTCCCGGACCGACTTCGGCAAGCCAGGCTACGGCGGCCCCTGCCCGCCCCCGGGGAAACCGCACCACTACCTTTTCAAGGTGTACGCCCTCAAGGTGAAGACCTTAGGGCTCACCGCCGACGCCACCGCGGCCATGGTGGGTTTTTACATCAACCAGGACAAGCTGGCCGAGGCCAAGTTGGTGGGGCTTTACGGACGCTAAGATTGGTTGAAGCCGGTGCCGTCGCCTTGATCCCCTTCCGGACAACAGGAAGGGGCCTTTTCTTTCGGGGAAGAACTTTCATGATCCAGCTTTCCCTTTTAAACGGCCGCTCCATGCCCGCCCTGGGCCTGGGCACCTGGGACCTCCATGGCTCCACCTGCGTTTCGGCGGTGCAGCGGGCCCTAAAACTAGGCTACCGGCACATCGACACGGCCGAGATGTACGGAAACGAAGAGGAAATCGCCAAAGGAAAAAATCGTCGTTTGCGCTTATACGCCCCTGGGCCGGGGAAGTTTTTTAAACCGCCCGGAACCGAGGGAAGCTAGGGAGGAAACGCGGCAAAAGTCCCGCGCAAGTGGCCCTGCGCTGGCTGGTGCAACAGGAAGGAGTGGCGGCCATCCCCAAGGCGGCGGGCGAAAAACACCAGGAAGAAAACCTGGACATTTTCAGCTTTAGCCTCGACGCCGCGGACTTATAACAACTCTCCCGGCTTAAGGGATAACACTCTTAACAAATAGTTTGGCAGGGAAAACCTTTCTAAACTTTTTTTGACCTTCCCCCTTTACTCCCCATCAGGCGGATTTCTAGGATGGTGGTCTTTCCTTTTCTACGCGGAAGGAGGATGTCATGATTGCCAAAACCCGCGTCTTGCTCCGGCCGATCCAGATCCTCATCGTGGAGGATAACGCCACGGACGCCTATTTCATCAAGGAAGCCCTCAAGCATTCCTGGCTGCCGATGAGTTTCGTCGTGGTGGAAGACGGCTCGAAAGCGCTGGATTACCTCCACCGCCGGGCGGATTTCGCCGACAGCCTGCGCCCGGACCTAATCCTGCTGGACTTGAACCTGCCGAAGAAGGACGGATGGGAGGTCCTGCGGGAAATCCGGCGGAACCCGGCCTTCACCCCCATTCCCGTCGTGATCCTGACCGGTTCCAAGAACGACGCGGACGCCAAAAGGGCCCGGGACGGAAGAGTCGACCTTTACATCGTCAAGCCGCTCGACACGGCCCATTTCTCGGTGATCGTGAAGTCCGTGGAGCGCATTTTGATGGAAAAGTTCGAGGTCAAAGAATAGGAAAGGCAATGAGGAATGGGGAATTAGGAGTTAGGAATTTAATACTACGGATTGCTTCTTGGCAACCTTCGTTTTACGAGTAATTGCATTTAAAATTCGGATGATTTCATCATAAATTTTCTCTGGACAAAATGTTCTTTAAACAGTGCTTCTCTTTTAAATTCCTAACTCCTAATTCCCCATTCCTCATTGCCTTTCCTATTCTTCGGGTGTTTGCTGTTCCGCTTCCTCTTCCCAAGGCCAGAACTCCATCTCTTCCCAGACGTCCTTCACGAGGCCGCCGCTTTCATGGGCCAGGCGCTTGAGGCTCTCCTCCGGCGTCTGGCTCCATTCGCCTAAAACATCTTTCATGGAATAGGCCCCCGCGTCCAAAAGCTCCTCCTCATAGGCGCGTAGGATCTCCCGGCGGAGATTCTTAACGTGAAGCGCGGCGCAGCCGGCCACCAGGGAAGTCCAAAGATAGGAGGGGCGCCGGGCGATCTTGCCCTGGAAGAGTTCGGCGTAATAATCCGCCACCTCTTGCCGGGGCACGGCGCCTACCGAAGCCAGGATAGTGTAGCCCCATAGCGCCGAGGCGCGCACCGCGTCATGGGCAGCCTCGTTCTCGGTCAAGGCCCTCAAGGGCGCGGGGTCGTCTCCGGTGAGGGTGGCCAGGATGCGGGGCAAATCCTCCACCAGGATGTCCTTGAAGAGACGGTCCACGTGCTCGGTCGGCATGGAAAACTGCTCCAGGAGGATGGGCAAGGCCTTCTTCTCGCGGAACTGGGCCAGCAGGTAAGCGGCCAGGAACCAGGACCAATCATTCAAGGTCACCGCCGCGCCCAGGGGCACGGCTTTGACCCTCTCCAGGATTTTAAGGAGCTCAGGAATGGCTTCCTCCCGCCGCGCGATGATGGCGCTGAGGGCTTCCTCCCGCCGCTCGGCCAGGGGGGAGGAGAAGTCCTTGATGATTTGGGTGATTCGGGTGTTTTCCATGGAACAATACTTTCTCAACTTTTTTAGCTAAAAGCCATATTTAGATTACAAGATAAATCCATGTTAACGCCAGAGGTGGTATCCAATGAAAATTTTACAACTTTTTTATAATGATTTTAGCAAACTTACAAGACATTTCACGATTTCTTCCTAAACTCACTTTCTAATTTTAAAAGCCTTGACCGAATCGCACCGGTATTCCGGTTCAACTTTCCGGCAATTTCCTCGACCGCCATTCCCTCTTTTTTCATCTTCCGCAGGGCCGCCTCTTCCCCGGCAGTCCAAGGGGCGTAAGCCTTCGGAACGGTTTTCCTGATCTCGGCCACGTCGTAAGCCCTCAGTTTGGAATTGTTTTCCAGTTTGATCCGGATTTGAGCCCGAACCGGTTCCCATCTCCCCGGCCCTAGCCTTCCTTTCCCCATCCTTCCAGGAAGCGGTTGAGGAAAGCCGACAGCGACTTCTCATGCTCCACATACTGGGACAGCACCCAGGCCACGGTGACGGCGATATGGTAGCTCTCGGACCGGGACTGGACCGCCCGGCGGTAGGCGGAATGGGCCTGGTTCACGCAGACGGTGGTGCCGGAGAGCCAGCCCAGTTCGGGGCGGTCCGGCCTTAAATCGAAGGTGATCCTCAAACCCGCCGGTTTGCGGGGAGTATCGGCCTTTTCCATGGGCGGCGGCTCCTTCGCCGGTTTCTCGGATCCTGGCGGCGGGTTGGAAGGTTTTTCCGCGCCTTCCGGCTGCACCGCCTCGGTTTTCGCGGGTCCGGCGGCCTCCTCCGGGGGCTTTCCCTCCTCCCCCTCCCCGCCGCCGGGGATGGCGCGAAGCCGGCTGTCCAAAAGGGGCCTCAATTCCGGGAAATCCCCCACCAGTCCCGCCACCACCTGCTCGATCTCCCGTTGGGAAGGATAGGCCTTTTTCGGGGAAAGGTTCTGGGCCGCCTCCCATTCCCCCAGTTCGGCGAGGGCCGGTTCCACCATCTTCAGGACGGCTTTGCGGTAGCGGTAATACTGCTTGAGGCTGGCGGAATCCTTCAGGAAATCCGCCTTGTTGGTCGTCAGCAGGGCGGCCAAGCCGGGTATCTCGATCATGCCGGTGATGCGCTCCGGGTTGCCGGGGCGGATGCCCAGCCATTCCCACCCGCGCTTGATCACCTTGCCGTAGGTGGCGGCTCCCAAGCCGCGTTTTTCATCGGGAAGGGAATCGAGCGAACTGCCCAACCACCCGAAACCCGCCAGCGTGCGCCGGGCCCCCAGGTGAATGGGGAAAAACCGGCTTCGCTCGGGTGGGAATCCCCCGGCGCCCCCCTCCAACAGGCTGCCGGCCACCAGGAAGCAGAAGGGGCTGCTGCGGAGCCGGTTGTAGATGGCCTCCACGAAACGCGGGTGAAGCAACGGCTCAAAATGCCGCCGCAATACCTCCTCCAGCCAGGGGATGTCCAGGAGCCTGGAATGGGGGGAATGGAGGTGGAACGAGACCGCGGTTCCGTTGGAGCCTTCCGGCACCAGGCCCGGAGGCTCCACGTAGCGCCAGGGGGCCTTCAAGGGGGATTCCAGGTGCCAGCGGGTGGCGTGGTGGGACCTTCCGCTGCGGCTTTCGGTGGTCACGGCCTCGCAGATGAGCAGGGAAAGCTTGGCCCCGATGCCGGCGAAGCCGATGCCCTTGCCCCGCACCTTGGTGGAGGAGGCAATATCGTGGTAGCCCTTGAGGCTTCCCCGGCCCATTCCTTGGCCGTCGTCGCGGACCGTGAGGGTCTTGCGGGAGGGATGGGGGTCGAACCAGACGGTGGAGGCGCCCGAATCCAAGGCGTTGGCTACCAGCTCGGTGATGATAGTTTCCTCCTCCGGGAAGGGGTAGCTGTCCCGGATATCCTCCAACAGGTGCTTTAAATTGATGCGGGTCTGGCCCACGGATACCCCCTCTTGCTTGTTGGACGGCCGGAACTTACGGGCTCACTCAATGAATTCGTTGATGAACAACAGGTAGGCGTCTGGCCTCAAGGTTGAGCGGTGCCGCTCAATGGACTTGCGCACCTTCCGGCAGGCCCACCGGAGGTTGGCCCGGGAATAGCGTCCGTCGTTCAAGTTGAGGAATTCGCGCAGCCTTTCCACGAGGAACGAGGCTGTTTCGTCCACGCCCGCCGCCTCACCAGGGAGGTCCCGTTCCAGTGCTTCCAGGGCCAAGGCGCAGGACCGGTCGCCGGAAACCTTTCCTTGCCGGAAAAAAGGGAGAAACCCGACTCCAACGCGTGCAGGAGGGCCAGTTCCTCGTCCTGGGACAGGTTCCGGTCGCCCTGGGCCAGGCACTCCGCGATGGGCTTCATCCAGCGCCCCCGCCGCCCAAGCGCTTTAGGAAGCCGGGGTGGACGTTCCAATTCTGGCCGTCGTCGGTCTTGACGCTAGCCGTCTTTTTGTTGAGCTTCTGGATAACGCCAGTCTTGGGGCCCGCCTGGGCCTGGAAGGCCACCCGGTCGCCGGTGTGGAAGGCCGCCATAAGGCTCGTGCTTTTGGCCTGCTGGATGAGCTTCAGCCGTTCCCAAATCAGTTGGCTGAGGTACCGAAGGTCTTCCTCGCCCATGCGCCGAATGGCCTCCGCGAGGCCGGCTTTGTCCCCGATCCGCCACTGTTCGTCAGACATTCAAACCTCCTTAAAGCCGGATGGTTGGAAGGCATTGTAAACCGTGGGCGGTTCCCGCAACACTTCCAGGACTTTCGCGGCCCTTTCCGGGCCGATGCCCTCGACAGAACAGAGGTCCTCCCGGGAGGCGCGGGAAACATTACCGAGGGTGCCGAACCTGTCCAAAAGGCGTTGGGCCAGGGCCGGGCCCACGGAAGGAACGTGGGAAAGAAGTCGTTTTTGGGCCTCCTCCCGGTTGGAAGACGGGCGTTTGCGGCCTTGGGGGACCCTCCAGGCCTTGGGCCGCTTCAAATTCCGCTGGCCCAAGGCGAACAGCAGGTCCGCGGTGCCTTGGGTGTTGCGGGTGAAAAGCACAGGCACGCGCCACGCCAGGAGCACGCTTAAAAGGGCGCCCTTGCAGGTTGCGGGACCCAAACCCTCGAAATATCCCCTCACGCCTTCCACCACTAATAGAACTTCGGGAACCAACGCCTTGGCTTCCTTCAACTGGATAAATAGCCGGCCCTGGTGGAGCGACAGCATGAAGTCCGTGATGGTCTTCCTTTCCACCAGTGTCCGTCCCTGGACCTGGTAGTCCCCCGCCTTGAGCGGCGCAACCCGGACCGCCGCCCCGCGCGCCCTCAACAGCTCCGGGATGCCCGAACGCAACTCCGCGCTGTCCGCGTCCACGCGGAGGAGTGGGGCGACGGCGGCCTCCCCCGATGTTGGTCGTTCTTCCATGCCAACCCTTTAGATTCAAAATTTCCAGCATGATTTTAACGGATTCAACGGGCGTTTTCGCTCCTGTGAATATGGCCGTCATAGATCCGGCAGGTACCCGGCCATGCCCATGACGGCCAACAAACCACGCTCCACGGCGGTCATTTCATCGTTCGTGAGGGCCGTTAATGGCCCTTCCCCAAAGCGACGCCGGTCTAAAGTCATGGGTTTCTCAAGAATTACGTGGCTTTCCATTAACAACCTGTCCCGGACAGGAAGTTTCGCCCGTAAGTGCTGGATATCTGGACGAACTTGGGACGTCAAAGGGAGGACAATGAGGGTTTCAGGATTTTCTTGGATAAACGAATCGTCTTGGATAATAAGCACTGGGCGGGTCTTGCCCACCTCACCGCCTTGAGCGGGGCTTAGCCGGGCAACCCATACTTCTCCCCGTTTCATTTCCACCACCGCTCGTTTTTTTCCCCGGGCGGGGATCCGTAGGATTCATGGGGTTCTCCAAGCTCAAGAGCCTCATTCTCGGCGGGCAAGAATTCCTCGGCGATATCAATTTCCTCTTGGCGGGCCTCTGGGGAGAGGCTTTTCATTTCCTTGACCATCGCCTGTATCAACCGCTCACGCTTGTGGCGCTTTAGATAGTCCTGCAGGGCATCCCGCACCAAATCGGAACGGGATTTATCCCCATTTTGAAGCTCTTGCTCCAGCATTTTTTCCAAAGCCTCATCGAGGCGGATGGTAATGGAACCCACGTCTTACACTCCAAATACAATATGTAATACAAATAGTAAATTTAAAAGTATTACAAGTCAATAAGATAAAATTCCTTATTTCGCGGCTTTTTTAGGGAAGTTCTCGGGTTAAAGTGAGCTTCCTCATTGTCCCCTTGGCGTTTTTTTCCAATACTCGATGGCTTCCTCGCGGGTGCGCCTACCCTTTCTACGGCTAAGATAGGCTTCTGTCCTGGGCTTTGGGGCCCTTAAAGGGATGGCAGGGATAGGCTCCACAGCCGGAGTTTCAACAGAGATATCCGGCTTAAGCGGCTCCGCCGCTGGCTGGCTCCAGCCCAACAGCTTTCTGAAAAAACTCCGCTTAGGTGGTTCTCCCGACATGAGATTTCACCTTTCCGCTTCCCTCGCGTCCAAATTTGTTAGCATTGCAAACATAATTGGACGCGAGAAATTGGCAAAAACACCTGTAAATCACCACTTCACCGGGCATTTCACGATTTCTTCCGAAGGCTTGTGCTTGAAAAGGATATAGCCCTTTTCCTTGCCGAGTTTCCAAAGGTCATAGGTCAGTTTCACATCCTGGCGACAGTAATCAATGACCATCTGGTACTTGCCTTCCCGCCACCACTTGACCGCCAATAGGCCGTCCGCGCTTTTTCCCGCCCCGCCCAGGGTGTGCTGGGCCAGGTGGGCCAGGGATAGGCGGTGGTTGAGTTTCTTCTGTAAATCCGCCATCAGGTCCAGCGAGGGCAGGTTTTGTAGGGGATCAAAGAGTGTGTTTCTTATTTCGAAGGTAATGAAGCGCTCATGATCTCAAGACGCTCCCGGGCCCCTTCCCAAATCAGTTCCCGGAGTTGTTGGCGGCGGGAAGGGTTAAGCTCCCCCGATATCTCGGTTTCAACGTATTCCGTCAATTCCGCAACCCCTTTTTCCAGGTCTTCGGCGACCCTTTCAACCACTCGGGTGTCTTTGGGGACCGGCACTTCCACAAAGCCCATTCGGGCGAAAGCCGCGAGATACCGTGCCAGGGCCTCGCTTTCGCAGGGAATATGTTCCTTCCGCAGGAGCAACTCCCAGCCGAACAAAGTTTTTTCTATCCTGATTTCATCCGGCGTAACGGGCGGAATCGGGAACATCGTGCAGGGAGTTTTCAATATATGTTCATGGATTAAAGTCCCGACTCTCATACTAGCGGCATTCCTTTCACGACTTGGTCGGTGAACTCCTTCATGGCCGCCCGTTCCTGCTGCCCAACGGCGTCCACGCTGTGGGCGCGGGCCAAGCGGCTGCGGGTGAGGTCCACCAGGGAACGGACCAATTCCACCTTTTCAGGCTCCGAAAGGCCGAGAACCCCTTCCAACACGGCATCCTCCAAGGCCCGGCGGTCGGAGGGAATCCTTTCCCATTTTACTTCCTCCGGGGTGTCGGCTCCATACTCTTGAAAGACCTTCCCGACCTCCCGGCCCGCGAGGGCAACAACGGCGCGCTCCACGTCTTCCCTCGCTTTCGCCGGTATTTCCCGGGGATCGGCCACCAGCAGGTTCTTGACCTCATCTACCGTCGCTTCCAGGGCGCCCTGCCCCAGGGCCGCCCGCTGGACCTCCAACCAAAGCGCCACAAAGGCGCTGTTCAAGAAACCGGCCAGGAACGTTACAGAGACATTTTTCGGGGGAACAATGGGATAAAAACGCTGGTTGGCTAAAAGCGGCTTGTCCGCCAAGTGCTGACGGAAGCGCACGTCAACAGCCTTTTCCCAAAGAATATGCGCCCATTGGATATCGGGGAGGGAGTACCAAAAAGGACGCGCCTTACATGATTCCGTTTTCGCGGGAATCAGTTTCCGTCCTTTTCCCATCGAATAGGTCCTACGCTCGCCGTGGACGATGTAATGCAATACCAGCTTGTTTTTCAAGTGGCTTTTTTCCTTTGCGGGCAAAACAACCGCTAGGTCAGGAATGTTTTTAGTCTCGATTCGAATGGCATGGTATTGATCTGGGTTTCGGGCGACAGGCACCAGAAATTCACTTTCGACCAGCCATTTCGTCCCGTCGCCGCTCTCGATTAAAACCAAAGAATCCAATTTTCCACGGTAACCATAAGATTTTGCTTTCTGTTTGATCTCGGCTTCCGCGCCTTCCGAGACATCTTTGACGTAAAACCATGGATCGGCACCGGTTTTTACACCAAAACAAACCTGGGAAAACGCATTGAATGGCTTAAGTGTTGTATTATTCCGATTGGAAATTTCAAACAAGAGTGAAGGCGCCCTCAAAAAAAGACCCCATTTCGAATCGGTGGACAAAGAAGACTGGATGACTGGTACGATTCGGGCATCGTCGTTTTCATAGCGGGCGTTATGGGCGCTAAAAAGTTCATACAGTTTGCCGACGGCTTCGAGCCTAAGCCGCTCTTCCCGTGGCCCGCCACCCGTTGGGATTAGTTCCCTTAAGGGTTTTTTCAGTTGGATGAAGCGGACCATCCCGTTTCCACGCTTGGCCTCGTCGGTTTCCCGTTCTAAGAGCACGATACAGGTGTTGATGTCCGCGTCGGCGAACCAACGCTCCACCTTGGAGGCGATAACCATGGAAACCCGGTAGTTCAACAAGAGGAACCGCTTGAGGCCCACGCCAAAACCCGCGTCGAGCCAGGTGTCGGAAACGACGAAACCGAAGCGCCCGCCCGTTTGGAGAAATTTCGTGCCGTGGATAAAGAAGTAAGTGTGGATTCCGGCCTGGCCGGAGATGCCTTGGGCCCCCGGGCCGGCGTTCAAGAGGGCCAGGTCCACCAACCGTCCCTTGTACCCGCCGGAAGGGGCGATAAGGTCTATTTCCTCCTGCCGCGTGTAGGGCGGGTTCCCGACGATGGCGTCCACCGAGGACGGAAACGCGACCGAGGCGGTCTCGCCTGAGAAGCGTTTCACCTCGAACCGCTTCGCCTTCTTGGTGATGGGATGGGGTGAAAGCTCGAAAAAATCCTTTTGGAGGACCTGAGGATAATTCTCCTGGACCGTGAGGTCGTTCAAGGCCAGGTTGATCATGGAAAGATGGGCGGGGAACTTGGCGATATCCACGCCCCAAAGGGTTTTGAGCAGTTCCTCATGCACCATCCGGGGATTCATTAGACTCTTGTGCTGGTAGGCTCGCACGAGGAAGGTCCCGGCCCCGCAGGAGGGGTCCAGCGCCACGTCGCCCTCTTTCCGGATGCAATAGCCAAGGATCATATCCACCACGTCCGGGTTGGTGAAGTATTGGCCCAGGTTGTGTCTTTCCAAGGGCGGGATGAGGCGCTCGAAAATGGGCCCCAAGATGTCGTAACCAAGCTTGCCCACGTCGTGCCGGCGGAGGAGTTCGTTAAGAACCCGGACAAGCCGGACCGATTCGACATCCCTTGGAAAGGCGATTTCATCGATGAAATCAGTGGAATAAATGGTCTCGTAATCAATGTTCTGCATGACATCGTTAAAAAAGTTCTGGACGTGGTGGTGTAGGAGATTCCCGCGGGTGATGCTTTCGGGAATCTCAAGCGGGTCAAGGTCACGGGGACGCCGGGATTGGAGCACGTGGTAGAAGAGTATCTTGTTGACGAGAAGGTAGGCCGCCTGCCGCGCTACCTTGGCGTAGTCGGCTTCCGAGCGGGTGTAGCTCCACATCTGGTCCTGGAACCAGGCCGCCAAGGACTTCTCGAAGGGGCGGTCCTTATGGGCCCGTTCGGCCACCACGCCGTGGTAGCGCCGGGCCAATTGGTCCACGAGAACATGGATACGGGCGACCAGGTAGGAGTCGAGGGGCAATTTGGGAACCGGGCGTTTTCCGTAATGGACCGCCACCAGATCGTCCAGGAACCGCTCCAGTTCGCGGCGGATCGCGGAGGAAACGCGCGGTTCCTCCAGGAGGTCCAGGGACTCAAGGGTGGAAAGGTCATAGGGCGCGGCCATCAGTTGCTGTTCATCGGGTGCCATTTCATTGGCGCGCTGGGTGGAATACCAAACCAACTGCCGAAAATTAGAGGTGAGGAAGTAGGGGGCTTTCCGGCGGTTGGCCTTGTCCCGTGCCGGGGTCTTCAGTTCCACCTCATCAAAGGCGTCGTAATAGGGCTGTTTGAATTCACCCAGGAGGAGGACCTGTGAACCGCCTGGATTCTCATAAATGACAAGGTCAGGAGATTTGCCGTCCGGGCCGGAAGTATCCACGTCCGCGTTGCCTAATGGCAGGCCCTTGGATACCGTTATTTCCCTGATCCATCCGGCGATGACGGCTACACCGCTGCGTTCGGTTTTGTGGACCGCCTGATCGTGATGGGAAGGAATCCTCACGCCCCGGCCCATCAACTTTGATCTTTTTTTCATCGGGTCATGTTCCGGGAGAGTTCAACCGGCGCGCCATCTCAAAGGCGGCGGCGATTCGGATGATCCGCACATCGCCCAAACCCTTGACCTCGAGGAGTTTTTCGATGGGCTGGCCCATCAACCCTCGAAGCGATCCAAAACGGTGGATGATTTCACCCGCAATTTCCTCGGCGGACCTTCCGTGGATGCCGCTCCCGATGAGGATGGATAAGAGTTCCGTGTCGGTCAAGGATTCGGGACCATGATCCCTCAGCTTTCCGCCAGGATGTCGCCAAAATCCCTTGGATGGGCCGCCGGATTTTATTTCCATAACTTCCTTTTTCACGATTGATCCTGTTTAGAATACTGTATTGAATCCTCTTGCGCATTGCATTTGAAACAAAAATTCAAGCCTTAATTTTTACCATTTCACCGGGCATTTCACGATTTCCTCCGAAGGCTTGTGCTTGAAAAGGATATAGCCCTTTTCCTTGCCGAATTTCCAAAGGTCATAGGTCAGTTTCACATCCTGGCGACAGTAATCAATGACCATCTGGTACTTGCCTTCCCGCCACCATTTGACCGCCAAAAGGCCGTCGGCGGATTTTTCCGCGCCGCCCAGGGTGTGCTGGGCCAGGTGGGCCAGGGATAGGCGGTGGTTGAGTTTCTTCTGTAAATCCGCCATCAGGTCCAGCGAGGGCAGGCTTTGGAGGTTGAAAGAGGTATAACCCTGCAGCACGCCGTAGTCGAAGCGCAGGGTATTGAAGCCGATCACGCGGCTGGAGGCCTTCAAGTGGGTGATGAGGTCCTGAACCGATTCTTCCACGTAAGCGTAATACCGGTCCTGGTCCACATCGTAGACCACCGCGCAGGAGAGCTTCATGCCCGGAAGGTTGGACCAACCTCCCTGGATTTCGTTGGAAAGGAATTGGGTCTCGATGTCGAAAACTACCGGTCCCGTGTGGGAGGGTGGAGGATCCTGTTTGGGCAAAGGGACCGAGTTAGGAGTGAGGAGTTCGGAGTTAGGAGTTAAAGTCGAAGAAGGCAAGGCTTTTTCTTCGCCCATGGGCAGGAGAGGTTCGTTTGAGAAGTTAGGCTTCGTCGTCGTCCCGGGTTTGAAATCCTCCCTTCCCAAAACATGGCCGAGGATTAAAAGCGCGCCGCGCTTGTCCAGGGGGTGGTTGCCGCTGCCGCACTTGGGCGACTGCACGCAGGAGGGACAGCCTTCCTCGCATTCGCAGTCGCGGATCATCTCGAAGGTGGTAGTCAGCAGTTCCTCCATGGTCTCGTAGGCGCGCTCGGAGAGGCCCACGCCGCCCGGGTAGCCGTCGTAGATGAAAATGACGGGCTGGGGCACCTGGGGATGGGCGGGAGTGGAAATACCGCCTAAGTCCCATCGGTCGCAGACCACGTGCAGCGGCATCATGGCGATGGTGCCGTGTTCGGCCGCGTGCAGCCCGCCCATGAAATGGATCTTGGCGTCCCGGTTGGAGATGTTGCGCTGCAGCCAGTCGGGCAAGATCATCCAAAGGGACCTGGTTTCGAACATGAGGGGCGGCAAGGTTAAGGGGTAAGTGGCGACCAAAGAACGGTCGGCGATGCGGTGAATTTCATAATTGATGAAGCGCTGGGTGATCTTCACCCTTCCCCAGCGGATATAGGATTGATTCATACCAGGGCCTGTTGAGGCCCTGGCATCGCCAAGGCTCACGCCTCGGCTGGTGTCCTCGGCGCAGGCACCCAACGGCCTCCGCTTGAGTTCCTCGAGAATCTCCGTCTCTTCCTCATAATTGACCTGGGTGTAGTAATCCACCGGCTCGTCGGACACCAAAATCTTGCGCTGCTCCCACTGGAAGTCCTTGACCACGTACTGCACGCCCTGGTGCAGGTACACCGCGCCCGGGTGGCAATCCCTAAAGGCCCGGTGGCCGTCAATGGTGCCGATGAGTTCCCCGGTTTCCTGCGCGATGATCTGGTAGCCCTCGCCCATATCTCGGATGGAAATACCCCGCTGGGGATTCTTGTCCGTCACCAACCACTTGTCCCCGGAGGCGGATTCCAAAACTCCGCCGTCCTTGACCAGGACGGGCAGCAATTCCTGCAGCAGCTTCCCATAAAAGACCTTGTCCGAGGAGGTCAATGGAATCTCCGAAGCCGCGCAGCGAAGGTGCGCCTTGGCGATATTCTCGTTCTCAAAACCCACCATGAGGGATTCGGGCTTCATGGTGAAAAACTTGTTTGGGTGCTTCATCCAGAACTGGTCCATGGCGTCGGCCATGGCCACCAGGAAGACCACCGAGGGCGCCTCACCCCGGCCCACCCGGCCCGAGCGTTGCCAGGTGGAGATCATGGTGCCGGGGTAACCCACCAAAATGCAGGCGTCCAGGCCGCCGACGTCGATGCCTACCTCCAGGGCGGAGGTGGAGATAACGGCCTTGAGTTCGTCCTTGAAGAGCTTGGCCTCGATCTCGCGCCGCTCCCCGGGCAGGTATCCGGCCCGGTAGCTTTTGATCTGGCTGGCCCATTCGGGCCTAGCCTGGGTAACCCAGAGGCTGATGAGCTCCGTGATCTTGCGCGCCTTGGTGAAGACGATGGTCTTCATGCCGGCTTTCAGGCACTCGATAAGGAGCGTGACCGCCTCGGTGTAGGGCGAAGCGGTGTCGGGGTTCCAAAGCACGAAGGTCTTCTCGCTTTGCGGGGCGCCGGTTTCCGAGATGATCTCGAAATCCAGGCCTGTCAAGCGGTTGAGGAACTCTTCGGGATTACCTAAGGTGGCCGAACAGGTGACGAACTGCGGGTCGGATCCGTAGAAGCGGCAGACGCGCCGAAGCCGCCTTATCACGTGCGCCACGTGGGAGCCGAAGATGCCCCGGTAGCTGTGGGCCTCATCCACCACCACGTATTTGAGGTTCCTGAAAAACGGCGCCCAGCCGTCGTGGTAGGCCAATATCCCCAAGTGCAGCATGTCCGGGTTGGAAAGCAGGATATTGGGCGGGTTCTTGCGGATCTTGGAACGCACGCCCGTGGCCGTATCGCCGTCGTAGATTTCGGCGGAAAAGGGCGGGAGTTTGGCGGATTGGAGGCGGCCCATCCACTCCTGAAGGGATTTCAACTGGTCCTGGGCCAAGGCCTTCATCGGGTAAAGATAGAGCGCCCGGGAAGCGGGGTTTTGCAGGATGGACTGGAACACGGGCAGGTTGAAGCACAGGGTCTTGCCCGAGGCGGTGGGCGTAGTGACCGCCACGTGGGCGCCGTGGTGGAGCGCCTCCACCGCGTGGGCCTGGTGGGCCCAGAGCGCCTCGAAGCCTGATTTCTCCAAGACCTTCACCAGGTCCTTCGACAGGGTCTTGGGCCAGGCGTGGAACCGCGCGGGGCTCGCCGCGATCATTTCCACGTGCTGGATGCGGTCCTTAAGGTCCTCACGGGATTTGAGGCTGTGGAGAACTTGGGAAAGGGTGGTGGTTTTCACCGCGGAAACCTTAAAAGCCATTCCGTTACACCGCCTCGACTTTAAGACCCATCGCCTGGGCCGCCTTGCGTTGTTGGATATCTGCCGATAGAAAAAGATCGCATTTTTGAAAAAGGGCCGTGGCCAAATGGATGGAATCCAACGTGCTTAAAGGTTGCTTCTCAAGGCACTCTACCGACTTCTCAATGATTTCTTCCTCCATTTTTACGATCAAAGCTTCTTGGAGGTCTTCCTCAAGGTCTTTTTTCAACAATTGATAAACATCCTCGGTCAGGTGTCTTTGTCGTTTTAAACGACAAAAAGTGGAAACCGCTTCCGGTACGCAAAGGACGCTCAAGATTAATTGATCGGCCTTCGAACAAAGGTTCAATACCTTTTCCGAACCCGTCTCATGGATATAACGTTTGATGAGGGCGGATGAGTCCAGGTAAAGTTTCAAAACCTGTTTTTCCTTCTCTCTTCAATGATCATTTTGCTGGCTGAGACTCCCGACAGCTTAATGGGACGGGCTGTTTTCCACCGATTTAAGGTGGGCTCCCTAAGGACGGGTGTCAACATGGCAATGGGCTTCCCGTGTCGGTAGATTTCAACCGTTTCGCCTTGTTCCACCGCGTCGAAGTAAGTCTTAGCGTTGTTTCTCAATTGGCTAAAAGTAACGGTTTTCATGGAACCTCCTTATGACATGATATTGTACATAATCGTGTCACGTCAATAGGCGCTCTTCTACCCCTTTAAAACGAGACCCGAGGCCGGATTAAAACCTTTCCCGGCCGTCTAGAAGGCAAAGCTGGTCGGCCTCGAGGTCCTCCACCATGCATTTCTCACCCAAAATCCTGGCTTGTGGCGCGATTTTAGCCATTTTTGCCACCTATCCGTCGGGCGCCCAGACCATCACCACGCTGGTGGGCAACGGCATCGGGGCTTACGCGGGCGATGGAGGGCCCGCCTCCCTGGCCAGCCTGGCCGGTCCGGACGATATCGCGCTGGATTCGCACGGCAACATTTTCATCGCCGATGCCTGCAGCAACACCGTGCGGCGGGTGGACGCGGTCACCAGCATCATCACGACTTACGCGGGCCGTTACACGGAATTGAACAGCGGCGGCTACTCAGGCGATGGCGGGCCCGCCACGCAGGCGCTCCTCTTTTATCCCGCCGGAATCGCCTTTGATTCCCAGGATAATCTCTATATCGCCGACTATTACAACTGTGCCATCCGGAAGGTTTCCGCGGCCACCGGCATCATTACCACGGTCGTGGGCGGCGGGGCCCCGGGTTATTCGGGCGACGGCGGGCCCGCCGCAAACGCGGAATTGACCTGCCCGAGCCTGGTGAGGTTCGACAACTGGGGAAACATGCTGATCGCCGACACCGGCAACAACGTCATCCGCGAGGTGAACACCGCCACGGGCGTCATCAATACCGTGGTGGGGTTCTGGCCGGGTAATCCCGGCTACGCAGGCGACGGTGGGCCCGCCACAGCCGCCCTTTTGGACGGTTGCGACGCCATGATCGACGACCCTTCCGGCAATCTTTGGGTTTGCGACTCCAACAACAACGTGCTCCGGAAGGTGGACCACTCCACCGGCGTCATCACCACCATGGTGGGGAACGGGGCCCCGGGGTATTCGGGCGACGGCGGGCCCGCCACCCTGGCGAGCCTGGACTTCAACGACGACACTCAAGTCTACGACTACGGCAACATGGTCTTCGACAAGAACGGCAATCTGTTCATAACCGACGATTTCAACAACGTGGTCCGCCGGGTGGACGCCGTGACGGGAATCATCACCACGGTGGCCGGCCAGGGCCCGCCCGTCCCGTCGGGTTATTCGGGCGACGGCGGCCCGCCCCTCCAGGCCCAATTCAACCATGACGTATCTCTTTGTTTCGACAGCTCCTGCGATCTTCTCGTGGTGGATTACAACAATAACGTCATACGGAAAATAACCGAAATGGCGTCTTATTGCACGCCCAGCCCGATATCCACTTCCACCCCGACCGGGTCTTACACCGTCAAGGTGGGGGTTTACAACGAGGCCGGGGAACTCCTTCAAAGCCTGGAAACGGCCCAATTATCACAAGCCGTGGATAGCCTAACCCTGGAGGGTTCCACCATCACCCGTTTGGAGGGGGCGGGCAGCCAAATACTCCTTTACTGCCAGGGAAACCTTCTGGGCGTATGGAACGGCTTGGATTCGTCGGGCAACCCCGTTTCCAACGGCGTCTACTACATCCAAGTGGAAAGCGTGGGCCCCTCCGGCGTGGTGACGACGGTGACCCAGGAAGCCGTGGTCAGCCGGAACCTGGCCCAAGTGATGGCGGCCGTCTATAACGAGGCGGGGGAAGTGGTGAAACACCTGACTGCCTGGGTGGATGACGGCGTCGGCGCGGGCATCACTAACGTGGGGATCAACGGGTCGGTGCTGGAGCCGGGCGAGACGGCTAACTCCGGCGCCCCCAACTGCGTTCAAGTCCTGATCCAATCCGCCTTGGCTCCCGTCACCTTGGATTGGGACGGCACAGACGACCAAGGCTCCTACGTCACATCGGGGGAATATCTGCTTTCCGTCAATTGGGAAGGGGGCGGGGGACCCTCCGGCAGCATTACCAAAAACATCCTGGTGGTCGGCGGGGGTTTAAGGGAAGGGGAGCCCGTGGCGGCCGTACCCAACCTCTTGAGGGTTTCCTCCGGCCTCAAACAGGTTTCCTTCCTGGGCCCTTCCGGACCCACCTTAAGGGTGAGGATCTACAGCCTGGCCGGGGAGCTTGTGGCATCCTTCTTAGGCGAGCCGGGGACGGGGCAAGCCTCCTGGGAGGTTTCCAACGCGGCCAGCGGCCTTTACCTGGCGGTCGTAGAGAAGTTGGATGTCTCCGGTGGACTGACCGGACGGCAAACCCTTAAAATTTCGGTCATTCGTTAAAACCGCTCACCTTAATTTAAAATTCAAAACTAAGAATTAAAAATTGCCGTTTTAAACGCGCATGGGCATGATCACGCAAAGATAGTCCGCGTCGCCCTTGGGCCTCAAAATGCCCGGGCTTAAGGGCTGGGTGAGCTCGATATTCACCGCCTCTGTCCCCACGTTTTTGAGCACGTCCAGCACGTATTTGGCGTTATACGCGATGCCGATCTCCTCGCCTTTGTAGTTGACGTCCATTTCCTCCTTGGCCTCGCCCATATCGGGTGTTTTGGAGGAAATGGTGAGTTTGGTCCCCTTCACTTGGTAGCGGATGGAGTTGGACTTTTCCGAGGTCAAAATAGCCACCCGGCGTGTGGCCGCTGCCAGATCGGCCGTGGAGGCCTCCAGTTTTTTGTCCGATTCCTTGGGGATCACCTGCTCGTAATTGGGGAATTGGCCCTCGATGAGCCGGGAGACGATCTCCACCCCTTCCACCACGAACTTGATCTGGTTGTCGGTGGCGGTGATTTCCACGGTTATTTCGTCTTCCTTCCCTTTTCCCACGTCGGAAATCGCCTTGGAAAGCTCATTTAAGGTTTTCGTGGGGATAATAACGCTGCATTTCTCATCGGTTTTACCTTCCATTTTTTTCTGGATAAAAGCCAACCGGTGGCCGTCGGTGGCCACCATGCGCAGTTTGCCGCCCTCGGCTTGGAAAAACACGCCATTGAGGACGTAGCGGGTTTCATCGGTGGAAACGGCGAAAATGGTCTTATGGATCATTTCCTGGAGAAGGGGGCCTTTAACCTTGAAAACCTTGTCTTTTTTAACTTCTGGCAGGATAGGAAAATCATCTTTAGGAAGGCCGTGGATTTTAAAACTGGATTTTTGGCAGACCAGGATCATTTTATGGTTATCGTCGATTTCCAAATCCACCGAGGCTTCGGGTAATTCACGCACAATATCCGACAACTTCTTCGCGTTGATGGTGATGCTTCCCTTGTCCACGACTTCCGCTTGGACGCTGCAGCGGATTCCCATGTCCAAATCGGTAGCCACCAATTCCAATTTCTTATCCCTTGCTTCCAACAAAACATTCGCGAGGATGGGCATGGTGTTTTTCGAGGCCACCGCGCTTTGGACGGTCGAGATCCCCTTCAGAAGATCCCCACGGGTTAAAACCACTTTCATGTGGAAACTCCTGCCTTATGGATTGACGGCTTTTACTTTGAGAAATTTTAAATTAAAAAAGAAGAAGTAGTTGGCTTTGAGGAAATGTGGATTGACTTCTGTTTTTGCCTTAAAAACAACGTTGAAAACGCCTTTTGAGATTGGGAAAAAACTGGGGGTATTATAAGACAAATCCACAGACCCGCAACTCTTTTACCTTGTTTCCGCGGTTATCCCCGCCTTATTCAACCCTATCTGTAAAACTTCGTGGATAAAGGTTTTTTTTCTTTTCATCCACATATCCAGACCTTTGTGGAAAAACCAGTTCACAGTCGACAGAACATAGAGTAAGAAAAGTCTTTTATTTGGTTTTGGCCGTCAACCGTGAAATGTCAGCTATGGGCTGACTTTAGAGGGAGTAATCGCCTTCGGTAAGCTGCTTCTTAAGGCTGTTGACCTCGGACAAGAGGGCGATGTCCGAGGTGAGGAGTTCCTCGATCTTCTCGTAGGCGTGGATAATGGTGGTGTGGTCCTTGCCTCCGAAAGCAGCCCCGATTTCGCTTAAGGAATGGGCCGTCAGCTCACGGGAGAGGTACATGGCGATCTGGCGGGGGAAAGCGATCTGTTTGGTGCGCTTCTTGGATTTCATGTCCGAGTACTTGCAGTTGTAGCGCTCCGCCACCACCCGCTGGATGGCGTCCACTGAGATGCGCCGCTCCTCGCTGGGAAGGGAGTCTTTCAACACTTCTTTGACCATTTCCAGGGTGATTTCCTGGCGGGTCAGGGAAGCGAAGGCGATCACCCGCAGCATGGATCCCTCCAACTCGCGAATGTTGGCCTTGGCATGGTTGGCGATGAAGGCCGTCACCTCGTTGGGCACTAGGATGCCTTCGCTTTCGGCCTTTTTGCGTAAAATGGCGATGCGGGTTTCCAGGTCCGGTTCCTGGATGTCGGTAATGAGGCCCATCTCGAAACGGTTCTTAAGCCGCTCCTCCAGCTTGATTTCCTTGGGATGGCTGTCGGAGGTGGCTACGATCTGCTTTTGGGCCTCATAAAGCACGTTGAAGGTGTGGAAAAACTCCTCTTGGGTGGCTTCCTTGCCCTCCCAAAACTGGATATCGTCGATTAAAAGCACGTCCACTGTTCGGTATTTGTTGCGGAAATCCTGCTGCCGGCCGGCCTGAATGGCCTGGATGAAGTCGTTCATGAACTTTTCTGAGGAGATATAGAGAACCTTGATGTTGGGGTTTTGTTCCACCACGAAATTCCCGATGGCCTGCAGCAAGTGGGTCTTTCCCAGGCCCACTCCCCCATAAATAAACAAGGGGTTGTAGGATCTTGCCGGCGATTCCGCTACGGCTAGGCAGGCGGCATGGGCGAAACGGTTGCTATTCCCCACCACAAAGCTCTCGAAGTTGAACTTGGAGTTCAGGATGAATTCGGAGTCCCCCGCCGGTTTGGAGGGGGTGGGCATCGTCAACCGGGGCTTTTCAACGACTTCCAAGGCTGTCTTGACGCTGTTCCCAGCCGGTGTGGCGGGGGGAATCGCGGGATTTTCCGGCTTGGAGGACGCGGGTTCCACCTCGAATTGGATCTCCAATTGCTCGGGGTGGAGGGTCTTGAGGGCATTTTGTATTTGGGGTTGGTAATGGTCCCGGATCCAATCCCGGAAGAATTCGTTGGGAACCCGAACCTTCAGGGTGTTGTTTTCGGAAAGGGAGGCCTTAGTGGGTTTGAACCACGTCTCAAAGCTTTGGCGATTGAGGTCTTTTTTGAGGTTTTCGAGGCAACGGTCCCACAAATCAGCGGAAACGCTCATCCACAAACCTCCAAAGGATAAGAAACGCGTGAAAACCCCATCAAATAAGGGCCATTAGCTGTCGGTTCGAAATTATCCCCTGTTTATCCCCAAGGGAATTTGCATTCTTTTTACAGCGGTTGTCGTAAAAACCCTATTTGTGTTATTCACATCTGTGAATAGGTTTGTGGATAACCTATGGGTTTCCTTTAACCCAAAACGGCACAAAATTAAGGGAAAATTCACCTTCTTGAAACCCCCCCACAGGCCGGTTCCAGGATGTAGCCCCGACAATGGAGGCAAAAGTCTTTTCAGTTCAGCCCTTTTTGGACTTCATTTGGACGCCGTGCACAACATATCCACAAAAATCCACAAACCGACCTCACCCAATTGGCCTAGAGACGAAAAAAATTTTTTCGTTTATCGGAACTTCAGTCGATCACGAAAAAATTTTGTGGGGAGTGGTTTAAGTTTTGAAAAGCGAACTTGCTTTACCCCTTTTAAATCTTTTTTGGATGAAGTCAAGGAAATTATGGCGTGGAAGCGAAAAAATTTTCCGCTGGGAAAGCTTTTGCCTACGAGTCTTTTTACCACCGCTCCAAAAAATTTTCAAATTATTTCCGGAACCAAATATTTTTTTGGTTTATTGGGAGGAAAATTTTTCCTAACACCCCTAAAAAGTTTTTCAGAAACCCTTGACAAAAGACGGTCGTTAACTTTCAGTTGTCAGTCGTGAGCGGCTTTCGGTAAACCCCAGGCAAATCTGTTGTTTTTTGAAATTATCGCTGATGACTAAGGACTGACGGCTGACACCTGCCTTTAGTAGCTGTGCGCGTCCAGCTTTACCTTGCCGCGGAAGATCCAATAAACGCTGGCGGTGTAGGAAACCACCAGCGGCATGCCGATGGCCGCGATCACGGTCATGATTTGGAGCGTCTTGGGGGAGGAAGCCGCGTTGGAGATGGTCAGGCTGTTCTCGGGCGAGGGGGTGGAGTAAACCAGGTTCGGATACATGCCAACGCCGAAAAGGGCCATCAGGGTCGCCAAAGCCGCCGCGGAGGAAAGGAAGGCGCCGAAACCGCGCCCCCGGCTGACGTTGCGCGGGATGTTGGCGATGGAAAGCACGCTTAAGGCCGGCACCACGAACAACTCGGGATATTTTTGGATGGTCGCCAGCATGTGGGGCACGAAAAGCAGGGTGGCCAGGGTGGTGAAGGCGTAGCAAAGGATGAAGAAGACCATCGTGTGCCTCACCCAGCCCTTCAGCTTTTCCTGCAAGGGGCCCTCGGTCTTTAGGACCAGGTAGATGGAGCCGTGCATCATGAAAAGGGACAGGGTCGTCACGCCCAAAAGGAGCGGATAGGGTTTCCAGATCCTAAGGAAGTCGCCCGCGTATTCGTGGTCGGGAGCCAGGGGGATGCCCCAGGCGATGTTGCCCAGGGCCACGCCGATCAGGAGCGAGGAGGCGATGCTGCTGACCGAAAAGCTCGTATCCCAAAAATTCCGCCACCCCTTCATGCGCTGCTTGCTCCTGAATTCGATGGCCACCGCGCGGAAGAGGAGCGCCACCAGGAGAAGCATGAAGGCCAGGTAGAAGCCGGAAAACACCGTGGCGTAGACCTCCGGAAAGGCCGCGAAGAGGGCGCCTCCTCCGGTGACCAGCCACACTTCGTTCCCGTCCCAAATGGGCCCGATGGCGTTGAGGAAGACGCGGCGTTCCCCGTCCTTCCTCACGAAAAGATGGAGCGCGCCCACGCCCAGGTCGAAGCCGTCCAGTACGGCGTAGCCCGAGAAAAGCGCCCCCACCAGGATGAACCAAAGAGTCTGCCAGAAGTTGTTCATGCGCGGCGCCCCTGCTCCGCTTTCATGTGAAGGCCGTGTTGGATTTTATCGTTGAGCAGATAAATAAAGAGGATGAACAACAGGAGGTAGATGAATCCGAAGAGGATGAGGGAGGCCATGATTTCGCCCGCCTTGACGGTTTTAGAAAGCGCGTCCGAGGTTTTCATCAGGTTGTAGACGACATAGGGCTGGCGACCCACCTCGGCGGAAAACCACCCCAGTTGGTTGGCGGCCTGGGGCAGCAGCACGGACCAGACCAGGAGGGTCAGGTACCAGCGGGTCCCGAACAGCCTGCCCCGCCACCACAGAAAAAGGCCCCCCCAGGCGATGGCGATCAGGGCCATGCCGATTCCCACCATGGCATGGTAGGTCTGGAACACGAAATTTACCGGCGGCCGCCGGTCGGGCGCAAAGGCGTCGAGGCCCGTGACCGGCGCGCCGGTTTTGCCCGTGACCAGCCAGCTTAAAAGGCCGGGCACGGAGAGGCCGTGCGTTTGTTGGTTTTTCTCATCGACCCACCCCAGAAGGTACATACCCGCCGGGGCGGTCTCATAATGGCCCTCGAAGGCGGCCAGCTTGGCGGGCTGGGTTTGACTGACCACCTTGGCGCTTTCATGACCGGAAACCAGCTGCAAAAGCGAGGCCGTGGCCGCCACCAAGAGCGCGATTTTAAGGGAGGATTGGGCGAAATCCCGGTTCTTCTTTTTTTTAAGGAGGTAATAAGCGCTCACGCTCAACACCGCGAAGGCCCCGGCTTGCCAGGCGCCCATGTACACGTGCCAGACGCGGCTTAGGGTGGAGGGGTTTAAGACCGCTTCCCAAAAACTGGCGACCTCGGCCCTCGTGCCTCCCGCAGGCGTCCCCACCAAGTGATAACCGGCGGGCGTCTGCTGCCAGGAATTGGCCACCACGATCCACACCGCGCTGAAGTGGGCGCCCAGGGCCACCATGGCGGTGGCGAAAAAATGCGTCCCGCGGCTGATGCGGTTCCAGCCGAAAAGGAGCAAGGCCAGGAAGCCCGATTCCAGGAAAAAGGCGAAGACGCCCTCGGCGGCCAGGGCGCTGCCGAAGACATCGCCTACGAAGCGGGAATAGGCGGCCCAGTTGGTGCCGAACTCGAATTCCATCACGACGCCCGTGGCCACGCCCATGGCGAAGATGAGCCCGAAGATGCGGGCCCAGAACCGCGCCATTTCCAGGTAGAGGGGCTTGCGGGTGAAATAGGAGGCGCCCTCCATCAAAACCAGGATGAGGCCCAGGCCGATGCTCAAGGGCGGGAAAATATAATGAAAAGCGATCGTGAAGCCGAATTGCGCGCGGGCCAAAGTCAGGGCGTCCATGGGGCTCCTCTTGGAGGAAACCGGCGGTAGCTAGCCTAGTTCCTTGAGGTGCTTGATTCAAGCCGTCCTAGGGGACCGCCCCCAGCGGGACATTGACACTGACCGGAAGAGAGCTTTAAATACCCCCATCAATCCAGGGTGTTCGGGAAGCCGGTGAAAGACCGGCGCGGACCCGCCACTGTGATGGGCGACATTTTCCCCCTAGATAAGGCCACTGTCCAAGCGATGGGAAGGCCAGGGGAACAAAGCCCTAAGCCAGGAGACCGGCCTTGGATGAAAAATAGGCAAGCCTCGGGGAAAGGGCTCCATGTCTTTGTTTGAAATCCAAAACCTATCCTTTCGTTATCCTTCCCTTTCCAACTTCAAACTTCATCCCACGGACCTTTCCGTTCATCAGGGCGACTTGGTGGGCCTCCTGGGCCCCAATGGCGCGGGCAAGTCCACCTTGCTCAAGCTGATGGTGGGGCTGGTTTCGCCCCAGCAGGGCTGGGTGGTTTTCGAGGGGAAGCCGCTGAAGGACTTGCCGGTCAGGGAACGGGCCCGCAAGATCGCCTACGTGCCCCAAGGCTTGCACTTTACCTTCCCCATGGGGGTGATGGAAATCGTGGAGATGGGCCGGCACCCCTACGTGGGGCGGTTGAAGCCTTTGGGGGCGAAGGATAGGGAAACCTGTGAAAGGGCCCTCTCCCTCTGCGACGCCCTGGATTTCAAGGACCGCTCCTATCACGAGCTTTCGGGCGGGGAGCGCCAGCGGGTTCTCCTGGCCTCAGCCTTAGCCCAAACGCCCCAGGTGCTGCTGCTCGACGAACCCACGCTCTCGCTGGACCTTTCCCACCAAATCCTCCTGTTTGAGATCATCCAAAAACTCCACCGGGAGGAAGGAATGACGGTGGTGGTGGCCACCCACGAATTGAACCTGGCCGGGAGATTCCTGGACCGACTTGTTTTAATGATGAGCGGGAAGGTCTTCGCTCAGGGTGGGCCCAAGAAGGTGCTCACGCCCAAGAACATCCGGGCCGTACTGGACGTGGAAGTGGACCAGATCAAGCATCCGGGGGGATTCCCATATTTCCTTCCCAAGAAGAAGTTGGGGGTTCCATGAACCGGACGGCCAGCACCAAAATCTTTGTCCTCCTTCTCACCCTTATCCTTTTCGGCCTGGCGCTGGTGGGCTGCCCCCTAGTGGGCCCCACCACCGTTTCCTGGGCCAAGGTGTTCCAAGCCTGGCCGCCCTCCCCCGCCAACCGGGACGCCCAGATCTTCTTCACGGTGCGGCTTCCCCGCAACCTGCTGGCCGCCCTGGGCGGCGGCGCCATGGCCTGCGCGGGGCTGGTATTCCAGGCGGTCCTGCGCAACCCCCTGGCCTGCCCCTTTACCCTGGGCGTGGCGGGCGGCAGTTCCTTTGGCGCGGTGGCGGCCATCCTTTTGGGATTGACCGCCCTCTCCCACGGCTACTCGCTTCTCACCCTCTTCGCCTTCCTGGGCGCCCTGCTTTCCCTCTTCCTTGTTTATTCCCTGGCTTCCCTGCTCCGCTCCTTTTCAGCCTTGACCCTGCTGTTGGCCGGAGTGGCTATCAACTATTTCTTCAACGCCCTGGTGCTGCTGGCCTATTACGTTGCGGATTTCACCCAGGCCTATGCGATGATCCATTGGATGATCGGGAGCCTGGACGTGATCGAGTGGGCTTCGGTGGCCAAGCTTTCAGTTGGGATCGGGGCAGGTTTCCTGGCGCTCCTGGCCCTGGCGCGGGAACTCAACCTGCTCTCCGCCGGGGAGGAATTGGCCCAGGTGAAGGGGGTTCCCACTACCCGGGTCATCGTGGCTTCCCTACTGGTGGCATCGCTGATGACCAGCGCGGTGGTGGCCCTCACCGGCCCCATCGCCTTTGTGGGGCTCATCATCCCTCATATTTACCGCCTTTGGATCGGCAACGACCACCGCTTTCTTTTGCCCTGCGGCGCCTGGGGGGGCGGGGCCTTTCTGATGGTTTGCGACACCGTGGCCCGTTCCTTTTTCGGCCCCACGGAGGTTCCGGTGGGGGTCTTGACCGCCTTGCTGGGCGTTCCGGTCTTGTTGTGGCTCTTGTTCCGCCGCCGGACCTACCTGGCGGTTTAACTAAGAATTATGAATGAAGTGCACAAAGTGAGACATAAAAACGCTTAAAAAAACAACATGGATTCATAATTCAAAATTGAGAATTCAAAATTCGTTTGCAAGAGGTTTTCGTGAGTAACGGCTTTAACGAACAGGAACGCGAGGCGGTTTACCGCGTCATACGGGAACGGCGGGATGTGCGGCGGTTCAAGGCCGACCTTATCCCTGAATCCGTCCTCGGACGCATGCTCACCGCCGCCATGCAGGCGCCTTCGGTGGGCTACAGCCAGCCCTGGAACTTCATCCTGGTGAAGGACCTGGAAGTCCGCCGCAAGGTCCATGAAGCTTTCCGCCGGGCCAATGAGGAAGCCCAAAAGATGTTCGAGGGCGAGCGCGGGGAGAAATACGCTTCCTTGAAGCTGGAAGGCATCCTGGATTCGGCCCTGAACATATGCGTCACCTGCGACCGCAACCGGTTCGGGCCCGTGGTGTTGGGCCGCACCTGCCAGCCCGACATGGACCTTTACAGCGCTGTCTGCGCGGTGCAGAACCTCTGGCTGGCCGCGCGTTGCGAGGGGGTGGGCGTGGGTTGGGTGAGCATCATCGAGCCGGAGGAACTTTCGGCCCTGATGAAACTGCCCGAAGGCGTGGTGCCTATCGCCTACCTCTGCGTGGGGTATACCGATGGGTTCGCTCCCGAGCCGGAATTGAAAACCGCCGGCTGGCTTCCCCAAGTGCCTTTTTCGGAATTGGTTTATGTAAACCAATGGGGAAGTAAACCATGACCGAATCCTCGATGACAGCAAAGGAAATCAAGGAAAAGGGATTGTTGATTGTTTACACCGGCGAGGGCAAGGGTAAAACCACCGCGGCCTTGGGCATGGTGTACCGCGCCCTGGGATGGAACAAGAAGGTGGCCGTGATCCAATTCATCAAGGGCAAGTGGATCACCGGAGACCGCAAGTTCGCGGCTACCCTTGCCCTAAGCCACGTCGAAGGGCAGCCTCCCTTAAACTTTTCCACCATGGGTGAGGGTTTCACCTGGGAAAGCCAGGACCTCAGTATCGACAAGCGAGCGGCCGAGGCGGCCTGGGAAAAGGCCAAGGGCTTCATTGCCTCCGGCGAATATTTCCTGATTGCCTTGGATGAACTGACCTATACCGTGCATCACCACTTCCTGCCGCTCCCCGACATCCTTTCCACCCTGAAGAACCGCCCCAAGGACCTGACGGTCGTGGTCACGGGCCGGGACGCGCCCCCGGAACTCATCGAGATGGCGGACCTGGTGACCGAGATGAGAAAGGTGAAACACCCCTTCGACCAAGGTGTCCCCGCCAAGCCCGGTGTGGATTTCTGAAGAGAAGAAAGGACGGGTTTACAAAAGCTGGGAAAGAAAGGTGCGGGCAGGTACGACCAGGGGGTCCGGGCGGCTGAAACAATCCGCTTCCACGTAATCCGCCTCCAAGACAACCTGAAGGGCATGGGCGGCCCTTAGCTGGCGCTGGAAGTGCCCCAGGGCGGGATCCAACCGGTCGTCGGATTTTTTCACTTCCACCAAAAACCAAGGTTTCAGGTCTCTAACGACCAGAAAATCTGCCTCTCGTTTTTCCTTGTCGCGCAGGTACAGCAGTTCGAAGTTTCCTAGTCCTAAGTCCGTCCAGCCCTCGACGGCTTTCAGCAGGTGGCAGGCCACGAAGGTCTCGGCGCGGGCCCCGGGGTCGGAAACTTCCGCCCAATCCCGGAGGTACCATTTGGGTTCCTTGCGCAGGGAACGGGCCACCTGGGAGGTCCAGGGCCGGACGCGGAAACCGTGGTGGAGGGATTCCAGCGCGTCCACCCACCGCCGGACGGTATCCACGGATACGCCCACCGATGGGGCGAGGTTGGAATAGGAAAGCTGCTGCGCCGACCGGTCCGACAGTATCTCGGCCAGGACTTCCAGGTGGGAAACTTCCTGGATACGGGTCAGGTCCCGGAGGTCCTCCTTTAAGAGCTGTTGGCGCCGAAGTCTTTGCCATTTTTGGCTGAAGGTTGGTTCTCTCCTGAGGAAGGGTTCGGGAAAGCCGCCGTGCTCCCAGAGGGCTGCGAATTCCTCTTCCGGCGGACGCGCGGGAGGCTCGAGGGGTTGGGCGGGCGGGGTGGTCCTTAAAATCTCGCCCACGCTGAAAGGATGCATCCGGTAGAGAAAGTAACGCCCCATCAGGCTGTCTCCCCCCCGGCGGTAGGCATCCAGCCTGGAACTACCGGTTACCATGATGCGGGCCTTATCGGCGTAGGTGTCGAAAAAACCTTTCAGAAATCCCTTCCACTTGCCGTATTTGTGGATTTCGTCAAAGATGATCACGGGCGGACGGGTTCCTAAGCGGTCCAATCCGTCCTTTTGCGCCACGGAGCCGGGCCCGGAAAGGAGCAGGCGGCGGTCGTCCAAGTTATCCCAGTTGTGGTAAGCGTCGCCGAGGGAGCGGCAGCTCGTGGTTTTGCCCACTTGGCGGGGACCGGAAACCCAAACCATCTGGCGGTTTTCGGCCAGGTGTTTGGAAAAAATGGAATCATAAAGCCGGTATTTCATGTTTTGACTATTTTTATATATATCGTAAAATAGTCAAGACTATTTTACGATGTTAAATAAATTGGTCGAAGCAGGTAAAAGGTGTCCAATGACAGCTAAAACCCTCATGATCCAAGGAACGGCCTCCTCCGTAGGTAAAAGCCTGTTGGTGGCGGCTCTTGGCCGTTATTTTCGCCAAAGGGGGCTCCGGGTCGCGCCCTTCAAGTCCCAGAACATGTCCAATAACGCTTTTGTCACGGCCGAGGGTCTGGAAATCGGCCGGGCCCAGGCCATGCAGGCCGAGGCCTGCGGTATCGAGCCGACGGCGGACATGAACCCGGTCCTGCTTAAAGTGGAATCCGACCGGAGGCTCCAGGTGGTGGCCCTGGGCAAGGCAGTAGTTTCCATGGAAGGAAGCGCTTATTACGATTATTCCCACCAGTTTCGGCCCGTGATTACGGGCGCCTTGAACCGCCTCAAGGCCCAGTATGACTTAGTCCTATTGGAAGGGGCGGGCAGCCCCGCCGAGATCAATTTGCAGGAGAGGGACCTGGCCAACATGTTCGCCGCCCGGGAAGCAGACGCTTCGGTGTTGCTTTTGGGGGATATCGACCGGGGCGGGGTTTTCGCGTCCCTCTTGGGCACCTTGGATCTCCTGCCGTCCTCGGATCGCGCCCGGGTCAAGGGCCTGGTCATCAACAAGTTCCGCGGAAACCTGGAGATCCTCAAGTCCGGCCTTTCTTTCCTGGAGCAGCGTTCGGGCCTGCCCGTCCTCGGCGTATTGCCCTATCTATTCGACCTGAACCTCGCCGAGGAGGATTCGGTGGTGCTGGAGGAGAAACGGTTTTCCCCTTCACCCGCGCCGCTTCGCGTGGCGGTGTTGAAGTTCCCCCGCATTTCCAATTTCGACGAGTTCCAGCCCCTGAAAAAAGAAAAGAACATCCAGCTGGAATGGATCGACCGTCCCGCTCAAGCAGGGGAGGCGGACCTGGTGATCCTGCCGGGCACCAAGGCCACGGTGGCGGACCTGGAATGGCTGAGGGGACGGGGGTTCGAGGCCATGCTCCGCGAAAGGTCCCAAAAGGGCCTGCCGATTTTGGGGGTTTGCGGTGGCTATCAAATGCTGGGTGAGCGGATTGAGGACCCCGAAGGCGTGGAGTCCGAAAAAAAATTGGTTCCGGGTTTGGGCCTCCTGCCAGTGGTGACTCGGTTTGAAAAAGAGAAGATTACCGCCCAAGTTGGGAGTGAATCCCTGGGGCATGGATTCCTGCAAGGCCCGGGTTCCCTGCGCACCTATGAGATCCACATGGGCCGGGTCGAAAGGATCCGGGACGTCCTGTCGCTTTTGAAGGTCCTCTCCCGTAACGGTCAAGCGCTTTCCGAGACCGAAGGCGCGGCCCAGGGTTCGGTGGCCGGAACGCTTCAGCACGGTCTTTTCGAGAATTTTTCTATCCGCCAGGGTTTAGTGGACGCCCTAGGCAAAAGGAAGGGTTTGTCCCTTTGCGCGCAGGAACAATCCAACGAAGAGGACTATGACCGCTTGGCCGATATGATTCGCGGGCATCTGGACACCGAGTTCCTGGATTCCTTGGCGGGATTATGAGCGCGTCTTTTTCCTTTGAGCACGGCGGTGACCTGGAAAAGGCCGCCCAGCTGGTGGGCTGTTCCCCCCCGGAGTTGCTTGATTTTTCCAACCTGCTCAATCCCTCGGGCCCGCCGCCGGGCTTGGTGGAGGCCCTTCAAGCCGCCGTTCCTTCCGCATTCCTTCACCCTTCCTCGGGCGGGGACCTGAAGGCCCCGTTGGCCGAAAACATGGGTGTTGATCCCGCCCAAGTGACCCTGGGCGCGGGCTCGACCGAGTTCATTCATTTCCTTCCGTTGATGCTCCGTCCGAAAAAGCCGGTCATTGCCGGTCCCACTTACGGCGATTACGCCCCGGCCCTGCGGCGGTTGGGCCTGGAACCCGAATGGCTTTTGGCCCGGGAGGAAGGGGGTTGGGTGATCCCACCGGAGGAATGGGAGGATTGCCTCAAGAAGGGCGCCGATTGGGTCGTCCTTGCCAGGCCGAATAACCCCCTCGGCGGGTGCCTCCCCGGCGCTTTCTTATCGGACCTGATCCAGGGCCATCCTAAAACATTCTTTGTGGTGGATGAGACCTGCCGGGAGATCGCCACCGAACCCCTGGAACCTTTTATCCCTCGGCCTTGGCCGGGGAATTTGGTGGTGCTCCGGTCTTTTTCCAAGACCTACGCGGTTCCCGGCCTGCGGCTGGGTTTCATGGTGGCCGCTCCCGAGGTCGCCCGCCATTTCCGGGAATTCCAGATGCCTTGGACGCTCTCACCCTTGGCCCAATCCGCTGGTCTTTTCCTGCTGGGGCAACAGGCTTGGCTGGACCAAAGCCGAGCCCGCAACCGGCTGGAAAAAGAACGGGTCCAGGCCGGGTTGAGTAAGTTGCGGGGTTTTCGCGCCTATCCCTCGACCTTTCCCGTTTTTACGGTGAAGGGCCTGGGGCCTGATTTTTCCTCGCCGGCTTTTTTGGGGAAGCTCTTGGTGGAATCGAAGATTCTCATCCGCAGCCTGGACCGACACTCGGGATTGGGCGAGCCTTTTTTCCGTATCGGGCTTTGCTCGCCGGGCGAAAATGACCGGCTTTTGTCGGCCCTGCGCCGGGCGGAAGAAAGTTGAGGGACCATGCCCAGGCCCTGGTCCTGGCCCTCGCGCTGGACGCCTTGTTCGGTGATCCCGAATGGCTTCCCCATCCCGTACGTTGGATGGGCGTCCTTTATCACCGGTTCGACCGCTTTTTTAAGAAACCACAGGCGCATTCCTATGGGTCGGGACTTTTCACGGTGCTCTTCATCAGCGGTCTTTCCGCCTTGGCGTCGGCATTGCCATTGAATTGGGTTCCAACAGGCGTTCCCCATCTTGTTATTGAAACTTTCCTGCTCTATTGGTGCGTTTCGGTGCGGGATCTCTCGGATGAAGCCCTTCGGGTTTTCCGTTTTTTAGAAAAGAAGAAATTAGTCCAAGCCCGCCGGCAGCTTTCGCGGGTTGTTGGCCGGGACACGGAGGGACTGTCGGCCCCAGAAGTCGCCCGGGCGGTCGTTGAGACCGTGGGTGAAAGTTTCGTGGATGGGTTCCTTTCGCCGGTCTTTTGGGGGCTGGCCTTGGGCGCGCCGGGCGCCTTTTTCTTCAAGGCGGTCAGCACCGGGGATTCGATGGTCGGCCACCCGGAGCCGCCTTACCGGAAGTTCGGCTGGGCCGCGGCCCGGCTGGATGACGCGTTGAATTTCCTGCCCGCGAGGCTGTGCCTCCTTGTCCTCCTGCCGGCGGCGTTCCTCGGCGGCCTTTCGGCGGCGGGGCTTGGACGCGCCTTTGCACGGGACCGCTTGAAACACGCCAGCCCCAACGCCGCCCATGCCGAAGCGGCCTTCGCTGGCGCTTTAGGCGTCCGGTTGGGCGGAGTCAACTTCTACGGCGGCAAGGCCTACCGCCAGCCCACCTTAAACGCGGGAGGCCGGATTTGTGGCCCTCCAGACATCGTCCAGGCGGTCCGATTGCTTTGGGGGGGTGCGTTGATGACGGGGATCTTTCTCCTAATAACCTCGGTGGTTTGGAAATGAAACCCCCCGTACCCTCGGTTTCGGTTCGGGGTGGAACCCTGGTGGCGCGCTTCCCGAAGGCCTGCCGGGTTTTAAGCTGGGCGCCCTTGGGCGCGGGCTTCGGGACGGCCCGGTGTTGGATCAACCACCAGGTCCAGCTTTCGGAAGCCAGCCGTCCGCCGGATCGAACTTTAAGGAAGGTCGCCCGCGACTTGGGGCTGGAGGGGGGTGTGGTGGGGCAAATGACCGGTGCCGACATCCGGCGGTTTCAAAAGGCAGCCTTGACCCGCAAGGGTTGGACGGTTTTAGCCGCCGGGACCGCGGGCTTCGCCAATGCGGTCCGGGTGGGAGAGCGGGCCCGCCATGAATCCCAAGAAATCGGCACCATTAACCTGCTAGTCTGGGTTTCCCAACCCCTGGCCTTGTCCACCCTTTTGGAGGTCCTCCAGGTGGCCGTGGAAGCCCGGACGCTGGCGGTGTTGAAACGCAAGATAAGATGCGGCGTTTCCGGGGATTGGGCCACGGGCACGGGGACCGACGGGATCGTCATCGCCTCTCCCATCGGGCGTGCCCACAAGGTTTACGCCGGCAAGCATACGGTTTTGGGAGAACTGGTGGGAAAGGCCGTGTTGAGCGTTATTCAAAAAAACCGTCGTTAAGCTTCAGGTTTTTTCCGATGGCTTTTCTTGAGGGGTTTTTCCGGAACTCCGGGTAATCCCGGCTGGAAATCTTGCAACGGTGCTGGGTAAGTGATTTTAGGCGGGTTGGATTTTTTGTCCACCTTGGCAAAGGGAGTCATCTCGTGGGGCCGGGTGGAGGTGGGCGACAGGAGATGCACTACCGAAACGCCTCGTGCGGTTTCCACGTCCGCGATCAGGGATCGGTGGCAGCGCCAGGGTACGGCCTCGGCGCACATGACGGCGGTCTTCAAGCTGGGCAGCATTTCATTCAGCTTTTCCAAACCCTTCTCGAACTCAGGTGTAGCCATATAATCCGCGAATCCCCGGAAGCTGGCATTTTTCCAGCCCAGGTTGATGGAATCCTTCTTGGAGTGGCGCAATCCTCCCAGTTCCGGCAGGTGGGCGTAACGGATGTTGGCTTTGTTCAAGGCCGGGGCCAGTTCTTCCTTGTTGAACCAGGGCACGCGGCGGGATTTGGGAACGGTTCGCACGTCCACGATGCGGCTGATTCCGTGGGCCCGGAGCAGCGAAAGAAATTCCTCGAAACTGCGGCTGGAATGGCCGACGGTATAAAGGCTAGTTTTCAATGCGATCCCAAGCATCTTTAAATCTCGATTGATTGTAGGCTTGCGCCTTGAGCCAAAATTGATCGCCGTACTTGGTACTTAGCTTTTTAACCTCAGATGGTAGAAGAACAAAAACAAAGGGTGGATTGGGCGTTATATTCAGAATAATCCAAAAATCGCCCTCAACCTTTTTAACCGATGTTACCAGTCACTTGGGGATTAAGATTCATAAATTTCCTTACATGTGGGCGGATGAAGAAGGCGATGGCGGCTCCGGTACGGGTTAGACCTTTCGACTTTTTCGATAGGCTTCCAAGGACATTCCCCCGGAGTCTTTCTTGGAAGAAGCCAGTGATTTCCGGAATTTGCGACTCCTTTCCAACAAATAATCCTCCATTTCCTCATCCGTCATATGTTCCAAGACAGCCTCGATATGTCCATTGCGGGTGACAAAGATGGGTTCCTTCCGGCTGAGGGTAAGAAACTGTGAAAAATTATTTCGAACATCCGCGAGGGAAGCGACTTTCATGGTCTAACCCCTTTTGGTTTATTGATAAAAAGCCCTTTCTAAGGTCGGCTCATGTTGAAGATGCTTCGTAATACCATCCAGGATTTGGGCGGCGTCGTACTTCCGGAAACCATCCAGGTCCGCGACGGCGTCGGGTTGCAGGTGGATGTGATATTTCATAGCATAATATTGCTATAATTATGTACAAAATCAATATATTGGGAAGAAAGGTTAAAGTCGGATTTATGCAAAGGCACCGACTGGACTGTTCCAGGGATACTCTTGGGGATGAAACGGGGTGGGCCAGGATCTCAACGCCGTCCACGAGCAGTAGGCTGGGCCGGAAGGTCGTTCGGAGTGGCGCGACCATTCCGGGCAAACCACAACATTTAGCGTTGACAAATAATTAAATCCACATTATATAGAGGTTAATTATCGGTGCGCTTGGTGCAACAAGCGCTTAAAAGGGAATCCGGTGTGAATCCGGAACTGCCCCGCAGCGGTCAGCAGGAACGAAAGCCAGAAAAGCACTGATCCTCAAGGATTGGGAAGCTAGGCGAGTAGGAAGCTTCAAAAGCCTGCAAGTCCGAAGACCTGCCGATGCCCGGCCGCAAGACCGGGATTTTGACCTGGACCTTCGACGGGAAGGGATTAGGAACGATCCCCTTGTGAACCGTTCCTTATAACGCTTTCAGTCATTTGTCCGGTCTTGCCCGAAGGGGGCAGAGGAGACTTCCATGCGATCAATTCTCCATTCCCGTTGTTTTCCTTTTTCTCCTGTTTCGGGATTCGAGGAGAAAAAGAGTGAGCGAAAACCCATCCGGTAGCCCCGTCGTTACCCCGACCCAATCTTCCATTCCCCAGGATGTCATCATCCACACCATGATGCGGGTCAAGAAGCGCAACGGCTCCTTCGAGCCCGTGGACCCCAACAAGATCGTCCGGGCGGTCGCCCGCTGCTGCGGGGGGCTTTCCCAAGTGGACCCCATGCGGGTGGCCACCAAGACCATTAGCGGCCTCTATGACGGGGCCACCACCAAGGAACTGGACAAGCTTTCCATCCAGACCGCCGCCCACCTCATCGCCGAGGAACCCGAATACTCCCGCCTGGCCGCCCGGTTGCTGGCCACCTATATCGACAAGGAAGTGATGAACCAGGAAATCCATAACTTCACCGAATCGGTGGAAGCGGGCGCCAAACTGGGGTTGGTGGACAAGAAGATGGTGAAGGCCGCCTCCGAGAACAGCCGCAAGTTGAACACGGCCATCGAATCTTATTCCACCGACCTCTTCGAATACTTCGGGCTGAGGACCCTTTACGACCGGTACCTTCTCAAGAATCCCACCACGCGCGATGTCATTGAGACCCCCCAATATTTCTTCATGCGGATCGCCTGCGGTTTATTCCAGGACGCGGGCGAGGCCGTGGATTTCTACCGGCTCGTCTCTTCGCTGGAATACATGCCCTCCACACCCACCCTGTTCAACTCGGGCACCCGGCGCCCCCAACTCTCGTCCTGTTTCCTCCTGGATTCGCCCCAAGACGACCTGGAATCCATCTACCAAAAATACACCGACGCCGCCCTTCTTTCGAAATTCGCGGGCGGCATCGGCATTGCCTACAGCCGGATCCGGAGCCGGGGTTCCCTGATCAAGGGCACCAACGGCCATTCCTCGGGGATCGTGCCTTGGCTCAAGACCTTGGATTCCTCGGTAGCCGCGGTCAACCAGGGGGGTAAGCGCCAGGGAGCCTGCTGCGTCTACCTGGAACCCTGGCACGCGGATATTGAGGAATTCCTGGAGCTCAAGGACAATACCGGCGACGGGGCCCGGCGCACCTACAACCTCAACCTGGCCAACTGGGTGCCGGACCTTTTCATGAGGCGGGCCGTGGACGGGGCCCTGTGGTCCCTGTTCGATCCCAAGGCTGTCCCGCAATTGACGGACCTCTACGGGGAAAGGTTCGAGAAGGTATATGTGGAGGCCGAGGCCCAGGGCCTTTTCACGAAACAAGTTTCGGCCCGGGACCTTTATGCCAAGATGATGCGGACCCTGGCCCAAACGGGCAACGGCTGGATGTGCTTCAAGGATTCGGCCAACCGCAAGGGCAACCAGACGGCCCAGGGCGGAACCATCCACCTCTCGAATCTTTGCACCGAGATTTTGGAGGTCACCTCCAAGGACGAAACGGCGGTCTGCAACCTGGGGTCGCTCAACCTAGGGCGGCACGTCACCTCCAGCGGGTTCGATTTCGGGAAGCTGCGGGCCAACGTGGCCCTGGCCATCCGGCAGCTGGACCGGGTGATCGACATCAACTATTACGCCATCCCCTCGGCGGAGGATTCCAACCGCCGCTGGCGCCCCGTGGGGCTGGGGATCATGGGGCTCCAGGACGTCTTTTTCCAAATAAAGATTCCCTTTGACAGCCCCCAGGCCCAGGAGCTTTCCACCCAAATCCAACAGGAGATCTATTTCGCCGCCCTTTCCGCTTCCTGCGAGTTGGCTGAAAAGCAAGGTGCCCACGAGGCGTTCAAAGAGACCCGTATGGCCGAGGGTGTCTTCCAGTTCGAACTTTGGGGCGTCGCGCTGAAGGAGATGGGCCGGTGGGAGGAATTGCGAGAGAGGATCAAGAAACACGGATTGCGCAATTCCCTCATGATCGCCATCGCCCCGACGGCCACCATCGCCTCCCTCTGTGGCTGTTACGAGTGCATCGAACCCCAGGTTTCCAACCTCTTCAAGCGGGAGACCCTTTCGGGCGAGTTCATGCAGATCAACCGCTACCTGGTGGCGGAGCTCAAGAACCTGGGACTTTGGACCGAATCCATCCGAAACCGGATCAAGGCGGGGGAGGGGTCCATCCAGGAGGTCACGGATATCCCCGCTCCCATCCGGGAGCTTTACCGCACGGTTTGGGAGATTCCCCAAAAGTCCTTGGTGGACATGGCGGCGTCCCGAGGAGCTTTTATCGACCAAAGCCAGTCGCTGAACTTGTTCATGGAATCCCCCAATATCGGCAAACTCTCCTCCATGTACATGTACGCATGGAAGAAGGGGCTCAAGACGACCTATTACCTGCGCTCGAGGCCCGCCACCAGGATCGCCAAGTCCACGGTGGAGGTGGCGGCCTCCAAGGCGACCACCCCGGCCCCCCTACCGGACGGACAGGCAGTGGCCTGTTCGCTGGAAAACCCGAACTCCTGCGAGGCCTGCCAATGATCCTGGAACCCGGTTTTCAACTAACGCTCAGGCCCATGAAGTACCCGGTCTTCTACGAGATGTACAAGAAGGCCATCCAGAACACCTGGACCGTGGAGGAGGTGGATTTTTCCACGGACCTCGCCGACTTGCGGGAAAGGATATCCCCGGCGGAGCGGCATTTGATCCAGCGGCTAGTGGCCTTCTTCGCCACCGGCGATTCCATCGTGGCCAACAACCTGGTGTTGAACCTCTACAAGCACATCAACTCGCCGGAGGCCAGGCTTTACCTCTCGCGGCAGCTTTACGAGGAGGCCCTGCACGTCCAGTTTTACCTGACCCTTTTGGACAATTACGTGCCGGACGTGAAGGAGCGGGAAAAGGCCTTCGCGGCCGTGGAAAACATCCCCACGATCAAGAAGAAGGCCCAATTCTGCTTCAAGTGGATTAGTTCCATACAAGCCATGGGCGAACTGGGGACGGCGGAGGACCAACGGCGGTTCCTGCTGAACCTCATCAGCTTCGCCGCCGCCGTGGAAGGCATGTTCTTCTTCGCGGCTTTCGCCTACGTTTATTTCCTGCGCTCGAAAGGGCTGTTCAACGGGTTGGCCGCGGGCACCAACTGGGTCTTCCGGGACGAAAGCATGCACATGGCCTTCGCCTTCCAAGTGGTGGAAACCATCCGGCAGGAATCCCCTTCCCTCGTGGAAGCGGGTTTGGAGAAACAAGTGCTGGAAATGATATCGGACGCCATTGAGTGCGAGACGCAGTTCGCCGAGGACCTGCTGGGGGAGGGGGTGGCGGGGCTCTCCCCCGCCGAGATGCGCCAATACCTGCAATACGTGGCGGATCAAAGGCTCCTGAATCTGGGCTTCCAACCGCATTATGGTTCCCGGAACCCTTTCCATTTCATGGAGTTGCAGGACGTCCAGGAACTGACCAATTTCTTTGAGCGCCGCGTGTCCGCCTACCAGGTGGGCGTCACCGGGGAAGTGGCCTTCAACGAGAACTTTTAGGTAGATTTTGGGGAATTAAAGAGGTACTGGCGCGAAAGCGTCTTGGGGCCCTTTCCAAGGGAACTGTCCGGGATGAAAAAGATGGGCCAGGATCTCAACGCCGTCCACGAGCCTCATGCCAGGCCGGGCGAAATAACTGTTGGCGGCCACCGCCCAGACCTGTTTCTTTTTCACCGCCGAGAGCTCTGCCCAACCGGGCCGATTTTTGAGTAGCTCTGCCTGTTCCAGGGATTTTTTCGTGTCGAAGCCGCAGGGGGCCACCACTAAAACGTCAGGGTTATAGGCCACCACATCCTCCCAGGCGGTGCGCACCGAGTCCACCCCAGGCCGGGCGATGGGGTCGCTGCCCCCGGCCCAGTCCATCATCTCGGGGATCCAGTGGCCGCCGCAGTAAGTGGGGTCCACCCATTCCATGAAGAAAGCCTTCATTTTGGGAAGGCCCTTCGTGGCTTGTTGGACCGCCGCGATGCGCTGGCGGGCGTCCCGGACCATGGCTTGGGCCTTCGCCAAGGTGCCCGTTTTCTCGCCCAGGGCCAGCAGGTCGCTGAAGATGTCCTCCAGGCAATGGGGGGTCTGCCAAAGGATATCGGGCTTGGGGTCGAGGGTCTTGAGCACTTGGGTGACCTCGTTGCCCGAGGGCGCGCAAAGCTGGCAGAGGTTTTGGGTGACGATGAGGTTGGGGGCGGTTTGACGGATGAGGGCTTCATCCACGTCGTAGAGGCTGTGGCTCGAGGCGTGGCGCCGGCTGACCGCTTCGTCGATCTGGGCCAAGGTCATGACCGTGTAGTCCAGGACGCTTTTCACCACGACGGGCTTTTGTTGGACTTCCTCGGGGTAGTTACAATGGTGGGAAACGCCCACGAGTTGGTCGAAGAGCCCAAGGGAACAGACCATTTCGGTGGCCGAGGGCATGAAGGTGGCGATGCGCAAGTTTTTCATTTCCGCTTCTCCTCCGGTTCCTGCAGCAGGGTGGCCTTGAGCAGGCAGTCCGGGCACATGCAATCCGCCCCGGTGCGGACCTTCAAAACGGGATAAAAGGAACACCAGCAATTGCCGTTGACTTCGGCGGTGCCGCATTGGAAACTTTTGCCGCAGCGGCTGCAATGCTTGGTGGTGGGTTGGGGAAATGCCATAGGAGAATTGTACACGAGAGGCTTTTCATTCCAATAGGCGGTGGATTCCATGAAACTTCGGGGATTGATGGGGCTGGCTATTTTTCTCATTTTGGGGCTTGGCCATGCTTTTTCCCAAGCCCCTCCCCAGCGGGTGATCTCCCTCTCCCCCAATTTCACCGAGATCATCTACGACATCGGCGCCCAGGACCAATTGGTGGGGGTGACCAATTACTGCAAGTTCCCGCCCGAAGCCCAGCAAAAGGCAAAGGTTGGGGGGTGGTTGAATCCTAATATTGAAAAAATCGTTTCACTCAAGCCCGACCTCATCCTGGTGCCCCAGTTCACCAGCGACGGCGGGGCGAAGTTCAAGAAGCTGCACCTGCCGGTTTGGGTCCTGAACTGGGCCACGGTCGAGGATGTCCTGAAGCTTTATGACGCCATCGGTGAAAAATTAGGTCATGTGGCCGATGCGCGGAGGGCCAAAGCCCGCCTCCAGGCCCGGCTGGACCGACTCAAGGGCAGCCAGCCCCACGAAACCCCTCTTTCCGTGCTTTTCATCGTGGACCACACGCCCGGCACGCTCCAACAGCTTTATGGCGTGGGATCCCATAATTTCGTGGATGAGCTCATCCAATGGACGGGCGGCAAAAACGTACTGGAGGATTCGCCCGTGGAATATCCCATGGTTTCCAAGGAGCAGATCGTGAGCCGCGACCCGGACGTCATCATCACGGTCCTTCCCCCCCAGACGAAACCGGGGGAGGAAAAAGCGGACTTGGATTCCTGGAAACAGCTGCCGTCCTTGAAGGCCGTCCGGGAAGGGCACATCTATAGCTTCCAAGGCGACGACCTGATGGTGCCGGGCCCCACCATACTGCACTTGGCCGAGCTGTTGTCCGACGCCTTTGCCCAGGCTCGCAAGACTCCCGAACCATGAACCCGACTACTTTCCTCATAGCCGGCACCCACAGCGGCGTGGGTAAAACCACCGTTACGTTCGCCCTTCTCTCCCTTTTGGCCCAAAAAGGTTTCAAGGTCCAGCCCTTTAAGATCGGCCCGGACTTCATCGACGGGGGCTACCACCGCTTGGCCGCCGGCAAAGATTCCATCAACCTGGACCTGTGGATGATGGGCTGGAAAGGCGTGGAGGAGAGCTTCCGGGAATATTCCAATCGCGTGGAAGTGTCCGTGCTGGAAGGCATGGGCGCCCTTTATGACGGTAAAAACGGGACGACCTCGGGCAGTTCGGCGGAAATCGCCCGGCGCCTGGATGTGCCCGTTGTGTTGGTGGTGGATATTTGGGGCATGACGGTGACCGCAGGCGCGGTGATTGAGGGCTTGATGGCGTTCGACCCTCGCGTGAAGATCGCGGGCATCCTCCTCAACCGGGCCGGCAGCCGGGCTCATTACGAGATGGTGATGAAATCCCTAAAGCCCTCCCTCCGGAGGAAAGTCGTCGGCTATTTGCCCCGTTTGGAAAGTTTCGCCATCCCCGAGAGGCACTTGGGATTAAAGACCATCGAGGAGAACGAGAAAGCCGAAAAGGTCAAGGCAGCCTTGGTGGAAGTTGCGGAACAAACAGTGGATTTAGATAAATGGACTCGGTTTTTGCAAGTTCAGAAAGGTAAATCGACAGCAGCGATGCCCCCCTTTGAAAAAGGGGGGTGGGGGGGTATTAGCCGTTCCCGAAGCAGTAATGGGATAAGGCTAACTCCTCCTTTGTCCCCCTCTTTCAGAGGGGGAAAGGACCAACCCTCCAGTTCGCCCGCAATTCCTAAAATCCGCATCGGCGTGGCCAGGGACGAGGCTTTTTGCTTTTACTACGCGGAGAATTTGGGAATGCTGGAGGAAGCCGGCGCCCAATTGGTTTACTTCAGCCCCTTGAGGGACCGCAGGCTTCCGCCTGGCTTAAAGGGCCTCTACTTCGGCGGAGGCTATCCGGAAAGTTTTCCAAAGGAACTGGCGGCGAACCAGGGATTGAAAAAAGAAATTCTCCGCCGGACCAAGGAGGGCATGCCGGTCTACGCCGAATGCGGCGGCCTGATGTATCTTTCGAAGAGCCTTGCCGGTTTCGACGGTGAGGCTTTCCCCATGGTGGGGGCCCTCCCCCTGAAAGTGAAAATGGAGAAAAACCACCTCACCATCCGTTACGTGGAATTGAAAGCCGCGCGGGACTGCCTGCTGGGTCCCCAAGGCACCCCGGCGCGGGGGCATGAGTTCCACCATTCCCGGATCGTCTCCAACCGCTTCAAGGGAAAGCCCGCCTACGACTGCGTCACCAGTACGGGAAAAAATTTTACGGAAGGCTTCCAATCCCGGAACCTATTGGCCAGCTATATCCACCTGCACTTCATATCCAATCCCCGGATCGCCGCCGCTTTCATGGATCGGTGCGAAAGGTTTGACGTTGACAAGCCGCAACGATAGGAGTATTTAACCTCTACAACTCAGGGTGTTCGGGAAGCCGGTGAGAATCCGGCACGGACCCGCCACTGTGAGGGGCGATGTTTTCTTCCGGCAGCCACTGTCCGCAAGGATGGGAAGGCCCGGATAAGAAGCCCCGAGTCAGGAGACCGGCCTTGAGGTGAATTTTCGACGGCTTCTTCGGGAATAAGAAGCGGAGAACTAACCTCGCCTCACCGGTTTTTCCTCCCCTTCTCTCCCGATCAAGCCTCGCCTCGGGAGTGGGCCCATGATGAGAATCATCCTGTCGTTGCAGTTGGCCGTTCTTTCGCTGTTCCTGGTTTTTTTCTTCGGGGGGATAAGCCCCCTTTCCGCGCAAGAGTCAACCCCGGTTCCTTCCTCCACGCCGTCCGTTCCGCTTTCGGGGGCCACCCCAACGGCCGCCGGTAACATCTCCGCCGTTGAGCCTTCCGCCAATACCACCGCGGCCCAAGCGCCGATTTCCATGTCCGAAGTGGTGGTGACCGCCAACCGGCTGGACACGCCGGTTTCCCAGGTGACCGATTCCATGACCGTGATCACGGCCCAGGACATTGAAAAAAAGCAATCCAGCACGGCCCTGGATGCCATTCAGGAGGTGCCGGGGTTGGAGGTTGCCCAAACCGGCAACCCGGGGGAAGTCGCTTCCATTTATATCCGCGGTAATAATCCGGAGGACACCTTGGTTTTGTTGGATGGAATCCCCTTGAATGATCCTATTGGCGCGGCTTTCTCTTACGACTACCTGGATGGATTATCGCTGGAAGGGATCCAACAAATCGAAGTGGTCCGTGGACCCCAAAGCACTTTATGGGGTTCCAACGCCATCGGCGGGGTCATCAACATCATCCCCCAAAGCGGCCCGGCGCCTTTAGGTGGTTCGGCTTTGGTGGAAGGGGGCTCCTACGGGACTTCCCGTGAGGTGGTTTCGGCCCAAGGCGGGGACAACGGCGGTTACTTCAATTTCGACGCGTCCCACTATAACACGGCTGGGTTTCCGGCTTTGAGTGTCAAGGGTTTGGACGCGGCCGATGCCGCTTTTGAACCGTCAACCGCCGGGTCCGTCAACAACGGCGACGATACCAACACCGCTTCCCTGCGGCTGGGATCGGATTTGGCTTCGAACCTGGAAGAAAAAGTTTTCCTGCGTTACAGCCAGTCCAACACCAGCCTGGACGCCTACAACACAGTTCTTTTTGACGGAGGCCTGGCGACAGCCTCTTATCTGACGGACGATCCCGATTATTTCGCCCTCCAAAAACAGTTCATGGCCGACAGCCGTACGGATTGGAAGCTCTTGGATGGAAGTTGGGAGCAATCCTTGAATTTGGCCTTTTTTGACGACAACCGCCTTTATAACGCCGTCACTAACGCTTACAACAATTACTCGGAAACCGGGAACTTCGACGGCCAGACCGCCCAAGCCATTTGGCAGAACGATCTTCATTTGCTGAAGGAGGAATCGGTCGTGCTGGGCGTGCAGGGCCAGGACGAATGGGCGGCTTCCAACGACACCAGCGCCGACCCGATCTATGGGCCGTTCACGGATGCGTCCCCCGCGACCATGGTCCAGGTTCTTTCCGGTTTCGCGGAAAGCCTGACCTCGCTCGAAGACCGTTTATTTTTCAACCTGGGGGGCCGCTGGGAGGACAACAGCCAATTTGGAACCCATTCGACCTACCAGGCGGGATTGGCTTATTGGGTGCCCGGGTTGGATACGAAATGGACGGCCAATTATGGGACGGGTTTTTTGGCGCCGAACCTTTACCAGCTTTATGACCCCAATTATGGGAATCCGCAACTTCAACCGGAAACAAGTTTGGGATACGACTTCGGCTTTGAACAACCGATCGGCGGTGAGAAGTTCCTAAAAATCGGCGCCGATTATTTTGACAGCGACATCACCCATTTGATCCAATTCGGTTCCACGAATTACCAGAATATCGGCAAGGCCCGGACCTACGGCGTGGAAGCCACACTGGCATTCGACGGCATTCCCAACTTGAGCGTGAGGGGAAACTACACCTACACTTGCGCTTGGGACTTGACCGATAACGTCCCGCTCATCAGGCGGCCTCAGAACAAGGCGGGCGGCGACTTGGATTACCAGCTGGACAAGGTCGGCTTGGGAGCTTCCTTGATTTACGTGGGTGACAGCTTGGACGATGATTTTGGAAACAACCTGGTGAACGCGGCCACGGGGGAAACCGCTACGACGGTGGTGACACTGCCTAGTTACTTCCTGGTGAACTTGAGGGTTTCCTACCAGGTGAACAGCCAGGTGAAGCTCTTTGCCCGGGTGGACAACCTGTTCAACCAATGGTACGAGGAAGTGTACGGCTACAGCGCGCCGGGCCTGTCGGCTTACGGGGGAACGCAGGTTTCGTTCTAAGAGCCAGCTTCAAGGTGGGGGGATAAGCCGGAAGCGGGTTTCAGGGACCCGCTCTCCGGCTTTTTTATTTGCGGGAGATTGGGTGAAGCCGCTGGTCCAGGATGTCTAGGAGTTTTCCGTCCGCGCCCAGGGGTTTGGCCAATCGGATTTGGACCTTCGGATGGTTCTTGTGAAAAGCTTTAAGGATTTCGGGGATGTGCTTCCTCACGTGCTTGGCCGTGAAAAGGAACAAAGGAAGAACCAGGATTTCGTCCGAAGATGCGGAAAGGGATTCCAAGGCTTCCGGAATGGAAGGTTCCGCCAGTTCCAGGAAGGCATGGGCGATTGTCCATCCTGGGTGCCGTTTTTGGTATCTCCATACCAGCCGCTTGAATTCCTGCTGGGCTGACTTGTCCCGGCTGCCATGGGCTACGATCAGGATGACACGCTTCATAACTGGGGAAATCCATTATGAAGCATTAGCACTGCGAAAAAGAGGCAAACCGCCTCGGCCAGCTCGATCGTGGCTCCCAGCCCATCGCCGGTCAATCCCCTGATCTTGGATTGTGAAAGAAATCCAACGGCCAGGGCGACGACCCCTGCCGTAAAAAAAACTTCGAGGGCCTGGATTTTCAAAAGGACCACCCCTGCCGCCAAACTCAGGAGGGTCGAGGCCGAGAAGAAAGGCGCGGGAAGCCCCAACACTTGCGATCCCAGGCCCTTATCCCCCGGAGGGGCATTGAAGACCGTACAGGAAAGGGTGACGGCCCAACGTGCGGCTAATGGAATCAAGAGAAGCCATTTCCAAACCCCATCCCCGGCCCAAAGTTGACCCAGAAGGCTGTACTTGAAAAGAAGGATCAGAGCGATGCCCGTCACGCCATAGGCGCCCGTGGCGGAATCCTTCATAATGCGCCGCCGGCCTTCCGGCGTCTTACCGCCGAAAAAACCGTCGCAACAGTCCGCCAGGCCGTCCAAATGGAAGGCCGCCGTCCCGATGACCCACGTGAGGAGGATCAGAAGGATTTTCAATTCATGGGCAAAGTGGATCCGGGAGACAAGGGCCAGGATTCCCCCCAAGAGCGCCCCGACCAGGGGGTAAAAGGCCACCGAGGCCTTCACATCGGCAGGTTTCCAATGTTTAGGCGAAACCGGCAGGAGGGTCAGGGTGGAAAAGGAAATGAGTAAAGGCTTTATAAGGTTATTCAATCCGGTCCAACCAGTAATGGGGTTCTCGATGCAAGTGTGCCACGGCGATTACAACGATGGTTTTTTCTTCCCTACCGTAGATCAGCCCATAGGAAAAGCGGGCTAAGAGGCACCGGCGTAAGCCGGGCTCTATTTCCGCGCAAGACAAGGGGAGGTGGATAACGCGTCGCACAGCCCGATCCAATTCATCGAGGAATTCCTGGCCCAAATTTGAGGATTGTCGGTTGTACCAGTCCACTGCGTCGTCGAGTTCGAGCCGGGCTAGTACAAGAAAGCGGACTTTCACGGACGGCGGTGTTTGCCCATAACGGTTTCATACGATACCGTTTCGATTTTGCCGGCTTTATAAGCTGCCCAACGTTTACGGGCTTCTTGCGCCCATACCCGGTCAATGGCTGGATCGGGTTTGTCTAAATCCGTAAGGATCGCATCCACCAACTGTAATTTTTCAACATCGGGTAGCGTATGAATCTCTGTCGCCAATTTTTTCACTGTTTTAGTCATGAGAATGCCTCCGCTACTTGCTAATTTAGGCTCCTCGGATTCTTTCCACAAGAATCTTTTCCCGGATGGATTAGGGGGTTTTTGAAACTCGCTTTTCCTTTTTATTTTCAATTTTTTTAGGCACCTTGGCGCTCTCGAAGGTGGCCATCTGCGCGTGGGCCCGGACGGCGGCCTCCAGGATATTCAAGGCCAAGGCCCCGCCCGTGCCTTCCCCCAGGCGCATCTGGAGGTTCAACAGGGGCTCTCCGCCCAGCATTTCATAGAATTTCGTGTGGCCCGGCTCCTCGGAACGGTGGGAAAAGAAGGCGAAATCCTTCACTTTGGGATTCAAGCGGTGGGCCACCAGGAAAGCGGAGGAAGTGATAAAACCGTCCACCACCAACGGAATGCGGTTCTTGGCGCAGCCTAAGACCACGCCGGTTAAAGCCGCGATTTCCAAGCCCCCCACCTTTTGAAGGGCTTCCAGGGGTTTTTCCACGCCTAGGCGGTGAAATTGAAGGGCTTCCTGGATCACCCGGCACTTGTTCATCCATTGGGCGCGGTCAATGCCCGTGCCGTAGCCCGTCACATCCTCCACCGCGCAGGGCAGGAGCGCGGCCATGAGGGCCGCGGCCGAGGTGGTGTTGCCGATGCCCATCTCGCCCAGGACCACCCATTTCACCTTGTCTTTCTTGGCGGTATCGGCCAGCCGGACGCCCCATTCTATTGCTTTTTGGCATTCGGCCTCGGTCATGGCGGATTCCACCTTGAAGTTGCGGGTTCCTTTGGCGACCTTGGCCTGGATCAATTGCCTGTTTTTAGGCAATTCAGCGGCTACCCCCACGTCCACCACCTGGACCTCGGCCCCCGCCTGGCGGGCCAGGGCGTTGATGGCCGCGCCCCCCTTCAGGAAATTCAGCACCATCATGGGCGTCACGGTCGAGGGGAAGGCCGAGACCCCCTCCGCCGCGACCCCGTGATCGCCTGCACATAAAATGACTCGTTTTTTGCCAAGGGAGGGCACGGCCTGGCCCGTGATGCCGGCTACCTGCACGGCGATCGTTTCCAGGCGGCCTAGGCTGCCCGCGGGCTTGGTCAATTGGGCCTGGCGCTTTTGGGCCTCCTGGATGGCCTTGGAATGGAGTTCAGGGATGGAGGAAACCAGCTTGGAGAGGTTCATGGTTTTGCCTTTTTTTGTGGATTTCAACAAGGCGTATTTAACCACAAACGATAAAAGGGTGGAACGGTGGATTGGGTAGGCTGTCAGCCGCCGACTGTGAGCTGTTAGCTGCCGTTCAGCGTTTTTTCTTGTGGGCCATGATGGCGCGGTAGCGCCTGGAGTAGATTTCGTTGATTTGGGGCTTCAAGGGCGAAAGCCAGAAGCCGTCGCGGGTCTTGGGCTTGACGATTTGGCTCAAGAGGCGGGCCTTGTGGCGGTAGGAATATCCCATTTTCCTCTCGACCCAATCCTTGGGCTTGCCGCTGCGGATGGTCCAGAGCAGGTAATGGGGCGTCAGGGACTTAAAGGGGAACTTGGCCCGCCACAGGCCGATTAAGGCTGCGTTTTCTTCGGCGGAGAACCGGGGTTTTCCGGAAAACCGGTTGTAAAAGATATGGAATTTCTTTTCAAAGGGGATCTTGGGGGAGTCCTCCTCCATCTTTTGCCAGGTATGGCGCAGTTTGACGGATTTTTTGGAATAACCCAGTTCCAGGAAATGTCCCTGGATGGTATTGCGGTGGATGTCCAGGGCCTTGGCGGTCTGGATGATGTTTCCCTTGTAGACCACGAACCAATGGAGGAAATAATGCCGATCCAGGTCTTCCGGGAACAGTCCCCTTTTCCACAAACGATTTAACGCGGATAAACCCTTGATCCACTGAGCTTTTGGGACGGCGGTTGGAATTTTGAAGGCCACGGTCACTCTCTCTTAGTCAAAAACTTGCAACGTTTTCGACCGGTAGTTTGGCAGGTTTGGAATTTTTTTCAAGTTTTGAGTTGTTGTTTATTCTAGCTTTATTTAGACGTTTTGATGGGGACAGGGATACCCGCCACCAGGAGCACCACCTGGTGGGCGATGCAAGCGACGGATTGGTTGAAACGGCCTTGTAAATCGCGGAATTCGCGGCCTAAAGCCGTTTCCGGAACGATTCCAAGCCCCACTTCATTGGAGACAATCCTTAAATTTACTTTTAATTCAGGCAGGATTCGGAGGAATTTTTCAAATAATGCTTCAATTTCGGGAAAGGTCAAGTTTTTTCCGCCTATGCCACACAACAGATTTGAAATCCAAAGGGTGGCGCAATCCAACACGAGCAATCCCCCGGGGGATATGGAATATTTCAATAAAGCCTCCAGTACCTCATAAGGCTCCTCGACCGTTTGCCATTGGGCTCCCCGCTCCTCCCGGTGGCGCTTGATGCGCCAGGCCATTTCTGCGTCATGGGCCGAAGCCGTGGCCAGGAAGACCTTAGGATGAAAGGAATCCTCATCGCCTTGGTGAAGGGCGTAACGTGACTTTCCCGACCGGGCGCCTCCCAGGATGAGCTGGATGTAGGGTTTCATGGGGTCTTTTTACCACCCCTGTAGGTTTCCACCAAGGACGGTTTTAAATTCCATCCATACCTGTAGCCTAAAAACGCTTTTTATTCCCGTTTTTCTTGATAAAACACGCAGAAGGCAGGCCAGCCTTTCGTTGACGGTTTCCGCTTTTATAGGTTACAATCATCCCTCTTTTTCGCAGGCCGCCTTTTTACCTCATAACAAAACAAGGGTTTCCTAAAACATGAAACGAACGTACCAGCCCAACCGCCGTAAACGCCAGAAGGTTCACGGTTTTCGCAGCCGGATGAAAAAGGTCGGGGGCCGCCGGGTTTTGAGCAGCCGCCGGAAAAAAGGCCGTTACAAAATCAGCGTCCAGTAACGGCAAGAAACGCCGAATTATGAATTTTGAATTTTTAATTTTGAATCTTGGAAGATTCTTGATGGCGTTAGGCCGTCAAAAATCCACAACAATTCATAATTTAGAATTCATAATTCAAAATTGACGTTTAGGGTGTTTTAGGTGCCGGGATTTTTAAAGGCTGAGCGGCTGAAGCGGTCGAAGGAGTTTAAAGCGGTTTTTCAGCAGTGCCGCAAGTTGGAAGACAGCCATTTAGCGCTGTACGTGCAGTTCAGCGGGGACACCGCCCTGCGTAAATTCGGCGTTTCGTTGAGTCGGGCCTTGGGCAAGGCCTACCTTCGCAACCGCCTCAAGCGGCGTCTCCGGGAAATTTACCGGGTGGAAAAAGAAAAGTTCCGCGGGGGATACCAGGTCATCGTGGTTCCCCGGCGCGGAAGCGCGGGCCGCGGCTTCGGCGAGTTGAGGACTTCCTTCCTCACCCTCGCCGCGCGCTCAGGCCTCCTCCCCCGGATGAAGCAGGGATCTTAAAAATGGACAAACTCTTGAAGCAGGGGCTTTTAATGTTCCTCAAGGGGTATCAGCTGATGATCTCGCCTTACCTACCCCCTTCCTGCCGGTTTACGCCCTCTTGCTCCGAATACACCCGCCAAGCCGTGGAACGATATGGCGTTGGGAAGGGCCTTCTCATGGGCCTGAAGCGTTTGTGCCGTTGCCATCCCGCCTCATCCGGAGGGTTCCACCCCGTTTCGTAGGATTTTAACAACCGATCTCTCGCCACGAAGGACACCAAGGTCACAAAGTGGGGCCTTTGTTCTTCAAGACATGGAGGGCTTACTTGGTGCCCTGGGTGAGCTTAGTGGTAAGAGGCGGTTTACGGGGGAATCGCTTTGGACAACAACAGCCAACGATTTGTACTTTTCATCATTAGTGCGTTCCTTATTCTTTTCGTTTGGTCCTACTTTTTCCCAACGCCTACTCCGACAACTGACCTGTCCTCCAACGCCGTCTCCCAGGCCGCCCCCGTTCCCGCGCCCTCGGAAGGCGTTTCAGCGGCCGCGGCTCCCGTGAAATCCGAACACGCCAGGAAAACCGCCCAAGTCCCCGCCCAATCCGTGACCGTTGAGACCGACGACTACGTCGCGGTCTTCTCCAACCAAGGCGGGGTGCTCACCAGCTACGAATTGAAGAAGTACCGCAACCGGGAAACCCAAAAACCCGTCCAGCTGGTCAACCCCGATCCCGCCCACCCCAAGCCGTTTTCCCTTTCCTACGATCCCATTCCCGATCTGAACCAAAAGATGTTTGAGGTTTTAGGAACCCCTCAAAAACTCTCCAAGGCCGATCCCGCTACTTCCGTAAGCTTCCGCTACGTGGACGAGAACGGCCGTGTTTTGGAGAAGAGCTTTGGCTTCCAGTACGGGAGCTATTTGTTGGATCTTGGCTTGACCGTGCGCCAGACAGGATCGGGTTCCACTCCCGCCGCCAACCTAGCCGTGGAATGGGCCGATACCCTGGGGCCGGAGGAAAACACCGGGACCAATTCCCGGGTGGGCGGGTACCGGGTGTCCACTTTCTCTCCCAGCGGGCTGGACTTCGAGCGTCCGAAGAGTTCCGAGGTTTCCACGGACATCTCCAACGTCAGTTGGACCGCCTTGGCCAACCAGTTTTTCCTGGTGGCCTTGATGCCCGATCCTTCCAGCGGCGGGGCTTCGGCCCGCGTGGAACGGGACTACCACGCCTACCAGTCGCCTACCGAGGAGAATCCCCAGCCGACGGAAAACCCCAAAGTCTTCACCCCCCGGCCGATACTGGTTTTCTCCGGGCAGGCCCTCAAGGGCGGCGAAAGTTTCACTCGCGGGGCCCAAGTTTTCCTCGGGCCCCAAGAGTACCAGCTGTTGAAGGGCCTCAACCTGGACGGGGCCATGGACCTGGGGACATTCGGTTTCATCGCCGTCTACATGCTCAAGCTCCTGCAATGGTTCGACACCTGGTGCCACAGCTGGGGCCTGGCGGTGATCCTGCTTTCCATCGTGGTCAAGCTGGTGTTGTGGCTGCCCACCCACAACAGCTACAAGAACATGTACCTGACCCAGCAGAAGATGCGTGAGATCCAGCCCAAAATGGACGCCCTGAAACGCAAGTACGCCGACGACCCTACCAAGCAGCGTGAGGAGCAAGCCAAGCTTTTCCAGGAGGCCGGCGTCAACCCGCTGGGCGGCTGCCTGCCGATGTTTTTACAACTGCCGGTTTTCTGGGCCCTTTATGCCGCCCTGGGCCACAGCATCGAGCTGCGGGGGGCCGGGTTCCTTTGGCTGAGGGACCTGACCCTTTACGATCCGTTCTACGTGCTTCCCCTTCTGATGGGTGGAACCATGATCCTCCAGCAGAAGGTGTCGGGCCAGATGGCCAACCAGGCCACCGGCCAACAAAAAATGATGATGTGGATGATGCCGGTCGTTCTCACGTTTATTTCCACCAAGTGGCCTTCGGGGCTCCTGCTTTACTGGGTGGTGACGAACGTGCTTTCGATGATCCAACAGAAAGTGGTGAACCGGGAAATCCAGCATCACAAGAAGAAAGTCGAGGAAGGCAAGTCATGAGAAATTATTCGAATCAGCAAGGGGGGGGAAGGCCCTCAGGAAACACCTCCAGGCCCCAGGGCAACCGGGGCGGCTATAAAGGGCAGGGCGGCGGGGGGCATTACCGCGATCGGGAAGGCCGGGATAACCGGGACCACCGGGGCGGCGGCTATGGCAACCGCACGGCCGGCCGCTACGAGGAAAGGCCGCGGAGCGACCGGGGCGAGCAACGCTATGGCGGCGGCCGTTCGGGCGGCTATTCCGCCGGCAACCGTTACGAGCGTCACGAGCAGCGCCACGAGCGCGAGGAACGCCCTCGGCATGAAGGCGCGCCGGGCCCCCGTGGCAGCTCCTGGGTGGAAGTAACGGGCCGGTCCGTGGAGGAGGCCTTGGAGGAGGCCTGCCGGCGCTTCAACGTCAACACGGCCGACCTGAAGACCGAAACCGTGGAGGAAGGCAGCAAGGGCTTTTTGGGCATCGGCTCCAAGCCGGCCAAGGTCAAGATTTCCCTCAAGCCCTCGGCCGTGCCTGCCTTCGCAGAAGGCGTCTTAAGCCGCCTTCTGCGCGGCATGAGCCTGCCGGACAAGGTGGCCGTGCGCAAGGATGAAGACTCCAACACGGTGCTGAACATCCAGGGCCCCTCCAGCGGCACCTTGATCGGCCGCCACGGCCACAGCTTGGAGGCCCTGCAATACCTGGTGTCCAAGGTGGTGCAGCGCGTGACGGGCGACGAGAAGTCCATCGTGATCGTAGACGTGGAAAATTACCTGGAGCGACAGAAAGACAAGCTTAAGGAACTGGCCCTTTCCCTGGCCGGCAAGGCCAAAGAAACGGGCGTGGAGGTCCCCATGCGGCCCATGAGCTCCAAGGACCGCCGGGTGGTGCATTTGGCCTTGAAGGACCATGAGCACGTCACCACCGAGAGCCGGGGCGAAGGGCTGCGCCGCAAGGTGGTCATCGTGCCCAAGGTGAAGGCCGAAGTTCCTTCGGCGGGTTCGACCCCTTCGAGCGGCCCTTCGGGCCCCTCAGGGCAAAATAATCAAGCCATGAGTTTATCGAATGGCTCACCGCAGGGCGGCTCAGGGCAGGCCGCCTCCGCACCCGCCGTGGAACCCGGCAATGCGGTCCCGGCGGAGGCTAAAACCGCGCCGTCGGACGCCCAGCCGGTTCCGGTGGCGCAAGCCGTCCCGGCACCAGCGCCCGCCGAGGGACCCGAGCCCGGCAACGTGGCGCCTAAAGAACGGGAAGTGGACGACGGTATCGGGAACAAAGCGTAACGTCAGCTGACAGCTCACAGTTCGCAGTTGGCAGGTAAAGCAAAAAGAAAAGGCTCTCCCAACCGGGAGGGCCTTTTTTGTTTTCAAAATTTTGTGTTTGATCTGTCGTTGCGAGCCAGGGCCCGCCGGAAGGCGCCGGGTGATTTGAGTAAGAAACCATCACCCTCATCCCATTCTTCTCCCCTCAAGGGAGAAGGGGTACTCGTCGCCCTCGCCCCTTGGCTTTTCGGTTTTGGGGGTACACAGGGGCTTTCCCCTGTGAGAGCTTTTAGGGAGACGGGCGGGGTGAGGGGTGCCTGGGGGTTGTTTCATAGGAGCCGCGAAGTTTGCGGCAGGCTTGGAGTAGTTGGCCTGGAATTCAGGCCAACCATCCTTGGCCATAGGCCAAGGACAACCTCAGTTCGTGGGTGGTTTTAGCCTTCTTCGTAGATTCTTTGCAAAGTCATATTTAAACTGAGGTTGCTTCCCCCTTCGCTCTTGGAGCTACGGGGGACAAGTCGTCATTTCATTCCCCTGTCTGGGGTAGCCTCCCCCTTCGTTAAAACTTCGGAGGACAGGTTGGCGAAGTCAGATCGTAATGACAGGTTATCTATGTATGTTTTAGAAGACACCATTTGCGCCATCGCCACCCCCGCCGGAGTGGGGGGAATCGGCATCGTGCGCGTCTCCGGTGAAAAGGCTTTTCCCCTCGCGAAGAAAATATTCGTTTCCTCCCATTCATTCGAATTGAAACGGCAGGTTCTTTTCGGAAAGTTCGGAAGCCCCTCCACCGGCGAAATTTTGGACGAGGGCATCCTCTTGGTCATGCCCAAACCCCACAGCTACACCACCGAGGACGTCGTGGAATTCCACGCGCATGGAAGCCCGACAGTCCTGGAAAAACTTATGGAAGCCTTAGTTTCCCTGGGAGCCCGGCCGGCCGAACCGGGAGAGTTCACCTACCGGGCCTTCCTGAACGGACGCTTGGATTTGACCCAGGCTGAGGCCGTAGAAGCCCTGGTCTCGGCCCAAGGGGAAGCGGCTCGGAGGCAGGCCTTGCGGCAATTAACGGGCGGCTTGGCGGCCCATTTGGAGCCTTTGGAAGAATCGTTGAAGTCCCTTTACCTTAAAATCGAGGCGCGGCTGGAATTTTCCGAGGACGGCATCCCGCTTTTGGACCTGGAAAAATTTAAGAAGGAAGCGGCAGCGGTGGAGGCCGAACTGCGCAAATTGTTGGAAAGCTACCATCAGGGCAAGATCATCCGCGAAGGTTTGGCCGTGGCCCTAGTGGGGCCACCCAACGTGGGCAAGTCCAGCCTCTTAAACGCGCTCCTGGGCACCCAGAGGGCTATTGTGACACCCCTGGCCGGCACCACCCGGGACGTAGTGGAGGGGGAAATCCTCCTCAAGGGCGTGAAGGTGAGGCTATTCGACACGGCGGGAATCCGCGAAGCCCAGAATGTTGTGGAGGTGGAAGGTATCCGCCGTAGCCGCCAGGTCATCGAGGAAGCGGATATTCTTTTTTGGATCATTGATGCTTCCAATCCCCAAGAGTCATTGGAAGAAATCAAAAAAAACAAACTTCCCGCCGACCGGACTTGGTTTTTATTCAATAAAAATGACCTGGTGAAAAGGGGCCGGCCATGGGAAAGCACGGGATTGGACCCCAAGCGGTGTCTTTCCCTTTCCTGCCAAACGAAGGAAGGCTTGGATAAGGTAGTGGAAAAAATTGAAGCCTTGATCCAGGCCCCGACCGTCGGCGAAGACGTGGTTTTGACTTCCACCCGGCACCTGGTGGAGGCCCGCAATGCCCTGGACGCCTTGGACCGCTTGAGAGGATTGATAAACCGGAAGGAATCCTATGATCTATGGGCCGAGGAGCTCCGGGAGGCGGCCCTGGCGGTCGGCCGCATCCGCGGCCGCAACCTGCCCGCCACGGCCTTCGAGGAAATCTTCACGAAGTTTTGCATCGGGAAGTAAATAGGTTTAGCCTTTGGCGTTCCTATCTTCCCTCACCCTGTCTTTTCTTCGTTCCTGAAGCAGCGCCTTGGCGAGGGATTTTTTTCCACCTTTTAGCATTCCGAAATTCCGATCCATCATTGAATATGGCTTCCACTGGAAACGCCCTTTACGTTTTTCAAACCAGCCATGGCCCATGATTTTTGTGGTTTTCCAAATACCCTTTATGGTTCGGCCCAAAGCGGTGATGGGTTGGTGGTTCTCACAATCATAAGAATAAAGTTCAAACTGCTTGGGAAGCCGATACTTGTCCCGAAATTGGGGCTTATATTCGGACCACTCCGGCTGGTTTCCAGGGTCACCCCGGCCCTGCTTCCAGCGAAAAAGGAGACAAGGGCCATCTTTGCCTTGCCATTCCACCAGCCGAGTTTGACACAAGGGGCAAACCAAGGGGGGATCCGGTTCATACCAGTCGAACATTCCCATTTTGGTTTCCCCCTTTAGTCGCTGGAGCGCGGTTTGCCCACTAGGAGATTGAAAAACGCACTTCAAAAATATATATTTTATATATATTAATAGCAAGGGGGGAAAGCGTGTCAAAAATCCTTTTAGAAATTCCCGATCAGCTTCTTCGCCAGGTGGACGCTAAGGCGAAGATAAATCACCTCAAAAGGTCCGAGGCGGCGCGCCAGGCTTTGAGTTTTTGGATCAAGGAAGGTCAAGACCATATTCCACCCATGGAGCGTCCCGGAATCCGTGAAATGATCCGTGAGATGGACGCCTTCCGGCACCGGGGCCGGTCCCGGAAATCCTCCGAGCAATTGATCCGCGAGGATAGGGAAAGTCATTGAGCATCAGCTATGTTATTGACGCCAGTGTCATTCTCAAATGGTACTTAAAGGACAACGAACCGGATATCGATCAGGCTCTCTTGGCACGGGAGCGTTATTTAAAAGGGACGTTAGAATTGGTTGTCCCCGACCTCGCTTTTTTGGAAACGGCCAATCGTTTAAGCCGGGAGTCCGGTTCCAATACCCCCATGGTATGGCAATTATTCCAACTTTTTCCACGCCGATATCCGCTCACCCACACCCAAGCCGTCCAGGCTTTCGAGTTGACGTTACAGGAGAGGCAAAGTCGTAATTCGAAATTCACTGTTTATGATGCCGTTTATGTTGTTTTAGCGGCTCATCTCGACACGGGGTTGCTGACGGCGGATGAGCCCCAGGCCAAAGCCGCCAAAGGTTTAGGCTGCGAGGTGGCCTGGCTTCATTCTTATAAGTAATTGGATGGATTGCTTGCTGGTATCAGAAAAGAAAATGCGGGGATACTTCAGGGTACAGGATGGGCGATCAAAAATATCTTAAAGCCCACTGGCAGCATTTATATCGCCATCCTCCAAAAAGGACCCATTCGAGCCGATTCCTAATTGGATCCCGGGTCCTTGGGGGCCATGGCCCCGTCGAAGTAACGGAAGCAATTGCGGGTTCGCTTGGCGTGGTACACCGCGGTGTCCGCTCTCTGGATCAAGACGTCGATATTGTCCCCGTCCTGGGGGAAAAGCCCGGCCCCGATGCTGCAGGTGACCCGGACTTCGTGTTCCTGCAGGCGGATGGGCTGGGAGATTACTTGCAGGATCTTCCCCGCCACCAGCTCCACGTCCTGCGGCTGGGCGATATTGGTGAGGATGGCCGTGAACTCGTCACCGCCCTGCCGGGCCACCGTGTCCCCGCTCCTGAGGCAATTCTGGATTCCCTGCGCCACTTCCCGCAGCAGGAGGTCCCCCATGGGATGGCCCAAGGTGTCGTTGACGCGCTTGAAATGGTCCAGGTCGATGAAAAGCACCCCCAGGTGCTTCCCCGTGCGCTCGGCCTGGGAAAGGGCCTGGGAGAGGCGGTCGTAAAACAGAAGCCGGTTGGGCAGGCCAGTCAGGGGATCGTGGTGGGCCAGGTGGTAAAGTTGGGCTTGCTTGCGGTCGGTCATTTCTTTCATCAATCGCTGGCCCGTGCCTATTCCTAAGTACTTTCCCTTGCGGGTGATGATGAAACCCTCGTACAGGTATTTCTCTTCCTCATCCGCGATGATGGCGCTCAGGTCATCAAGCCCCACCGTGCTTTCCACGATCAGGGGGGCTTTTTCCATCACCAACGAGATGGGTTTGCGCTCGTAAAGCTCGCGGAAAAAACGCCTCGAGAAACGGTCGATCAGCGCGAAGCGGTTGACCAGCCCCACGGGACGTTCGTCCTCGACCACGGCAATGGACTGGATGGACCGGTCCTGGGCGAAGATGCCGTAAACTTCCTCGCATTGGGTTTGCGGGTTCACCGGAGGGACGGGCACCAGAAGGCGGTGGATGAAATCGTCGATTTTGGGTTTTGAGTTTTGGAGGAAGGTGTCGGAAAAGCGCGCGGCACTTAGGTTCATCATCACGTCACCCCACAATCAACTGGAACCATGATAGAACGCTTCAGCGGGGTTGGGTTTCGGGAGTGTAAATCTTCATGTTAAAAGTGGGGATGAAACGACAGGAATGTGGCTTTTTCCATTTCAGTCGAAATTAGCCTTGATGCCGTGGGTGGAGACCGGAAGGCCCGTCTGGCGCAGGTGGGAAACGTCGCAAAAGCCGATGCAACGGGGCACCGCTAAGTTTTTAGACCGCATGTCCATGAGAATGGTCGTAATGGAAGAAGGCGCCATCCAGAAGCCTGACCACACCAAGGGCAGGGGGATTTCCAAGAGGTGCGCCATCCAGGTCAAAGCCAAGCCGTTGTGGCAGAAGACCGCGATGCGTTCCTTGTTCTCCTGAAGGACACGGTAACGCCCATCTTCCCGCCGGTAACCATGACGCTGGAGGAACGCGTCCGAGGAACGGCCCACCTTGGAAACGATCCTTTGAAACTTTTGGAGATGGAGGAAGGGAATGCGCGGCCAACCGTCGTAGTCCAGGTATTGTTTCTTCTTTCGGATAATTTCCCCCGGCAAGTCCCAGGCCATGAGCGGGCCCCAAGGGGGAACATCCCCCATATCCAGGCCCGAAAGCTCCTGGGCCCAATTTTCCACTTTCACCTTCAGGCCCGTGGCTTTCGAAGTGTACTGGGCCGTGTGCAGGGCGCGGCCAAGGGGAGAGGAATAAAGGCGGGTAAGGCCTTCCGCCTTCAACCGCTTGGCCAGGGCCTTGGCTTCCTGGTGGCCTTTCGGCGTGATCGTGTTGTGTTCATAGTCCGGTTCGGCGTGGCGGATGATATAAAGGCGCATCCCTACCAGCCCTTGACGACGGTGATGTCGGACATGGGAAAGTGTTTCACATTGAGGGTATAGATGCGTCCTCCATGGAGGTTTGCACAAGCCGCTAAGAGGGCGTCGTTTTGATCAATGCCATGGCTGGGATTCCACTTCCGAAAATACTCCCCGCCTTTATCGACGATTTCTTGAGTGACCGCCTGAGTTCTAATGTGGGACAATAATAGCCGGGTAATTTTTTCTTCCTCAGGTTTCATGTAAAAAACAATTTCGGCTCTTTGCGAAGCTCCAGTCCACAATTCCGCGCCTTCGGAGAAAAGACGCCGTAAAAGGTCCTCAGCCTTTTTTTCGTCTTTTAATTGCCAAATAAGGATGTCCGTGTCGATATAGGCTCTCATGGACGGTGATGCCTGCTATAGTTTTTCTGCCAACTGGATTTAATTTCTTTCACAATGGCCGCGGCACTTTCTTTCCGTTTCCAGGCACCCCGGGTCTCAGCCCAAACATCTTTTTGAGCCATTGATTCGGCCAAACGGCGGATGGCCTCTTCCAGGAACTTTTTTTTGGTCATGTGGTGCTGATGGGTAACGTGATCCATTTCGGCCAGGACGGCTTCATCCAGGCGCGCCGAGAAGATTTTATCCATAAAAGGCCCCTTTTATTTTCTTACGTAAGAAATATAACGTAAGAAAATAAACCTGTCAATGAATGTTCCACGTGGAACGCAACGATAGTTAACGGTTCACGGTCGACAGTCCACAGGAGCGGCCTAACAACCCCACTTTTGCGTTTGGATTTGGGTATCCATCTTGGTTTTGACTCCCTATTTCGCAAAGGTTGTGCAAGATCATCGGGGATGGGATTGTGGAATGAAGCCGGAAGACTTTCGGTTAGCTGTGGGCTCGACGCCTGTCGACTGCCGGCTGTCTTTGTGCTATAAACTCGCACCAAATTTCTTGAGGGACGTTTTCCGTGGCTTTCTATTCCTCATCCTATGACGTGATCGTGGTAGGCGCCGGCCATGCCGGCTGCGAAGCCTCGCTGGCCTGCGCGCGCATGGGGCTTGCCACCGCCCTTTTGACCATGAACCCCGACACGGTAGCCAAGATGAGCTGCAACCCGGCGGTGGGGGGCCTGGCCAAGGGCCACTTGGTGCGCGAGATCGACGCCTTGGGCGGCGAGATGGGAAAAGCCACGGATGCCACCTCCATCCAATCGCGCGTGCTCAATAAAACCCAAGGCCCGGCCGTGTGGGGCCTGCGCGCCCAGTGCGACAAGGAACTCTACAACCAGCGCCTGCGCGAGACCGTCTTGCGCCAGCCGAATCTTTCCCTCAAGCAAGCCACCGTCGAGCGGCTCGTCGTGGAAAACGGCGTGGTGAAGGGTGTGATCACCCAATACGGCGAGGAGATCCGCGCCCAGGCGGTGGTCATCACCACCGGCACCTTTTTAAACGGCCTGATGCACATCGGCGAAACCAAGATCGAGGGCGGCCGCACGGGCGAGCTCTCCGCCAAGGGCCTTCCCGCCCACTTGAGGGAATTAGGATTTGAGGTGGGGCGCCTGAAGACCGGCACCAACCCGCGGGTGCGGCGCGAATCCATCGATTTCTCCAAGACCGAGGAGCAAAGGGGCGACGAGGATCCGGTTCCCTTCTCCCACTTCACTACCACCTTCCCCCTGCAGCCCCAGGTGTCCTGCTATATCACCTATACCAACGACAAAACTCACCAGGCTATCCGGGACAACATGTCCCGCTCGCCCCTTTATTCCGGGGTCATCAAGGGCATTGGTCCCCGGTACTGCCCTTCCATCGAGGACAAGGTGGTGAAGTTCCCGGACAAGGAACGCCACCAAATCTTCCTGGAACCCGAGGGGCTTTCCACCAGCGAGTTTTACCTGAACGGGCTCTCCACTTCCCTGCCCCTGGACGCCCAATACGCCTTCTTGCGCACCATTCCGGGCTTGGAAGGGGCCGAGATCGTGCGGCCGGGTTATGCGGTGGAGTACGACTTTGTGCCGCCCACCCAGGTATCCCATGCCCTGGAAACCCACCGGGTGAAGAACCTGTTCCTGGCGGGCCAAATCAACGGCACCTCGGGTTATGAAGAGGCGGCGGCCCAGGGCCTGGTGGCGGGCTTGAACGCCGCCTTGGCGGTGAAGGGCCTTTCCCCGTTCCTTCTTTCCCGCACGGAGGCCTATATGGGGGTCCTGGTGGACGATTTGGTGACCAAGGGCACGGAGGAACCCTACCGGCTTTTCACCTCCAAAGCCGAATACCGGCTGCTTTTGCGGCCTGATAACGCGGACCTGCGCCTGATGGAAAAGGGGTTTCAACTGGGGTTAATCCCCCGGGAAGCCCGGGAAGCCTTGATGGAGAAGAAGGCCCAGATTGAGGGGGGATTAAAGGCTTTTCGGACCCGGGTTTTGCCTCCGGAAGCGGCCCCCAACGAATCCCTGCAGCTGACCGTCCAGGACCGGGCCCTGCTTTTGGAAAACATCCTGCGCCGGCCCTGGATGACCTATGAGGCCCTGAGACCCTACCTGCCACCCGATCTCCAATTTGAGCCCAAAGTGGCCTTCCAAGTGGAGGTGGAACTCAAGTATGAGGGCTATTTGCGCAAACAGAGGCTTGAGATCCAGCGCCAGAGCCGAAATGAAAACCAGCCCATTCCCCGGGATTTCCCCTATTTGGAAGTCTCCGGCTTTGCCAGGGAAGCCAAGGAAAAACTCAACCGCATCAAGCCTGAAACTTTCGGCCAGGCCACCCGCATCCAGGGGGTCACCCAGGCGGACTTAGCCGTGCTTTTGCTGGCTTTGAGCCGCTGGGCTAAAGCCCAGAGCATTGGAACAGGTGAACAGGAGATCAGGTGACAGGTTCCCTTCCCACCTTCCGGCCACCTGTTCACCTTTCTTCTTAATCCCCCTGTTCTTAATGAGTCTAACTCCTGAAAAACTGCAAGAGGCGTTTGAAAAGGCCGGTTTGCTGGCCTATTTTCCCTCCGATTCCCTTCCCGCCTTGGCCCGATTCACGAACCGGATGCTCGAAATCAACGAAAGCCTGAACCTGACCAAGTGGACGAAGGACGAGGAGGTCTTGACCCACCACCTGCTGGATTCGGCTTATGTCCTGCCGCTTTTAAAACCCCTCGCATCCCCGGGTCAGAAATGGGTGGATTTGGGCACGGGTTGCGGTTTTCCGGGCGCGGTTTTAATCGCCGCCCGCCCCCAAGTGGAGACGACTTTATTGGATTCGGTAGCCAAAAAGATTAAGGCTTTGGAGGAATGTCTCCAAAACGCGGGCTGGCCGGGGAGGGCCAAAACCCTGACCGGCCGGGCGGAGGAAGTAGGCCGAAATAGCCTCACCCGGGAATCCTGGGACGGTGTTATGGCGCGGGCCGTCGCTGATTTCAGGGTGATTCTGGAGCTGGGGGTTCCGCTCTTGAGAACCGGTGGACATCTTGTGGATTGGATAACGGAAGATCAGTTGGAAATCGTGGATAAATCCCAAAGGGCCCTCAAACTCCTGGCGGGAAAAATTATCAAATGTGAGGAATACCATCTACCGGGCCTCCATCAGCGCCGCTATTTTGTCATGGTGGAAAAACTGGGGAAAACTTCATCCGTTTATCCACGGGCTGTGGGGAAACCTTCCAAGAATCCTTTGTAACGACAGGGATCAGTTATCAGGGGTCAGGTGTCAGTCTTCGCCTTGGCTTTAGCTGTTGCTGAGGACTGGCACCTGAAGCCTGACACCTGACGTTTTGTTCCACGTGGAACAGTCCCCTCGGGGAGCCGAAATGCCCACATTTTAAGAGCCTAATATTTTAGGCATTATTTCCCAAAGCCATTTAAAAATTCAGGAAATACCGCCACATTTAAAATGTAATTCCAACCCTCCCCGTCTATAATAAACGCCGTCTTTCGATCAACCAAAGTCACGATTCCGGCCCTAAAAATGGCGCCGGATGGTCGTTGAAGGCCCCAAAACTGTTTTCAAAACGCATTCAAGTTCGGCTGATACGCCCTTTTGGAACCCCTTCGGTTCCTTTTCTTTTTTCTGGGGCTGTTTGGGGGCGGGTTTACTCCAAGTTGACGACATTTTAATAAGAGGTTTCGAGTTGCATGTTCGTTCCCTGCGCCTCGCCCATTTTAGAAACTATGAGTCCCTGGAGGTGGAGTTTCACCCTCAATTGAATCTTTTCCTGGGGCCCAATGCCCAAGGCAAGACCAACGTGCTGGAAGCCCTCTACTGTCTTTCCACGACCCGCTCTTTCCGGGCCGCCTCGGACGAGGAGATGATTCAATTCGGGCGCGAGGAAGGGGCCGTCGAGGGGATCCTTCAGCGGGAGGAGGGCGAGGAAACGATCCGGATGGAATTTCGGCGGAGCCGGAACAAGGTCCTTTGGGTGAACCGGAAAAAACAAAAAAAACTCTCCCTGCTCCTAGGACGCTTGCCGGCGGTGGTTTTTTCTCCCGATGACCTGTTCCTCGTCAAGGGCGGCCCGGCCTTGAGGCGACGGTACTTGGACATGACGGTCCTTCAAATGGACCAGGGTTACCTGACCCACCTGCAGCAATACGACCGGGCCTTGAAACAACGCAACAGCCTCTTGCGCCAGAGGTCTCCAGGAACGGAAAGCCAGCTGGCGGCTTGGGACCAGCCCCTGGCGCGGCATGGGGCGGCCCTCATGCTCAAGCGGGGCGAGGTGGCGAAGCGGCTGTCGGATTTCGCGGGCCAGGCTTTGAGGGATTTAACGGGCGACGCCGAGCGGTTTGAGGTGCGTTACGAGCCTTGCCTGCCTTGGGAGGGGCTGGAAAGCTCGGTGGCCGAAAAAATGTTGGAAGCCCTGGCAGGGGCCCGGCGCGAGGAAACGGCCCGGGGGGTCACCGTGGTGGGCCCGCACCGGGATGATTTGGGGCTTTGGGTGAACGGCCAGCTCCTGCGCAAGTTCGGAAGCCAGGGGCAACAACGAACGGGCGCCCTGGCCTTGAAACTGGCCCAACTGTCCCTTTTAGCCGAGGGATGCCACACGGCGCCCCTGGTTTTGTTCGACGACGTCATGGCCGAACTGGACGAGAAGCGCCAGGCCTTTTTCTTGAACCGCCTGCGGCAAGGCGGCCAGGCCTTTTTGACCGGCACCTCGCCCCATGATTTTTCCGCCGCCTCCAAGGCGGCTCGGATCTTCTCGGTGGAATTGGGCAGGGTGCAATGGGTCCAGTCCGGGCCTGAAGGATGAGGATGCGAAGGAGAAAAAAACACAAAGGCGGTTTGGTTGAAGTTTCGGAGCTTCTGGAAGGCGCGCTTCAAACCTTGGGGGTAAAGGGCGACTTCGAAAAGTTCCGCGTGGAAAAGAAGTGCAGGGAAATATTGGGCGAAAAATTCTCCAAGGCGTTGACGAGCGTGGCCTTGAAGGGCCGCACCGTGGAACTGGCTTTCAACCATTCCATTTGGATGAATGAAATGAATTTCCGGAAGAATGAAATCCTTGAGAAACTGCAAAAGGAATTTCCCGATATCGGGATCAAGTCGTTGGCGCTGACATTGACAAGAAACAAAAATTAGGACTTTAACTCCTAACTTTTAAACTCTTTGCGAAGCAAAGGAAACCCATGGCGAAGAAAGCAAAGGCTCCCGCAGCCATAAAGGAAAAAGAAGCCGGGGTGGGGAAACCCCCATCCTCCGCTTCCGGCTCCACCAAGGCTATCGAGGAGAAGGCTCCCAAGGCCTCCGAGAAAAAGGGCGGAAGCGACTATTCGGGCGACAAGATCACGGTCCTGGAGGGGCTGGAGGCCGTGCGCAAGCGGCCGGCCATGTATATCGGCTCCACTTCCGGCACGGGGTTGCACCACCTGGTCTACGAGATCGTGGACAACTCCATCGACGAGGCCATGGCGGGCTTCTGCGACTCCATCGAGGTCGTGATCCATTCGGACAACTCCATCTCCGTCACCGACAACGGCCGCGGCATCCCGGTGGACATCCACCCCACCCAGAAGGTCTCGGCCCTGGAAGTGGTCATGACCAAGCTGCACGCGGGCGGCAAGTTCGACCACCAGACCTACAAGGTCTCCGGCGGCCTGCACGGCGTGGGCGCCTCCGTGGTGAATGCTCTCTCCGAATGGCTGGAAGTGGAAGTGCGCCGGGAAGGGAAAATCTGGTACCAGGCCTACAAGCGCGGCGTGCCCGAAGCCAAGGTGAAACCCACCGGCGAGGCCAAGAAGGCGGGCACCAAGGTCACCTTCCTGCCCGACAAACAGATTTTCACCGAGACCGAGTATTCCTTCGACATCCTGGCCAAGCGGCTGAGGGAGCTGGCTTTTCTCAACAAGGGCATCTACATCAAGCTGGCCGACGAGCGGGGCAAGGGCAAGGAATCGGTCTTCCAATTCAACGGGGGCATCTCCCAGTTCGTCAAGGAAATCAACCAGGCCAAGGACGTGCTTTTCGCCACGCCCCTTTACTTCGAGAAGGAGAAGGACCGCGTCACGGTGGAGGTGGCCATCCAGTACAACGAATCCTACGCCGAGAACGTGTTTTCCTTCGTCAACAACATCAACACCATTGAGGGCGGCACCCACCTGCAGGGCTTCCGCTCGGCCCTCACACGCACCATCAACGACTACGCCAAGAAAAACTCCCTCATCAAGGACGCCGACCCGCCCATCTCGGGCGACGACGTGCGCGAGGGCCTCACCGCCGTCATCTCGGTGAAGGTGCCCGACCCCCAGTTCGAGGGCCAGACCAAGACAAAGCTCGGCAACGGGGAAGTGGAAGGCATCACGCGCCAGGCCTGCAACGACGGTTTAGGGACATTTTTTGAGCAAAATCCAACGGTGGCGCGCCGCATCGTGGCCAAGTGCCTCATGGCCGCCAAGGCCCGCGAGGCCGCGAGGAAGGCGAGGGACCTGACCCGCCGCAAGGGCGCGCTGGAGATCTCCTCGCTGCCCGGCAAGCTGGCCGACTGCCAGGAGGAGGACCCCTCCCGGAGCGAGATCTACCTGGTGGAGGGCGACTCCGCCGGTGGCTCGGCCAAGCAGGGGCGCAACCGGAAGTTCCAGGCCATCCTGCCCTTGAAGGGCAAGGTGTTGAACGTCGAGAAGGCCCGCATCGACAAGATATTGAACAACGACGAAATCCGCACCCTCATCACCGCCATGGGCACCGGCATCGGCGAGGACGACTTCAACGTGGACAAGGCCCGCTACCACCGCATCATCATCATGACGGACGCGGACGTGGACGGCTCCCACATCCGCACGCTCCTCCTCACCTTCTTCTACCGGCAGATGAAGCCGCTTTTGGAGCGGGGCTACATCTATATCGCCCAGCCGCCCCTGTACAAGGTCAAGCGCGGCAAGAAGGAAATGTACCTGCAAACCGACGCGGAGATGACCCGTTTCCTGCTGGAGGAAGGCATGGACGGCGTGCGCCTGTTCCGCCTCAAGGGCGGGGCCAAGGGTTCCCGCAGCGAATTCCCCCAGGACAGGCTCAAGGACCTGGTCGGCGACCTGGTGAGGCTGGAGGCCATCGCGGCGTCCCTGAAGCGCGCAGGCTTGAACCTCAGGGAGTTCCTAGAAGCCTCCGAGGGCAAGAAGAAAAAGCCCCTTTACGAGATCGAAAGCCCCTTGGGCATCGACCACGCCTACACCGAGGGCGAGAAGGACGACAAGGTCGACAAGCTCAAGCAAAAACTCAAGGACATGAAGAAGGCCGCGGAAAAAGGGAAGTCCGCCGAGGAAGGAATGGATTTCGTCTACGACACCAGCCGCGACGTGAAGGACATGATCACGGTCAAGGCCATCAAGGACATGGCCGAGACCAAGCAGCTGGAGGAAATCGTCAAGCGCATGGGCTCGCGCGGCGTGGAACTGGACCAGCTTTTCCCGGCCGAGGCGGAAGAGGAGAAGCCCGGCAAGGAAAAAGAAGTCAAACCGCAGTACGCCATCTCCCACAACAGCCACGAGTATTTCCTGGAATCCATGTACGAGGCGGTGGAGAAGGTGAAGGAGTTCGGCAAGGAGGGCATGACCATCCAGCGCTACAAAGGCCTGGGGGAGATGAACCCCGAGCAGCTTTGGGAAACCACCATGGACCCGGAGCGCCGCACGCTCCTGCAGGTGAAGCTGGAGGACATGGTAGCCGCGGACAAAACCTTCGACGTCCTCATGGGCGACCAGGTGGAGCCGCGCCGGAACTTCATCCAAACCTACGCGAAGCAAGTGAGGAATTTGGATATTTAGGACAAAAGTTGGGCTTGGATGAATTGACAACTAATATTAAAAGTTGTACCTTTTATTTAAAGTAAAACTTAATTTTTAAGTTTTACTTTAGGGGAGGGTTTTATGCAGGAAACGCACGTTTCGGAAAAAGGCCAGGTGGTGATTCCGGCCGATCTCCGGGAGAAGTACGGCATTAAAAAAGGAACCACCGTCAAGTTTTTCGAAAAAGACGGAGAAATCCGCTTGGTGGCAATGACCAAGGCCCTGATTCGGAAAAACTGCGGCGTTCTTGGCACCAAAGGGAAATTATTGAAATTATTGGCCGACGAAAAGAAAGCTGAGCGGGCTATTTGAAACACTACGTTCTGGACGCCCATTCTCTCCTGGCCTACTTGGAAGGGGAAGACGGAAAAGAGAAGGTCATTTCTGTTCTGGATGAGGTGGCCGAGGGGGATGCCGAAGCTTTCTTGAGCGTTGTGAACTGGGGCGAAGTTTGGTACATCGCGTTCCGCGAAGGCGGTGAAAATAGGGCTGGCCAGTACCAAGACGCTCTTTCGGAATTGGGCATTCAGGTTTTGGACGCGGATCAGGAGGTCACCCTAGTGGCGGCTAGGTTCAAGGGAAGCCATAAGATGTCCCATGCCGACGCTTATGCAGCCGCAACGGCAAAACTTAAAAACGCACAACTTGTCACGGGTGATCCGGAATTTAAGGCGGTCGAAAAAGACATAAAGGTCAAATGGATTAGGTGAACACCATTAGACGTCATTGCGAAACCAAGAAGGAGCGGTTCGGACCGCGACAAAATGGGTCCCATCATCAGATGTGGGGCGAGGATCAACTGAGACGGAACTTCGTCTGGGCCTACGCCAAACAAGTGAGGAACCTAGACATTTAAATGAAACTACTCATCCTGGCGGTCATCTTACTCTGTTCCTGGGCGTACCGGCGTTTGTTTAAGCATTGAAGTATCCATTTCGCGTAAAGGTGTGGTGGATTTACAGTTTTTTAGGAGAAAAGGAAAAAAACAGCACGCGTTAAGCGTAAAGAAAAATTGGCTTAATCAAAATTTTTGCTTTGCGTTGCTCTGAGGTTTAAATTTTTAAGTAAGGAACGACATGGCAAGGCTGAAAAAGAAGAAGGGCGGCGAGCAAGAATCCCCCGAGCTTCCCATGGAAAACGGGCAAGTCCCACCGCCGGTCAAGGGCGGCAAGGAATTCCCTGCGGCCGGGGGCGACGGCGGGGACGAGAACCGAGGCCATATCGTGGCCACCGACATCGAGGAGGAGATGAAGGATTCCTACCTCGATTACGCCATGAGCGTCATCGTGGGCCGCGCCCTTCCCGACGTGCGCGATGGGCTCAAGCCCGTGCACCGGCGCATCTTCATGGGCATGCACGACTTAGGGCTCACCTCCCGCAAGCCCTACCGCAAATCCGCCAAGGTCACCGGCGACGTGACCGGCAACTACCACCCCCACGGCACCGTGGCCGTCTACGACACCATCGTGCGCCTGGCGCAGGACTTTTCCATGCGTTACCCCCTGGTCGACGGACAGGGGAATTTCGGCTCCATCGACGGCGACCCGCCGGCCGCCGAGCGTTACACCGAAGTGCGCATGTCCCCCCTGGCCGAGGAGCTCCTTAAGGACATCGACAAGAACACGGTGGACTTCGTCCCCAACTACGACGGCACGCGCGAGGAGCCGCTGGTCCTCCCCTGCGCCTTCCCCAACTTCCTGGTCAACGGCTCCACGGGCATCGCCGTCGGGATGGCCACCAACGTCCCGCCTCACAACCTGACCGAAGTCATTGACGGCCTGGTGCACTTGATCGACCATCCCGAGGCCACGGTCAAGGACCTCATCAAGTTCATCCAGGGGCCGGATTTCCCCACGGGCGGCTACATCCTGGGACGCGACGGCATCGTGGAGGCCTACACCACCGGCCGCGGCAGCGTGAGAATGCAGGCCAAGGCGGGCGTGGAGACGGACAAGAAGGACCGCGAACGCATCATCATCACCGAGCTGCCCTACCAGGTGAACAAGGCCCAGCTCATCGAAAAAATCGCCGAACTGGTCCGCGACAAGAAGATCGAGGGCATCACGGACCTGCGCGACGAGTCGGACCGCGACGGCATGCGCGTGGTCATCGAGGTGGCGCGAAGCGCCAACGCCCAGGTCATCCTCAACAACCTCTTCAACCAGACCTCGCTGCGCACGTCCTTCGGCATCATCATGCTGGCCCTGGTCAACGGCCAGCCCAGGGTCCTCAACTTGAAGGGACTCCTGCACCACTACCTCGAGCACCGGAAAGACGTGGTCATCCGCAGGACCCGCTTCGACTTGGACAAGGCCGAAAAGCGCGCCCACATCTTGGAAGGCTTGCGCATCGCGGTGGACAACCTGGACAAGGTCATCAAGACCATCCGCGCCTCCAAGTCCACCGAGGAGGCCAAGGCCGCCCTCATCAAGAACTTCGACCTGTCGCCCATCCAGGCCCAGGCCATCCTCGAGATGCAGCTGAGGCAGTTGACCAGCCTGGAAATCAAGAAGATCGAGGACGAGTACAAGGAAATCATCAAGACCATCGAGGTCTTGAAGGGCATCCTGGCCTCGGAAAAGAAGCTCTGGCAGGTCATCAAGGACGAATTGACCGAGATCAAAACCAAGTACGGCGACGCGCGCCGCAGCCAGATCATCGGCAAGGCCCAGGACCTGAAGGTAGAGGACCTGATCGAGGAAGAGCAATCGGTCATCACCCTCTCCCACGCGGGCTACATCAAGCGCCTGCCCATGGACACCTACCACAAACAGCGCCGGGGCGGCAAAGGCGTGGCCGGTGCCACCATGCGCGAGGAGGACTTCATCGAGCGCATGTACACGGCCTCGACCCACGATTACTTGCTCATCTTCACCTCCTTCGGCAAGGTGCACTGGCTCAAGGTTTACGAGATCCCCGAGGCGTCCCGCTACGCCAAGGGGACGGCCCTGGCCAACGTCTTGAAGCTTGGCGAGGGCGAGAAAATCTCCGCCTCCCTGCCGGTCAAGGAATACAACGACAAGCTCGCGGTCTTGATGGCCACCGAGCAGGGGCTCATCAAGAACACCAAGCTCTCGGCCTTCGACAAGCCCAGGGCGGGCGGCATCATCGCCATCACCCTCTCCAAGGGCGACAAGCTGGTTTCCGCCTTCATCACCGACGGCAAGCAGGATGTCCTCCTGGCCACGCGCCAGGGCAAGAGCATCCGCTTCCCGGAAAAGCAGGTGAGGGAAGTGGGCCGGGCGGGCAAGGGCGTCAAGGGCATCCGGCTCGGGAAAAACGACGCGGTCATCGGCATGGAGGTGGTGAAGGAAGGCAAATCCCTCCTGACCGCCACGGAAAAGGGCTTCGGCAAGCGCACCAAGTTGAACGCCTACCGGCGCCAGGGGCGCGGCGGCAAGGGCATCCTGAACATTAAAACCACGGCCAAAAACGGCCTGGCGGTCTCCATCGCCGCGGTAGGAGACGAGGACGAGATCATCGCCATGACCAAGGAAGGAAAGGTCATCCGCCAGAGGGTCAAGGAAATCAAGGCCACGGGGCGTTTGGCGCAGGGCGTCCGTTTGATTAAAATGAGCGACGAGGACCGCCTGGTGTCGGTGGTGAACGTGCCCAAGGACGAGGAAAGCACCAACGAAAGTTGACAGCTCACAGGTCACAGTTGACAGGAACCACTTTGGCGGTGAGATGTTGGAAGCCGTTGCTGTGAACTGTCAGCCGTGGACTGTGATCTGCCGTTAAAGGATTTTCATTGAGAAGCAAATATTTTCTCACCCTAGTCCTGGTCGGCGTGTTGCCGGTTTTGGCGGTTTTGGGCGTGGCTGGCTGGCTGGCCGTCAGCCAAACCCCGGCGCCGCAGGCCCCGGCCGTCAGCGGGCCCGCCCTGCAGGCTACCCTCTCGGCCCTGCAAACGCAGGACCAAACCATCGCCTCGTCCCTCAAGGCCGCCATTGAGGGCACCTACCGCGACGTGGCGGGCCTGGTGGCCAACCATACCGACGCCGACCTCTCGGCCTTCGTTTCCACCCACAACCTGGCGGGGGTGGTCCTGCTCTCCACCAGCGGCAAGGCGCTCAAGTCCGTCCCGGCCTCCGCCCAGCTCGTGGACCCGGCCTACGCGAACTCGGATGAGTTCAAGAACATGATGAACCGGTTCCAGGACAACAGCGGCCAAACCTACCTTTTCTTCACCCGGCGGCCGGGCTACCCCGCTTTCATCTTCGCCCAACCCTTGGGCGCCTCCACCGTGGCCCAGGCGGTTTTGAACGTGGCTTCGTTCTTCGGGCCCAGCGACCCGCGGAAAGGGGAAATCGTTGTGCTCGACGCCGACTCGGGCCAGGTCTTTTACGATTCGGTGACCGGGTCCCAGGCCCTCTTCAACCCCGCCCAGGACCCCTTGCGCGCCAAAATCCAGGGCGCCCTTTCGGCCAAGCAAAACGGGTTTGAAGCCACACCCCCCATGGCCGCGGTCTACACCTCCCTGGGCTTGAAATCCTTCGGCATCGCCCGATTGATCCCCTTCTCCTCCCTGCAGCCCGCGGCGGCCCAGGCGGCCCCTCAAAAAACCGGGTTCTCGCCGGAAGACTTCCAGGCGTTCTTTACCAGTTCCACCGGCATGCCCCTTTTAATCGCCGCGGCCGCCAGCTTGGGCTGGGTTTTCCTGGTGGGCTTCCTGCGGTTCGGCGCCATCCTCTCGCCCTTGAGGAGGGCCAGCACCGCGGTATTGAACGCGGCCAGCGGCGGCGGGGCCCTCACGCCCGATGCCGCCCGCCGCTTCGGCGGGGATGAGGTGGGGCAGATGGTGCAGGCGGCCTCCCATTTGATGCAAAAGCTCAAGGACGACCGTCAACAAGCCGAACTTGAAAAAGAGGAGTTCCTCAAGCGCTCCCGCGCCGAGGGGGAGGCTAAAAGCCGCGAGGCGGCCAACCAGTCGGCGCAAGCCCAGCAGTCCGCCAATGCCGCCAAAAACGAGCTCACGAGCGTCAACCAGCAGCTTTCGGACAAGGTCAGGGAACTGGAGGCCATGAAGGGAATGTCCGAGGGATTGAGGAACCAGGCCGAGCAGGCCAAGGCCGAGGTCGGCAAGCTCAAGGCCCAGGCCGCCTCCTTGGAGGAGGCCCAGGCCGCCGCGGACCAAAAGACGGTCCAGGTCCAGGCCCAGCTGGAGGGGAAGTTGAGGGAAATGGAGGCCAAGATGCTTTCCGCCGTGGCCACCTCCTCGGCCATCCAGGTCTCCGGAGTGCGCGCCGCCGCCATCCGCACCATGTCGGAGGAGCTCAAGACCACCTTGGGGATTATCAAGGGCTACGTGTCCTCCGCCCTGGGCGCGGCTCCCGGCGGCATCAACGAGAAACAGCAGGAATTCCTGGGCATGGTCATCAACCGGTCGGCGCGGCTGGAAAAGTTCATTAACGACCTCCTGGACATCTACCAAGTGGAAACCGAGCAGGAAAAAGCGCCCCATGAGGAAATCAACCTTGCCTCGGAGGTCGAGGGATTGGCCTTCAACTTCCAGCCCCAGGCCGAGGTGAAGAACATCAAGATGAAGGTGGAAGCCAAGGGCGCGGTGCCCAAGGTGCCCGTCGTGCGCCGCCGGTTCAACCAGCTCTGGAACATCCTGTACCTGCAGATCATCAAGGACGCGCCCCGGGGCTCCTCCATCCCCATCACCGTGGAGCCCATCGGTGAAACCGTCAAGGTGACCGTGCAGGACCCGGGCCTCACCGTTACGCCCGAGGCCTTGCCGAAACTCTTCGACGAGTTTTACGACCCCAAGCACACGGCCTCGCCCCAACTGGCGGGGACGGGGCTCAAGTTCGCGCTCATCAAGACCATCCTGGCCGCCCACGGCGGCGGGGCGGTGGCGGAAAAGGCCGAGCCCGGAACGCGGCTCATCCTCACCTTCCCCACGAAAATCAAGAAGCCCGGCGAAGCCGGCATCGCAAGCCCGCGCCCAGTGACGGTCCCTGCGGCCTCCCCCTCCGCCCTGGGCTCCGGGGGACAAGCCGGTCTTCCCAAACCGGGCCTTACACCGTCCGCTCCGCCCTCCCCCCCCACTTTGGGGGCTCCGTCTGGGATTCCCAAACCCGCCGCTCCAGGAGCGCCTATGGCCCCAGGTCTTCCCAACCCTTTGACTCCCCCTGGTCGCTCAGGACAGGCCCCCTTGCCTCCAGGCCTGCCTAAACCTGCGACTCCAGCGGCCGCTTCCGCCGTGCCAGGCGGAACCACCCCAGCGGTGCCAGTTTCTCCAGCGGCGGCCTCCGGGCCAAAACCCCCAGGCCTTTTAGATTCCTTGATTTCCAAAGTGCCCTCGGTCACGGCCCCGGGCGTAAAACCGCCCGTGGCTCCGGCCATACCCGGAGCGGCCGCTTTGGGCGTTCCCAAGCCGCCGGTCCCCTCCGCCCCGGCTCCCCCCGTGCCGGGAGCACCCTCCGCTTTGAAACCTCCTGCTGCGCCTGGCATAGCGCCTCCACCTGCGGGCGCTCCGACTCCAGCGGGGTTGAAACCACCCTCCGCAACTTCCGGTTTGTTGGAATCGCTCCTCAAAACCCCCCCAGCGCCTGCCAAGCCAGGCACCGCTCCCGTTCCCCCAGCGGGTTCGACCCCTTCGAGCGGCCCTTCGGGCCCCTCAGGGCTGGCAGGCTCACCGCTGAGAGCCTCAGGGTCCACTGCGGCTTCCGGCACCCCGGCGATGCCACCCAAACCTGCCGCCCCGGCCATGCCGGACATTCCAGCGGCCCTGAAGCCTCCTATACCCGCGGCGCCCTCTTTAGGGGTTCCGTCTCCCACTGCCCCGAAACCCGCGGCTCCTGGGGTTCCAGGAGTGCCTACGGCGCCCAACCCTTTGACGGGTTCGACCCCTTCGACAGGCTCAGGGCCAAGGGTGATTCCGACAAACATTAAACCCACCACTCCCCCCCCCGGGATCCTGGATTTGGACAACATGGACGGCATGAAGCTGACCGCCTCCCCTCCCAAGCCCGCAGCCCCAGCCGTTCCTCCGGCGGGCGCGCCTAAGTCCCCCATGCCGGGCGCACCCCTGCCTCCGCCCGGAGCCCCCAACCCTTCGACAGGCTCAGGGCTGGCAGGCTCACCGCTGAGAGCCTCAGGGTCCGCCCCCATGCCCGGTATCCCGCCCGGCGGCCTGGACGCCTCCAAGGTTCAAAAGACCAAGGACGGCGAAGGGGAATTGATCGAATAAAAGGCCGTTCCTTCGGATTGCTTGCCGGGGAAATAGGCCGGGGCTAAAATCGCCGCATGAGACGATCTTCCGAGGTTTTGGCCGTGCTTTTCGCCATCCTTTTGTCCTGCACGGGAAAAAAGCCCTCCGAAACGCTCCCCTCGGTGGTCGCCAGCGCCTCGCCGGCCTGGGTGCTGGAGGATATATCGGGAACCGTTATGATCCAGTCCGTGGGGGAAGCCACCCCCGACCCCGCCGTTGAGGAACAAACCCTCCAAGCGGGGGATGAAATCATCACCCAGGCGGGCGCCGAGGCCACGCTGACCCTCGATGAAACCACGATGTTCCACATCCCCGAGAACAGTGACGTGAAGGTGGACCAGCTGGAACGCAACGACACGGGCGGCTTCCTCAGCCGGCTGGGTCTGGCGGCGGGCAAGGTCCTTTGCGAGGTGGAAAAACTTTCCGAAAGCAATTCCACTTTCGAGGTGGAATCGGGCGGGGTGGTCTGCGGCGTGCGGGGGACTTGCTTCGAGGTGGACAAAAACGATTCCGACCTCCAGGCCAGCACCTACGAGGACGTGGTGGAGGTTCAAAAAGACAACGACACCCAGACCGTCGGGGCCGGGGAGCATGGGGGCTACTCCTTCAGCCAGGGCGCCTTCCAGCCCAAGCGCCCCTTAACCCTGGACGAAAAGGCCGCCTACGAGAATTGGAAAAGCCAGGCCGCCCTGGTGCGGGCCAAGGCCCACGCCCGGCTTGAATTGCTGCGCTCCCTGGACCAACTGCCGCCCGATCAGAAACAAAATATACTCCAGGGCCCGAACGAGGCGCAGGGACGTGACCGCCAGCGCATGATCCTCCAGTCGTTGCGAAACCCCAGCCCCGCCCAGCCTTCCGGAGGGAACCCGCCCAATCCCCCTTCCGGGCCCCAAGCCGCCCCGCCGTCCGGGCAGCCCCGAGAAATACCCCAACGCCGGGAAAACCACCCTTCCCACCAGCCCCAAGACAGAGACAAAAGGCCCTAAACACCGCTGCCCTTTTGTTGCGGTAGGCACTCAGCGCTCTGGTCCATAGTTTTGATACGCCCTTCTTCAAAAGCGCCTTTACTCCAATCTCAAATGACAGTTTTAACATTAAATATCATGCCAACTTTTAGTCTAACAAAGGGTTAAGACAATAATAGGTCACTATATGTGCACTTATATCATTTTTAAAATAATTCGTTGACAGGGAAATTGGTTAACCGATATAAGGGCTCAGGATTTGTTAAATCAATTTTAGAAAAACAGATAAGGGAATTGGGAGAAGGATGGGGGCCAGTTTAGGGGCTGTCGGTCACCTCTGGATGATCGCCAAAAGGCGGATGGTGGAGGACAAGCCATTCGCCCAACAGGTCCTTAAGTATATTCTAAAGGCCTGACCCCTTTGTTTATTTTTAAACCAGCCACTATTTATGCACTTATTAAAATTGACAAAATTATTATTGACCGATAAATGGCACAACCGTATAAGGACATAAGCTGTTTTGGGAAATTCAATTTGGGGGGATGCGCATGAATCGGTTTCTTGTCTCACTTTCGACAGTTTGCATTTCGATTTTAACTGCGTCAAACGGGGTCTTAGCCCAAACAGCGGGATCAAGCACATCTGATGTTTCCCAGTCTAGCACTCCTTCTGCTGTTTCAACCCCTTCGATCAAGCCAAAGAAAAAAAAGAAAACGGAAACCCCTACCCCAACAGCACAACCGTTAGCCAAGACAAGCGACCCGTCCGGAGAACCCACCGCAACACCCACCCCGTCCCCCACGACAAATTCAAAACCTCAAACCCTAAGCGGACCGTCCACGATCACCTATGGAAGTTCAGGTCAGGAGGTGAGTTTACCCGTGACCGAGGTAATTATTCCCCCAGGAGATATAACTTCAATACTCGCCAAACCTACTCCAAGCAAAACCCTTGCCGCTAAAACGAGTAAGGCAACGACCACGCCCACAGCCAGCCCTTCTGGAACGCCGATTTCAACTTCTACTTCCCAGGGGACTGCCGGCTCTTCTTCAGGTGCAGAAAATCTCGTCAGCTTAAGTGGCCCGATTACTCTACCAATTCCCGCCAATGGCAACGTTACCATCATTAACGCTTTGGCCTCTTTTGTTGTATCCCAGGCTATTGTTCCAAGTTTATCCAGCAGCACGACCGGTGAGACGCCCACCCCCACCGCAACTTCTTTCAATAAAAATTTCTACTTGAACGTTGGTTCGGCATTGATCAACCCCTATCAAATCAATTCTAGTTTGGTGACAACCGGAGCTGTAACGCAAACCAACATGACTATCAGCAAGGCGTCGAACACCCAAGGCATCTTTTTCTTTGATCCGGTTTTCCGTGACCGCTATTCATGGACAGGTGGACAAATCCATGATTTGGGTTTTGATTTGCCGTTTATATTTTGGGGTTGGCCTGTCCATGGCCGGTTCCTCAAAATCTCGGAAGTTGAATTTGGTTTAAGCAGCGCTTCATCTAACTCGACCGCCAGCGCGGTGGTCGGTTCTGGGAACCTCTTTGGCGAAATTACGATTGACGCGCTTTCGTGGACTTTCCATGATCCTGGCTTTGATACGGACTGGGCCATCGGAGGGATTTACGGTGGATCCACCGACAATTTATCTTCCCAAATCATCAATTATTACGGGTTCGGTTTGGAATCGGATTTTGGCATTCCTATCGCGAATCAGGCTAACCGAATCGAAATTTTAGCGGCTCTTTATCCCTTTGCCTGGACCGATGCACCGAATGTGATCCTTGATCCTGGCATGGCATTGAGCAATGGCCCGGCTACAGTGAATTCAATGAATGGATTTGCGGACTACGGCCTTCACGACACGGCACTAGTGAAGTTGGAATTCCATTATCCACTCGACCAAAACAACGCCCTTCATTTCCTCACGTTTGACGTTACTGGCGATGATCATGAACTGGCTTTTATTCAAGGCTGGCTTGGACATCGAAATCCCCTTAATCAACTGGACAATTGGTCTGTCCGGATAGGTTATTCCCAGGATGTTAGCACTTTGGTTGGAGCGTTATTCCCCAATGGAAGTCCTTACCCAGCAACTCCAACCCCAACACCGACTACAACGCCTTCCCTAACGCCAGGAGAAACGCCCGGAACCAATTAGAAGTGGAACGGGCGCCAATTTTTTTTACTAAAAAAGTCCGCATAAGTCGACAAGCTAAAAGAAGGGGTGAAATTTGTGAAAAAAAAGATAAAGCGTCCTGGGTTGGAGGATACTTTTAAATCGAAAGTTTTTCCCGCCGAACGGGTGAAAATTAATAAAAGAAATAAAAGACAGGAAGGAAACAAGAAAAATGTTAAAAACAATTTGATTAATTCGTTCCTCCAGGCAAAAGAAAAGTTGAATCATTTCGCGTCGGAAGTATTTCCAGTCGAATTACAGGAAATTAATAAAAGGCGGGAATTTTTTCGAAAGAAAAATTTCAAACGATTTGGTTTGATTGAGGAAACGGATTCAATGTCAGTAGAGTTAAGAATTTGGTCGGAAATAAATCCGGAAACCGAATCCGAAGAGAAACTGTCTTTTGGTGAAAACTTTGTCCAGTACTTGAGAAAATTATTTGATATTGAGAAAAAACCGAAGAAATCCCCGCTGCCTCCATCGGCGAACTATAACCTGACCGGCTTGGCCTTATCGGGCGGGGGAGTGCGAAGCGCCACCTTTAATTTGGGGGTGCTTCAGGCTCTGGCCGATGGGGACATGTTGAAAGACTTTGACTATCTTTCCACGGTTTCAGGTGGTGGATACATCGGCTCCTGCGTCAGTTCACTGTCCCATTCTGCGGAACAGGAGGGCATCCCTTCCGCCCCCGGGGATAATACCTTTCCCCTCAAATCCAACGACGGCCAAGGGGAGAACAAGGTCCTTGGCTTTTTAAGGAACGTCTCGGCCAAATACCTTTCCCCGCCAAATTTCTTCTCGGCCATCCGCATGGGCTCGTTCCTCGTTAGGGGATGGATCATCAACCTCCTGTTGTTCCTGCCGTGGAGCCTGTTCCTCGCTCTTTTGATTTATTTGCTTTTCGGCGAGAAGATTAATGGATTTTACGATACGAAGAAACCCATCACGGATTTTTTAAACTTGATTCCGAGGGGTTTTTTGATCCTGGTTTTAACCGCCCTTATTTGGAAACCCCTGGAACCTCATTTCCTCCAATGGCAGAAAAATAGAACTCCCGGAGATGAAGTCAAATCCCCGCTACAATATCCCATTTTCATCAAAGTTTTCTTGGAAATTGTTTTCGCCCTTTGTTTTGTGGGTATCGCCCTTGAAGTTTTAGCCCTTTGCGTACTGGGTTACGGCCAGTTGATCCCCATGCTTTCAACTTACGTCCAAACCCACAAGCCGACGGGCATTACCGATGCGGTGCCTTATGCCGCAGCCTGGATTTTAAGCTCAGGCCCTTTTTGGCTTAAACCCCTACTGGGCTTCTCCCCCCTCGCGATCGTCTATAAGTTGCATCAATCCTCCGGAAAGGCCGGTTGGGCGAAAACGGCCAGTATGGCTGCCTTGGGCGTCATTCCCTTTTTAACCACCTTTATCATCTTTTTGGATTTTTGCGCTTGGCTGTGCCTGAACCAAGACGGGAAAACCTGCCTGACCCAGATCCAGGAGCCTTTCCTTGATTTTTTAAACGCCATTGGGAAATTCGCGGACGTTCTAGCCGCCTCCGATTACATCATATGGGTCATTTGGGGGTGGTTTATTGCCGCATGCCTCAACTCGGCGTTTGTTTTAAACGGTAATTGGAAAAAGCGAAAAAAGGATTCGTCGGATGGATTTTTAGGTTGGTTGAAGCGGGTCTTTCCCCGCATTGTTTCCGTGCTTAACGCGTTATTTTCCGGAATCATGATCTTTCCACTTTGCGCCTGGTTTTTCCATTTTTGGATGAATCACCCGGCCGCCACGGACCACCCGGAGAGCGTGGTTTCCGGTTTTTACAATTTTTCCCAATTTTCCAAGGGTGTCTTGCTTGGCTATGGGTTTATCCCCGGGATGCCGGTGACGTTAATCGGGGTGGGCCTGTGCTTCCTTTTGTTTTTTGTGTATTCGGCTGGGGTTAATTTTCTTTCGGACCAAGTGCGCTTCGCATCGTTCCTGCTGGTCTCCGCTTTCGTCGTCACGATCTCATGCAATTTCCTGTTTTTTTTCACCGAAGTCTTGTCGAGGGAAACTTGGATATATTTTTTTGTTCTTTTGGTGGGGCTGGTAGCTAGCGTTCTTTTCTTGAGGTCCGGGATCATTGCCGTGCTTGACGAGAGGCGTTCAACCCCTTGGGGGGTGGGTTTTTCCATCGTGGGGGTCCTCTTTTTGACCGCCACACAATATTCAAACTTGCTTTTTCCGAACGCGCCCCGTTACGGGGCTAGTTTAATCACCTCCGGCGGCCTAGTGGTCATGGCGATCTGGTTAACCTCCTCCGCCGCGAAGGAATTGTTCGCGGGCGAGGAGGATAAAGCGGTGGAAAAGGGTAAAACCGATTCCAAGGCCGAAAGTGGGGAAAATTGGAAAATAGGTTTGTTGGCATTTTTGGCCATCGCCTCCTGGACCCTCGCGGGAATTTTTTTGCAGTTCGCGCTAAAGCCCTTTGACCCCCTCGCCCAGGGAATCAGCCAGACTCCCTTGTTTTATTTGGGAACCAATTGGGGATACGCACTTGAGCTGATGATGTTCGCGTGGCTCTTGTTTTACGGAGTATTCCTAATAGTGGACGTGAACAGTTCCTCTCTTCATAAGATTTACCGGGACCAGTTGTCGGCGGCGTATCTTTTTATATGGAAAAATGAGGTTGAATCCAACGATGGACAACTCCTTTCAGAACTCAACCAAGCGCCAAAGGGAAATGACCCTGGCCCCTACCACTTGATAAATGCCACAGTCAATCTCCCGGCCAGCCATTCCAGCAAGTCCTTCGATTTGAACGGCAGGAAGGGCAGCTTTTTCTTCTTTTCTAAGCTTTACTGCGGGGGGCCCTATGTGGGCTTCGTCAAAACCGATGATCTCGAACAACTTGACCCGGATTTAAACCTGGGAACGGCCATGGCTATTTCCGGGGCGGCGGTTTCCCCCAACATGGGCACCCAGACGCCCCCTTTCATAACGCCCTTTTTGTGCGCCTTGAATGTCCGCCTGGGGTACTGGCTGCCGAACGTCCATTGCCAGGACGGCAAATGGCGCGGATTGATGAAGCAGATAAATCCTCGTATGGCCAAGGTTGGTTTTTGGTTCCTTTTAAAGGAAATGTTCAGGGTTATAGATGAAACCAGTTCTTATATCAACCTGAGTGATGGGGGCCATATCGAGAACCTCGGGGTTTATGAATTGCTCAGACGACATGCCAAGTTGATCGTGGCCTGCGACGCCGAATACGATCCCAATTACACGTTCGACGGCCTGGCGAGGGTGATTCGATACGCCAAAATGGACATGGGCATTGATGTGGATATCAACGTGAATCCGATCAAAAGAAATAAAAATGGAATTTGTCGCCAAAGTGTACGAGTGGGCACTATTCATTATGGCCGAAAAAATAATGAAACCGGAATCCTTGTTTACGTAAAAAGCTCCCTTCCCAAGCTCACCGACCAGGACATCCTTAATTACTCCGCCGAATACTCAAATTTCCCCCATGAATCCACCGCCGACCAATTTTTCAGCGAAGGTCAATTTGAGGCTTATCGCCGCTTGGGGCACCATATCGGGCAGGAGGCAGTCACGCAAATTAAGCACGAATGGAAAAAAGGCATTTCCATAAGACATTAGTTGATAAACGTCAGATCATCGTGCACGAGCCGTTGACGGTGTGCAAATTATACTCTTGAACATCTTCTCCAAGGAGGTGTTCAAACAAAGGGGTCAGGCCTTTAGAATATACTTTGTGAAGAGAAAGTAAGGTCAGGTCTTGAATATTGCAATCTGAAAGGTGATCAATCGTGAGGTTAACCAGATTCGATTGGGAGAGATAACAGATAAAAGGAGTTGCCTATTCTGCAAGAACTTAAACGGTTATCAAAATCTGCAAATGGCCGAAGAAATCCGAGGGAAACATAGGGGCCACATATTACATTTTAGGTAAATTCGAACTCTTTGGGCGATCAGGATCTGGTCCTGAAAAGGAATTCCGAATTCCCGATTTCCACCCTTCTTCCTTAACCATTGCTTGATTTCGCCGCCGAATGGCATTGCCGAATCATTAACTACCCCTTTCCCCCCGATTTCCATTAATGAAAGCCGCGTACGTTCCTTGAAATCAATGATATTTTCGTGTACACTTTTTTCGTGTTATCTTGAGGAGGGTTTATGCTGAAAAACATTACTTTAAGCGCGGATGAAGCCCTGGTGGAAAAGGCCCGCCGTCGGGCCTTGGAGGAACACAAGTCGCTTAATGAGCTCTTCCGCGAATGGATGGCCGGTTATGTCGGCGGTGAACAGCGATCGGGGGAGTACCGCGAGTTAATGAAACGGTTACGCCATGCCCGCCCCGGGCGGATTTTTTCCAGGGACGAGATGAATGAGCGGTAGTTATTTCCTGGACACGAATATTTTCGTTTATTCCTTCGACGCCCGACATCCCTCCAAGCAAAAAACAGCCCAGGCCCTGATTGAAAAGGCCCTCTTGGACAACAACGGCTTGGTCAGCTACCAAGTGGTCCAGGAATTCCTCAATGTCGCCTTGAGAAAATTCGAAAAACCGTTTTCGGCCTTGGAAGCCCGCTCCTACCTGGACCTGGTTTTGGCGCCGCTCTGCCGGGCCCTCCCGACCTTCAAGCTTTACCAAAGGGCCTTGGAACTCAAGGAAGAAACGGGTTTTTCATTCTATGACGCCCTGATTTTGGCCTCGGCCCTGGAAGCCGGCTGCAAGACCCTTTACACGGAAGACCTCGGCCACCGCCAGCGGGTTGCCGGTCTTACCATCCAAAATCCATTTTTGTGATCCCGACCGTTTCTTGATCCCTTCCACCGGACGTCCCACCGCAGAATTATTTTCCGCCCGATTTTCCTTAACGCAAGCCGGCCGAATCCCTGCGGATTAACAATCCGGCTCCAAATGGCAAAATAAGACCATTTTCAAGCTAAGAGCCGGTAACAAAATTCGTTTTTAACGCCTATCCCCCTCTCCCTCGATGGGAGAGGGCCGGGGTGAGGGTGGATTTTACTTGGCGAAAACACCCCTCACCCTACCCTCTCCCGCAAGGGGCGAGGGTTTAGGTTAATTTTGTTACCGGCTCTAAATTTAGTCCGGAGAACTGGCCATGAGCTTGGAGAAAGCCATTCAACCCATTTCCTACTTGAAGGCCCACGCCGCCGATTTGGTGGAGGAATTGAGCCGCAACGGGGAGTCCCTCATCGTCACCCAAAACGGCCGGGCCCGTTTGGTGGTGCACAAAGCGGGCAAATCGGCTTGAACCGCCTGGCCTGGTTAGCCCCGCAAGCTTATGGGGATATCGAGGGAATCTATGCCTACCTCTCAGTCCACGAAGGCCTTCCTTCAGTGTCCAGTATCCTGGATGGGATAGAAAAATCCATTTTGGGGCTTCCCGCATGTCCGAGCGGGGCCATTTCCCCCCCGAACTGGAGGGGCTTGGACTGGCGGATATCCGCGAAACCCATTTCAAGCCTTACCGCATTGTTTACCAAAAAAGCTTTTCCCGTACCCAACGCCCTTTTCGGGGCTAAACGCTCTCCCCATTCCAATCCCCGGACTTTTCCCGTCTTTCCCAACAAAAACGTCTTTCCCCCGTTGCCGCCCTGGTAGGATTCCCCGGTGGGACCTACTATGCTGGTAAGGGAACTTTCAAAGCGGCAACCCGCCGGAAACAGCGGGGGAGGGAGGTGGCCGGTGAGGAACCTTTCCATGGTGGCGTTGGCGGTTTGGCTGGCGCCCTGGGCGTCTTTCGCCCAAATCGTGCTACCGGCCGGGGGCGGCCTGGTGAAGGGCCTGGGGCAAGGGGACACGGGCGGTTCCTTTTACGCGGGTTTGGCCGCGTCGGTGGCCGCGCCTCTGGTTAGCCAGGGCACCCTCTACCAATGGGGCGCGGGTGGGGACTTAAGCGGCGGGTACGCCTTCGACAACAACGTGGCGGTCCAGCTGCAGTTGGACAACCTTTATTTCTCCAGGCCCCAGCCTTACTCCGCCTATTCCCTGCTCACCTTGGCCGAACTGCGGCTTTCCCTGGACCTGGACGATTTCCAGCCCTACCTGCTGCTGGGCCCCGGTTTGAACTTCCATTTCATGCTTTCCGATGTTACGCCGGCCACGGCCGTGAACTTCGTGACGGTCATGGGCTTGGGCGGCCTGGTTCCCGTGTCCGACGACGCTTCCTTTTACGTGGAAGGAAAGTATATCGTCACTTATTACCACCTCACCCCGGCCCCGCCCGGGGAGGTCACCCAGGACATCCCCATGGAGGCGGGCATGTTGTTGGACCTTTAGAGTCCCTAACAAAAAACGCTCACCACGAAGTACACCAAGGACACGAAGTTAAACCATGTGATTTTTTCAAGCGTTTTTATGTCTCACTTTGTGTACTTCGTGCCCTTTTGGTAAGAGTTTGGGTTTTTGTTAGAGGTTCTGAGTAGAGCGGGAGGGTGGAAACTTTTTTCCAGCGCCCGGTGGGACCTCAAGGAGCGGAGGGAGGCGGCCGATGCGGATCCTTCGGACCTTTCTGTTGGCGATTTGGTTGGTGCCGGCGGCCGCAACGGCCCAAGGGACCCCGGCGGGGGACCAGGGGGACGAAGAAACCGAAGGCTATTTCTACGCGGGCCTGGCCGCGCTCGTGGAACTTCCCACCCAAATCCAGGGATCGTCCTACCAGTTGGGGGCGGGGGCGAGTTCACCAGCGGTTACGCCTTTGACGACTTTGGGGCGCTCCAGATCCAAGTGGACAGCCTTTACTTTTACGGCCTGAACTCAACCTCTATTTACTGCCTGCGGCCCCTGGCGGAGCTGGAATGTTCCTTAGGACTTGGGCGGTTTCCAGCCCTATGCCCTCCTGGGCCCGGGGCTCAACGTGGATTTCATCGATGACAACAACCTTGCCTCGGCCACGGCCGTGAATTTCGCTATCGTCATGGGCTTGGGCGTGCAAACGGCGGTGGCCGATGACCTGGCGCTTTAGCTAAGTTCCATTGATGAAAGGTATGCCGTGGATTATCGTTAAAACAATTTAAGTTTAGATGTTTCCTTTTTCCCGCCAGGGCGCAATTTGACTTTGGACTTCGAACATGGGGAGTGAGATACTTTCATGCGAGGCGGAAAGAGGTCCCTTAAGGCCTTCCGCCGCCCTTGTCCGGTGCCCCGGCAAGGGCTAAAAAAATGTTGGGAGGACTTTATGAAGTCCCTGAAGAAACCGGCGCTTCTCCTTGGCGGCTTAGTGGCCCTGGGGATGATGGCCTTGGTTATTGAATCCTGCACGCGTCAGCTGGCCCTGCCGACCCAAAATTCCTCGGGATCAAGCGGTTCACCCACCAACACGCCTTCGGGCGCAACCGCCACCCCGACATCGGGCGGAGGCGCGCCCACCAACACCCCCACTCCCGCGGGTTCGCCCAACATCAGCGCTACCTATTTCGCCACTTGCACCCAAACCAGCACCCCCGACCTCATCGCGGACGAGGCGAATGACAGCAACCTACTCTTGACGAACCAATGCCGCGATGGTTCCTGGTATGCCTTTACGGATTATTACAGTTCCTCGACTTTGTCGAGCGCCGTCACCTTGCCGACCCCCGAAGCCATCACGGTGGTCAGCGGCGAAACGACGGCCAGCGATCCCATCACCTTGGGAACGGCGACCGTCTTGAACAGCGGAACCATCGCCTCGGGAACCACCATTGTCTGGGGGCAATCCACCCTCTACGACGGGCCCGGCGGAGCCACCCAATACCTGCCTTCCAACTCCTCGACTCCCTTCCCGATGGACAATGTGGCGGCCCAGAACGGTTCCAACTACTGCGCCTACATCAAGGGCGTCCTCGGCCCGGGATGCAGCGGCAATGACATCACCGGCGGCTACAGCGAGTGCCCCTACGTGGGCTTGGGGTTCCAGTTCCTCACCCCCAAAGCCGCTTACAGCATCAGCATGTTCAACGGCATCATTTTTTACGCCAAAATGGACGCCGCCAATACGGCTTCCTGGCGCGTCAATATCCCCACCACGGACACGAACACCTGCAGCGACCCCTTTGGGGAGTCGTTCACGCCCACCACTTCCTGGGCCGCGGTCACGGTGGGAACAACAGGCTCCGCTGCCGCCTCGTTGACGCAGGCCTATAGCAGCAGTTGCGGCAGTGGCGGCTTCGTTGCCGCCGATGTCACGGACGTCCAATGGGAAAGCACGAGTGGCGGCGCCACTTACGGATTGTACATCGGCGAAATCATGCTTTATTGATCGACAAGCGGGAAATTTAAAAAGCCCGCCTCCCTTTAGGGAGGCGGGCTTTTTGTTTTAGAGTGGGTCAAAATCGAGCCCCGGCGTTGGCGGAGCCGGTCAAGGACCTTCTTTGGGGGGTAGGGGTTCCCCGGGCGGGGCCGACAGCAGGGCCTCCACGGCCTTCAATGACTCTTCCACGTCACCCTTCAGCTCTTTTTCATCCCCTTTCAGCGCGGCCAGGAAATCGCGCGCCGTTTTGGACCGGATGCGGCCCAGGGCCCTCACCGCCCCGCGCCGCACCTCCAAGCTGCGCCCTTTCTTGTGCTCCATGAAGTGGTACTTTCCGGCCCATTCCATGAGGGCGTCCGCGGCGGGTGCGCCGGCCAGGCCGCCCAGCGCCTCGCAAGCCTTGATCCAGAATTTCTCCTTGTCCTTCCCGTGGGGGGGATAGTTTTTCACCGCCTGGATGATGGCTTCCCCGTCGCCGTCCAGCCCCACGGCCGTCAGGGTTTCCAGGGCGTCCAAGGCGATAGGGGCGTCGGGCTTTTCCAGCAGCCGCGCCAGGAAGGGCCTGAACCCCTGTTTTTTCCACTGCCGCGCCGCAGCCAAAATTTTCGCCTGGGCGCCCGGGCCGAAGGTGTTCCAGTGGCGCTCGAAATAATCCTCCAGCTCGCCGGAAGGCGGGACGGCGGTAAAGATGTCCAGGAATTTCTCCAGTTGGGGCCGCTTTTCGGGCCAATCCAGCCAGGTTTCATAAACGTGAAGATCGGCCTTTTGCAGAACCTCCAACAGCTCGACGGCTTTGCCCCAGTCGGGGCTTCCGATGGGTTCTCTCTCGATTTTTTGGAAAAGGAAGGGATTGGCGCGGCGCCCCAATCGCGTGAAAAGCTGACGGGTGTTTTCGCCCTTGCCGCCCCCGGAAGGGTACCGGGAAAGCAGCGATTCCAGGATGGGCTCGCAAAAGACCGTGTCCAGGGCCACGCGCGCGGACTGGTTTTGTTTTTCGAAACGGGGCGGGGTTTGCTCGGCGGCCCTCATCAAAAGGCGCGTCATTTCCAAAAGTTCGGTCCAATCGGGGGAGGCCAGTTCCTGGGGTATCCAGTCCTGGCAAAGGGTGAGGGCCAGCGGGTAATTGGCCGGTCGCCGGATCTCCTTCAGGAGGCGGCAAAGGTTGCGCAGGCCCTCCAGCTGCAGCGGCCGCGGGAGGCGGTTCCAGGCCAGGTGGGTCAGGTGGCGCAAGGCCAGGGCCTGGGTTTGCTCATCCGCGGAGAAAATTTTTTCCCACAATTTTTCCCAGAAGGATTCCAGGACCCCCGCCTGGTCCGGTTCTTGGAACCAGTCCGCCTGGCCATGGACTTTTTCCTCCAGGTCCGGGGCCAGGAGGGCGTCCCAATCCCCCTTTTCCACGGCCAGGCGCACGGGGTCGGTTTCAAAGAGGGAGCCTTGTTCGGCGGGGACAGGCTCCTCCGGGGCGGAAGTTCCGGGGGAGGAAGGGGCCGCCGGATCCCCCGGGAATTCTTGCGAGGACAGGCCCATGTTTTCGCCCAAGAGCACCAATTTCCTCAAGAGGTCGTCCATGCTCACCCGCGCGTCGCTCAATTGGGAGGGCGTTTTCAACGAGGACAGGGCGCCCTTCAAGGACAGGAAACCTCCCATCAGCTCCTGCCAGGGCTGGGCATGGACGGACGGTCCGGCGCTTCCCCCCGTGCCCCCGCCCTCTCCTTGGGCGCTCCCTTCCACCTCCAGCCAGGCGCCCATGTTTTCCACCAGGCGCCGGGCCACCTCCTGTTTGTTGGCGTCGGGCCGGACGCGGCTAAAAATCTGGAGGAAATATTGGAGGGCTTCCAGGGCTTCCTGGAGGTTCTGCTCCCCCCCGGGCCCAGCCGGGGCCTGGTCCGAAGGCACCACCACCTCGCCCTCGGAGAGGGCCACGAAGACCTTCTCGTTCACGCGGATATGCTCCAGGGAATGCTGGACCAGGGCCTGGGACAGGGAAAGGCCGCTGGGAAGGGCCTTGGGCTTCAAGAGCGAGAACAGGGCCTGGACCTCGGAAATCCCCACGCCCTGGACGAAGGTGAGGGTGTGGATCTTGTGGGTCAGGAAAAGGTCCTTGATCATGTTGGTGGAACCGGTGAGGCGCTCGTCCAGGGGCGAACCTTCCACCACCAGGCGCCCCTCGGATTCCCCCAAGGACACCGAAGGCAAGCCCTCAAAGAGCAGGGAAAGGGCCGCCAAGAACCGGTCCAGGGACTGCCTCACCATGGCGTTGTCGGCGGAATAAAGGAAGAAATTGGAAAGGGCCACGCGCAATTCGCGCACCGCCACGGAAGCCTGTTGGATTTGGCCGTTGTTGTCGAGCATGCGAGAACTTTAAACGAAAAAAGGACGCAATGCCTGTTAAAAATTCAGGGAAGGAAGGACGGGTCCCGTGTGATTTAAATCGGATGGGAAGGAAGGGCAAGGTAAAATGGGCCATGTTTCCCAACGGAAGCTCCTTCCGGAAAAACCCGGCTCTGGCCTCCCTGGGCGTTTTGGGCCTGGCGGGGCTGGGCCAGTTCTTCCTCGCCCAGGCGGACAAGCCCTTCACCCTTTGGATCGGCCTTGGGTTTTATGGCTTGAGCCTGGCCCTGCTTTGGAAAATCCTTCCTCCCAGCATCCCGGCCCCATCGTCCCCGATTGCGGTTTCCCCAAGGGTTGAAATCCCCGCCTTCCTCCTTTTAGCGGCCCTCGCGTTTTTTTTCCGGGCTTACGGCGCCAACCGCTTCCCAGACGGGGTCTTCGCGGACCGCGCCGAGGTGGCCCTGGGCGCCTTGAGGATCTTGAACGAACATTGGCGGCCCTTCACCGACGCCCTTAGCCTGCACGTGCCGGAGGTCTGCGTTTACTACCTGGCCGCGCTTTGGATGAAGTTTTTCGGGCCCGCGCCCCAGGTTTTTTCCTATTTCGACGCCGCGCTTTCCACCCTCGGGGCCTTGGGTTTCTATTGGGTCTTCCGGCTTTGGGCCGGGCCGGCCACGGCCCTCCCGGCCCTTTTTTTCCTAGCCGTCATGCGGTGGAACTTCGCCTTCGGCCACCAGGTTTATTACCAATGCCAGACGGTCCTTTTCATGGCGCCGGCCCTGGGGCTGCTTTTCTATGCGCTCCTTAAAAACCGCTGGCCCTTCGCCGCCTTAGGCGGGCTTGTGGCGGGCCTGGGGCTTTATGCCTACCAGTCCTTCAAGGCTTTTCCCATCCTCCTACTGTTGATCCTCGCCTTTGAATGGGCAAGGGATCCCAAGGGGCTCCGTCAAAAGGCCCTGCCATGGGCGGCCTTCGGGCTCACCTTCCTGTTAACCGCCGCGCCCCTGGCGTCCTGGATGCTCCAAAACGGGGAAATCGGGCGAAGGGAATCGGAAGTTTCGGTCGTCACCGAGATCCGGGACCAGCAAAGCCTTACGCCGGTTTGGCGCAACCTCAGGGACGCCGCCTTCATGTTCAACCGGCAAGGGGACATCAACCACCAGTCCAATTACGCCAGCCGGCGGATGTTGGACGACGTCACGGGCGCGATTTTCCTCCTGGGATTCTTCCATGCCCTGGCGCGGTTCAAGGAAAGGAAATATTTTTACGCCCTGGCGGGCCTCTACGCGATGAGCCTGCCCAGCCTCCTTTCCATCAACGGCGGCCACGCGGGACGCATGCTGGGCGCCACGCCCTTCACGGCGCTCCTTTGCGGCCTCCTTTGGGCCGATGGGGGCCGCCAGGCGCGGGTGGTGTTCCAAGGGCAAAGGGGCCTCCAGCGGGGGGCGTGGGTCCTGGCCGCCTGTCTCTTGGGCTTATCCGCGTTCCTGAACTTCCACGCTTATTTCGTGGAGCAGGCCTCCGACCCCTATTGCCGCAACGATTTCTCCTGGCCGGAATCCACAGCCGGGCGCCTCATCGCCTCCGCGGACGACAAGAGCGAATTTTTCCTCACCTCCAGCCTTTACGGCCATCCCACGGTGAAGTTCCTGACCTACCCCCGTTGGGGCCACCTGCACGCCCTGGACCTTTCCGATCCGCCGAAGCCACCGGATTTTCCCCCGGGGACTTCTTTTTGCTTTTTAGAGGACGAGTTCAAGGCGGGCGCCCTGGCTTATTTGGCCCAGGCTTACCCCGGGGGGAAGACCGACGCCTTCGTGAACCCCCTGGGCGCGGAAACCCTTTACGATGTGCGCGTCCCGGCAACGGCCTTGAGCGCCTTATCGCCCGGCGCTCCCCGGGTGGAAAGGGGTCTCAAGGGTGAATACCGCCTTTCGGGGAACGCGGAGGAAAAACCTTTCCTGGAGCGGTGGGACCCGGTGGTCAACTTCACCTTCCGCGACCTTCCAATGACCTCCCACCCCTTGGATGTCCATTGGACCGGGCGGTTGCGGGCACCCCAGTCCGGCGTTTACGAGTTTCAAGTGGCGACCCTGGGTGCTGACAGGGCCGGGTTGGCCATCGATGGCAAGGATGCGGCGGGATTCGTGTCTTCCCCCGCGGCACGGATGGTTTTGAAAGCGGGGTGGCATTCGCTGGACCTGAAATTTCATAAGGGCTTGCTGCCCATCGCCACGGTGGGCCTGCTTTGGAAAAGGCCGGGTGAGGCGAAATTCGAGTTCATCCCCAATGGGGCTTTGGGGAAAGTTCCCCCCGGGATGGGACGCTCAACGGATGAGGCGTCCCCCGCGAGGGGAATCCGTTGACGCAAGGGGATGCGTACACTACGATAAGTGTATAAGGAGGTGTATCAAAATGCGCACCAACGTGGTTTTGGACGACGACTTGGTGTACAAGGCCCTGCGGTTTTCGGGGGCCAAAACCAAAAAGGAGCTGTTTGAGGCCGCCTTGCGCGAATTCGTGGCCAATCACGGCCGGCGCGACTTGAGGGAGCTCAAGGGCAAGGTCCACTTCCGCAAGGGTTACGACCACAAAACGCTACGGAAGGGTTTTGCCCCGTGATCCTCGTGGACACGTCCGTTTTGATCGATTTCCTGAGGGACCGGAGGAACACGGCGGTAGACCGGTTTGAGAGGCTTTTGGAGAGGGGCATTCCCTACGGAATCACGGAATGCGTCTATCAAGAAGTACTCCAGGGCGCTTTTTCGCAAAGGGATTTCAGGAATCTCCGGGGTTACTTGGACACCCAGGTTATTTACGGCGTCACGCGGGGCTTGGAATCCTATGCCCAAGCGGCGCAAATGTATTTCCGCTGCCGGGAAAAAGGCGTGACACCCCGCGGCTCCTTGGACTGCCTGATCTGCCAGGTGGCGATCGAACACCACCTGCAACTCCTGCACAACGACGCCGACTTTACCCACATCGCCCGGGTGATCAAGGAACTCCAAATATTCTAAGAACCTCCACCCCCGCTTTTTAACCCGCGCCGGTCGGCGTTCGGTGAAGCCCGTCCCCCTCAAGGGGCTCAACCACTTCCTGGCCAGTCTTTGGAACGTAGGCCAATTCGCCCTGTTCGGGGGAGCTGTGGTGGAGCTGTTCGAAAGCTAAAAAAGGTAATCTGCCGCTGTTTTCGCTTTGTGGCCTAATATCCCGCCCCCATAATGTCACCTTAAAGGTTATCGAATGAACACCCCCAACAAAAAGGTCCTGGCGATCCTCTCCTTTTTTATCGTTGGTTTCATGGTCCTGGCGCTGGTGCTGGCCTTTAAGACCGACCGGAACAAGCTGATGGACGCCTTCCACCACATCCAGGCCGCCCCCATGGTTTTCTCCCTGCTTTGCGCCGGCGGCGCCTACACGGCCTTCGTACTTTCCTTCAACGGGCTTTTTACCATGACGCCCCACCGGGTGCCCTTCAACCGGTTCTACTCCATCATGTTCATCAGCTATACCATCAATTTCATCGCCTCCTCCGGCGGCTGGACGGGCGTCATGCTCAGGGCCTACCTGCTCAAGTTCGAGAAGGTGCCCTATTCGGTGACGGTGCCCGTTTCCCTGGCCCAAAACACGGTTTTCAACCTGGTGCTGGCCTGCGTTTCCTTCGGGGGACTGATTTTCCTAAGGCAGCACCCGGAGTTCATCGGAGGCGACCGGGAATACCTGGTTTTGCTTTTCATGCTGGGCCTGGCCGCGGTGGTGGCGGTGATGCTGCTCCTCTTCCTGAACCGGCGTTTCCGCAAGTGGTTCCTGCGCCGCAGCATCGTAATCGGCAACTGGCTGGGGAAGACTTTCCTGAGGAAGCAGACCAGCTACCAGAGGTTGGTGGAAATCCGCAACAATATGGAAGAGACCATGCGGTTCCTGCACCGGGACTGGTGGCGGCTCCTGGAAGTCCTGTTTTGGGTCTGCATGGACTGGCTTTTCACGGCCTTGACCCTTTATGGCTGCTTCCGGGCGGTGGGGGTGGTCCTGCCCTTGGGCCTGTTGATGGTGGGTTTCACGGTGATGTTCCTGACTTCCACCATCAACCCGGTTCCCGCAGGGCTAGGGATCAGCGAGGTTGCCCTGGCGGGGGTCTTCAGCCGCCTAGGGGTGGGTTTCGAGCCGACCCTCGTGGCGGCCTTGCTTTTCCGCTTTGTTTTCTACCTTTTGCCCATGGCGGTTTCCACCGCCCTTTACCTGGATACCATGCGGGCATTCCTGAAGTCCGAAGAGGCCATTGAGGGCGCAATCAAGAATGCCCGGTCCTAATTTTCTTAAAAACTCCTTAAAAAAGGCCTAAAAGAGCTGTTTCAAATGCAGACAGTACCTCTTTTACTTGACATGATATAAGTCGACTCATATAATCTTAATTAAAAAAACGGCAATTACATGAATATTACTAATAATATTTTTTATGCCGTTTGGAACTAGGAGAGAGACAATGGAAAAGTTACCCTTTGTCAGCGAAGAAAAATCAGTGGGGACGTATCTCAAAGAGATCGCCCGGGTTCCCCTTTTAAGCCCTGAGGAAGAGAAAACCGTCAGCCGCGCGGCCCAGAAGGGCGACGAGAAAGCCTTGACCCGGCTGGTGGAATCCAACCTGCGGTTCGTGGTTTCCATCGCCAAGGGCTACCGCAACCGGGGGCTGTCGTTCCTGGACCTCATCAACGAGGGTAACCTGGGGCTCATGAAGGCCGCCCGCACCTTCGACCCCGAAAGAGGCGTGAGGTTCGTGTCCTACGCGGTATGGTGGATCCGGCAGTCCATCCTGGCGGCCATCCTGGACAAGGCCGACATGGTGCGCATCCCCCAAAGCCAGACCAAGAAAATCCGCCGCATCCACAAGCAAGTGGAGGCCTTGCGCTTGAAGGCCGGCGGCGAGCCGGTCTCCGACGCCGAGGTCATGCAAAAGGCCGATATCGACCGGGAAACCCTGGACGAGGTGCAGCAATTCACCCACGGCTATCTTTCCCTGGACACCACCCGCGTGGGCGACAGCGAGAAGCCCATCATCGAGTTCCTGCGCGACCCCAAGGACCAGGACAACTTCGAGAAGGCCCTGATGGACAAGGACCTCGCCGAGAAGCTGCAGACGGCCCTCAAGACGCTCGACCGCCGGGACGAGAAGATCCTCACCTGGCGCTACGGCCTGGACGGCCGGGGCAGCCAGACCCTGGACGAGATCGGCAAGCGCCTGAACATCTCCAAGGAGCGGGTGCGCCAGATCGAGGAGCGGGCCATGAAGAAGATCCGCGCCTCCAAGGAAGCGGACAACCTCAAGGACTACGTGGCCTGAAAGTCAGTTATGGGTTTTGAGTTTTAAGTGTTGAGTTTTGGTCAATTTCTCATCCTTTCAAGAAGAAGGATGAGAATTTCCTTAACTCAAAACGAACAACTTAGAACTTAAAACTTTGTTTTTGGAAATCCGTTCGGTGGTGAATTCCGGCGCTTTAAGAGCGCCAAGCGTCGTGGGGGAAAAAAGATGGAAGTCAACCCGGACCATCCGGTTTATACCATCAGCGTGGTGGCCCAACTCTTGGGGCTGCATGAGCAGACCATCCGCCAATATGAGCGCCTGGGGCTCATTTCGCCCTGCCGGACCATCCGCAAAACCCGGCTTTACTCGCAGAACGACATCGAACGACTCGAGTGCATCAACTACCTCGTCAAAATTTGCGGGGTCAACCTTTCGGGCGTGCAGATCGTCATACGGTTGTCGTGCCAGCACCCGGAAATCGACCAGCTGTTGAAATCCCGGCGGATCCACCCGCAAAATGAACGGGGGAACCCGGAAGCCTGATTTTATTTTTTAAATTTGGAGGAAGCCTTATGCCATCCCGTCGCCGCTTGCGCCGTGCCCGTTTATTCCGTATGCCGGCCCTGCGCCTTCTTCTTGCGGGCGCGCTGGGCCTTTACGGCCTGGCTCCCGCCCTGGCCTCGGCCGAGGAATGGAAACTTCCCTCCGGGCCGGCGGCCCCCCTGGACCGCGCCAACAGCGCGGCCGTGGCCCTGCAAAACGCCTTCATCGACGTGGCGGCTAAGGTGGGCCCGGCCGTGGTCAACATCAGTTCCGAGTGGACCGAGGACATCCGCGGCTTTGGGGATTTCGGAAGCCCCGATGATTTCTTCAACTTCTTTTTCTACGGACCCCACGGCATGCCCAACCAGCGCCTGTACAAGCAAAAACAGCGCAGCCTGGGGTCAGGCGTCATCATCACGCCCGAGGGGTACGTGCTCACCAACGCCCACGTGGTGGGCAAGGCCGAGAAGGTCACGGTCACGCTTGAGGACGGCACCACCTACCCGGCCAAGATCGTGGGCAAGGACGATCAAAGGGACATCGCGGTGGTCAAGATTTCCGACGGCGGCAAGCCGTTTCCTTACGCGGTGTTGGGCGACTCGGACGCCATCCGCGTGGGGCAGTGGGCCATCGCCATCGGCAACCCCTTCGCCCTGGACCACACCGTGACCACCGGCGTCATTTCGGCCAAGGGCCGCAGCGTCGAGGTAAGCCAGGACCAGGGCTACCAGTACTACATCCAGACCGACGCCTCCATCAATCCCGGCAACTCGGGTGGGCCCCTTTGCGATATCGAGGGCCGGGTGATCGGCATCAACAGCGCCATCTACAGCCAGTCGGGCGGCTCCATCGGCATCGGCTTCGCCATCCCCTCCAACATCGCCCGCAAGTCGGCCGAGGACCTGGTGAACCACGGCAAGATCCTGCGGGCGGGCCTGGGCTGCATCGTGCAGGGGCTCACGCCCCAGATGGCCAAGAGCTTCGGGCTGTCCAACACCGAGGGCGCGCTCTTGTCCGAGATCAACCCCGGCGGCGCGGCCGAGAAGGCCGGCCTCAAGGCGGGCGACATCGTGCTGGCCGTCAACGGCGAGAAAGTGACCAGCTCGGGTGACCTCGTGGCCAAACTTTACACCCATAACCCGGGGGAAACGGTGGAAATCACCATCCTGAGGAACGGCCAGCAAAGCACCCTGCCCGTCACCCTGCAGGAACTCAAGGAAACCTCCGCCGAGCCGGGGGGAACCACCGGCGGGGGCAACGGCGGGAGCGCCAAGCCGGGCCAGGGTTCGATCGAAAGCCTGGGCCTGGCGTTCCAAGACCAAACCCCGGACATCACCAGCCAGCTTCCGGAAGGCGCGCCCAAGGGGCCGGTGGTGACCAACGTAGCGCAACAATCGCCCGCGGCCGCCGCGGGCCTCCAACCCGGGGACATTATCCTGAAGGTGGGCGATACGGCCATCGTCTCGGCCAACCAGCTGACGGTGGTCTTGAACAAGAGTGACCTCAAGGACGGCGTGCGGCTTTACGTGTGGCGGAATGGGGATAATTTGTTCGCGTTCCTTCAGTCGGACGAGTGATAACGGCCATTTGCAATTAAGAATGGGGAGTTAAACAAAAGCCCCGGCTTCAAAGCCGGGGCTTTTGTTTTAATCGGACTAAATTTTGTCCCTTTCATATTGAAAAACCCGCCGGAAACCGGCTAAAATTTCCGCTTTCCCCGAATGAAAGCGGAAAGGAACGCGGCCCATGTACTTGAACTACCGCCTCACCACCCCTGGCGACCTGGAAGCCTGTTACCCCTTCATCCGCGACCGGTTCCACTACGATGAAAGGCTCAGGAAAGACGTCATCGTCCTCTGGAAAACCTTGATCGAGGACGGCTGCTGCGTCTCCCAGGTGATCGAGGACCGGGACCAGCCGGCGGACAAGCGGCACGTGGGTTTCGGCATCAGCCTGTTCGCCACCGACCGGTTCATGGAGGAACTCAAGACCACCCTTCCCCCCTTCACCCACTTGAGGGTGCTTGAAAAATGGAAACGCGGCATCCGCCCTTTCCTTAAAAAGGCGGACGTCCATCCGGCCCAGACGGGCCGGGGGCTCAACGTAGTGGCGTTACATTACGGCTGGGATTTCCAGCGCTACGACCTGGAAAGCTTCATCAAGATCCGCCAGTTTTGCACCCAGGCCTTCCTGACCCTGGTGGCGGGCTACCGGGTGAAGGAATTCGCCGAGGAGGTTTACGAGGTCGAGGAAAGGGAGATCATTACCAACCTGGGTTGCGACACCTACCGCGACTACAAGGAATTCCTGGGCACCAAGTACCTGCCGCCCGCTATGGAAAAGGGCCATCCCTTTCTCATGGGCGTCACGGCCGAGGCCGCCCGCAAGAAGCCCGGCACCGCGGCCGCGGCTATCGCGCTTTTGGGTTCGCCCCGCTTCAACTTCTCCGCCCCGGAACAGGAAATCCTGAAACGCGCCTTGCTGGGCGAGACCGACGAGGAAATCGCGGCCACCCTGGGCATCTCGCTTATCACGGTCAAGAAGCGTTGGCAGGGCATCTACGACAAGGTGGAGGCGGTGGACGACGAATTGCTGGCCGAGGCCTCCCAGGTAAGCAACGAAAGCGGAAAGATGAAACAGCGCCGCCGCTACCTCCTGAAAAACCTGCGCGACCATCCGGAGGAACTCTGGCCCGCCGTGAGCCCTAAAACCGCCGGCTGACCTTCCCCTATTCCGTTTCCCCGCAGTGGATGGGACGCGGGCCACACTCCTCACCGATTTAACGGTCCGTTTACCGCGGCCCCGGGGCCGAAAATTTATCCCGATTTTTATACCAAAGGTATAAGACTTTTCGGGGCTTTCCCAACACAATGCGGCTCCATCAAGGATTCACGGCGAAGCCGGACGGTTTTTGCCGAAACATTGGTAAGGAGGTATTTTATGGAAAAATTTTCATCCCTCATCGACTACAACACCCAATTCCCGGATTTCGTCACCTTGCGCATCAAGGGGGAAATCCGGATCAACGTCCTGGAGCCCATCCAGAAGAACCTGGAGTCCATTTACCCGGGCTGCAAGGGCAAGAAGGTGCTTTTCGACCTGTCCGAGACGGCCTACGTGAGCAGCAGCGGGTGGAGCCTGATCCTAAGCGCCTACCAGAACATCCAGGACAGGGGGGGAAGGCTGTTGTTGACGGGCATGACCACGGAGGTCCGCAACGCCTTTGAGCTTTTGGAATTCCAGGAATTCATGGAGAACTATCCCACCTTGGCCGACGCCTACCAGGAAGCGTTGAAGGAGGAGCTCTTCCTTCCCCAGGGAAAATTCCCCCGGGAAAAAGTGGATTACTTTTAAGGGAGGAAACTTTTCGTTTTTGGCCAAAATGGGCTAAATCCCGGGCTTTTACGCGCTTTAACCCTACTCCAATTGAAGTTATTATGACCGTTATGTTTCGAAAGATCAGCCTGAGCGCCATGGCCTTCACTTATTTCTTCGCGGGATTGGCGCATTTCCTCAAGGCCGACTACTTCGTTACCTTCATCCCCCCCGTTGTTCCCCAGCCCAAACTGCTGATCTGGCTGACCGGCGGGGCCCAGGCTATCCTCGCGACCCTTTTCCTGCCCCGCAAAACCCGGCGCGGGGCCTGCTACGGAATCCTCCTGCTTTGGGGCGTTTCCCTGCCCATCAATTTTTATACGATAGCCACCGGCGGGGCCGGGACGTCCTACACCGCGCCGCAACTGGCGGCCTTGATCCCTTTCCACCTGTTCTTGATGCTTTGGGCCTTTTGGCACAGCCGGGAGACAGCTGGCAGCCGGCAGGTGTCGGGTGGCAGCATAAACTTTAAAAACACCAAATCCAAAAACCCGGCATGAAAACGGTCCCATCCCAACATCCCTACCCGGCCTTCACCGAGTACGACATCGACACGCCCCGGGTGACGGCTTACTTGACGGGGGGAGGCTTTTTGCTGGCGGCCCTGTCCCTGGTGTTGCGCCGCCATTCCCTCCAAGGATCCACCAGCGGGATCTTGGGGGTTCTTTTCCTCGCCTTCGGCCTGCTTTTGGTGACGGTGGCCTTGTGGATGCTGTGGACCTGCTGGCATGGAAAATGGCAGGCTTGCGGGCGGCTGTTGGACAGCCTGCGCTTGAGGGGCAACGAAAGGCTCTTGGACCTGGGGTGCGGGCGGGGAATGCTCCTCGCACGGGCGGCGCAACGGCTTTCGCGTGGGCGGGCCGTGGGACTGGACGACTGGTCCCAAGCCTACCTTTTCGGCAACAGCCGGTCGAAGACCCTCGCCAACCTCCAGGCCGCCGGGCTCCCAAGAAGGGTAGAGGTGGTCACGGGCGACATGCGGCGGATGCCCTTCCCCCAAGGCCGCTTCGACGCGGTGACCGCCCACCTGGCGCTCCACCGCATTAAGGAAAGGGAAGGCCGGCTCCAAGTCCTGGGAGAGGCGGCCCGGGTCCTGAAGAAGGGGGGGCGGCTGGCGCTGCAGGATTTCCAGTACAACCGCCAAACCCTGGAGGACCTGGAAAAGCTGGGTTTTCAAAAGGTTGAGGCATCGAAAATCCAGTTCTGCGCCTTTCCTCCCTTCCGCCGCATCAACGCGATCAAGAAATAACGGGGTTCAACCTTGGCCCATACCCCCTGGAACACTACCCCATCCCCCTTGTCGGCGGGGTTGCGCGGCCACTGGCTTTCCGTAGTCGTCATCACCCTCAACGAGGAAAAGAACATCGTCCGTTGTTTGCGGAGCCTGGTGTTTTCCAAAAAACCAGAGATCCTGGTGGTGGACGCGAAAAGCCGGGACAGGACCGTGGTGGCCGCCCGGAAACTGGGGGCTAAGGTGGTGGCGCGCTCCTGGAAGGGCTACGCGGACCAGAAGAACTGGGCCTTCGGAAAAGCGAAAGGGAATTGGATCCTGTCCCTGGACGCGGACGAGGAACTGACGCCGGACTTGGCCCGGGAAATCGAATCCGTCATCGCCCAATCCCCCCAGGACGTGGAGGGTTACTTCATCAAGCGCCGGGCCTTTTTCCTGGGAAAGTGGATCCGCCACTGCGGCTGGTGGCCGGACGCGCAGCTTAGGCTTATCCGCAGGGGCAAGGGGAAATTCTCCAACCGGCCGGTGCATGAGGGGCTGGAGGTGAAGGGGAAAACCCTCACCCTGGGGGAACCCATGAACCATTACACTTACCACTCCATCGCCCAGTACCTGGAGAAGATGGAGCGCTATTCGGACCTTTTCACCCAAAGCGCCTCGCCCAAGAAGCGGCGGTTTTGGTGGGCCTACCTGGCCTTCATGCCCCCCTGGCTTTTCCTCAAAATGTTCCTCCTGAAGCTGGGCTTCCTGGACGGCTGGCGGGGTTTCCAGGTCTGCGCGCTTTCCTCCTACCACGAGTACGTGAAATACCGGAAGTTGGGCGGCATTAAGAATTGAATGCGGAATATCCAAGGCGTCCTTCTGCTCGCGATCCTCGCCCTGGACGGCCTGGCGGACGGCCTTTTCCTAAAGCTGGTGCGGTTCCGCGCCCTGACGGGCTGGGAGGACGAGCTTGATTTCGACTCCCTCTCGTTCAATTGGAAGCTCGTCCACCACGCGGCCCTGGCGGTGACGGGGGCGGCCATGGCCGCGGTGCTGGCCGGCTTTTTCCTCCGCTCTTTTTACCGGCGCGCCGGCTGGGCCTTGGCGCCGGTGTTCCTGGGCGGCGTGGTTTATCCCTGGGGCCTGGCCTTTCACTACGTCCGGACGTTTCATTTCATCCTGCTTTTGGGTATCTTGGCCAATGCCTATGGATTCCTGGTCCTGGCCTTTTTCAAAAGGCCCGTGGGGCTTTTGGACCAGGGGGGAGGGCGGGGAAAAAAAATGGAAGGGTTCGGGCAAATCGACGTGGAGGAAGCCGCGAGGATGCTCCAATCGGGCAATGCCGTCTTCGTGGACGTGCGGGACCCGGCCTCCTACCAGGCCGCCCACGTGCCAGGCGCGCTGCACTTGACCGACGCCAACGTGGAGGATTTCGTGGCCAAGGCTGACAGGGCCAAGCCGGTAGTGGTTTATTGCTACCACGGCCACACCAGCCAGGGCGCGGCGGCCTACCTGGTGGACCAAGGGTTCCAGGAAGTTTACAGCGTCATCGGCGGTTTCGAGGAATGGCGGCAAACGGAGAAGATTGAAGGTTGAACCAAACGCCAACCGAACCTTTGAGGCCTTGTGTTGGATTTTTTTGATCTTAGTTCTTAAAGGCGGTTAAAAATGGGTGTCTGGGATAAACCCTACAAATACTGGCTGATGAAGGCCGAGCCGGACGTATACCCCGTCGAGCAGTGGAAGAAGGACA
>JASHNQ010000096.1 GCA_030041545.1 candidate division FCPU426 bacterium | reverse complement strand
CTTCGCCTACCCCCACTGCCGCCGCCTCCCCCACCCCGACCTTGACCCCGACCGCTTCTGTCACGCCCACTGCCACTTCCACCCCCACTTTCACGCCGTCTTCCTCTTATACTTTTACGAAAACACCCAGCCTTACGCCGACTTTGACGCCTTCCGCCACGGCCACCCCCAGCGCCACGGGCACCGCCGACTTCACGGCAACGGCTTCGGCTACGCCTTCGCCCGCCACAGGCCCCAGTCCCGTCATCTACCCCAACCCCTTGACGGGCCCGGGGCCGGCCCACTTGCTACTCGGCCCGCAACAGGCCGGAAACGTGAAAGTCAAGCTCTTCACCACGGCCTTCCGCAGGGTCTGGCAGGCGGATTACACCGGTGTGCCCGCCGGGGCGCGCTTGGACTTGGACCCGCCGCCCCTGGCGAACGGGCTTTATTACCTGTTGGTGGAGACGGGTGGCAACCGATGGGTGGTCAAGATGATCATCCTGAATTGAAGGGAACAGATTTAGAGACTCTAACAAAACCGCCGCAGACCCTCGCCCCTTGCGGGAGCCCTTCGAGAGCCTCAGGGCAGGAGGGTAGGCTTGCGGTGAGCGACCGAAGGGAGTCGAACCCGGTGAGGGGTGTGGAAAACCCTGCAGTTGCCACCCTCACCCCATCCCTCTCCCCTCAAGGGAGAGGGAGATATTCCTTAAAAACAGGGTTTTGTTAGAGTCTCTTAAAACGCCGTAAAAATTCCCAGCCAGTCCAGGAATTCCCGTGGGGAGCCGAACCATAAATCCGCCATATCTTTCGGAATCCGGCCGCCCACCGCGACCTTCATCCCTTTCTTGCCCAGCGCCTTGAATACCGTCAAATCCGTCAGGTCGTCGCCCGCGTAGATGGGCAGCGCCCCGGGGTATAGCTTTAGGATTTTCGCGACAGCCTTGCCCTTGGAAAAGCCCTTGGGCATGGCCTCGATCATTTTCTTGCCCTCCATCAGACTCCAAAGCCGCCGCGTGACGGCTTTCCTGAAGATTTCGTTGAACCGCCGGTGGAGTTTTTTCACCCTGGCCGGGGGCATGTCCACGCCCCGGTAGTGCAGGGTGGAGGAATAGGGCTTTTTCTCGATATGGATTTCGGGGAATTCCCCCCGAAGGGCTTGAAGGCGCTCCCACAGGCGGCGGGCTTCCTTTTTGAAACGGCGTTCCTGGGCAGCGGTGGCGAACCGGAATCCCTTGGGGAAATTCCGGGCCTCAAATCCGTGGGTTCCGACCATGGGGATGCCCGGAAGGCCCGAAACCTTTCCCAGGCTGTCCAAATAGCGGCCGCTGATGAAGATAACGGGATATTTACGCCGAAGCCGCTCCAGGACCTTTTTGGCCGCGGGCGTAAGCCTGGAATGGTTGGGGTTGCGCTTAAAGTCGGTCAGGGTGCCGTCGTAATCCAGCAGGAAAAGCAGCTTGGGGGGAGGGTTGGAGGCTTTCACGGGGGGATTTTAAGGGAAAATCCGTGAAAAATGTAATAAGGTAAAACCGTGAGCGCCACTTCCACTTTCATGGAGAAAGAGATCCTGGAAAGCCCCCGCGTCCTCAGGCGGTTCCTCGCCCGCCAGTGGGCGGCCCTGACACGGTCCGCCGAGGCTATCCGGGCCTACAACCCCCGGTTCACGGTCCTGGCCGCCCGCGGCACCTCGGACAACGCCTCCACCTACGCCCGCTACCTGATCGAAAAGCAATGGGGTATCCCCGTGTCCCTGGCCGCGCCCTCGGTCATGACCCTTTATGGCGGCAAGGTGGACTACCGGGGAGGGCTGGTGTTGGGCGTTTCCCAGTCGGGCGAGGGGCCGGACGTGTGCCGGATTATCCGGGACGCCCGCCGCCGGGGAGCGCTGACAATCGGCATCACCAATAACGCCAAGTCCCGCCTGGCGGAGGAGGCTGAACTCACCTTGCGTCTCATGGCCGGCCCGGAAAAAAGCGTGGCCGCCACCAAGACCTATACCGCCGAACTCCTGGCCCTCTACGCCTTGGTGGAATGCGTGACCCGGGGCCGCAAGGCGCGCCCCGGTCTTTCCGCCATCCCCGGCCTGGTGGAAGAAGGCTGCCGCCTGTCGCGATCGATTTGGAGCCATTCCCGCCACTTCCCGCGGCTATCCGCCTGCGTGGTAGTGGGCCGGGGGTTCCACTACGGGTTGGCCCAGGAAACGGCCCTCAAACTTAAGGAATGCGCCCAAGTGATGGCCCACGCTTATTCCACCGCGGACTTCCACCACGGCCCCAAGGCCCTGGCGGGGAAAGATTTTCCCGTGATCCTTTTGGCGCCGCCGGGACCCACCTTGAATGGCTCGCTGGAACTTTTGGAGGAACTGGCCGGGCGGAAGGCGCTGGTCATGGCTTTCAGCCCCGTTTCCCGGGTGTTGAAAAAGGCCGCGCTCCCCGTGAAAACCCCCGGAGGCAAGGAAGCGACGAACCCCATGGCCATGGCGCCCCTGCTGCAGACCCTGGCGCTAGCCGCCGCTACCGCGAAAGGACTAAACCCGGATAAGCCGCCTTACCTTAAAAAAGTGACCCAAACCCGTTAATGGAGAGGGTAGTTGAGATAAAATTTTTTCGGAACTATGCACTTGGCATAACTTACAAAAAACCCTCGCCCCTTGCGGGAGAGGGTAGGGTGAGGGGGGCTTAAATTCCCGAAAATCACCCTCACCCCGGCCCTCTCCCCTCAAGGGAGAGGGGGAAAAGCAAAGGCTTAACATCCAAGTTATGCCAAGTGTATAGTTCCGAAATTTTTTATTTCCGTGATAATTCCTTTTACTTGGTGCGATGGGATAGTCGCCTAAAACTTACAAAGAACAATGAATAAGGTGCCCTGATGAGCTCGATCCTCCCATTAAGCGCCCCCGGCGCGGAGATCTATGTCCCCGATGGAAAGGCCCCCACCGAGGCCCTTGCCCGCACCACCCACTTGGGCGTCTGCGCGCACGCGGACGACCTGGAGTTCACGGCCTACCACGGCATCCTGGAGTGCTTCGGCCACAAGAACGGTTCCTGGTTCACCGGCGTCACGGTCACCGACGGCGGCGGAAGCGCGAGGGGCGGGCGCTACAAGGACTATACCGACGAGCAGATGAGGGAAGCGCGCAAAGGGGAGCAGAAAAAGGCGGCCGCAATAGGCGGGTACGCGGCCCAGTTCCTCCTGAACCATCCCAGCCGGGCCGTGAAGGACCCGGCCCACGGGGGCGTGGCGGCGGACCTGGACTCGGTTTTAACCGCCTGCCGGCCCCGGGTGGTTTACACCCACAACTTCCAGGACAAGCACGACTCCCACGTGGCCGTGGCCTTGCGGGTGATCGCGGCCTTGAGGCGCCTGCCCAAGGCCCAGAGGCCCCCAAGGGTCATCGGCTGCGAGGCCTGGCGCGGCCTGGACTGGCTGTGCGATCCGGACAAGGTGGCCATGCCCCTGGACGGACCCGAGGACCTGGCCGACGCCCTGCTGGGCGTTTTTGATTCCCAAATCGTCGGGGGCAAGCGCTACGACCTGGCCACCCGGGGCCGGAGGCAGGCCAACGCCACCTACTTTGAGAGCCACGCCATGGACCAAAACAAGGCCATGGCCTGGGGCATGGACATGACCCCGCTTTTGGAGGACGACGGCCTGGATCCCTTCGACTACACCCGGGCCTATATCGACCGTTTCACCGCCGAGATCAAAGAGCGTATCCAGCGCCTCAGCAAACCTTCCTAGAAACCTCTTGGAAATTACCGAATTCAACCCTGTGGAAAGCCTTCTTGGATAAAGACGTTCTTTAGACTTTTGACATCTTCTTTTCAACCAACTGTAACTTCAAAAGACCCGTCCGCCTTATATAATATTATATCCATTCCCAACCCGAGGTTCCCGATGCGGCTGCGGACAAAAGGCGTCTTGGCGGGTTTCGCTTTTTTAGCCGTCCTTTTTCCCGCCGCCTTCGGCATGGCCTCCACCCCCAAGGGAGGCGCGCTCACGGGCAAGCTGACGGTGACGGCCCCGCCCCGCAAAGCGCCCCCGGCCAACCCCTCCTACGACGAATACGGTTACAGCCAGCCCGCGCCGACGTCTTCCCAGCCGCCCCTGCCGGAGGAAGTGGTGATCTACCTTAAAAAAGTGCCGGGGAAGTACAGCCCGCCCAAGAAGCACGTTCAGTTGGACCAAAAGTTCCTGCAATTCACCACGCGCGTGCTTCCCGTCCTGAAGGGCACCACGGTGGATTTCACCAATCACGATCCGGTGTACCATAACGTCTTCACCAATTCGCAGCTGAACAAGTTCGACCTGGGGCGCAAGAAAAAAGGGGAGACCGCTTCCATTAAGATGGATTATTCCGAAGTCCCCGTGAAGGTTTTTTGCGAGATCCATAACGCCATGAAGGCTTACATCCTGGTCCTGGACAACCCTTTTTTCACGAAGGCGGGGCCGGGGCAGACCTACCGGATCAAGGGCATCCCGCCCGGGACCTACACGATGGTGGCCTGGCACGATTACTGGCAGCCGGTGGAGCAAAAGGTCACCATCAAGCGGGGCAAGACCACCCGCGCGGACATCACCCTGGACAAAATCCAGGAATAAAGTTTGGGATTTATATACTTCACTCCACAAGCAATACTGGTGTTTCAAAAATAAACTTCCCCCTCTTTCAGAGGGGGAAATACAATTTTTTTCGGGGTTCGCCAAACGGACATAATGATTCTGAGGTAAGTTCTAAATCTTATAACTTTTTTGGAAAGGTTTCCCATGGTTTCCGGCATCCGGCCCCGTTTCCGACTGAGGGACAAGCTGCTATTGGCCGTCACCTTGCTGGTGGTGGTCTTGACGGTAGCCATCCTCTTGATCCTCAACGCGCGCCTGCAGTCCGAAAGTTCCAACGCCCTGAACACGGACCTGGACCGCACTTTCTCCATCTTCAGCAGCTTCGCCGACCAGGAAACGGCCAACCTGAGGGACAAGGCCGTCCTCATGGCGGGCCTGCCGCGCTTGACGGCGGCCCTGGACGTGCGCAAACCCAAATTCTCCGCCATGGCCGATACGGTCAGCGAATTGTGCCTGGATTTAAGCTCCTCGGTGAAGGCCCCGCCGCTTTTCATCGTGACCGACAAGAAGGGCCAAATCCTTTTTGATTCCCACCACCCGCCCGAGGAAATCGTGGCCTTGCGGGCCGGGCGGGAGCCCGATCCTTCCAAAACGCGTTCGGGCGAACCTATCCAGGCCGACTCCTGGCCCAATGTCCATATGGCCTTGGGAGGCCAGCCCAGCCAGGGCGGGTTCCTTTACCGGGATGCCCATGGGGAAAAGGTCCAGGTCACGGCCTACCAGACCGTGACCTACCCCATCCTCAGCCGGGGCGACATCCTGGGGGTCATCATGCTGGGCGTGGCCATGGACAAGAACCTGGCCGAATACGTGAAAAAGCTCACCGACAGCGAGATCGCCTTCCTGATCGGCCGGGACGTCATGGCCTCCACCTGGCCCGAGGAAAAATATCCCTTCCTGGCCCAAAACCTGGCTCCCCTCATCCCGTCGGCGGAAATGTGGAAGGATAAAACCACCTCCCCCTCCTCCCCCGTGCAACTCAACGGCGAGAACTACCTCGTACGCTTCGCCCCCTTCATGGACACCCAGGGCCATTTACTGGGGAACTACGCCATCCTGAGGTCCGTGGACAAGGCCCTGGCCCTGAAAAACAACCTCCAGCAAACCATCGTCATCATCGGGGTTTGGGGGATCGCCTTCGCCGTGGCCATGGCCTTTTTCATCGCCCGGCGCATCACCAACCCCCTGAACAGCCTCCTGCAGGGGGTGCAGGAAATCGGCAAGGGCAACCTGAACACCCGGGTCCCCTTGGAGACCCACGACGAACTGGGGGCGCTGGCCCAGTCCTTCAATGAAATGATCCAGGGTTTGAAGGAGAAGGAGAGGGTCACCCACATCCTGGGCAAGTACATCTCCCCCGAGGTGGCCAAGAAGGTCTTGTCCTCCGGCGAAGGCCTGGCGCTCAAGGGGGAGCGGCGGGAATGCGTGGTCATGTTCACCGACATCCGGGGCTTCACGGCCTTCAGCGAGAACATGGCCCCGGAAAAGATCGTGGCGGACCTTAACGAATATTTCACCCTCATGGTGGACGTGGTCCTTCAGTACGAAGGCACGCTGGACAAGTTCATCGGCGACGCCATCATGGCGGTCTGGGGCGCGCCCGTGCCCTTTGAGGACAAGGAATTGCGGGGGGTCCAGGCCGCCCTGGATATGCAGAAGGCCCTGGGGCAGTACAACAAGGCCCGCATCGACAAGAATCAGACGCCTCTCACCATGGGCATCGGCTTGAACAGCGGCGTCGTGGTCTCGGGCAACCTGGGGTCGGACAAGCGCACCGATTACACGGTCATCGGGGAGGAAGTCAACCTGGCCTCCCGGCTTTGCTCCAAGGCCGCGCCGGGGCAGGTGCTGGTCTCGGAGGCCATGTACCGCAAGCTGAAAGGGCTGGTGGAAGTGAGGATGTTGGACCCCGTCGCCTTGAAGGGGTTCTCCGATCCCGTGAAGGTCTATGAGGTCACGGGGCTTACGCAAGCCTAATACCCGCTGGCTTTTATCCTTCCCTTCCGCTTATAATCCGCCGGTCCCAAAAGCCGGAGAAACAACCCGAGTGAAAAAAATCCTTCCCATCCTAGCGTTCCTGGCGGCCCTCGCCCTTCCGGGGGCATGGGCCCAGACGGACAGCCCCTCCGGCGACTTCAACCTGCCCGTGGTGGAAAAGGTCCTCCAGAACGGCCTGCGGGTCCTGGTGCTGGAGCGGCCCGGCGTCCCCGTGGTTTCCTTCTCCTTCATGATGCCCGTGGGCGCCCAGGACGCGCCCAAGGGAAAGACCGGCCTGCCCCACATGCTGGAACACATGATGTTCAAGGGCACGGAGACCATCGGCACCACGGATTTCAAGAAGGAAAAGCCCATCCTGGAGGCCCTGGACGTGGTGGCCGGGGAGATCAACGCCGAAAGGGAAAAGCCGGAGCCCTCGCCGGAGCGCCTCAAGCAACTGGCGGCGGAAACGCAGAGGCTCCAAGACGAGGAGCACCGGTGGATCGTCAAGGACGAACTCTCGGCCATCTATACCCGCAACGGCGGCGAAAGCCTCAACGCCTGGACCAGCCAGGACGTCACCAATTACCACGTGACCCTGCCCGCCGACAAGGTGGCCCTCTACGCCGCCGTTGAAGAGGACCGGCTGAGCCACCCTGTTTTCCGCGAGTTCTACTCGGAGCGAAACGTCGTGGCCCAGGAGCGGCGGTGGCGCACCGAATCGAGCCCCGAGGGCGCCTTGGACGAGGCGCTGGAAGCCACGGCCTTCCAGGCCAGCCCCTATCGGGACCCGGCCATCGGCTGGATGGGCGACATTTTGAAGCTTTTGCGCACCGACGCCGTGGCCTTTTACCACCAAACCTACCGGCCGGACCGGGGCGTGCTGGCCGTGGTGGGGGGCGTCAAGGCCTCCGAAATCCTGCCCCTTTTTGAAAAGACCCTGGGAAGGGTGCCCAATCCCAAGGACGCGCCACCCTTGAAGCAGGATTGGACCCAGGAACCGCCCCAGAAGGGCCCCAAGACCGTGGTGGCGCTCTTCGACGCCGACCCCATGGCCGCCATGGCTTGGCACGCCCCCAACTTCCCCCACCGGGAATCGGTGGTGCTGGACGTGCTTTCCACGATCCTCACTTCGGGCAACACCTCGCGGCTGGTAAGGGACCTGGTTTACGGCAAAAAGATGGTCACCTCCATTTCCGCCTTCACGGGCAACCCCGGCGACCGGGACCCGAACCTTTACGAGGTGCAGTTCGAGCCCGATCCCAAGCAAAGCTATGACGCGGTGGTGGCCGCCATCGAGGGTGAACTGGCGGACATCCAAAAAAACGGCGTGACGCGCGAGGAGCTGGAAAGGGCGCGGCGCTCCGCCGAATCCTCCTTCCTATGGGAAAAGACCTCCACGGCGTCCCTGGCCGACGACTTGGCCTACAACCAGGCCGTGCACGGCGACTGGCGCTACACGGTGGAATACCTCGACATGGTCAAGTCGGTCACGTCCCGGGACATCCAGGCCGTGGCCTCCCAGTACCTGGTTTCGGCCAACCGTACCATCGCCACCCTGGAAAGGCCGGCCGACAAATGAAACCAACAGCCAACATAAAGACACTAAGAGACTCCAACAAAACCCTGTTTTTAAGAATATCCCCCCCTTCCTTGAGGGGAGAGGGACGGGGTGAGGGTGGCAACTGCGGGATTTTCCACACCCCTCACCCTACCCTCTCCCGCAAGGGGCGAGGGTTTTGGGAGGTTATGTTAGAGTCTCTAAGCCACAAAGTAAAAAATTCATTATTTTCGCAAAAGAATTTCCCCGTGACTTCGTGGCTTCGTGTTGGGTTTTTTTGCGCCGTTGTCTTTTTGCCTGTTGTTGGTTTTCCCAAGGAGCCGGTGGTGCCGGAGACCGCGCCGCTTGAAATCCAAGTCCCCCCCTTTGACGTCAAGACCCTTTCCTGCGGCCTGAGGGTGCTTTTCCTCAAGAACGGCGACCTCCCCCTGGCGTCGGTGGACCTTATGCTTCCAGGGGGAACGATCCTGGACCCGGAAGGAAAGGAGGGCCTGTCGGCCCTGATGACCGCCGCCCTGCGCAACGGAGGGGCGGGGAAGCTGGCGCCCGCCGCCTTTGACGCGGCCCTGGAGGACCGCGCCGCCTCCATGGAGGCCGGCGCCGACAAGGAAAACTTCACGGCGGGCTTCAAGTGCCTGGCCGGGGATTTCCCGGACGTCCTGGGCCTTTTCGCGGACATGCTGCGACGGCCCCGGTTCGACCCCCAGCGGCTGGAAACGGACAAGGCCGACCAGGTGGATTCCCTGAACCGCCTGGAGGATACCCCGGACGCGCTTACCCGCGTGCTGTTCTTCCGGGGACTCATGGACTACAGCCCCTACGGCCAATGGGCCAGCCCCAAGACCACCGCGGCCCTCACCCCTAGCGACGTTTCGGATTTCTACCGGGAATTCCTCGGCCCCCGGGGAGGGGTGATGGCGGTCACGGGGAACTTCGACGAGGAGAAGACCTTGGCCCAGTTGGAGGCCCTGTTCGGGGATTGGAAAGGGGGCGCCGTCCAGCCCGCGCCGGCGGACGCCCGGCCCTCCGGGCCCGTCATTTATTTTTTCCCCAAGGACGTCAGCCAGGTCTTCATCCGTTACGGCGTCCTGGGCGTCCGGCGCCATGACCCGCGGCAGGTCCCGCTGGAGGTGGCCAACTATATCCTGGGCGGGTCGGGGTTCACCTCGCGGCTCATGCGGGAAATCCGCTCCAACCGCGGGCTGGCCTATTTCGTGGACAGCGTCTCCGAGCCCTACAACGTCCGCGGGGTGTTCGAGGTGGTGGGGGGCACCCGGCCCGATTCCGTCAAGGAGTACCTGGACGTGATGTTCCAGGTCATGGGCGCCTTCGCCCGGGAGGGCCCGACGTCCAAGGAACTGGCCGAGGCCCAACAGTCCATGGTGGAGGAATACGCCTATAACTTCGAGTCACCCTTCACCCTGGCCCCCTACAAGGCCTCCCTGGATTTCCACGGCTACCCGGACGACTACCTGGCCACCTACCGGGACCAGGTCAAGGCCGTGACCCTCTCCCAGGCCGCCGACGCGGCCCGGTCCATCCTGGACCAGAAGAACTGGATCCTGGCGGTCTGCGGCCCCGATGGTTTGGAGCCGGAGCTTTCCGCCTTCGGCAAGGTGGTGAAGGTCACCGATATCTTCGCGCCCCTTCCCCAGCCCTGATTTTCAAAGTTGAAAAACCCGCCTTATTTCCTTAAAATCCTCCTCTCTTGTTCGGCGTTTAGGGTTTGTCATTAACTCAAAGCTCCTAACTCATAACTTAAAACTCCGCGTTTTTCGCGGTTACGGCCCCATCGTCTAACGGTTAGGACGGATGGTTCTCAGCCATTAAATCGGGGTTCGATTCCCCGTGGGGCTACCATATATAACCCAAGGTCCTTAAAGGACCTTGGGTTTTTTTACTTTCAGAATACCTCCCTTCGGCGGCTTCGGCTCGACGAGCTCCATTGACGCAAGTTCCCCGAAAGAACTGTGGAGACGTTTCGTGTTATATTTTGCCCTCGAGTTTGAATCCTCACCTGGCATCCGTTTGGAAACAACGATTCACGGTTGTTCAACTTTGGTATGGAGAAAAAAAGTGTTTAACCGACTTGGGCAGGTCTTGGCGGTCTTCCTTTTCATCAACTTTTTTTTGGTAATGACAGTTAACGCGGATGAGGACGACAAGCCTGCTTCCCAAACTCAAACCAGAGTCAAAACAGCCAGTGTTGACGCGGATGATGACGATCAACCGGTTTCCCAAGTCCAAACCAAAGCAACTTCGCAAGAGGCCGACGAAGACGATGCCTCCAAGGGCATGGTGGAGTCTTTTAACGTGGAGCAGGCCTGGGTTGAAAACGAGGTTTTTTTGACCGGGTCTATGGATGATAGCTTTTCAAAGGGTCACAATCTTGATTTGGAGATGGAGTGGGAAGTCGCCGTGGATAAGGTTTGGGGTCTTGAGTTGGATTTTCCTGAATTATTAGCGGCCCGGCCTTTGGGCACCGAACCCGCCGCGCTGGGCCCCATCGAGGTTTCGATTAGACGCATTTATGGGGAATTTGGGACGGAGGATAGTCCCATGTCAGGTGTTTTTTCTGTTCGCGCGGGAGGCAACTATTGGTGGGGAACAACCGACGACCGGGTTCACTATGGCGGGAACGGCATCAACCTTGAAGCCCTTGGGGCCTTCCGGCTACAGAATTTCTTTCTCCAGGGCCTATACGGTTACAACCTTGATTTGGACCAAAGCGCCCTCAGCGGCTGGGTGGCCGACACGGCCTTGGGCTGCTTGCTTGGGCGCCGATGGGTTGTGCAATTCGAGGCGGATTTCAGCAGCAACGCCGTAGTGGACGCTGACGACGGAATATCCTCTGGCCAATGGTCTTTCATTCCGCAGTTCGGGTTCAAAACCGGAGAGTGGTATGTTTCAGTGGGCGAAGAACTCAATGTTTTGTCCGTGGGTTCCACGGTTTTGCTACTGGAGCATGATCTGTAATTTTAGAGGTTCTAAAAAAGGTTGGGATATTGGTCTAAAGCGTTTTTAGGCTTCTATCCACCCAAGGCTACCGATTTTTTAAGGCATTGAATGTCTTTTAGCCAAAAGATAAGCTGGTTCCAACTGGTATCCTCTAGGGCTACCAAATTTTAGCGAAGCGAAAATTTGGTGGAGCGTTTGAGCGTTGGATCAGTTGAGCAGTTGATGAAAGGCCAATGCGAAAATGCGGCCTACCGCCCAAATGATCAACTGTTCAAGGTTTTCGCTTTTCGTCCTGTTCCATTCCTTTTATCAATCCCACGATCATTTTGTTAATGGTCTCAAGCTCTTTAAGGAGTTGTTGATGCGCCTCTTCCCGGATGAACTTTTTCCTCTGAAGAACATCCGTGTGATTATAATTCTTCATTCCTTTGGAATGGGCTGGAACCCGCAGTTATTTTATGTGGCTTAACGTACAAGACTTTTAAGGGTAGGATAGCTTCCAGTCTTGGCTGGCCAATGGGTTTTGAATGCCCGTATATCCGTTATCAAGTTTTTTGGGGAGGTTTGATGAAAAACATCTTAACCCGGTTGGGCCTTTTCATCCTTTCCTTATGGCCCGCAATACCGTCGCTGGCCGCCACCAGCGCCACGACCGCCGCTTTCCTCGTGAAATTAAACGGCTATTATTACTGCCTCGCCCAGGAAGGCCTCAAGAATTACCACTGTGACGTAACCTTGTCCCCCCTCTCCACCCGCGCCGGTTCCGCCCTCCGGCGGGCGGCGCGGGGCCTTCGGTTCACCGTGGACGATTCGGTCACGGACGCCACCTCGGTCCAGGGCTCCGCCGCCCCGGCCACGGGCAACGCCTCCGTCGACCCCCGCGTGGCCAAGCTCCAGCAAACCCTCCTGGATGCCTTGAAAACCTTCCTGCAGTCCTGGAAGTCCTTCGCCATGGAGCCCTTGAACGACCCGGCGGACATGGAGAAGAGCGACTTGAAATTCAAGCGGTTGGACGACGGCTTCCAGGTCCTCCAAACCGACCCCTTGGGAGGGACCTTGACGGGCACCTTCGACAAGAAGGGGAAAATGCTGGAGCTTTTAATCCAGGAAGGAGGCCCTAAAACCCTGATCCAACCGGAATTCATGAACACCCAAAAGGGGTACCTGCTGACGGGCCTGCGTTTTAAGGCGGGCGGGGTGGACCAATCCTTCAAGGTGAAATACGGCGTGGCGGACCGCTATTGGCTGCCCCAGGACCTGACCGCGCGGGTCAAACTGGAAAACGCGGGGGCGAAGAATGCCGATTTGCATTTCCATTTTTCCGGCTATCGGGTAAACCAGTAGGCGGAATGGCACCCACGAGAAAACTAAACCCCCTGACCCAACCCTTCCAAGTCCGGCTCAGCCCGGCCGCATGCTCCCTGGACATCGGCGACGGCAGCGAGCGCGGCGAATACGTAAACCAAGACTACCTGCTCTCCGCCATGGGCCGCCCCCACCGGTCCGTCAGCCTCATGTACTGCTACTATCCCTTCGCCAAGGGCTGGCCGAAGCGGGCTTCCCTGTTCCACAAGAAGCGTGGCAAGAATGGGGCCTGGGACTATCCTTACGATGATTATTTCCCCTTCTTGGGCGGGCCTAAGGGCGACACCGAAAGCGCGGCTTTCCAGCAGATGCGGGACATCCGCCGCCACGGGCAGGAAGCCACCCTGACCCTGACCATGGACTGCGCCGTTCCCGACGGCCATATCCGGGCCATCGCCCGGCAGCTCAGACCCTACGGTCCTCTAAGGCTGCGCCTGAACCATGAATGCGACGGCTTTTGGTTCGTTTTCAGCCAAAACTATTCCTATGCCCAGGTCGCGGATTTCTTCAAGCGCTTCGCCCGCGTGCTGAAAAAAGAGGCCCCGAACGTGCGGATGGTCAGCTGCTGGGGCCACGTGGAGGATTTCAAGACGGGCCGGCTTCGCCATGAGAAGGAACTGGCGCCCATCCTAAAAGCCGCGGACATCTGGTCCGCGGACCAGTATTTAACCCTTGATTTCCGATGGCCCCTGGTGGCCTGCGAACCCTGGAACCTCGGCAAAACCCATAAGATCGTGGGCGTGGACGAGGTCTGGCGGCAGTTGGCGGGCGTCCATCGGCGATTCACCCAGCTTTCGGGCCAGGACAAGGGGCTCGAAATCGGGGAATTCAACACGGACGGCAATGTGGGAGGGGAAATCCACCAGTTAAAACTCACGGAGACCTTTTACCGCCGTGTTCTTAAAGAGAAACCCAAGTTCCTCAAGGGCATCACCTATTACCAGTTCCGGGACCGGGGAAGGCTGGGGCTGGAAAGACAGGACCCCAACAACGCCGGAAACGGTCTGCCCACGCCCTTTATGCCGGTTTATAAGGAGATGATCCAGGACCCTTATTTCCAGCCCAAGGAAACATGGGCCCGGTTAAAGGGGCCGCTCCAGATGGAATGGCGCGCTTCGGAGGATTCGGACGGCGTGGGGTGGAAGATCCCCCTGAAGAAAAAACCAATTTTCCTGGAATTGCTGTTGGACAAGGCCGCCAACCTCACGATCAAGGCGGGGAAGAAGTGGCATTACAAGAAGCCCGGCGTGGAGTGGGTGGATGTGACCTTGGCGGCTGTTGAATGGGGCGTCTCCAAAGCCTTCCCGGTCGTTTTCTTCGCGCCCCCCGCGGACGGCATGAACCCCAACGGCTCCTCGCAAGTCACCACCCGCCTCAGCCGCCCACCCCGGGTGAGGCTGCTGTACGAGTGGAAAACAAATTAAAAATGAGATCGCTGTCATTGTCCCCCTACGCCTAGGCTTCGGGGGACAAGCGAGATGACGACCTGTGGGCCGTAGCTTCAGCGAAGGCCCAAGCAACCTCGGTTTTAAATAGCCGTTTCCCCGATATCTTGACGTCCTGCAGAAAGTGAATTAAAGTAATTACAACGTAATTACTTTAGAAAAAGCGGGGAAAAACATGCGGGCGCAGATCATTCAAATTGGAAATTCAAAGGGCATCCGTATCCCCAGACCCATTCTGGAACAATGCCAATTGGAAGAGGAAGTCGAATTGGAAGCCCAGCCGGGGCAGCTGGTAGTGCGCCCTGTGGGCGGGCCCAGGCACGGCTGGGCGGAGGCTTTTGAACAAATGGCGAAATACGGGGATGACGGGCTGCTGGACGAAGGCGGGCCGCCCACCCAATGGTCGCGTAAGGACTGGAAATGGTAATTTCCAGGTTCGAAGTTTATTTAGTGCGCCTGGATCCCACCGAAGGCAGTGAAATCAAGAAAACCAGGCCTTGCCTGGTCATTTCCCCCAATGAAATGAACCAATATATCCGCACGGTGATTGTGGCTCCCATGACCACCAAGGGCCGGGAGTACCCCACCCGTGTTCCGGTGGAATTCCAGGGCAAGCACGGACAGGTGGTGTTGGACCAAATCCGGACCGTCGACAAAAACCGGCTTGTCAAACAACTTGGAAAAATCAGCGCGGCGACCCAGGAAAAGGTTCTTCACCTTTTGGGCGAAATGTTCGCGCCTTAATCCTCGAACCATGTCGTAATTCCTGCTGTCATTGCGGGCCTCGAATTTTGAGGCGAACCCTTCGACTCGCTTTGCTCGCTCAGGGCTCAGGCAACCCAGCTTGCGGTGAGCGACCGAAGGGAGTCGAACCCGTTTATGGGTGGTTTACGCTTGGAATTGTTCGTCAACCAAAAGCATATTTTTGGGACTGAGGTTGCTTCGTCGTAATCGTGCCGCTATTCGCGGCCCACTCCTCGCAATGACAGCAGGAATTACGACTTGGTCTAAGGTTCTTCCAATGACAACTAAATGTTATTGGTCGGATGCTACAATTTGATTTCCGTGATGGAAGGCGCCAAGCCCTTCGCGAGGGATCTTGTGGCCAATCTCAAAAAAATTGCCCCGGAACTTGAGATAAAGGCCCACGAAGTCCGTATCAAAGGAACCGATGGTAAAAGCCCGCTCGAAACCAGGGAATGGCAATCCGGCAGCCTTGATGGGGCCGGCCTTTCCAAAACGCCGGTTTTAATCGTGGATGACCTGGTGGACTCCGGGAAAACCCTCCTAATGCTCAAGGAAAAGGTGATTGCTTTGGGGGTTGCGGAAGTCAAAACCGCCGTCCTGATCCGCAAATTCGGAGCCGCTAGCGGCCCGGTGGATTTCCTGGGTTTTGACCTGAACCTGAACCATGCAACCCTGGCCCCAAAGGGTCTTAAGGATTATTGGCTTTTCGGGTATGGGATGGATTTGGACGGCCGCTACCGCGAATTGGATTATATTGGGTGGGTGGAAATCCGGTGAGTTATTTGGAAATTTCGTATTTATCCTCATTTTCAAAGACATCTAAAAAATTTTGAGCCACATTAACCATGTTTTTTTGAAAAGTCATTATTTTTTCAAATCTTGTTTGATCTTCTTTTTAAAAGCGGTCGGTGAGGTTGGCGGGATCGCGGCTGAAATGGAAAACGGCGTATACGGTCATTTTTCCTTCCGAAGCCAGGTAGTAAATGCCATAAGGAAAACGCCGCATTAACGCCCGACGTATGCCCTCGTGTACTTCCGGTGCGGCGGATGGAAAGCGTTGGATGTTCGACAGGCAGGCTTCCAGGGATCGCATGAATTCGGTGCCAAGCCCCGGACTTTGGCTTTCATACCAAAGAAAAGCTTCATCCACCTCGGCGGAGGCCTCCGGCTTGAAGCCGGGAATGGGGTTCATTACTGGTTGAGAATCCGGCGTTTAACTTCATCCCAGGGAATAGCCCCGTGGGGATCATTCCGATATTTGGCCAAGCGCCGATCAAGTTCCGCTCGCTGGGCCGGTGTGACGGGGATAGAATCCGGCAAGTCGATCAGACTGTCCCAAATGTCCTCGACCAATTGCAGGCGTTCAGCCGGATTTAGCTTCAGTATTTCCTGTGGAATCATGCAAATTATGCTAGCGATGTATCCCAAAGCCGTCAAGTCACACGAAGTGGCTTAGTGGAACGGATTTAAGAATTCGGAACTATGCACTTAACAAACCCAGGTTTATCCCCCCCTTTGAAAAAGGGGGGCAGGGGGGTATTAGCCGTCGTGAAACCATCCGCGAAAGGCTAACTTCCCCTTAATCCCCCCCTTTCAGAGGGGGAGGTATTTTTTAACCGCCAACTTCGCAGTGGGTTTGTTAAGTGCATAGTTCCGATTGGAATTTATCAAAGTCTCCTTCACGGACTCATTTTTCCATTCCAAATTTTATGTTGTTACCGTGTAACGCACTTTGGGTGGTAGGCCTCCCCTTTCGCTAAGACTTTGGGGGACAGGCTTACGCAGTTTCCAGAAACTACCCTCCCGTTCCAAAAGTAATGACTGGAGTGCTCCTCCAGGCAGACCTCCCTTCGCTGAGGCTCCTGGCTTCGCTGAAGCTACACCAGGCACGTCGGGAGGTAAACAAAACAGCCCCGTGGCTTCGGTGTTGGCGCCGAAGGCCCGTAACTCGACCTTGGACCAGTCGATATCCTTCGTGGATTGGGCCAATTCCAGGTGGGGAATGACCGAGCCGCTGCGGGCCAGGACGACGCAGGGTTTGGCGGCTTACTTGTTGCGGCGGGCTAAGGCGGCGAACTGAAGGAAGTATTTTCCAAGACCGGGGGAGTCGTCCTGGGAATACAGCAAACGGCAGGCTTCCTCGCGCAAACGGGCCAGTTCTTTCCGGCGGCCGGACCAACGTGGGTCCGAGAGGGTTAAATCCAAAAGTTCCAGCATCCGGTCAAAGGCCTTTTGCGCGTGGTCCGGGCTGTTTTTTTTCCGCCAGGACATGGCCCTTTCATATTCGCTTCCCACGTTGCCGAGCTGCTCAGGAAGGGTGAGCGTGAACCAGCGGCCGTGGGCCAGGATGGGATGGGAAACCGGCGGGGTCATGGGATCAGTTTCCTCACTATGGATTCTATTTTTCCCCGCAGGACGGGGTCCTCAACGCCCCGGGAACGGTTGTTTTGGCTTGGCCGGATGTTGATCATGGAGTCGTATTCCAGCCGGGCGGGCATGTCGAGGTCGGGGTAGAGGTTGATTCCCCATAAATTGCGCTGTTGGGAGCCTTTTTCCAATAATAATGCTTCCTCATCGGCATGCAGTTCGCCGCCCAAGGCCAGTATTTCCTTTTCGATGTCCACCACGCCCTTGACCATGTCGCCGAACCGCTTTTCGGCGATTTCCTTCAGGCGTTGAAGGGTGATGGGAGCGCTGATGATCTCAATTTCATCCATGGCGGCTGGATTATAACATCCACGGCTTGGCGGCGCCCCGGCTTTTCAAGTCGTAATGATGTAACTCAACTTCGGCGGCAGGCCTCCCCCTTCGCTGAGGCTCCGGGGGACAGGCTTCCTCAGTTTCCAGAAACTTCCTTCCCGTTCCAAAAGTAATGACTGGAGTGTTCCTCCGGGCAGGTCCCCCTTCGCTGAAGCTACACCAGGCACATCGGGGGGTAAACAAAACAGCCCCGTAGCTTCGGTGTTGGCGCCGAAAGCCCTTAGCTCCACCTTGGACCAGTCCATATCCTTGGTGGATTGGGCCAATTCCAGGTGGGGAATGACCGAGCCGCTGCGGGCAAGAATCACGCAAGGGATAGGCCCGGCCTTGATCTTGTGCCATTGGCCGCCCCGGTAGCTTTGCTTGGTTTGGTAATCAATCCAGATTCCCGGCGGCAAATAAACGTCCCGTTCCAGCACTTCTTCCATCAAAGGCGCAACCAGAAGGTCCGATCCGAAAAGATACTCGTCCTCAATCAGCCAAGAAGCTGGGTCGTCGGGATACTCGAAAAAGAGCGTCCGCAGCAAGGGGAAGCCCTTTTGGGAACTGTCCACGGCCTGGGCGTAAACATAGGGCATGAGTTTGTATTTCATCTCGACGGTTTTGCGGAATACATCCGTGAAGGCTTTGCCGAAAACCCAGGGCTCCCGGGGGTACATGCCGTGGCAGCGGCTATGGGAGGTTAAAAGCCCGAAGGCGGCCCAGCGCTTGTAAAGCTCCTCGGTGGGCGCGTTGACGAAGCCGCCGATATCGTGGCTCCAGAAGGAAAAACCGGACAGCCCTAAAGACAAGCCGCCCCGCAAGCTGGACATCATGCCCCCGTAGGTGCATTCGGCGTCGCCGCCCCAATGCAGGGGGTAACGCTGGCTGCCAGCCCAGGCGCTGCGGGCCCAGATGATGTTCTCGCCCGTGACCTCGCGGGTCACATCGGCCGCGGCCTTGTTGTAGCGCAGGGGGTAATAATTGTGCTCCTCAAAGCCGGTCATGCCCGAATGGTAAACCCCTTTTAACGGCGCGGCCTCGCCGAAGTCCACCTTGATGGCGCCCACGCCCATCTTGAGCAGCCCGGCCAGGTTTTTCTGGTACCACTTGACGGTCTTGGGGTTGCTGAAATCCAGCGTGGCGTCCTCCGTGGGCAGGTTGCCCTTTCCGTCGGTGACGGCCAAACCCTGGTCGATGATTTCCTTAAAAAGCCGGTTCTTGGGGTTGAAGTAGGAAAGCTGCCAAAGGCTGATCTTGAAGCCCTGCTTGGCCAGGTCCTGGATCATCTTGCGGGGGTTTTTGAAACGGGTCGTGGAGAAACGGTAGTCGCAGCGCCAATCCTCCTCGAACCAGCCCGTGTCCAGGTGGATGACATCGGAGGGGATTTGGTTGTCCCGCAATTTTTTCGCCACGTCCCGGGCTTCCTTCTCGGATTTATAGGTACATTTGCTCATCCAAAGACCGAAGGACCAGAGGGGCGGCACGGGCGAGCGGCCAGTGAGGGTGGTGTACTCCGAAAGCACTTCCTTGGGATCGCCGAGGAAAATGAAAAGGTCCAAAACCTCGTTCCCGGTAAAAAGGGTGGTGGCTTCATTATAAGAATGGCCGAAATCAAAGGTGGCGGGCGCGGTAGTGTGCAGGAACATGCCATAGCCCCTATCGCTCATGAAAAAGGGGACGGGTTTGTACATTCCGTCGTGCTGGACTCCATGGGCGTCGTAGGACCAAAGCACGATTTTCTGGCCCCGCTTATTGAGGCGCGTGAAGGACTCACCGCAGCCGTATATCTTTTCGCTATTGGCCAATGAAAAGCTGGCCGCGAACTGGCGGCCGTACTCGGGCGTGGGGCGCTGGAAACTGAAGGGCAGGGGGTCGGTATTGCGCAGGCTGCGGTTGTCCTTGAGGTGCAGGGTTTTGGTCAGGAGCCCGCCGGAGGCGTCGCGGATTTCCAGGGCCCAGGGATCCTCCACCACCGTGACCGAACCCGCTTTGCCTTGATAGACCAGACGGCCTTTTTTGCGCGCGACTTTCCAGGGCGTGGTGGGCTTGGGTTCCTTGGCCAGCATGAGGGAGGGTTGTTTGGGTTGGCGGGGCGTCTTGCGGCCCTCCCATCTCAGGCGTAGGGTGCGGTTCCCGTAAAAAGTGATGGAAAAGGGATAGGGTTCCTTCTCGCCGCCGTACTCGGAAGGGAACTCCCAGGGCTGGCTGGGGATGAGGTTGATGCTTTCCTGGTTGAAGGCCATGCGGACCTTGTAGGCGTAACGGCCCCAGAGGATGTCGCCTTGGGCCTTGGCCGCGTTGAAGGAAGAAAGTTTTTCCGGGAGGAACATGGTGTTTTCGAGGTTGGAGAAAGAATGGCTCACGTCAACAGGGTGGTTCAGCAAGGGGTAGGGGCGCTCTTTCATTTAATCTCCTTCGGTTGGTCACGCCGGTATAAAGTACCGTATTGTTTCGATTAGCGGTTATATAAACATAAAACGGCATTATTTTTCCCATGTACTGAGGTTGCTTTGTCGCTAAAACCAATGAATGACGCTCCTCGCAATGACGACTATTATTATGATTTTGGCCAGAACGAAAAGAACTGAAAATCGGATGAAATTAATTTCAAGAATTTTCATCAGTTCATTCTGCTCATAGAAAAGGTTCGGTTTCCTCGCTATGCTCTCCCCTATTTCCGGCGGAGGTTTTTATGAGCAGATTCCATAGGGTTCTTTTTACGGCGGCTTTGGCAGCGCTTTTTTGCAGCGGCTGCGCGAAACACGACCAGTCCGTGCGCGTGGCCGTATATACCTCGGACCCGGCCACCCTGAAGATCCTCAATAACGCCCTGCGCGGCATCGAAAGCCGCCACCCCGGCTTGAAGATCGACCTGATGAACATCCCTTACAACGACTACCAGGACAAGCTCACCACCATGATGGCGGGCGGCAACGCGCCGGACGTAATCAGCGTGGAGGTCAACAACTTCGTGGACCTTTCCCTGCGGGGCGCCTTGGAGGACCTGACGCCCTACATCCAAAAGGACCAGTTGGACACCAAGGCCTATTACCCCTCGGTGATGAACCGCTTCAGTCTCGGTGGAAAGGTTTACGCCCTGCCGGGCGACATCTCCCCCTTCGGTCTGGTTTACTACAACAAGAAGATCTTCGACGAGGCGGGGGTGCCCTATCCCACCTCCCAGTGGTCCTGGCCTGAGCCTTTCCTTTCCATCTGCGGGAAACTGGTGAAAAAGGACGCATCGGGCAAAATCGTGCGTTGGGCCTGGGGCGACCCCTACGGCATCCAAGGCGACCCTTTCCTTTTGAGCGACGGCGGATACTACACGGACAGCGAGACCAGCCCCACCCGCCTGGCCCTGGACAGCCCGCAGGCCCTGGAATCCTACCGGTTCCGCTGGGGCCTGATCTGGACCTGGCAGGTTTCCCCCACGCCCGCCCAAATCCAATCCTTCAGTTTCGGGCCTGGCGCGGAGAGCATGTTCATCAACGGCCAGATCGCCATGATGCCCTCCGGCATCTGGCACACTCCCAGTTTCCTGCAGCACAAGGACCTTTCCTTCGACGTGGTGGAATTTCCCTGGGGGCCGAGCCACACCCGCGGATGGGGCTGCGGGGGGTCGGGTTACTCCATCTGGTCGGGCTGCAAGGACAAGGAAAAAGCATGGATCGTGGTCAAGGAACTGGCGGGGCCGGACACGGAAGCCGGCCTGGCTGAAACGGGCCTGGTCCAGCCCGCCCTGATTCAAGTCGCGGAATCGGACGCTTTCCTGAAAAGCCCGGGGCCGGCCAACAAGAAAATCCTGCTGGCGATGCCCGCTAACGCCCACTTTGGGCCTTTCTTAAAAGCCTGGAACGAGATCTGGTACGGCCAGGTGCTTCCGGCCCTGGACCCGGTCTGGGAGGGGGAAAAGAAGCCCGAAGATGTCCTTCCGGCGCTCACGGCCAGCATCAACAAGAAATACTTCGCCCCGGCCCAAAACTGAGTTGAAGCGGCCATGTTTCAGGCAATTCGACCATGGCAGGCAGGACTCATTTTCCAATTCCTGCCCGAAGCGTTTGCCCGGAACCGGAATAACCCCAAAATCGGTAGTGTTACCGTTTGGCTTTCAGTTTCAAAAGTCACCCCTCACCGGGTTCAACTCCCTTCGGTCGCGGTGATCCTAGGGCAAGAATTTGAGGAAAGCCTTATTTTGAGTGTTCACCCGTCGAACACCCCTCCGGAATGACGGCAAACCGCCCGGCCACCCTACTTCACGAACTCCACATCGTCGATCTTAAAGTCGAAATCCGGGTCCGTGGTGCCGGGTGAGAAGGTCAGCTTCAACACGTCGTTGAACTTCTTTTCTAACCGCTTCCCCCAATTGGCCTGGGCGAAATCCGAAAAGGGGACGGTGACTTGGGCCCAGGCGGCGGGTGAGGTGAAATTAGCCTGGAAATCCGCGTAATCCCTGACCGAGGCCTTGTTCAGGGCCACGGTGTGTGCCTTGCCGTCGCCCTGGGTGTAAAACCGCAAGGCCCTATAGGCCGAGAGATCCACGGGCCTGCCGCCCGCGTCCAGGTTCAGGGAAAGGACGGCCCAAGGCCACGGCGCCTGTTGCGGGCCCATGTGACCCTTCATGCCCGCGCAATGGCCGGGGGATAGGGGAGAACCGCCCTGCAGGACGGCAAAGGGCACGGGCGAGAGCTTGGTGACGCCATTGGCATCGCAGCCCTCCCACCAAGTTCCGCCAAAGGCGGGCGAGCCTGACTCGAAATCATCCACCTTTAAAACATCCTTTGCCGGCGCGGTCATGATCGAACCACCGTCGAAAACCAGGGCATTTGACGCGGCCGGCGTCTTTGCGGCATGGGAAACCTCCGGCACCCAAACCGCGTTTTCCAGGGTTAATTCACCGGCGTCAAAGGAGACGGGGTAAATGCCCGCTGAAAGGGGCTCCACGGGCTTGCCGGCTTGGGAAACCTTGAGGCCCTCGCCCTGGATGGACAGCTTCAATACCACTCCGGCAGGAAAGTTGGCGGGTTTGTCCCACTTGAGGGTGGTAAGGGAACCGGATTTTTGGGGCCTGGCTTTTTCCAAAACTTTTTCAGCCCGCCAATAGGCGCCCACTTCGCTAAAAGGCGCGATCCAGATATCCTTTTGGTTTTGGACCAGGTAGTCGAGTATCTTGAGGAAGGTGGCCTTGGGGATGGGCTGCCAGCCCCAAGGCGTGCCCTCGACGCCGTGGATGACGAAAACGGCCCAGGCCCCCGCGGCCAGGTCCTGGTCCATCCAATTCTTATAGGTATCGAAGGCATAGGCGGTCATGGTGGCCTGGCAGGGAATGTTGTACCAATCGGGTTCCGTGTCCGGGGTCATGTCATAGCTGGCGCCGCCCACGCCCCGAGCCATGAAGTCTTCCGCTTCCACCCATTTTAGCAAGCCGGGTGATTCCTCCCCGAAAGGGTAGGCGAAGGTCAGGACCGGCACTCCGAAGTCCCGCTCAAGGGTGGATTTGGCCCGCGCCACCTCGTTTTGCTCGTCGGCGGGGGTGAGATCGGCTACGTGCCGGTGCGTCACCGTGTGGTTGCCGATCTCCTGCCCGTCGACCAGCAGCTTTTTCCATTCCTTCACCACCAAGGGGTCCAGTTTGCCGGTGATGAGGAAAAAGGTCCCGCGGAGGTGGCGCTTGGCCATCTCCGGCGCCACCAGCTCCAGGTGGATGGGGTCGCCGTCGTCGTAGGTCAGGGAGATCGCGGCCTTATAGCCGTTCCAGGGGACCACCTGGAAGGGGACGTCCTTGGACCAGAGGGGCGCCGCCAACAAAAACAAGGAACTCCACACCGGCAGGTTTTTTAAACGCACATGGCCTCCTTTGGACGTTTTGGCGCCCCTGGCTTTTGGAAGTGTTGAAAAACCCATCTGAGATGGGATTTTTCAACAGTCTCAGCTTACAACGGCAGTTATACCCACCGTGGAGAAATCGGTGGTGGGTCAGTTTAAATAACAAAATCCAACTTCACCCTCACCCCTCCCTCTCCCCTCAAGGGAGAGGGGGAAATTCAAGAAAAGTCCTTGATCTAGAACCCTCGCCCCAAATGGTGAGGGCTTCGACTGAGCTCAGCCGAATGTCCCTGTCGAACCATTGCGGGAGAGGGTAGGGTGAGGGGTGTTTTTGGGGGTCTGAAAACCAATCTGTAATACCACCGAGAAATCAAAAGCCTGTTCTCCCGCATGCGGATGGGTAAAATACCACCGTCTTATTTTCAGAAAATGCGGAGGCTACGGTGGCGGGGAAACAAAAACAAAACGGCTTAAAACCCTATACCCTTTCCATCGACATCGGAGGAACGGGTCTGAAGGCCTCGGTGCTGGACGCCAAGGGAAAGATGGTGGTGGACCGCGTTCGGGTGGACACGCCTTATCCTTGCCCTCCCCAGGTGATGGTGGAGGCCCTGGCGGGGTTGGCCGAGCCCCTTCCCGCTTTCGACCGCGTTTCCATCGGATTTCCCGGCGTGGTGCGGGAAGGCCGCGTCATCACCGCGCCCCATTTCGGCAACGACGTATGGCGGAATTTCCCATTGGCCAAAACCTTGGAACGGAGGTGGGGAAAGCCGGTCCGGATCTTGAACGACGCGGACATGCAGGGAACCGCCGTGATCGGGGGGAAGGGCCTGGAATTGGTGGTGACGCTGGGCACCGGGGTAGGCACGGCCCTTTTCCGCAACGGCGAACTGATGCAGCGCATGGAATTGGCCCAGCACCCGGCCTGGGACAACAAGACCTACAACGAATATATCGGCGACAAGGTTCTCAAGAAAAAAGGGAAGAAGAAGTGGAACAAGCGGGTGAAGCACGCCTTGGAGCTTTTGAACACCCTTTTGAACCCCGACAAAGTCTATATCGGCGGCGGAAACGCCCGGATGATTGAGTTTAAATTGGCCAAGAACACCAAGATCGTTTCGAACGACGCGGGCATTTTGGGCGGAATCACACTCTGGTCCCAGGCCGAGAAATCACTTTAAAACGGCCACCCACTTGTCCACGATGGGGACCCATCGTGGACAGCGTGCCAGGGCAAAGGGTGTAGCAGCCAGCAGGTGCGGTTTGACATGAGCCAAGTCCTGACGGGGTAACCGCCCGAGGGCCCCGAAGTCAGCCTCCGTGGCAAGGTCGAGAGGCCTTGTCCGAAACGAGGCCATAAACCTTCGAAAGGAAGGGAACGATCCTATAGTCCGTAACATCAAGTGAATCC
>JASHNQ010000014.1 GCA_030041545.1 candidate division FCPU426 bacterium | reverse complement strand
ACCCCCTCTCCCTTGAGGGGAGAGGGTTGGGGTGAGGGTGATTGTTTCTGCTTCGCTTTACCCCTGGCCGTTCCCAGGGGTCCAAGCGCGGAATGACGGTGAACTGACCCACTACCCCCTTTTGAGGTGAAAAAACCCTGGAAATTGATGTTAAGGGCAAAAACCGTCTCTCATACCACGAAGGTCACAAAGTACACAAAGTAAGGCATGAAAACATAGTAAAAATCCAAGGTTTTAACCCTTCGATTTGACTCAGGGCCACGAGGCTCTCGAATGGCTTCGTGTCCTTGGTGTACTTAGTGGTGAGAGATTTTTGTTAGGGGTTCTAAACCGAAACCACCCGGTTGCGGCCCTTTTCCTTGGCTTCGTAAAGCGCATGGTCGGCCCGTTTGAGGACTTCCTCGGATGTCTTGCGGGCCGCGGTGGACTGGGACACGCCCACGCTGACGGTGACGTGCACTTTTTTCCCCCTGGGTTCGTCTTTTTGGAACGGCAGGTTCAACCCGTTGTAACCACCTTTGCGCTGGCCCCGGAGGTGGAATTTCCTCTTCTCCAGGGAGGCCCGGGTTTTTTCCATCTGGGCCCTGGCCGTTTCCACGGGCGTCTTCTCGAAAACCACGCAAAATTCCTCCCCGCCGTAACGGTAAACCCTGTCCCCCAGGTTTTCCTCCAAGTGCTGGGCCACCATCCGCAGCACATTGTCCCCCTCGGCGTGCCCGTAAGTGTCGTTGAACTTCTTGAAGTGGTCGATATCCACCATGGCCAGGGAAAAGTCGCCGTTGAGGGTGTGCAGGCGCTCATCCAGGGCCTGGCGGTTGGAAACGGCGGTCAAGGGATCCAGATAAACCTTTTGCCAGTACATCCTCAGCAGGCAGTGCAAGAGGATGAGGGTCAGGACGGTGAAGGTTAGGATGACCTGGATGCGCGGGGGAAGCTTGGAAGCGGCGGCGCCGCCGAGGAGGCCGTGGATACAAGTCAGGAGGGGGACAAAGGCGATGGATAAGGCAATCAGGAAGGATTTTATTTTGCGGTCTTGGAGGCCATAAGCCGCCAAGAGGAACAAAGCGACGACGGCCCAGGCTGAATTCGGCAAAGAAAGGGATTGGTTGGGAGCGAAAGGCCCCCAAAACAGGAGTGATTGATAAACCCCTTGCACCCAGCTGTAAAGGCACACGAGCAGAATAAACGGGATGAGGGAAAGCAGGACGCGGGCCAAGCTGAGGTCGCTCCATAGGCGGCTTTCCTTCACCATGTAGATCAGGCAAAGGCCCAATGGATAGGCCACGCTGACGATTTGAAGGGTGGCGACCCGCCCGGTTTCCGAAATGACGAATATCCTCGGGTTGAGCAAATAAAAGTAAAAGGCCAGGAGCAGGAGGGCGGACCAAAAGATCCGTGTTTGGTTGATTTGCCAGCCCAGCAGGCTGATGAGAACCAGGCCCACGTAGGGCGCGAAGATGAGGAAATTGGTGAAAACCTTGTCGGATACGATTTCCCGGCTCAAGGGGGGATTAATGTAGAAGAGATAAGGAATGAACCCGCCTAATAGGTAGATGCCGGCCCACTTGACCTTTTCAGACACTGGATTTCCTTGGAACGGACTTTGGGAACCAAAGCTAATTTAATGGCGGAACCTCCATTTGTAAATCCAGTAAAGGGTTTCCCAAATTTTCCATCCCCCCTTCCGTTTGCCGGATCATTTTCAGGTAGAATGAAATCAAAGGAGTTTTCGTGGGCTGGTTAAAATCTTTTTTGAAAGTTAAAAACCGAGAAAACGAAGACCTTGAGCGGGTGATGGTGGAAATGGCCAAGAATCCCGACCTCAAGGTACGGCGGATTCTTTACCGTGAACTGTTGAAAAGCACCCTTCTCCTCCCGACCCCCTCCTGGCCCCAAGAGTTTGCGGGGGGGAGCCCCTTGAAAGAATTCCAGGTGGTCACGGTTCCGGGTCCATCGGGTGAACTCGTATGGCTGGCCTTTTCCAGCCACGAAGCTTTGCGCCTATGGAAAGGAGTGGAAGATAGCCCCTATGTGGCCGTGCGGGGCGGACCGCTTTTTACCTTGGCGGTCCAAAACCGGCTGGATCACCTCCTGATCAACCCTTGCGGCCCCGTAGGCGGAAAAATCACCCGGGTGGAGTTGGAAATGCTGGCCGAGGGGACCTTTCCGGCCAAGGGGGGCTCCCAGACACATGGAGTCCAAGCCCGCGGACAAACCCGCATCCGCATCGGCAAGCCGGCCCGGGACCCGGACCCTGAATTTGTGGAATACCTTCGGGAAAAGCTGTCCCAAAGCGCTGAAGTGACGGGGGGATACCTGGTGGCCATGGTCATCGGCGGAGGCCTGCCTCATTTGGTGTTGGGAATCCAGTTTGAGGCCGTACCCCACCGGGAGGCGGTCAAACCCTTGATGGAAATCCTCGGCGGGGGCGCCCGAACCTACCTGCAGAAGGATGAGTTCCTCGACATGGTCTCCTTTGACTCCGAGCACGAATGGTCCGGGGCCATTCAAAACTACGGCGTGGAGGTCTACAAGAAATCATAAAACTGGGTGGTGAGTCATTTTGAATAATTCCCCACTTTGAAAAGGGACTTAATATGGCCGAAACCTAAAGGCTAACACCCCCTTTATCCTCCTCTTTCAGGGGGGAAAAGTAGAATCGCTCCACCAAAATGAGTCACTACCTAAAAATACTTTCGATAACCGTTTTGGCATAAAATCGGTGATCCAAGGAGGCCGCCATGAAAGCCACAACCTACAAATCGTCGGGCGTGAACATCGACGCGGGCAACGAGACCGTGGAGCGCATCAAGAAGCAGGTGGCCTCAACCTTCAATGAAAATGTCCTTTCCGATATCGGCCTTTTCGGGGGCCTCTATGAACTCAAAACCAAGGAGTACAAAAAACCGGTCCTGGTGGCTTCCACCGACGGGGTGGGCACCAAGATCCAGATCGGCGTGGCCATGGGAAGGTATAAGAGCCTTGGCCAGGACATGGTGGGGCATTCCATCAACGACATCCTGGTGCAAGGTGCCAAACCGCTCTTTTTCTTGGACTATATCGCGGCTGGCAAGCTGAATCCGGCGGTAGTGGAGGAGATCGTCTCGGGCATGGCCGAGGAATGCCGAAAGGCTGGAGTCGCCTTGATTGGGGGCGAAACCGCCGAAATGCCCTCGGTTTACCGGGAAGGGGACTACGACATCGCGGGCACCATCGTGGGGGTAGTGGAAAAGAAGGGCATCATCCGGGGGGAAGAAGTCGTCCCGGGGGACGTCTGTATCGGCCTGCCTTCGGTGTCGCTCCACACCAACGGTTATTCCCTGGCCCGCAAGATCGTCACCGAGGTGGTGGGGTTGAAGTACACCGACCGGGTGCCCGAATTGAACGGCATCATCGGAGACATCCTCCTTACTCCCCATAAGTCCTATTTCCATGAGATTTACCCCATCCTGGACGAGGTCAACATCAAGGCCATGGCGCATATCACGGGCGGCGGCCTCATCGACAACCCACCGCGCGTGCTGCCTGAAGGCTGCCGAATCCGTTTTAAGGAAGGCAGTTGGAAGGTGTTGCCGGTCATCGATTGGCTGATCAAACGGGGGAACGTGCCTAAGGAAGACGCCTACCGAACCTTCAACATGGGCTTGGGTATGGTGTTGATCGTGGGTCCCAAGAAGGTGGAAAAGGCGTTGCGGAAACTCCGTAAAAACGGTGCCAACCCCTCAGTGGTCGGTGAGGTCGTGGCGGGCAAAAAAGGCGTCGAGTTCATTTAAAATCAGTTCCGAGTTTTGAGTTTCGGAAGTTTTTGAGCCCGCGGTTCAAAAAAATTAATTGTCCAAGAGGTTTTCTTTTTGGATAAGGCCCTCGCGACTTTTCGGCGGTGGTTGTGGCACCTGGCCGTCGCCACCGTCATCCTTGTTCCGTCCTTCCGTGACGTAGACTACAAATCTTACGCGGTTTCCATCGGTTTTTTTTTGCTGCTCCTGTTGGAATCCCTCCGGATTTTCCGGAAACCCGAATTTTCTTTTTCCCCCTTGGAGTTGTACCTGGCCCTTTATGTGGGCTGGACCTGTCTGTCTTATTTCTGGAGTCCGGTGGACTTGGCGGCCTCGGAGTATTTGGGCCGTTTTTTGCCTTGTGTTGGCGTTTTTTGGCTGATCCGCCAAAGGCCCGAGGAATCACAAGAACCGGCTTCCCTGTGGGTTTGGATGGGGCTGGCTTTCCTGACAGCCCTTTACGGGTCTCTGCAAAAAATGGGCTTGGATTTCGTGACCCTTTACGCCGAAAACGGATCTTCGGCGAGGATTTTCGCCACCTTTGGAAACCCGAATCTTTACGCGGCCTTCTTGGTCCTGACGATGCCGGTCCTTTTAAGCGTTTCCCCATGGAAAAGGAATCCGTGGATACGGGTGTTTCAGATCCTATTTCCGGTTCTTCTTTTCACCGCATTGGTTTTGACCCAAAGCCGAGCCGGATATATCGGATTCTTCGTGGAGATGATTTTAGCCGGCTATTTTATCGGAACCCGGGCCTGGAGGGACACTGAGTGGCGTTGGGCCACGGCGACCTTTGCCCTGCTGGTTTTGTTGGGAGGGGTTTTTTTGGCTCGTCAGGCAGGGTCGCGGCCCACCGAGCGTATGGAGGTCTGGAAAGGCGCCGTCTGGATGATCATGGAGAAGCCTTTGCGGGGCTGGGGCGTAGGCCAGTTTTCCCTTCACTTCCAACCCTATATGACCGAGGCATTGGCCCAACAAACCCAAAAGGACAACACTTTTGCTGAGCACGCGCACAATGAAATTTTGGAAACCGGCGTGGAATTGGGGCTCGTCGGCCTGGTAGCGGCGGGTTTTTTTTGGCTCCAGCTCGTGGGACGGGCATGGAGATCGATCATCCAATGGAAGGATGGCGGGCTGGAACAGGTTTTTCCGATGGCGGGCCCGGGCTTGGGGCTTATAGGAGTTGGAATCACCAACCTGTTTGATTACAACTGCCGCCTACCCGGAATCGCGTTCTTCCTCTGGATGTCGGCCGGCCTGCTGGCAAACCGCGTATTTCCCCCGGACAGGATCCGATGGAAGGCTCCGTTAGGCGTCCTCCTGGGTTTGTTCCTGGCGGCTTGTGCCGCCTTTGGATTGGTCCAGGAAACAAGGCTCCTCGCGGCCATTTTGTCCGAAAACTCCCAAAATGATTTTTTAAAGGCCGTTCCCGCGGATCTTTCCGCCGAACTGCGAAGGCTCTTGCGGGCCGTCCGCGACCAACCGGATAACGCCGAAAATTACCATGAGTTGGGAAACCTTTTTGCCAAATCCGGGAACTTGCAAGAAGCCCAAAAGGCCTTTGAAAAAGAAGCGGTGCTGAATCCGCGGTCCACCGGGGCCTATTTGAACCTGGGGAATATTTACCTTTTGACCTCGGGCAAAGACCCGTCCAGGATCGACCTGGCCCAGAAGTGTTACGAAAAGTCCATCCAATTGGACCCGAATTCAGTGGATGGCCACTTCAATTTGGCTTATGTTTATTTCCTTCAAAGGGACTTGAAGTCCGCTTTGAGGGAATTAGATGAGGTTTTAAAAATCGATCCCCAAAACGCCAAGGCGTTGTCCCTGAAACGGCAGATATTACCTTAAGGAATTTTCGTGCCCATCCCCGCAAAACCAACGGGTCCTTCCAGCGGATGGGGAATGGCGCTGGAAAAAGCCCCCCAATTCCTTTCCGTCCTTCTTGTTTTTACCCTTCCTTTTTTAACCCAACTTAAAGGTTTGAACCCGCTCTTTCCCAAGTTCGCCGTCACCCAAATCATCGTTTATCTCATATTGGGTTCTTGGGCATTAAAGGCTTATTTCACCGGGAGACTAACCTGGGTTTCTTCCAAGGCCCTCTGGATCCTCCTGGCGTTTTCGGCTTGGACCATGGCGACAATTTTCATTTCACCCTTTTCCAAGGCCTGCCTTTGGCACTTGAGGGACGATGTGGTTTATCCCCTTTGGTATTTGCTCTTGACCTTTACCTGCCTGGAGGCCTGGCAGGCGGAGAATCTGCTGGTGGCCTTTTTGGTGTCGGGTTTGGCAACCAGCTTGTGGGCCTTGGATCAGGCGGCCGGTATGGGCGGTGAAGGATGGTCCCAGGTGGTCAAAACCCAATGGAATGGACGGCCGGTGGCCGGCTTCGGAAGCCCGGATTTTCTCGCCGGTTATTTGCTCATGGTCTGGCCCCTTGCGTTGGCCCTTTGGATGAGGGCGGAAAGAACGGTTTCGAAAATTTTTTGGGGATTCCTGGTGACGGCTTCCCTGGCCGCCCTGTTTTTAACGGGGAGTGTGGCGGGTTGGGTGGGGCTGGCGGCCGGTACGGTGGTTTTTGGAATTTTTGTCGTCAAAAACGACGGATGGTTTAAAGCCTTCCAGTGGCTGGGGTTGCCTTTGGCATTGACAGCGGCGTCCTTTGTCGTTCCACCCATGGACTCCAGCTTGAAGGAATGGACGGGCTCCCCCAGTCCGGCCGTCCGATTCCAGGAACAGGTGTGGAAGGGAACGGTGGACATGGTTCAAAACCACCCGATGGGGGGAGTCGGCTTTGGGGCTTTCATGGCCGCTTTCCCATCCTATCGCCCCGCCTTTTTAATTCTGCGCCAGGCCCAGCGCGCCTATGGGGTGGATCATGCTTCCAATTGGGCCTTGGAGTGGGCGGCGGAAACGGGGGTTGTGGGTTTATTGTTGATTTTGGGGTTTTGGTTTTACGCGCTTGCCCAATGGTGGAAGCTTTATAAGGCCAATGCCGTTTCGAGGCCCCTGGCCGTCGGTGCTTTCGCGGCGATAGCGGCCGTGGCCGCCGGCAACCTTTTGAACATGGACGGTTACCTGCCTTCCATCGCCCTACCGCTCCTTTTCCTGGCAGCTTTTCCCGTGGCCCTTTCCCAACGGTTTTATCGAATGACAGGGTTCCCGATCCAACGGAGGGAATTGGATATAAGCCGGCGGAAAATCTATTTTTTGCCGTTTTTAACTGCCTTGATGGCGCTGGCATTGCTCAAGGTGGGTAATGCCTTTCAACGGCAAGGAGCGGATTTGGACCTTAAAAAAGCTTCCGAGGCCGCCGTCATGGGAAATTGGAGTGAATCCCTCGGCTTATATGACAAAGCCCTGCTGTTGGATCCGGGAAACCCGTTCGATCTCTACGAAAGAGGTTCCGTCTACCTTGACCGAAACCAACCGGGCGATTTGGACAAAGCCCTGGAGGACTTCAACGGAGCGGGGAATATTTTGCCCGATTACAAATTGATTCATTTCCAGAAATATGAGGTCCTTCTGCGCCTGAACCGCGTTGTTGAAGCCAAGGAGGAACTGCGGCGCGCGGCGCGGTTGGACCCCATACTGGTTTATCTATTGGATGATTTTAAGAAGGCGAGAAGCCTAGCAAGCTCGGGGCATCTTTCAGGAGCATTAATGATTTATCAAAACCTGTATTTCGATTATCCTACCTGCGTTCCGATGATCATCGACTACGCCAACTGCTTCGCCATGGCCGGGGATTATGAATCGGCCGTTCATCTCTACCAACAAGCCCTTCGGTTCGATCCGGAAAACACCAAGGCCCTTTACGACCTTCCTAAAGTACAGGGGGCCGAAAATCGGGCGGCTGGAGCTGGAAAATCGAAAGCCTACATCCTGGGCAAAGAACTGGAATGACAGCCATTTGAACTGAGGGGTTCCCAATTGATTAAAATCGCTGTCTTCGCCTCGGGTGGCGGGACCAACCTTCAGGCCCTGTTGGACGCCCAGGAAACGGGCCTGTTCAAGGGCAAAATCGGGTTGGTTTTTTCCAATCTGCCCGATGCCAAGGCCCTGGAACGGGCGGAAACCCATCGTGTTGAATCCGTGGCCATTACCAGTAAGGGTTATTCCGGAAGCCGGGAAGAATACGACAAGGAAGTCCTCCGGCTTTGCCAAGCCAAGAAGATCGACCTGATATGTTTAGCGGGCTATATGCGGATTTTGACGCCTGTTTTGATCAAGGCGTACGAGTACAGGATCATGAACATCCACCCAGCCCTATTGCCCAAGTTCGGCGGGGAAGGGATGTATGGACATCATGTTCACGAAGCGGTGATCAAGGCCAAGGAAAAGGAATCCGGGGCAACGGTTCATTTCGTGATCGAGGGTGTGGACGCGGGGCCCATCATTTTGCAGGGTCACGTGAAGGTGTTTCCGACCGATACCCCCCAAACCTTATCGGAAAAAGTTTTAAAAGTTGAACATTTGATTTATCCGGAAGCGGTTCGTTTGTTTTGTGAGAAAAAAATAATAGTCAACGAAGGGAAAGTGCGAATTATTCCATAGGGTTTGAGAGGATATATGAATAAAGAAAATATTATTCCTTGGTCTATGCGCTTCTCTTTGGGGTACCGCTCATTGATTTGTTTTTTGTGTATTTTTTCCTTTCTGTTTCCGGGAGAAATTTATTTACTTCATCCAGATGTGACATTGCCTGATTTTTTGTTTACGGGTGTTCTTGGAACAAGCCTGAGCCTTGGTTTACTAATTCATGGAACTGAAACGGTTGAATGTTTGGATAATGAATTAATACTGTCTCGGTTTTTGATAAGACCAAAACGAATACAGTGGGTGAGAATCAGCGACATTAAATTGGCAAAGAGAATATCCGCATCACAATATGGAATTTGGACTGTGAATGTATTTGTACTCCAATGTGATGATGGAAAAAGCTTCAACATAATTTCCGATCATCATTCAAAAACTGATATCGCGGTTTTTGTTTCCTTATTGAGAGATAAAGCGATTAATGCTGATATTAACCTTGATGTAGTGGAGACTTAAATTTTGGTAACCGAGGGAAAAATGGCGGAAGATAAGGTCAAAATTAAGAGGGCATTGATCAGCGTGTCGGACAAATCGGGCCTCATTGATTTCGCAAAGGAACTGGCAGCCCATGGAGTGGAACTTATTTCCACCGGCGGAACAGCCAAGGCCATTAAGGAGGCCGGGTTGCCTGTGAAGGACATCTCCGAGGTTACGGGATTCCCTGAAATGTTGGACGGGCGCGTCAAGACCCTTCACCCGGTGGTGCATGGGGGGTTATTGTCCCTCCGGGACAATAAGGAACACATGGAAACCATCGCCCAACACAACATCAAGCCCATCGACCTTGTTTGCGTGAATCTCTATCCCTTCGAAGCCACTATTTCCAAGCCCAACGTAGAATTGGACCATGTCATTGAGAATATCGATATCGGCGGCCCTTCCATGATCCGTTCCGCCTCCAAAAACTACCGCAGCGTGACCGTGGTGACATCCGCTTTCCAATATCCGGCGGTGATCAAGGAAATGAAAGAAAATGAGGGGGCCACGACCTTTAAGTTGCGCCAGGAATTGGCAATCGAGGCTTTCGGTAACACGGCTCGTTACGACGGCATGATCCATGACTACCTTCACCGGCGCCTTTCGGAAAAGAATTGGCCGGACATTTTCGCTATGTCGGGCTTGAAGGTGCAGGAAATGCGTTATGGTGAGAACCCCCACCAACCGGCGGCTTTTTACAAGGACCGCAACAGTACCTTGCCGATCATCGCCAATGGCAAACAACTGCAAGGCAAGGAACTTTCCTACAACAACATCATGGACGCGGACGCGGCCTTGATGATCGTGAAAGAATTTGAAGATCCCGCCGCTACCATCATCAAGCATACAAATCCTTGCGGCACGGCCATCGGCAAGGACGTCCAGCAGGCCTTTGTGAAGACGTTCGACGCTGATCCCTTGTCCGCCTTTGGCGGGATCGTGGCGGTCAACCGTCTCGTGGATGAAAAAATGGCCCAGGTGATCTTGGAAAAACTTGGTTTTTTTGAAATTATGCTGGCTCCTTCTTATGACGCAGGCGCCCTGAGGGCCTTTGAAGCCCGCAAAAACTTGAGGGTGATGACGGTGGAGGGCTTGGGCAAGGCCCGGGAAATGGTGACGGGTTACCATGTCCGCCGGGTGGAGGGCGGGTTCCTGGTTCAGGAGTTTGACCAAGCGCCCGAAGACAAGTCCCTCTACAAGGTGGTTACCGAAAAACAGCCGGATCCCAAACTCGCCAAGGATATGGATTTTGGATGGAAGTTGGTCAAACACGTGAAATCCAACGCCATTGTGCTGGTGAAAGACGGGGTTTCCATCGGGGTGGGGGCCGGACAAATGAACCGGGTGGGATCCTTGGAAATCGCCATCCGGCAGGCGGGGGACAAAGCCAAGGGAAGCGTGATGGCTTCCGACGCCCTTTTGCCCTTCAGGGACAGCGTGGACGCCTGCGCCAAAGCGGGGATCGCGGCCATCATCCAAACCGGCGGAAGCGTGCGGGACAAGGAAGTCATCGAAGCCGCCAACCAGCACGGCATCCCGATGATCTTCACGACTTACCGGCATTTTAAGCATTAATCAAAATTTACACCGCGAAGACGCGAAGTTCGCGAACGGCCACAAAATTAGCCTCAAAATAATTTTCGCGTTCTTCGTGCCTTCGCGGTAAAAGACGGAGGCTTTTGTGGATATCTTGGTCGTTGGGTCGGGAGGAAGAGAGCACGCCATTTGCTGGGCGTTGGCCAAGTCCAAACGCCAGCCCAAGCTTTTTTGCGCCCCGGGTAACGCTGGTATTGCCCAACTTGCGGAATGCGTGGATATCAAGGCCGAGGACATTCCGGGCCTGGTCAAATGGTGCAAGGACCACAAGCCCGGCTTGGTGGTCATTGGCCCGGAAGTGCCCCTTTGCATGGGCTTGGCCGATGAGTTGGTTCAAGAGGGATTTCAAGTTTTTGGGCCCTCGAAAGCCGGAGCACAGTTGGAAGGCAGCAAGGACTTCACCAAGAAGCTTCTTTTAGACAACCATATTCCAACCGCCAAGGCCGCTACCTTCACCGATTATGAAAAGGCCGTGGCGTATGTCCGATCACAGGGTGTTCCCATTGTCGTCAAGGCGGACGGCTTGGCGGCAGGGAAGGGCGTGACGGTTTGCGAAGCCATTGGCCAGGCGGAACTTGCCCTGGAAGATGCCATGAAGAAGAAGATTTTTGGGGAAGCCGGTTCCAAGGTGGTCATCGAGGAGTTCCTCCAAGGTGAAGAAGCTTCGATCCTGGCTTTTGTGGACGGTGAAACCATTCTCCCTATGATCAGCGCCCAGGATCATAAACGGGTCTTTGATGGGGATAAGGGACCCAATACGGGCGGAATGGGGGCCTATTCTCCCGCGCCGGTGGTGACGGAAGCCATAAATGTGGAAATCCAAGAAAAAATCCTAAAACCTACCGTTGGGGCCCTGAAACGCATGGGAATCATTTATAGAGGGGTGCTTTACGCGGGACTCATGATCACACCTGACGGCCCCAAAGTGATCGAGTATAACTGCCGTTTTGGCGACCCTGAAACACAGGTCGTTTTGCCCAGGCTGAAAACCGATTTTGTCAATATCTGCATGGCGGTGGCCCAAGGCAAACTATCCCACTTGAAAGTCGAATGGGATGAACGGCCCACGGCCTGCGTGGTGATGGCCTCCCAAGGCTATCCTGGCTCCTATCCTAAGGGAAAGGTCATTCAAGGCCTTGAAAAAGCCTCCGCCCATGCCGATTCATACGTTTTTCACGCTGGCACGTCCTTGCGAGAGGGAAAAACAGTCACTTCGGGTGGCAGGGTTTTGTGTGTAACGGGATGGGGAAAAACGATCCAAGGGGCGCTGAACCATGCTTACCAGGCGGTTGGCGACATCCACTTTGAAGGCGCCCAGTTTAGGAAAGACATTGGGTGGAGGGCTTTGGCTGCCAGGCAGTAATGCAATGTAGGGGCGGGTCTCCGATACCCCTTACTAAGCATTGACTTAACAAAAACCACGGAAATCCGCTAAAATCCTGCTGAAAAATTTGAGTTTCTTTGAGAAAATTAATAATAGATCGTAAGTTTTAGCGGCCAACTTGATCGTGATTGGAAACGACCATGAGCGAAAAAACCGACATCAAATCGTTACCTTACACGCCCGCCAATCTTTCGCAGGTCGCCAAGGTCTTAAAAGAGGGCGGGATAGCCGTTTTCCCAACGGACACGGTTTATGACATTGGTTGTTCCGTCAAAAAGCCGGAGGCGCTGAAGCGGATATTCAAACTCAAAGACCGTCCCTTGAACCAATCCTTGTCGATCCTTATTTCCAGGCCCGAAGTGGCTTTGGAAATCGCTGATTTCAAGGATAGGGATTTGGATATCTTGAAAAAAATTTGGCCGGGTCCTTGGACCCTTATCACCCGGGCCAAGGCCCATTTGGCCCCGGGAGGCGTGGGGCCGGATGGAACGGTTGCATTGCGGTGCCCGGACCATGGAATCGCTTTGGAATTGCTGCGCACTGCCGGCGACACTTTGGCCGTTTCCAGCGCCAATTTCTCCGGAGGTAAAAGCCCGGTCCGATTCGACGAGGTGGACCCCGAAATCCTCGAGAAAGTGGATGCCGCCCTGGACGCGGGCGTTTGCCCCTTGGCCGGGGAAACCGCCATCGCCAAATCCGACAAAAAACACCTGAACATCATCCGGACCGGCTGTGTTTCCCAGGAAGAAATTACCCGAGTGGAGGCTCTTTTAACCCAACTTTTACAGGAATAAGCGACGGGGGAAAAGAGTTGCCCAAGAAAATCCTTTTCGTGTGCACCGGTAATACTTGCCGAAGCCCCATGGCCGAGGGGTTTCTCAAAAAAATGGCCCGGGAGAACAGACTACCCTTGGAAGTCCAATCGGCGGGCTTGGCGGCTTTCGCCGGGGTCCCACCCACATCCGAAGCTGTCCAGGCCTGCCGGGAGAGGGGAATCGATATTTCCGGACACCTTAGCCAGCCTTTAAGCAAAGCCCTTGCCCTGGAAAGCGACTTGATTTTGACCATGACGGTCAGGCATAAGGAAATGATCGCCAAGAAGATGCCGGAATTGGGACCCAAAGTCTCCCTGTTTTCCGAATTCGCCGGGGCAGGCGTGAAAGACGTGGAGGATCCGGTGGGACAGCCGCTGGAGGTTTACCGCCAGGTCTTGAGCCAAATGGAAGATTACCTTCAAAGAGCGATGGATCGATGGAGAAACCTGCCGGCAACCTGAATTACCGAGGGAACCAATAATGAAAATTGCCATTGGGGCGGATCACGCGGGTTTTGATTTAAAACAGGCTTTGGTCAAGCACTTGCGGGAAAAGGGACATCAAGTCGAGGATATGGGCGCGCCCAATGCCGAGCCCAGCGACTATCCCATTTATGGGGAAAAGGTCGCCGAGGCCGTGGCCACCCGCCGGGCGGACCGGGGCATTGTCGTCTGTGGGAACGGCATCGGCATGTCTATCGTCGCCAATAAGGTACCGGGCGTCAGGGCGGCCCTGGTTTTCACCGAAAAGATGGCCGAGCAGACCCGCACCCACAACGATTCCAACGTGCTTTCCCTGGCGGGCCGGGACCTTCCCCTGGATACGAATTTGAAGCTGGCGGACATCTGGCTGAACACGCCTTTTAGCAACGTGGACCGGCATGTACGCCGGGTGGGAGAAATCGCCGACCTGGAAAAGGTCCATTTCAAACCATAGGGAACTTCTTATGAAGAGGCTGGTTTGGGGAGTGTTCTTATTGGCTATGGGCCTTTTGGGGGGGTGCTCCCTTTCGCCCGAGGATACGGTGGCGCGCGAAAAGGCCCTGCAGCAGGCCGTCCTATCCTTCACCGGAGACGTCGTCCAAGCTAACTGGCCCCAGGCCTATGCCATGACCGACGGGACCTTCGGCAGCTCGGACCAATTGAAAAACCAGCTGACCCAAAGCTGGGTCCAGGACGCAACCCTTACCAACGGCGACATTACCTCCCTGGCCTGGGTGAACGATCATACGGCCAAGGTAAAACTGACCTGGAGCTTCCAGGCTGGAAGCGTGCAGAGCTTTTCCAATGAAACCTTCATTTGGGTTTGGAAAGGGAATGGATGGAAATATAAGGGCCGGGCACTGCGTTAACGCCCGACCCAGTTCGAAGTTTGAAGCGAGGAGTCCGCAGTTAATGAAAAGCCACTTGCCGGTAGGCAAGTGGCTTTTTCATTTTAACGCTTTAGAAAGGGTTAAGAAGCCTTGCGGACCGCCAGCCTTTTTTGGACCTTGCCCGAGCGCAGGCAGCGGGTGCAGACCAGGACGCGCTGGGGACGGCCATCCACGATGGCGCGGATGGTTTGAAGGTTCGGCATCTGGCGGCGCAGGTGAACGCCGGTAATGTTCAATCCGATGCCGCCTTCCTTCTTGGACTTCCCGCGGCGGGTGATCTTGCGGGCCTTAATGGGCCCCTTCGAGCAAATGTCACAAACTTGAGCCATGGAACTACTCCTCTTTAGATTAAGCGTGGGGCGTTTTTCGCCCCTGGGGTTCATAGGGGTGTCAAGCCCTATGGCCTTAAGATGGGGTACACAGGGGGATTTTCCCCTGTGAATGCGCAGCATGGGGCGGCATTATACGCAAAGGCTTTTGCAATAAACAAGCCTTTTTAACAGCCTTAAGTCTTAGTCTATGATGATCCATCCCCTTTTGGCGGCTTCGAATGCATTCACTTCGCCAACAACTAGAAAACTGGTTGAAGCCCCTCCGGCTCGAGGAGAAACAGGGGTATTCCAACAAATCCGTCCTTAAGGGCTTGGACCGCTATTGGATGACGCAATGCGAGGGCCTCCTTAAGACGGGCCGATTTGACTTTCCCGCTGGGCAGGAATTTTCGGATTTCCTAAGGAAAAGCCGCGGCGCCTTCTCCCAATACATGACCTATTCCCTCGATGAGCGGCGTGACCTGATCACCCAAACCATCCAACGCCTGGAAGAATGGATTGGGCACCTGCCTCAGGAGCGGGTTTCGGCCAAACCCGCCGCGGACAAATTAAACCTTCTCGATTCAGCCCTTCCATTCGTGCCCACGGAAAAACTCAGGGCCTTCCACTTGACCGGCCTCAAGACCGTGGATGATGTCCTCCATTATTCCCCCAAATGGGCCATCCATCGCGGCTCGCTCACCCCGATCGCCCAATGTGATAATCGGGAGGATCCTTATTTCATATTGGCCCGAATCAACGGCGTTTCGCAAATGCGGCGTGGCCACCAGGAGACCGCCAAGGTGGTCCTGCAGGATTCCAGCGGCCATTTGAACTGGGTCTGGTTTAACAGGCCTTATTTGAAGAAGGAACTTACCCATGGCCGGTGGGTACTTCTGCACGAAGCGCCGAAAGTTTCCAAATGGGGCAAGCAGGTGGTGGGAAAGGCAGAAACCTTTGAGTTCCTGACGCCTGGGGAAGAACAGGCGCTGCGGGAAGGGAAGGTGATTATTTTTTACCCTTCCACGGCCACCCTCACCCAATCCTTTTGGCGGACTTTGATTGGAACGATCCTCCAGAAATACGGCGGTTTAATCCCCCGAACCCCATCCGAAAATCCGTCGTTGGGGAAAATAAACCTGGCTGACGCCATTCAAGAAATCCACCGACCCATGACATTGGAATCTTTTGAACAGGCACGCAGAAGGCTGGCCTTTGAGGAACTCCTGGCACTCCAGGCCTTTTTGATCGTCAAACGCCGGGCTATCGAGAAACGGGAAAAGGGAAGGCAATACCAATTTGACGGACAAAGGATCTTAACCTTCCGCAAAACGATTCCTTATCGACTCACCGAAGCCCAAAAAAGGGTGCTGAAGGAAATCCGCTTGGACTTGGCCAGGGACTACCCCATGAACCGGCTTTTGCAGGGCGATGTGGGCAGCGGCAAGACATTGGTGGCGGCCATCTCTTTCCTTTACGCCGCGGATTCAGGCCTTCAAAGCGCCTTCATGGCCCCTACCGAGATACTGGCCCAACAGCATTTCCTCCATTTGGAAAAGCTCCTGGGTCCATTGGGGGTAAGGAGCCTTTTACTTACTGGCGATATGAAGGCCAAAGCTAAAAAGGAAGCCTTGGAAGCACTGGAGAAAGGGCTTGTGGATGTGGCGGTTGGAACCCATGCGCTCCTGAAGGAAAACATCAAGTTTAGGAACTTGGGTTTCCTGGTGATCGACGAAAGGCACAAGTTCGGAGTGATGCAAAGGGCGGCCTTGGAAAACAAAGGCCAATGGCCCGATTGCCTCATGATGACGGCCACGCCTTTTCCGAGGGCATTGGTCTTGACCGAATATGGAGATACGGACTTATCCATCCTGGACGAATTACCCAAAGGGCGGAAGCCCATCAAGACTTCCTGGAAAAGCGAGTCGAAACACGATGAGGTTTACCAATTCGCCAAGGAGCGGATTTTGAAGGGGGAACAGGTTTTTTGGGTTTTACCAGTGGTGGAAGAATCCAAAACCCTTTTGAAATCCGCCATCCAAATGTACCAGCATTTCCAGAAGGAGATTTTTCATGGTTTCAAGGTAGGTTTGTTGCATGGGAAGATGAAAAGAGAAGAGAAAGAAGCCGTAATGGATGCCTTTAAGAAAAAGGAAATCCAGCTTCTGGTCGCCACCACGGTTGTGGAAGTCGGCATTGATATTCCCAACGCGACGATGATCGTCATCGAGCATGCGGAGCGGTTCGGGTTGGCCCAGCTTCACCAATTGCGGGGGAGGGTGGGGCGGGGCGAAGACCCATCTTACTGCTTCCTTCTAACTTCTCCGCTCATTTCCAGCGACGCCATCCAGCGCATGAAAATCATGGTTTCCACACTGGATGGATTCAAATTATCCGAATTCGACCTTAAAATGCGGGGCCCGGGTGAAATCTTTGGCGTTGCCCAGTCAGGCCGCCGCGAAGGCGGCATCGTGGATTTGAAACGGGACGTGGATATTGTGGAAGAGGCCCGAAAAACGGCACTTGAAGTTATAAGCAAAGACGCCGAACTGCAAGAACCCGCCAATCAAGGATTGCGGCAGAATTTGGAGATGAAGTTCAAGGGCTTGTTGGACTTAGCCCAAATTTCATAGAGGAAGGAATTCTTGCGCATCATCGCCGGAAAATTCAAAAGCCGCATCGTCAAGGCTTCCCAAAACATGCGAGTTCGACCCACTTCGGATAAGGTCAAGGGCGCGCTTTTCAACATGTTGGAACCGGTCGCGGGATGCAGCCTGGTTGACTTTTACGCCGGCACGGGAAACCTTGGATTAGAAGCGTTGAGCCGAGGCGCCAGTGAAGTTGTTTTCGTGGAAAAAGCCGCGGACAGCCTGAAACTGATTTCGGAAAACCTCGAAAATTTCGGGATCCATCCACGGAATCCCCCGGAAAACCTCCGCGTTATCCCCTCCGAGGTTTCCAAGGCCTTCTATTTGCTTCATCAGGAGGGCAAAAAGTTTGATATCCTACTGGCCGATCCACCCTATGAAACCGGCGTTTTAAAACGGTTACAACGCCTTTTGATGGAATATCCGATCCTTAAGGAAAACGGCATTTTTGCCGTGGAGCATGGGCTCAAGGATACGGAACTAGAAGGGGATTTCCCCTATCCCCTTGTGCGGCAAAAAAAATATGGGGATACCCTTTTGACCTTATTTAAAAACGGCCCGGCTTCGCCTTGCGAGGAAGACTAGAAGCCATTTCAACCCCAAACTCTTACCACAAAGGGCAGAAAGTACACAAAGTAAGTCGATAATGTCTTGAAAAAGCATTGGGTTTACTTCGTGGCCTTCGTGCACTTCGTGGTGAGAGAGGTTTTGAAACAGGTTCTAATCTGAATTTAGGAAATCAAATTGGCCAAAAAGAAAACCATCGGATTATACCCCGGGTCTTTTGACCCCGTGACCAATGGCCACCTGGATATTGCCCAGAGAGCCTATAAAATGTGCGACCAATTGCATATCGCCGTAGTCGCAAATCCATCGAAAAAAGTCCTTTTCTCCGTGGAAAAGCGGGTGGAATTACTCAACAAGACAACACGCCATTTGTCGAACGTCGTTATTTCCTCTTTTAACGGACTTTTGGTGGATTACGCCCGGCAGATCAAGGCCAACATGATCTTCAGGGGTTTAAGGGCCGTGGCGGATTTTGAGTATGAATTCCAGATGGCGCTCATCAACCGCAGCCTTTATCCTGGAATCGAAGTGGTCTTCTTAGTCCCGAATGAAAAATTCATTTTTCTCTCCTCCAGCGCGATCAAGGAAGTGGCCACGCTGAAGGGGGATGTCAGTGGTTTTGTGCCATCGGCGGTTGAAAAGGCCCTGAGAGATGCTTTTTAATCCGGGAATGTGTCCGACTTCCGATGAATCGCTGTTATGAATTTAATGCAAATAGGCCCTGAATCAGGGTATTTTCTTGACACTCCAAGATAGGCATTCCTATAATCGCCCCTGCTTTTAAGGCGGTTCCGGGTTGTCACCCTCCATTTTCAGCCTTAAATTATAAAAAAATTGAATGAATTGAAGGCGATAATGGCTGTGAAGGGAAGGGAGGCGGCGCAACGATGCTGAAGGTGGAATTGCGCTCGCTGGAACAAGAAGACCTTGTTTTAGAGGAAAAAGACTGGGCCCAGGCGTTAGGCATCGAGTTAACGCCCGAACTCTGCCGGGACCCGCTGGAAATTTACTGTGAATTGTCCAAAAGTGGCGATTTGGTTTCGGCCAAGGGTTGGGTTCGGGGCAAGATGCTCCTGCTGTGCGACCGCTGCCTGAAGGAGTTTGAAAGCCGCTTTAAATCCTTTTTCGAGGTCCATTACCGGCCCCAATGCGGGAGTAGCCCTTCGGAAGAGGAAAGCCTGGCGGAGGGGGACCTGGAGGTCGTTTATTTCGACGGCGAAATGTTGGACATCGCCGACCAAATCCGCCAAACCGTGCTTTTATCGGTACCCATGAGGGCTCTTTGCCGGGATGACTGCAAGGGCTTGTGTGGCGGCTGCGGCCGGGACCTTAACATGGAATCCTGCCGGTGCCAGGAACCACCGGCTGATCCGCGGTGGGACGCACTGAAAAACTTAAAATTTTAATTTTGAATTTTAAATGGATGACGGCTTTCGACCGTCACGGTCGAAAGCATCAATAATTCATAATTAAGAATTCAAAATTCAGAATTGTTTTTTATTGGAGGTTGTCATGGCTAACCCTAAACGGCGGCATTCGCGCCAGCGCCGGGACAAACGCCGCACCAATTGGAAAATCAAGACGAATTCGCTCTCGATCTGCCCCCAATGCAAAAGCGCCAAACTGCCCCACCGCGTGTGTCCCACCTGCGGTTATTACAAAGGCAAAGAAGTCGTCAGCGTTGACATCGCCTAACCCCACCCGCCGATGAAAATCGCCCTTGATGCCATGGGCGGCGATTTCGCCCCACGGGAATCCGTTTTAGGGGCGGTCCTCGCCATCCAGGACGCCGAAGTCCTCGGAATGGCCCAACACGACCTGGAAGTTGTCCTGGTGGGCCGTAAAGAGGACGTCGAAAAAGAACTTTCCGCCGCCGGAAAATACCCTAAAAAATCCATTTCGATCGTGGATACCCGGGAAGTCGTGGAAATGGGCGAAAGCCCGGCCCAAGCCTGCAAACAAAAACGGGATTCCTCCATCGTCCGCTGCGCCGAACTGGTTAAAAAAGGCGAAGTGAACGCCACGGTCTCCGCTGGCAATTCAGGCGCAGCCATGGCTGCGGCCTTGATGATGTGCGGCCGCATTGAGGGCGTCCTCCGCCCCGCCATCGTCACCATGGTTCCCAGTGTGCAGGGCGTCTCGGTTTTGGTGGACGCCGGGGCCAACGTGGATTGTAAGGCCAAGCACTTGCTCCAATTCGCGCTCATGGGCGAGGTTTTTGCCCGGACCGTCCTGAACTTCAAGAACCCCCGCGTCGGCCTGCTTTCCATCGGGGAGGAGGAAACCAAGGGAAATGAACTGGTTTTCGAGGCCCAAACCCTCCTGAAGAAAGTCCCGGTGAACTACATCGGCAACGTCGAAGGCCGGGACATCGTCAACGGCAACTGCGACGTGACGGTTTGCGACGGTTTTGTCGGCAACGTGACCCTGAAGGCCATTGAGGGCGTCGGAGAACTGGTCTATAAGCTTCTCAAGAAGGAAATGAGTTCGAACCTTTTCACGATGGTGGGAGGCCTCCTGGCCTCTCCCGCTTTCCGGCGGTTCAAGCGTAGCATCGACTACAAGGAGTACGGCGGCGCGCCCCTTTTGGGGATTGACGGCCTGAGCTTGATCTCCCACGGAAAATCCAACGCCTTCGCCATCAAGAACGCCATCCGGGCCACTTTGCGCTGCGTGAACAAGGACATGAACGGACTGCTGAAGGACCAAATCCTGAAGTACGGGCAGGTCTCGGACAAGCCCGAAACCAAGCCGGGGAATTAAATTGAACCCAAAAATCCGTGCCGGCTTCCTGGGAACCGGTTCCTACTTGCCGAATAAAATCCTAACCAACCAGGACATGGAAAAAATCGTGGAGACATCCGATGAGTGGATCGTTACCCGCACCGGCATCAAGGAACGGCACATAGCGGCCGAAGGCCAGACCACGTCCGACATGGCGGTAGAGGCGTCCAAGCAAGCCCTCCATAGCGCGGGTTTGAAGGCTTCCGACCTGGATCTCATTATCGTGGCCACCATCACCCCCGATACGCCAACGCCCGCCACTGCCTGCTGGGTGCAATGCAAACTGGGGGCTTCGCAGGCCGCCGCCTTCGACCTGTCCGCCGCCTGTTCCGGTTTTGTTTATGGACTGACCGTGGCCAAGGCGTTTGTGGAAAGCGGGATGTACCGGCGCATCCTCCTCATCGGCGCGGAAAAGCTCACGGCCTTCGTGGACTGGAAGGACCGGGGAACCTGCGTGCTTTTCGGCGACGGCGCGGGCGCGGCCTTGATTGGGCCGGTGGCCGAGGGGCACCATGAAATCCTTTCTTCCTTTATGGCCGCCAACGGCAAGGAAGCGGAACTTTTGAAAATCCCCGGAGGCGGGTGCCGGTTTCCACCCACGGCGCAGACCGTCGACCAAAGGCTCCATACCCTCAAGATGGAAGGCAAGGAAATCTTCAAGACGGCCGTGAAGGTCATGAGCGAGGCCACCCTGGAGGCGGCCCGGCGCGCTGGATTGGAGTTGAAGGACATCGCCCTCATCATCCCTCATCAGGCGAATCTGCGCATCATCCAGGCCATCGGCGAAAGATTGGAAGTACCACCGGAAAAAATGTTCGTCAACTTGGACAGGGTGGGGAATACCTCGGCGGCGTCGGTCATCATCGCCTTGGATGAGGCGGTCAAGGGGGGAAAAATCAAAAAAGGCGACCATCTCGCGTTGGTGGCCTTTGGCGCGGGAACGACCCTGGCTTCCGGCGCGGTGAGGTGGTGACCATGCGAACGGCTTTCGTGTTCCCCGGACAAGGTTCCCAGGCTGTTGGAATGGGAAAGGACCTTTACGAGTCCTACCCGGAGTGCCGCGAGATATTTGAAAAAGCCGACCAGGCACTGGGTTTTGCACTCTCGAAGATTTGCTTCGAAGGGCCGGAAGAGGAACTCAAAAAAACAACGGTCACCCAGCCGGCGCTTTTAACCTGTTCCATGGCCGCCCTCTTCCTTCTCCGGAAGAACGGTTTCGCATTTGAAGGCGTGGCGGGGCACAGCTTGGGGGCTTACAGCGCGCTGGCCGCCGCAGGAAGCCTGGCCTTTGAGGACGCCGTCAAGCTGGTCCGGCGAAGAGGTGAATTGATGGAAGAGGCCGGAAAAGGCCGGGGAACCATGGCGGTCATCCTCATGCTGGATGAGGACAAGGTAACCCAAGCCTGCCGGGAAGCCTCCAGCCACGGCGTGGTGGAACCCGCCAACGTCAATTGTCCGGGTCAAATCGTGATTTCGGGCGAAAAGGCGGCCGTGGCCGCCGCCTGCGATAAAGCCAAGTCCTTGGGCGCGAAGCGGGCCGTGGAACTGGCTGTGAGCGGCCCTTTCCACAGTTCCCTCATGAAAACCGCCGCCGAGGGCCTGCGGGAGGCTTTGGAAAAGGTGAACTTTTCGGTTCCAGCGGTACCTTATTATTCCGACATCGACAGCTTGGTGATGAAGGAACCGGCTTCCATCAAGGAAAGCCTGGTGCGCCAGTTGATGGCGCCGGTGCAGTGGATCAAGACCATCCAAAAAATGACAGAGGACGGCTTCACCCATTTCGTGGAAGTGGGTTCGGGCAAAGTTTTATGCGGTCTTATACAGAAAATCCATAAGAAAGCCGTGGTTTCCAACGCCGGTGATGTGGCGACGATTAAAGCGGCATGCGAGGCCCCATGAACTTGAAAGAGAAATTCGCCGTGGTCACGGGAGGTAGCCGGGGGATCGGCAAGGCTATTGCCCTGGCTTTTTCGCGGTCGGGGGCTTCGGTGGCCCTCTGCGGAACCAATGAAGCAACCCTGAAAGAAACCGCCGCTGAGATCGAAAAGGCAGGTGTGGGCTGCCTTGCCCTGAAGGTGGATGTTTCCAAGGGCGGTGAGGTGGAGGCTTTCTCCAAGGCTGTCCTGGAGAAATTCGGGAAAATCGACATCCTCGTCAACAACGCGGGCATCACCCGGGACAACCTGTTGCTTCGCATGGGCGAGGATGAGTGGGACGAGGTGCTTGCCACCAACCTCAAGAGCGCCTTCCTGATGACCAAGTTCTTCGTCAAACCCATGATGAGGGCCCGGCAGGGGCGCATCATCAACATCACCTCGGTGAGCGGGGTGAAGGGCAACGCGGGCCAGGCCAACTACGCGGCCAGCAAGGCGGGAATGATCGGCTTGACCAAGACCACGGCCCGGGAGTTCGCCAGCCGGAACATTACCTGCAACGCCGTGGCGCCGGGCTTTATCCAAACCGACATGACCCAATCCCTCGGCGAGAAAGTCCAGCAGGAAGTGGCGGCCCAAATTCCGTTGGGGTATTTGGGGGAAACATCCGACATCGCCCAGGTGGTTTTATTTTTAGCCTCGGACGGAGCCCGTTATATTACGGGACAAGTTATTTGCGTTGACGGTGGAATGGTGATATAAGGGTCTGCTTTTCGGCAAGAGGTGGTTGAAAAGGGGCGTTTTTTGCCCATAATGGGCACAATTTTCATGGAGGTGAAAACGATGGCCATTGAAGACAAGGTGAAGGAAATCATCGTGGATCAACTGGGGGTTGAGGCCGAACAAGTGAAGCCTGAAGCCTCCTTCATCGACGACTTGGGCGCCGATTCGCTGGACACGGTGGAGTTGGTCATGGCGTTTGAGGAAGAATTCGATCTCGAGATACCCGATGAGGACGCCGAGAAGATCAAGACGGTCGGGGACGCGGTCAAATACATCAAATCCAAAGCCTCGGAATAATCCGCCGCCCGGAGGGATTCTTGAAACGCGTCGTCATCACCGGTTTGGGCGCCATCACCCCCAACGGAAACAACCCCACTGATTTTTTCAGGAACATCTGCGACGGCAAAAGCGGCATCGGCGTCGTCACCCGTTTCGATCCCGCCCGGGTGCCTAGCAAGATCGGCGGGGAGGTGAAGGGTTTCGACCCTATCCAGTTCGGCATCGACAAAAAAGACGCCCGCAAGATGGACTACTTCGTCCAGTTCGCGGTGGCGGCCAGCCTTCAGGCGGTGGCGGACGCCCAATTGGACATGTCCAAGGAAGACAAGACCCGCGTGGGGGTCCTGATCGGCTCCGGCATCGGAGGTCTTCCCGTTTTGGTGGAGCAGCACGCCCGCCTGATGGAAAAGGGTCCGGACCGGGTTTCGCCTTTCCTCATTCCCATGATGATCATCAATATGGCCTCGGGCATGACTTCCATTTACCTTAAGGCCCAGGGTCCCAACACGGCAACGGTTTCGGCCTGCTCCTCGGGTGCTCACGCTATCGGCGAAGCCATGCGGTGGCTGCAGAAGGGCGAGGCCGACGTGGTCATCGCGGGGGGCACGGAAGCCTGCATCACCGAACTGGGCTACGCCGGTTTCTGCAACATGAATGCCCTTTGCATGGACTTCAACGACAAGCCCACCCAGGGAAGCCGGCCCTTTGATAAGAACCGCTGCGGCTTCGTGATGGGGGAAGGGGCTGGCATCGTGGTGTTGGAAACCTTGGAACACGCCCAAGCCCGCGGCGCCCGGATTTATGCCGAGGCGGTGGGATATGGGACCACTTCCGACGCTTACCACATGACCACCCCGGCGGAAAATGGGGAGGGCGCCGCCCGGTCCATGGCATTGGCCTTGAAGGACGCCAAGATGGGGCCGGAAAAGATCGATTACATCAATGCCCACGGCACCTCCACCCCCTACAACGATAAGTTCGAGACCATGGCCATCAAGACGGTTTTCGGGGGGCATTCGAAAAAAGTCGCCATTTCCTCCACCAAATCCACCACGGGCCATCTTTTGGGAGCCGCGGGGGGCATCGAATATGTGGCCTGTGTCCTGGCCCTCCAACAGGGAGTACTCCCCCCCACCATCAACATGGATAGCCCCGATCCAGATTGCGATTTGGACTATATCCCCAACCATAAGAGGGTCCAAAACGTCCAGGTTTGCCTTTCTAATTCCCTCGGGTTCGGCGGCCACAATGTCTCTCTCATTGTTCAGAAATTTAATTCCTAAAAAAAAGCAGGGTGAAGCCCCCGCTGAAGTCGCCCTCGAAAAGTCCCGCTTGGAGCGGCTGAGGCAGTTCTGCAAAAGGCTCCGCGTCCCCCTGGGTGACGGCCAGCTTTTAAACGAGGCCCTGACCCACAAGTCTTATACCCACGAGCGCAAGATGAACCCCAGTTACAACAACGAAAAACTGGAATTCCTGGGGGATTCGGTCCTGGGACTGGTCATCAGCCAGCATGTCTTTGAAACTTATCCGGGTGTGACCGAAGGCGGCCTTTCCAAGGTGAAAAGCGTGGTGGTCAGCGCCCAAGTTTTGGGCGAGAAAGCCGCGGGCCTTGGGCTGGGGGATTACCTCCTCCTGGGCAAGGGCGAGGAAAAGTCCGGCGGGCGGACCCGCGCCGCGCTTTTGGCGGATGCCCTGGAGGCGCTCATCGGGGCCGTGTACCTGGTGGGGGGGCTGTCCGCGGCCCGGAAATTGGTCCTGGGGCTCCTTCATGAGGATGTGGATAAGGTCTTTTCCGGCCGTATGGAGAAGGACTACAAGACCCTTCTGCAGGAACACTTCCAAAAAACGCAGAAAACCGCCCCCCGTTACGAGGTGATCCGGCAGTGGGGGCCGGACCACAACCGAAATTTCGAGGCCGCCTGCGTGGTGGGCGGAAAAACCCTGGCCACCGGAGTGGGCAAAAACAAGAAGGAAGCCGAGCAATCCGCCGCCCAGGAAGCCATCCACAAACTGCAGATACAGGTTTCCACGCCCAGCGACCATAAAATTTAACGGCGGCTGACAGCTCAGAGTCGACAGCACGCAGGAAAGCCTACGACCAAGGCGAACCAAAACGCCGAACCACTTTCCGGAGGAATTCAATGTCCAAGGGAGCGGGTATTGCCCTCTTGAGGACCGCCTTGGGAGGCACCCTGGGCGGTTATGTGGTAGAACTGCCGGGACTGCGGGTGCCCGTGGGTTTCTGCCATGACATCTTCATCAAGCGGTTCACCATGGTCGTAGGTCTTATTTTTCCAAGCGAACCTTGAATACTACGATCCGCCTGGTTTTAGCCTCCCAATCACCCCGCCGAAAGGCCATCCTGCGTTTTGCGGGGATCCCTTTTAAATCCGTTTCGCCACCAGGAGTGGTGGAAAGCCGCCGGGCGGCGGAAAGCCCCGCCCGAATGGCCCGGCGACTGGCCTTGGAGAAAGCCCTAGCGGCCGCGAAAAAATTTCCCTACGCCTTAGTTTTGGGCGCGGATACGCTGGTGGCCTGTCAGGGGAGGATTTTTGGGAAACCCAAGGGTCGGATCCAGGCCCAAGCCATGCTCCGGTGGCTGTCGGGGAAATCGCATACGGTTTGGACAGGAGTGGCCCTGGTGGGAAACGGAGGTCGGGACATCCGCCAGCATGTGGAAAAAACAGAGGTTTTTTTCAGGAAGTTAAAAACCGGGGAATTGAGGGCTTACCTTGCCACCCCCGAACCCTATGACAAGGCCGGCGGCTACGCCATCCAGGGAACGGCCCGCGCTTGGATTGAAAAATGGGAGGGGGATTATTTCAATGTCATGGGACTTCCCCTGCGCTGGGTGGTGGAACAAACAAATGAAGTTTTGGGTTCTAAGCTTTGAGTTGTGGATGTTTTTGGATGCGTGGACGAATCCAAAAATTTTATTAACTCAAAACTCAACACTCTTAACTTACAACTGACTTTCTCACAGGTAGGTCTTGACCCCCAGTTTCTTCCTTTCGGCGGCAAGGAAGTCCTTCAACCACGATTGCTGGCTTTCCGAAACCATGCGCTGGGTGATTTCCACGCGCTCCTGGTCCGTCAATGTTGGAACTCCCTTTACCGGCTGGGCGTCGGTGATTTGAAAGAAATATACTTTTTTATCGACCGGAATCGGCCCTTTCCAATCCCCGATGTAAAGGCTTGCCAACTCGTCCGCGGTGCCCTTTGAGTCGGCCATGTGGGGAATGCCCTTGTCGCGGTTAAACCAGTCCGTGGCGGAGGCCGGGAGCCCCAGTTCCTTCGCGGCTTTTTCCAGGGATTCATCGTCCTTCATCTTTCCGGCCAGCTGTTCGGAAATCAGCGCGATTTTTTCGGAAGCTTTTTGCCTCAAGTACTGGTCCAGGACCTTGGAATGGACTTCCTCAAAGGTGCTTTTGTAGGCTTTTTCGCTGTCCTCGATGAGGGCGATATCGTAGCCGCTTTGGAGTTTGAAAGGCTGGGTGATTTCCCCCTTTTTCAAGCCGAAGATATTGTCCTCCATGTCCTTGGGTAGGGAGCCCCGCTCAATCCATCCGATCTCCCCGCCCAGGTTTTTGGTTTGGCCGTCTTCGGAGTATTTTTTGGCCAAATCGGAGAATTGGGCCTTTCCGGAAAGGACCTCCTGCCGGTATTCCTCCAAGGTCTTTTTTACTTTTTCAGGGTCCTGGAATCCTTCGTTTTGGGGCGTGGTAAGGAAGAGGTGCCGAACTTTGACCCTCTCGGGGTGATCATACTGATTCCTCGTGTTTTCGTAAAAATCACGAAGTTCGTCCCCTTTAGGCTGGAGGTTCTTCTCATAGGCCGATTCGTCCAAAACAACATAATCGGACTTCAGGGCGCGGTTGAGCAGGGAAGCATAATAGTCCACCTCGCTGCCGGTGAAGAGGACCCCGTCCAAGAGGACCGTGCGGATTTTTTGACGCTGGAGCGCCTGCCGCTGGTCGGCCTCGAATTGCTCAGGGGTTAATTGGTTGGCCTGGAGGACTTGCAGGTACCGGTCCTTGTCAAAGTTCCCGTTTTGGTCGGCGAAATAAGGCTCACGCCGGATCGAGGCGGCCAGTTCCTCGTCGGGAACGCTGATGCCCAATTTTTGGGCGGTTTGCCCCAGGATGGCGTCATCAATGAGACTGTTGAGAACCTTTTCTTGGAGGCGCTGGGTTTCCTCGCTCGTGGGGCCCTGCGGCTCGGCGGCATAAATCTTGTCGAGCACCGGCTGGTAGGCCTTGCTGAATTCCTCGCGGGTGATCGCCTCGTCGCCGACCTTGGCCGCATCAACACTGGAGTCGTACTTGCCGCCGGAAGTGAATCGCATTCCAAATCCAAAGAAGAGCGCCCCCACGAATCCGACCACCAGTGTCCAAAGCACTATCTGCATCGTTCGTTTGTCCCGCAAGGTACTCATCATGGAAGCGCCTCCAAAACGTTGGAAATTTAAAACCGGGGACACTATGGAAGTTTCATAGACGGAGAAAACCGGCGCATTATATCAGGGACTTCGAGCGGAACAATGGGAACTTGGCTTCCGCCCTCTAATGAACCTTTGGCGGCAAGGAGACGGGCGTTTCCAGGACTTCCCAATGAAAGGGCGGCAAGGGGTGACGTTGACAGGCCCGAATGAGCCCATGATATAATCGTTAAACCCTCAACCCCCAAGGCCCCATGAATTTTAAGCCCTTATTTTCCAAGCACGCCCACGCTCTTGTTGCTTTCATTGTTCTATTGTTTCCTCTTACCGCTTTTTCCCAGGGCATCAGTACCACGGGGGTCCAATTCTTGGAAATCCCGGTTGGCGTCCGCGGCGCGGGGATGGGGGGGATGTTCACGGCCGTGGCTGATGACGTCAGCACGATGTTTTGGAACACGGCGGGTTTGGCCCAGTTGAATCATCCTGAGATCAGCGCGCTTCAGCTCTTTTATTTTGCCGACATCGATTACGAGTACCTAGGGGCGGCCTTGCCCCTGCAGCCGGGCAGTACGCTGGGCTTAAGCGGCGCCTTTGATTTTGTACCGAGCTTTAATTCCACGAACAATCCTTCCGCCATTCCCGGAAGCGCTAATGACCTGGCCGTAGCCGTCGGTTTTGGCCAGACCTTTGGGGACAACTTCGCCTTGGGGATCGGGGGCAAATTCATCTCCAGCAATTTAGTCACTTATTCCGCTTTCGGCGGGGGTATGGACGCGGGCCTGTTGCTTTACACCAAGAGCAAGGATTGGACTTTAGGCCTATCGGTTCAAAACCTTGGGCAGCTTTCGAACTTTTCCGATTATTCCGCCCAGGAATCCCTGCCCCTTATTTACCGCGCGGGTTTGGCCTACCGTTTCCAGCCCCAAAATCCTTTTCATTTCCTCGTGGGGGTGGACCTTGAAAAACCCATTGATAATGATGCCATCGTGGACACCGGCGGGGAGTTGGTTTGGGGAAACCCATCCTTTGCGTTATCGGCGAGAGGCGGCTACAGCTTTAATCCCTCGGAGGAGGATTTAGGCGGCGCTACGGGTGCTTCGGTGGGAGCGGGAATACAATTTTCCGGATTTGAACTGGATTACGCCCTGGTTCCCTTCGGGGTCCTCGGGGATACCCAACGTTTTTCCCTGACTTACCGGTTTGGAACGGGAGAAAGCCAGGCCGACTCCCTGGCCCAGGCGCAAAAAGTGGAGGAGGTGGAAATCAAGCCCCAAATTTCCGACGTCCAGACAGGAACCCTCAAGCAGGCCACCTTTGATATCAAACCCCAGGCCCGGACGGACATCAAGAATTGGACGCTGGAAATCACCGACCCCCAGGGCAACGTCCTTAGGACCTATAGTGGAAAAGGCATACCCCCTCGCCAGATCGCCTGGGACGGGAAAGATAGCAGCGGCAACATCGTTACTGGGGGAATTTTCGCCAACTACAACCTGCGGACCGTGGACGTCCGCGGCCAGCAGGTGGTGGCCAGCGACCCCATCTTCAAGGTGGCCAAAGTTTCCTCCCGTGAGGCCCCCGTCCTGGCGTCCATGGCCATGGAGCCCCAGGTTTTCACGGCGCCTTCCATCCCCGAGTCGCTCCGGCCCTTGGGAATGTCAGGTGTCCTGAAGGTGCCCAGCGTTCCCTTCGCCGAAAAGAGCTCGCACCTCAGCCCCTCCTTCGAGAGTTACCTGGACCAAGTGGCGAGACTTATCCGCAAATATCCCAATTGCCGGGTTTATATCGAGGGCCACGCCGATCCGGACGAGGGCCCCGAGAGGCGGGCACTTTCCTATTCCCAGAACAGGTCCGACGAGGTTTTGAGGTATTTGGTGGAAAAGGGAAAAGTTTCGCCCGATAATCTTTATTCACGCGGCCATGGCTCGGCCGCTCCCTTGGACACGGCCGATACCCAAGAGGCCCACAGCAAAAACCGCCGTGTGGATATCGTCATCATTACCAAATAATCAAATACCCAAGGAAAGGCCCGACCCAAATTGATCAAATCCATCCCCTTTTTTCCCCCAGTGGCCCTTTTCCTGGCTTTTTTAGGCGGATGTCAATACCTGGGTGGCTCCTTTGAAGCCGCCGCCGACTTGGATGGATCCGGGAAAACCTCCGAAGCCATCAAGTCCTACCAGGATTACCTGCAACACCATCCCGGGTCGGTGCTGGCTCCCAGGGTTTGTTACCGTATCGCTAAGGATTACGAGGCCCAGTCGGACTATGCTTCCGCCATCCAGTGGTATCAAAAAGTGGTTCAGGATTTTCCCCGGACGGACGAAGAGCTTCATTCCCTCCTTGATTTGGCCAGTTTATACCACGACAAACTCAAGGATCCGGCCCAGGCCATGGTCTATAACCAAAAGGCTTATGACCGTTATATGGAAAATAGCCAGATGCGGGATTCCATCCAGTCCCTGATCGAAGCCCAGTATACTTCGGCCACGGCGCTGTTCTTCCAGAAGGATTACAAAGGTACGGAGGAAGCCTTGGATAACGTTTATAAGACTTTTCCCTTGGTCTTCATCCAGGCTGAGACGAGAGCAAAGCTCGATTCCTTATCCGATCGCGCCCGGAGGGCGACCGAAATTGCCCAGGCCAGCGTCGATTGGATTGTCCTTAAAAACGAAGTGCCCTTCAACAAAAGCAACGAAGGGGATTTTTTGCCTGCCGCCCAGGATGGTGGGGTCCTGCAGTCCCCGGACGGAAGTTGTTTGGCCGAACGAAAACGAGCGGCCAACGGCAAGTATTACCTCTATGTGGCACAAATTTCCCCCAAGAGCGACGATGCGGTTTTCCATATCCTGAGTCAGACCATTGGGGCGGAGTTCCCGGCCTGGTCGCCGGACAGCCGGTGCCTCGTTTACTGGCAGACCCGGGGGAAAAAACGGAAGCTCCTGAAAACCGACGTGCGCACCCAAGCCACCCAAACGCTTTTTTACAGCAAAAGTTCGGACTTGGGAATCCACCCGGCCTGCCATCCCGCAGGGAACAAGATCGCGTATGTTTACGCAGGGAGAGTATGCCTGGTGAACACCGATGGGGCCGGGTACAAACAGTTGTTGAAAACCCATCAAATGCTTGACTATACTGCCGACCTGTCATGGTCGACTGACGGCACGATGATCCGTTGCCGCCAGGCGGACGCCCCCCAAAAAACAACCGACGAGTTGCTGGTTTTGGACGTTTCGGCCCCCACCAGCCCGTGATCCAAGAGGACGACATGGAAAAAATAAAGGTCCTGGTTCCTTTTTTCGCCTTTTTCCTAGTCCCGTTTTGCGCCGTGGCCCAGGATTCGGGCAACGAGGCCATTTATTTGCAGGCCATCAAGGCGGACCCCAACAACGAAACGGCCCACTTTAAGCTCGGTCTTGCCTACCTGAACGACCAGAAGTTCGATCAGGCGGTTCCCGAATTTCAAAAATGCGCGCAATTGAATTCCAAGGACACCGACGCCAGGGGTTATCTCGAGCTGTGCGAGGGAATGATCGCCAGTTCCAAGGAAGATTATTCTTCCGCGGCGAAGCATTTCCAAAACACCTTGAAACTCATTCCGGATGAACCCAACGCCAAGCGCATCCTGCCCTCTTGCCAGGCCAAAGTTTACCTCACCGAGAAAAAATACCCGGAAGCGCAAGCGGCCTTAAAACAGGTGCTCCAGGCGGACCCGAAAAGTTTCTTCGCTTATAGGAACTTGGGTTTTATTTCCTTCCAAGGAAAGGACTATAAAAGCGCGGCGGCCGACTGGAATTCGGCCCTGAAGCTCCAGAACGACCCGCAAATCAACAAATACCTGGGTTTTTCTTACTACAATCTGGGCGATTTCAACAAGGCTATCGACGCCTATAAGAAGTCGATCCAACTGGAAACCGCCCTGGCCCCCAAAGACCAGGACGCGGATTCCCTGGATGAGACCTATTATGATTTAGGGGTGGCTTACCACGACAACGCCTCCTATGACGAGGCTGCCACAGCCTTCGGCAATGCCTTCAAGGTCAATCCCAAGGATTCCAACGCCGCCGTGGGCCAGGCCCAGGCCATCGACGACGCCGTCAACGCCCATTTGGAGAAAGCCAGTAATTTCATGTTGAACAGCCAATATTCGGATGCCATGTCGGAGGCCCAAAAGGTCCTTGCCCTCCAGTCGGACAATAAGCAGGCCCAGGGTTTTATCGACGAAGCCAAGTCCAAGTTAAGCAGGGAAGTGGACTTGCATTACGAAAACGGCAGGGCCTACCTTAAAAAAGGCAACACGCTCCAAGCCCTCAATGAATGGAACTTGGCCTTAACCATGGATCCCAACAATGAAAAGGCGCAAAAAGCCATCAAGACCCTGAGGATCAACCGCCTTTCCCGCGTCAAGGCGTTGCTCACGGAAGGGGACCAATATTACCAGGAGCAGGACTATTCCAACGCCCTGGCCAGCTATAACAAGGCGAAAGAAATCGACCCCCCTAATTCCCTGGTGAGGTCGAAATTGAGGAAATTGCTTTCCAAACAAAGCAGCCAAGTGGACGCGGTTTACGCTAAGGCGTTGAAAGCCTATAAAAAAGGTGACTTGAAAGATGCCCAAAAATCCATTTCGCTGGCTAAGGATCTGGCTCCGGGTAATGACGAAATCGGAACCGCATTTTTCCGCATACAAAAGGATATCAGCGTGAAAGTGAAGGCTTTGGATGCCGACGGCATCTCCCTTTATGAAAACGGAGACAAGGACAAGGCCCAGGCCAAGTTCCAAGAAGTCTTGCGGCTGAAATCCGACGACGATACGGCTAACGACTATGTCAAGCGCATGACCGGTCAGCAATCCCAGGAAAAAGTGGACGCGGAAAAAGTGAAAGCCCTTTACTATGACGGGGTCGACCTTTACATCAACGGGAAAATCCACGAGGCCATTGAAAAATGGCGGGAAGTCCTGAAGGAGGACCCGGGCAACATCAACGCCCAAAGCAATATCAACAAGGCCATGGTCAAGCTTCAGTCCATCCAAAAACTCAGCCAGAATTGACGGGGTTCGAAAGACGAGCCGCGTGTTATTTGAAGGTTTCCTCAGTACAATGCGGTTTGATCGGCGGGCGTAATTCAGCGGTAGAATGCCAGCTTCCCAAGCTGGACGTCGTGGGTTCGAGTCCCATCGCCCGCTCCATTTTTCTTCTATTGCTTTTCACCCCCGCGTTACTCCGCGCCCAAGTTACCACTGATATTTTTCAGCCCTTCCACCAGGGCCAATCCATCGAATTACCGGGAACCACCGAATACTTGGGTGACTTGCCGCAGGAAGCCGCGTGGGCCGCCGAGCCGGAGCCTTTCCACACCGTGGAGGGCCTTTTGGCCCAACAGGTGGGATGGGTGGCTCCCGGCACTCCGGAGGCCCTGGGAATCAGCAACGGTTCCCCGGGGGTTTTGTTTGAGGGAATTCCTTATCCCCTTGAATCCTCCGCGGTGCTGAATTGGCTGCCGGTTGTCCGCGGCATGGAACTCTTGGACTTTCCCGCCGCCGCTTGGTGGGGTCCTACGGCCGCAACGGGTGCCGTCCAAATCAGGCTTCCGGATGCGCCGGCGACACCCTCGGCTAACTTGAGTTTATGGGGCGGATCGGGTGGCACGGGAGGCGGGGAGGCTTTCTCCCAAAACCGCGTTTTCTCGGCTGAGGGGGACACGCAGCACGGGTTTTTAAACGGGCCGTCTTCGGATACCCTTCGGTTTATTTCAGGATGGCAGTGGGAAACGGGGAATCCCATCACGGTCCAAAGCGGCTTTTTGGGTTCCCAATGGTTCGGGGGTGACGACTGGTATTCTTTTTTCACTTCTTTGAAGTGGGCAAGCCCCGATTTCCAAACCATTGAATTGAAACCTTTTGTGCAAACAGCCCGGCTGGAGGGACTGGAGGTCCTGGAATATGGGAGTCAGGTCAACTACCATCTTAATATGGCGGGGGCGTTGGAAAGCCAGGTGGGAGCGGGTTTCAGCCACGACGACTTTTCCGCCATGGCCCCCCCAGGGCTCAACCGGGAATACCTTCAAAACACCGAAACACTCGACGTATTAGGGAATTTCCTCGTGAACATGGCATTTCGTTGGGATTTCTCACAAGCTTCCAGCGCGGCTTTCAGCGCGATTTTGGGGTGTCAATATCTCCTAGGCGACCTACAACTGGTTGAAAACTACGATAAGGCCGTAGACCCGGTTTCCTTACAGGATATCCGGGAGGAGGAACTGGGTTTCCGCTACCTGCCCGATTGGGGTTTGGCCTCAAGCCTCAAGTTTGTGGATGAGTGGGTAGGAACCAATCCCTGGATGGGTGGGCGTGTAAAAATCCAGTGGGTTCCGGCGGAAACAACCCTTTTCGCGTTCCAAGAACTTCATTTAGAGGCGGAGGAAGAATTCTTGGAGAATCCATCCGGAACGATGATCTGGGATACAGGGGGCCAGGTTTCTTGGAGTTTTTTCCAACCCCTATCTTTTAGGGCGGGTGGTCGAGAAATTTCAGGTCAGGTTTTCCATGCGGAGGCGGGAATGGATTGCCTACTCAAGGACCGAGCCAGGATTTTTGTTTCGGCGGAAAATATCACCAACCCGCCGGTTTCATGGCCCGACTTGACGGCCCCTGCGGGGCGGATCTTTTGGCTGGGTGTGGAGACGGGCTTTTAAAAGGGTTTTCTTGACCCCTTTACGGGCACCATGCTAGCTTGCTTCAATGAAGCGTGTTTTTCTCCCCTTATCGGTTTTCTTCCTCCTTGCCGGTGCTTTAGGGGCCCAACAAGCTGGAACCAGCGGGGCCGACATCTTGGAGGTTCCTATCGGGGTACGGCCAGCCGCCTTGGGCGGGACTTATTCGGCCTTGGGGGATGACGTCTATGTCATCGATTACAACCCGGCCGGCCTGGCCCGCATCTCCAAATACAGCTTGGGGATCGACCACATGGAAGACATCGCGGACGTGGAAATCGAGGCGTTGAGCGCGGCCGTTCCCACCAAGAACTACGGCAATTTGGGTTTCCAAGTCGTTTACCGGCACATGCCCCCCATTGAGAACACCCTGGCAACGGACCCGCCCGTCTCGGCCAGCGACGTGGTCGTGACGTTTGCCGACGGCCAGCAGTTCGGGAAAATCGCCGTGGGCGGCGCTTTCAAGACTATCGTGTCGACCCTGGGGGATAAGCAGGCCTTCACCAATGCGTTCGACGTGGGGTTTAAGGTGCTGCTTTTGGATACGGACCTGGCGGCGGTGGTCCAAAACATAGGCCCGAATGTCCAATATCAACCCGATCCCCAGGGCTCCGATCCGCTGCCCCTGACCTTCCGGCTGGGCGCGGCCCGGCCCCTGATCGTGTCGCCGGATTCCACCCTTTTGGCGGCCGGAGAGGTCCTTTACGTGAACGACGAGGGCACGCAGGCGTCGGTCGGCGCGGAGTATTGGCACCGGAGTATCCTGGCCCTTCGCGCCGGCTACCGGTTCAGCGAGTCGGGCGACCTGGAGGGTGGTTTTTCAGCGGGCGCCGCGTTGCGCTATAACCTTGGAAGGTTGGAATACGAGTTGGGCTACACTTGGCATCCCGCCGAGGTCAGTTCCAGCTTCATCGCCAGTTCCAGTTTGTTCGGACTGCTTTTATGGTATTGAGCCGCTTCCAAGGGCGGCGGATGCTTGACAAGGCCCGCGTGGATGAATAAACTCTACCCTCTTTGCGGCCTTGAGGGGTCGCATTCTCCAGGAGGAAGTCATGTACGCAGTGATTCAAACCGGCGGGAAGCAATACCGCGTTTCCGAAGGGGACGTGATCAAGGTCAACCGCCTCAAGGGAAACCCCGGGGATCCCATCGAGTTCAACCATGTGGTGATGCTGGAAAACAACGGTCAATTACGGGTGAGGCAGAGCGAGGTCAAAAGCATCAAGGTCACCGGAAAAATCATGGGGGCCATCCAGGGCAAAAAAATACGGGTGTTCCGCTACCGCCGCCGTAAAAACACCATGCGCACCAAGGGGTCCCGTCCCCAATACACCACCGTGTCGATTGAGAAAATCCTCACGGCATAAGATACAGTTTTAAGTTTTGAGCGTTGGTTTTGGAGTTCATGTAAAGTTTTGTTTGGCTTTGCCAAACAAAACTTACCAACCATTGTTCGTTGCATATCCTTAATTTTGTCGGGAGGTTGTTATGGGTCAGCATAAAGCGGGTGGCTCCACCCGCAACGGGCGCGACAGCCACAGCCAGCGGCTGGGTATCAAGGCCTTCGGCGGCAATTTCGTGACGGCGGGAAGCATTTTAATCCGCCAAAGGGGCCTGCGGTACAAACCCGGGCAAAACGTGGGCGTTGGCAAGGATGACACCCTTTTCGCCAAGGTTTCGGGGTTGGTGACCTTCCGCGAGTTCAAAAAGGGCCTTAAAAAGGTGAGCATCGAGCCCCAACAGGCTTAAGGCCGGCCTGTCGGGAAAAACCCCGCCCTTGGGCGGGGTTTTTTTGTTTTAGGGCGAATGAGGGCGGGCAGCGATGATCATTGATGAAGCGACCATCACGGTGGAGGCCGGGGCGGGCGGCAATGGATGCGTTAGTTTCCGCCGGGAGAAATACGTGCCCCGGGGCGGCCCTAACGGCGGCAACGGCGGCCGGGGCGGCGATATTTTCTTGGAGGCCCGCACGGACGTCGGCACCCTGGTGGATTTTGTTTACCGGCCCCTTTACCGCGCCCGTCACGGGGAGCACGGCAAGGGGAAGAACCAGCATGGCAAGGACGCCGAGCCGGTGACCATCCGGGTCCCGGTGGGCACGCTGGTTTGGGGCGAAAACGGGGAATTGGTCGTGGACATGGACCGGGACGGCATGCGGTTTCTCCTCGCCCGGGGTGGCCGGGGAGGTCGGGGCAATACCACTTTCACCACCTCCACGCAGCGGGCACCGCGGCTGGCCGAAAGAGGGGAGCCGGGTGAGACGAAGACCCTCCGGCTGGAATTGAAACTCCTGGCGGACGTGGGCATCGTGGGTTTTCCTAACGCTGGCAAATCCACCCTCCTGTCCCGGGTGACCCGCGCCCTCCCCAAAATCGCTGATTATCCTTTCACCACCTTGGAACCCCAGTTGGGGGTCGTCCGCCTGCCGGAGGGCCGCAGCTTCGTGCTGGCCGACGTTCCTGGGTTGATCGAGGGAGCCAGCCAGGGAAAAGGCCTGGGTATCCGGTTTTTAAGGCATCTAGAACGCACCAAGGTTTTGTTACACTTGGTGGAAGTGGCGACCCTGACCCGGTACTCGGAACTGGAATCCAGGGTTCGGACCATCCGCCGCGAGCTTCAACGGCACAGCCCGGTTTTTTCTGCCGTGCCCGAGCTTTTGGCGCTCACCAAGGTGGATGCCGTCTCCCGCCTGGATTACCGGAAATGGATGGAAAAATTGCGGAAAAAAGGGGAACGAGTCCTGGCGATTTCGGCGGTTACCGGCGAGGGGCTGGACCGGCTCTTGGAAGAAGCCTGGAAAATGCTCTCCCAATCCCGGAGGGAAGTGGTCTTCGCCCCGCCGATCCCGGAAACCGTTTATCAAGCGAAAGCCCGGTTTCACGTCGAAAAAGGGGAGGGGGTTTTTTACGTGACGGGCGACGAAATCAAAAAATGGGTTGTCATGACGAACTTCAACAGCCGGGATGCCTTGGAGCGATTCGAGAAAATCCTTCAAAGAATGGGCGTGCTCAAGGAATTGAAAAAAATGGGCCTCCGGGAAGGGGACACCATTGATTGCGGCGGCCAGCAGCTTGTTTTCGGGGGTGAGAGACCGGGAGGACGCCATGGAACCTGACCGGAGGGCCCAACTTTCCAAAGTCCGGCGGGTGGTGGTCAAGGCCGGCAGCAGCCTATTGACCGATTCCAAGCGCCGGCGGATCCAGACCCGGTTTTTGAGAAACCTGGCCCAACAGGTCCAGGCCCTGCAAAAACGGGGGATCCAGTCCGTGATCGTCACTTCGGGCGCCATCGCGGTGGGCCTTTTTGAACTGGGTTTCCGCCAGCGTCCCAAGGAAATGGCCCAGCTCCAGGCCCTGGCCGCTGTGGGCCAAAGCAGCTTGATGCACGCCTATGAAACAGCCTTCCGGCGTTTTGGGTTGAGGGTGGCGCAGATCCTGTTGACGCGGGAAGACCTGTCGGACCGGGGCCGCTATTCCAACGCGCACAACACCTTCTTGGAACTATTCCGGCACGGAATCGTTCCGGTCGTCAACGAGAACGACACGGTGGCCGTTGAGGAGATCCGTTTCGGCAACAACGATACGCTGGGGGCCTTGGTCTGCCACTTGTGCGAGGCGGACCTGCTGGTTCTCTTGACGGACCAGGACGGTTTTTTCAGCGAAGACCCGGTTTTGAACCCCCGGGCCCGGTTGATCTCGGAAGTTTACCAATGGGAGGATCGGCTGGAAAAAGGCGCGAGCCGCTCCTCCACTTCGGTGGGGACCGGCGGCATGCTCTCCAAGATCCAAGCCGCCAAAAACATGATGTGGTCGGGCGTGCCCATGGTCATCGCCAACGGCGGGAACCGGCGGGTTCTGCTCCGCGTCCTGGGCGCGGAAAAAGTCGGGACCTTTTTCCATCCTTCTTCCCCCAAAATGGCGAGCCGTAAACGCTGGCTGGCCTGGGGCGTGAAGCCCAAGGGCGAGATCACGGTGGACGAAGGCGCCGCCAAAGCCTTGACCGACCGCCATAAGAGCCTTCTGCCCACGGGCGTGCGCTCGGTTCACGGAATTTGGGCCAAGGGGGATATTGTGCGTATCATGGCCCTGGACGGCCGGGAAATCGCCAAGGGTATCTCCAGTTATTCCTCCCATGACCTGGACCGCATCAAGGGTTTGAGAACCTCCGAGATTTCCCAAAAGTTGGGCCCGGGTTTGGCCGTGGCAGCGGTACACCGGGATAATTTGGTGAAAATCGGCAACGCCTACTAAGCGGAGATGGTAAAAAAATTATGGACCAAGAGGGACGGGATCCCGGAGGCTGGGCCGGGGGAGCTTCGGGGAAATCACGGAAAACTTCTTTACAGGCGTCTTTGAGATTTGGAAATTCCGGCTTCCGCTTTTTTGTTCCGGCTCGCACCCACTTTGCCATAAAACCCGGGATAAATACAAGTTTTCTTTAGAACTAAAACTGTTTAAAATGCAACGAAGGGGAAAATTCAACCATTAGCAGACCGGTTCCGGGGAAGAAGGCAAGGTTAATGGCGAAAAAAAATTACTATGAAATATTTAAGCTTTATCCCCCCATCGATTTGAACCAACTCCAAGAAACCTATAAACATTTGATTTTCGAACACCATCCCGACCGGAACCCGACCCGGGTGGATTGGGCCATCGAACAAACCATGGAAATTGTCGAGGCCTACAATATCCTCAGCGATCCTCAAAAAAGGGAAATCTATAATTTCCAGGTGCGCAACGACATCCGGCGGGAGGTCGGGGAGCTTTACGGCGTGAAAAAGGGCCTTTTGAAAATGATGAAATCCAAGGAAGAAACCGAGGCGGAAGAGCACTTTAAAAGGGGAAACGCCTTTTTTGAGGACAAGGACAGTTGGAACCAGGCCCAGCACGAATGGGTCGCCTGTATCAAGCTGGTTCCCGGTTTTGAGAATGCCCACTATAATTTGGGTATTTTGTACGCTTATCAGGGCAACTTTAAGGACGCCGTATCTTGTTTTGAGAGGGCCATTAAATACAATCCGGGCGACTATGAGGCGAAAAAGACCCTTAGCACCGTCATGAGCTTCGTGTACGGGAAGAAAGTTTGAAAGCGGCCTTCAGGTGTTAAGACGGGATATTTTTTAGATCGGGGTTGGAATGGCGGATAAAAGCACGGCCGTTGGCATCGACTTGGGAACCACGAATTCCTGTGTGGCTTACTTGAACGGTGGGGAACCCCAGGTCATCTCGAATTCGGACGGGTATTCCACTACCCCTTCGGTAGTGGCTTTCACGGCCCAGAAAACCTGGCTAGTGGGGTTGGACGCCAAGCACCAGGCCATCACTAATCCCCACGGAACCGTGGCCTCCATCAAAAGGTTTATCGGCCGCAAGATTACCGACGACGACGTCCAAAAGGATAAAACACTGGTCCCCTATGCCATTGAGGGGTCGGAAAACGGGGATATCCGCATCCGTCTGGACGACCAACTCAAGTCCCCGGAGGAGATATCGGCCATCATCCTCCAAAAAATCAAGCAGGACGTGGAGGCCCGGCTGGGCGAGCGGGTGACGAACGCAGTCGTGACCGTGCCCGCCTATTTCAACGATTCCCAACGCCAAGCCACCAAGGACGCTGGCAAGATCGCCGGGTTCGAGGTGTTGCGGATCATCAACGAGCCCACCGCCGCCGCCCTGGCCTACGACTTCGATACCAAGAAAAACCAGAGGATCGCCGTCTACGATTTGGGGGGAGGCACGCTGGACGTCACCATCCTGGAGCTTTTGAACGGCCTTTACCGGGTCCTCGCCACATGCGGGGATACCCACCTAGGGGGGGATGATTTCGACCAGGCCATCATGCAATGGGTGCTGGAAAAGTTCCAGGCCGACCATGGGGTGGACCTGCGGCAGGAACCGGTAGCCCTGCAACGGCTTCGGGAGGCGGCGGAAAAGGCGAAATGCGACTTATCCTCCGCGCCGGCCGTGGACATCAACCTTCCCTTCATCACCAAAAAGGAGGGCACGCCCCTCAACCTGTCCTACAACCTGGGGCGCCCGGACTACGAAACCATGGTGGCAGTCCTGGTTGAAAGGACGCTGGAACCCTGCAAAAAAGCCCTGCGGGACGCCAACTTGACCCCCAACGACCTTAACGACGTCATCCTGGTGGGGGGGATGACCCGCATGCCGAAGGTACGGGACACGGTGCGCCGGTTTTTCAACAAGGAGCCGAACACCAAGGTCAACCCCGATGAGGCCGTGGCTTTGGGGGCCGCCATCCAAGCGGGCATCATCAATGGGAACGTCCGCAACGCCCTCTTGCTGGACGTGACGCCCCTGTCCCTGGGAGTCGAGACCTTGGGCGGGACTTTCAGCGTGATCATACCCCGCAACACCACCGTCCCTACGAAAATGAGCAAGCTTTACTCGACTGTTAAGGATATGCAGACCTCCGTTAACGTGAAGGTCCTCCAGGGCGAATCTAAAGTCGCCAACAACAACAAGACCCTCGGTTTTTTCTCCTTCGTAGGCCTGCCTCCGGCGCCGGCAGGGGCGGTTCAGGTCGAGGTTACCTTCGCCATCGACTCCAATGGCATCGTGCATGTCACGGCCAAGAACGTCGCGACCGGCCAAACGCAGCAAATGAAGGTGTCGGCCACCAGCGGTTTGAGCAAGGATGAACTGGAAAGGCTCGTCCAGGCGGCCAAGGGCCGGGTGATCTCCACCGCGCCCAAGGCGGAAAAGGAATCCAAGGCGCCGGTGGAAGCCGGTAAAAAGGCTGGCGCGCTGCCCGTCACCCCAACCTCCTCCCTAGCGCCTCTTCCGCCCGAGTCCACTCCGGGGTCGGGCGACGCGGAAGTGCTGACCGGGGACATGATCAATTTCCTGCTCAAAGACCCCGACGAGCCCAACTCCTGATGAAGTCCGTCGCGTTGTTCGGGGGAACCTTCAATCCCATCCATTACGGCCATTTGGCCATCGCCGAGGATGTCCGCTCCAAGCACAACCTCGACAAGGTGATTTTCATCCCCACCGCTCTTCCGCCGCACAAGGACCCGGCGGATCTGGTGGACGCCCAAAAAAGGTCGGTGATGGCGTTCCTCGCCACCGTCAGCAACCCTTGCTTCGACGTTTCCACCTATGAGGTAGAGAAGGGCGGGAAATCGTACAGCATCGATACGGTCCGGCATTTCCGCCATTTTTTTGGGGATAAGGTGGAGCTTTACTTCATTATCGGAGCCGATATGCTGGTGGAGATCGCCTCCTGGAAAAGCATCGGTGAGCTCCTCCAATTGTGCAGGTTTATCGCGGTCTCAAGGCCCGGCTACGACGCCCCCAAAATCCTCAACCGTCATTTTTTGACGGCGGAGGGCGCCGCCAATGAATGGTTGGACCGGATTTTGGTCGAGGACTCGATCCTGTGGGACATCAGCGCCACCACCATTCGGCGCCGGGTTCGGGAATGGAAGAGCATCAAATACCTGGTGCCGGAGGCCGTTGAGCAGTTCATTCATAACCAGCAGCTTTACCTATAGGGATACTTATGCAACTACTCAACTTTATGGAGGAGGCCGTCAAGCACGCCTTGGAGGAGCTTTTAACGGAATCATCCTACCAATCGTTGAAATTGGATGAAAAGGCCAAGCTGGACGTGATGGCTTTCGCCCTCAACCATCTTCCCCCGCGCTACGTGGTAACCGAGAAGGGGCGCCTTTACACGCGGGTCGACGAGTTGAAACAGCAATTCAAGACCGACATTGTGGTGGAACTTTCCAAGGCCATCCAGCAGGTCAAAGCCAATCCCCGGTAGGCAAGGCAAGTGACCTTTCCCATTCCCCCCGTCCTTCCCAAAATCCTGAAAGCCCTTGGGGACAAAAAAGCGGTCGATATCCAAGTCCTGGAGGTAGGGGACATCGCCTCCTACGCGGATTTCATGGTGATCTGTTCCGGCACTTCCAACACTCACGTTGCCGCCCTGGTTTCAAGCGTTGAGGACGCCTTTGGGAAGGGGGAGGGGCCGGCTTACGTCAACCCTTCCAAGGACGACAGTTGGTGGATTTTGGATTTCGTGGAAGTCGTGGTGCACATTTTCAAAGAGGAAAATCGCGCCTTTTACGACCTGGAAGGCTTATGGAGCGACGCCCCGAGGAGGTTGAAACCATAAAAGGGACGGTGGAAGATCCACCGTCCCTTTTATGGTTTCCAATCATCTTAGTTTAAGGCGTATTTAACGATCCGATTGTTGCCGTTATCCACCACATAGGCGTTTCCGTTCGAGTCCAAGGCGATACCGGTGGGACCGTTTAAGCCTTGAGATCCGGAAACATTGCCCCATTGGGTCTGATAGGCGCCGCTGGTGCTTAAAACCTCAATGCGGTTGTTGTCGGTATCCACCACATAAACGTTCCCGTTGGGATCCAATTTTACGTCATTGGGGCCTTCGAATTGGCCGTTTTGGCCGCCGCTTTGGCCCCACGTTGCGACGCTGTTGGTCGCCGGGTTGAATTTGACGACGTTATCGGAATTGTTATTCACCACGTAGACGTTGCCCGAACCGTCTTCGACCGAGACGACGGGGTAATTGAAGACGCCGTTGGTCGTCCCGCTCGTCCCCCATTGGGCGGTCATCTGCAGCGAGGAATTGAATTGGTAAACCTGGTCGGAGTTGTCCGCCACGTAAAGGTTGCCGGACGGGTCGAAGGAAATACCGGTTGGGTAAATAAATAGGTCGTAACCGTCGGATGTGACGGGGCACAACTGGGCCAGCATATCGCCGTTGGGATCAAATTCCACGATGCGGTCGTTTCCTGAGTCGGCCACATAGATGTTCCCGTTTTCGACTACGACTCCGTTGGGTTCGTCCAAAGCGTTGGCCCCCGTGTTGCCCCATTGAGCCAAAAGATTGCCGTTGGAATCGAACTTGAAAATCTCGCCCAGGCCTGCATCGGTGACATAGACGTTGTTGTTTCCGTCCACGGCCACATCTTGGGGGTTGACAAAGGAGATGGACCCGGCTTGGGACCAGGCCGCGACATAGGACGGGTTGGGAACCGTTGACGCCTGATTCTGGCTGTCGGAGCTTTTGACGATGGGGGCTGTTGGGTTGGGCATGTGGCTGCAGCCCCAAGGGCCCACCAGAAGGAAGCTTGCCAAGGCTGAGAGAGAGAAAAACTTTTTCATAAGTCACCACCCTTTTGAGTTCGGCCGGCCCATTTCAACCGCCGTTGATAATGCTTAACGCAACAGTGGTGCCAACCGATGGGTCAAGTTTTTCAAGGAAAAAGCGCTTTTTGAGTGGTGAAATCGTTTTGAGTTTGAGTGTAAAAGAAACAAGTGGGAAAAAAAGACACAATTTGACTGATGAAAATGGATCTTGGCCTGAAAAACTCCCAGAGGTTAATGTCAAAAGGGTGCGTTAAAAAGTTGATTTTCCCTTCTTTTTTCGGTAAAAAATAGGAAATTTGTCTACTTGCGTTCTACAAAAAAACGAGTAAAATTAAATAAAAACAAAGGTTAACTGTTTTACTTAATTTTTCATCCAGATGAAGGGTCAGATCTTGGAAAGCTTTTCATTTTTTTGTTTTAACGTTATTCCAACTATCGCGGTTTTAGCCCCGCTATGTTTGCTTACCCATTTTTGTATTCATTCATTTATGCCCCCAGCTCGCTCGTGGTTCCGTGGAAAGAAATCGCTGTTTCTTTTTACGATCTTGCTTTTTGTTTTAATGGGGCATGGTTCCCGGACCCAAGCTCAGGTTTGTCCCAACTGGGCGTTGGTGGGGGATGCCGCTGCAGGTCCCGATGGCACCGTTACCCTGACGGGCGATGGAGGAGGGGAAAGCGGCGCCTGCTGGAACACCACTCCCGTTACCCTGACTTCGTCCTTCAGCATCACCATGACTTATAACGTTGGAACGACCGGCGGTGCGGATGGCATCGCGTTCGTCCTCCAAGACGATCCACGGGGACTTTCCGCCATTAGTGGGAACGGCACTTCTTGCGGCGCTTGTTTAGGCTATTCCGGCATCCTTCCCATTGATCCGTCGGTCGCGTTCACCTTGAACACCTACGCGACGAATTATGGGGATGGCCTATTGGAAACCGACGAAAACGGCGCGGGCACCGGGCCGCCCACCAATACCTGCCAATACGTCACCGGGGGCGATTCCTGCCCTTATTCCTTTACCACCAGCATTTTCGAAACCTCCAACCACGCCGTAACCGTCAATTTTTCCCCCGCGGCCTCGGCCGGTAATCCCCAGACCCTGACTTTTACCATTGTGGATTCCAACGGAACCCCCCAATCCATGGTTTATACCCGCGACCTGATAGATGACGTTTTTGGGGGAGCGACGGTCGTTTATTACGGCTTCACGGCGGGGACCGGGGGTGATGAAACGACCCAGTATGTCTTTCCTCCGCCGTGCCTGACGTCAACCCCCACACCCGCCTGTTCATCCCCCCAAACGGTTGGCTTGACGACTGCAGGAACCGCCGGGACCACCAACGAGGTGAACCGCCAAGACGGCGACCTTTACACTTTTTCAAGTGGCGCCACCGTAACCGCAATGGACGTTTACGTTAGCACCGCCAACGCCGCCACGTGTGTTTTGGGAATCTACGCCAACAACGGAGGGGTTCCCGGCAGCCTCCTTGTTGAAAGCCAGCAAACGGCCGTGGCAACCGGATGGAACCAGCTTGAGGTTCCGGCAACGGCCCTTCCGGTCGGCAGTTACTGGCTTGAATTTTATTTTACCGGCACCACCGCGGATATCCCCTACAACACGGGCGGCACGGAATATTCTGAGTCCATTACAGGGGGACCTTATAACTCAATGCAAGATCCTTATACCGATAAGGGCAGCGGTGAAGCCTCGGGCACGAACAATTATTCCATTTATGCCCTTTCGTGCATCGGGCCGGTTCCCACGTGGACGTTCACTCCGACGAATACCCCCACCAATACATCGACTCCTACCCCTACCTCGACTCCCACGCCTTGCGCTACCTTGGGTTACAATGCGGCTTCTGAGGCCATCACACTTTACGGCGCTAATACGGAGACCATCACCCTTCCGTTGAACATCTCGGCCGCAGTCGTGGCCGAGAACCCCCTGCTGGTTGTGGAAATCGGGGCGGATAATAACGCCAATATTACCGGGAATGTAACGGATACCAATGGCACCACTACGGTCAATTTAAACGTCGCTGTGTCTGTTGATGGTCCGCACACTACGGATAGCAGCTGGATTTACTATTTGCCGGGTTCAAGCGTTTTTTCGGGCGCCCAAACCATCCAGGCGACATTAAGCAGAAATTCCGTCCCCGCGGCGGCAGCCATGGTTTTTACGGGTGTGGCACAAACTTCGCCCCTAGGAGCCACGGTTGTGTCTTCAACGGCGGCAAAATCAAACGACCCTTCTACAACACTAACCACGTTGGGTACCGACTCACTGATTGTTGGCTATGCGGATGATAATGCCGCAGAAACCATAACCACCACAAGTGCGACCCAAGCATGGGCAACTGTAGGCACCAACCGGGGTTGGGAAGGGGATTATCAGATGGCCGGCGCGTCAAATACCGCCTACTCACTGGCTTATACCATAACGGGAGGTAACAATGAATATTCGGATATCCTGGGCGCCGAATTTTATTGGTATTGCAACCCGACTCCCACAGCAACCAGCACTCCTACAAGCACTCCAACCAATACTGCCACCCCTACTGCCACGAAAACAGCCACAAACACGGCTACCAATACTGCTACGAATACTGCGACTAATACCGCCACAAATACAACTACGAACACCGCCACCAATACGGCCACCAACACAGCGACTAAAACCGCCACGAATACTACTACGAACACGCCAACCAACACCTTCACGGCCACCAACACAGCCACGAATACGGCCACCAATACACCGACTAACACGTTCACGGCGACCAATACGGCTACGAATACTACTACGAACACTCCAACCAACACGTTTACGGCGACCAACACCGCCACGAATACTACTACTAACACGCCGACCAACACGTTCACTGCCACCAACACGGCCACGAACACCGTCACCAATACACCGACTAACACATTTACGGCGACCAATACGGCTACGAATACTACTACGAACACTCCAACCAACACGTTCACGGCTACTTACACCGCGACAAATACGACGACTAACACGCCGACGAATACATTCACCGCCACCAACACGGCCACGAATACTACTACTAACACGCCGACCAACACGTTCACTGCCACCAACACGGCTACGAACACCGCCACCAATACACCGACTAACACATTTACGGCGACCAACACCGCCACGAATACTACTACGAACACTCCAACCAACACTTTCACAGCCACCAACACCGCCACGAACACGGCCACCGATACGCCGATCGACACGTTCACTGCGACCAATACTGCCACGAACACCGCTACCAATACTCCGACTAATACGTTCACGGCTACCAATACCGCCACAAATACCGCTACCGCCACCCCAACCAACACATTTACAGCTACCTACACGGCCACGAATACGGCCACTAATACCCCGACCAACACGTTCACGGCGACCAACACCGCTACAAATACCGCCACCGATACCCCGACCAACACATTTACCGCCACCAATACAGCTACTAACACTGCTACCAATACTCCAACTAATACGTTCACGGCCACGAACACGGCGACCTCTACAGACACCGATACTGCTACGAATACTCCGATTAACACCTTTACACCTACCAACACCGCCACCAATACACCGACCAACACGTTTACAGCTACTAACACGGCTACTAACACGGCCACTGACACACCGACCAACACGTTCACGGCCACCAACACGGCAACGAACACCGTCACCGCCACCCCGACCAACACATTTACTGCTACCAGTACAGCGACTAACACTGCTACCAATACTCAAACTAATACGTTTACGGCCACCAACACCGCCACGAACACGGCCACTGACACACCGACTAACACGTTCACTACGATCAACACGGCAACGAACACCGCCACCGCGACTCCGACCAACACATTTACAGCTACCTATACGGCCACGAATACGGCCACTGATACTCCGACTAACACGTTTACCGCAACCAACACGGCAACGAACACCGCTACCAATACTCCGACTAATACGTTCACGGCCACCAACACGGCAACGAATACCGCTACCGCCACCCCGACCAACACGTTTACTGCCACCAACACCGCTACAAACACGGCCACTGATACACCAACCAATACGTTCACGGCGACGAATACCGCCACGAATACGGCCACCGGCACCCCGACCAACACGTTTACGGCCACCAGCACGGCTACGAATACAGCCACCGCCACACCAACCAATACCTTTACGGCGACTAACACAACCACGAATACCGCCACCATCACGCCGACCACTACGTTCACCAATACACCGACCGCCACGCTCACGGCGACCAATACCGCCACACTGACGCCGACCCGCACCCTGACGAATACCGCGACCATGACCACTACGGCCACGGTGACCCTCACACCCACCATGACTTTGACTCCCACCATCACCTTCACCCCGGCGGCTACCGCTACATCGGGCACCGCCTTCCAGGTGGTTAATATTTACAACGATCAAGGGGAATGGGTGGACAGCCTCAACGGGTCTCTAGCCTTTTCCAGCAGTACGACCTTTGCTATGACCCTTTCAAGCTTTGCCCCGAATTCCAGCGGCCCGGGTGGGACGATTACGGTCTATTTGAACGGCCAGGCAGTGGTCGAGTGGAACGCAACCACGGATAACGGAGGATGGGTGCCCAACGGCTTTTACCACTTCGTCATGACAGAGCACACGACCGACGGGGATTCCGTCCAACTGGAAAGGGATGCCTTCATTGCCACGTTCCACGGACAAGAGGTGTCTTTGGTGGCTTATCCCAACATCGTCCACCAGGGCGGCACGGTCGACTTCGCCGCTTCTTTTGCTGGAATACCCGCCGACAACCAAAGTAAAATAAAGATCTACTCCACCGACGGGGAATTGGTTTGGGTTGTAAGCCTCTCCGCTGGAGCCGCTTCCTGGGACTTGAGGAATTTTGGGGGCCAAATTATTTCGTCCGGCCTTTACTTGGCCGTCCTTGACGGGGTTGACCCCTCGAACGGGCAACAACTGAATAAAACCGTGAAGGTATGCGTCATTCATTGAAAGGGATGGGGAATCGGAGTGGATTCCCAATGAAATGTATTCCATGAAATCAATTTCGCCGGCCCGGCTTGTGGGGATGGCGGTCCTCTTTTATCTCGCGGTTTCCCCCTCCTTCGCCCTCTTCGACCGAGGCGGCATCCTTGGGGTCGGCACCCGCGCCATGGGCTTGAGCGGGGCCTTCGTGGCGGTGGCGGATGACGCCAGCGCGGCCTACTGGAATCCCGCCGGCTTGGTGCAACTGGACCAAGCCGAACTCCTTGGCATGTACGGTTCCTACCTTAACGACAAAAACCGGAACCTTTATTTTTCATTCCAATACCCCCTGCCCGACGACATCCATTTGGCCGTCAGCTTGAACGATTTGTTTTACACGGATATCCCGGGGGCGGAGGAAGACCAATACGCCGGATCGGTGGCCATTCCCGTCGATTTCGTGACGGGCAAGCGCCTTCTGCTCGGCGCCAATTTCAAATACCTTTTCTCCAATACCGGCAGCGGCGGGGTGGGGGACATCGAGGGCGCGGGTGTGGACCTGGGGTTGCTGTACCGCCAACCCTTCAAGGACAATACCGAATTCAAGGCCGGCTTGGCGCTGACCGACCTTTCCACGACAGTCCGTTATGACAGCACCGGCGAGGAACAATCCATTCCCTCCGTCCTGACGCTGGGGTTCGCCTACCTGTTTGATCCTTATACCTTGATTTCCTCCGACATACCTTGGACCCTCTCCAATGACGCCCTTTTTGGCGGGGAAGACGTGCGGTTGCGGGGCGGGGTGGAACACTGGTTTTTCGACGGGAGGCTGGGCCTTCGGGCCGGGTTCATCAGCTTCATCACCCTGCCCGGCGAGTTTAGCGTAGGCGCCAGCTACCGCGTCACGGATTGGTCCGTGGATTACGCTTACTCCAACCACCCGGACCTGGGCAACAACCACCGACTTTCGGCCAGCTACTATTTCAGCGCCGGAGGGGGGAAACCGGAACCGAAACCCTACATGGTCCAATCCCTCGTGGGCGACGGGGAAATTTACTTGAAATGGGACATCCCGGAAGGGAGCCAGGCCGAGGGTTTTTTGGTTTATATCCGAAGCGGCGACGAGAAGGACTTCCAACGGGCGAAGCAGGAATTGCTCCAGACGAAGTTTTGCCTTTTAAAGGGCGCTAAAAACGGGGTTCCCTACCATATCATCATCCGCTCCGTGGTCGGTGGGCAGGAAAAATACTCCTGCAACGAATGGACCGTGACGGCCCGGCCCATGCTGGAGGACGCCCAAAAGTACTATGACCAAGGTGTTAGGGATTTTCAGAAGGATCAAATCGCCGAGGCTCTTTACGAAGCCCACAAGGCAGAGGAATTCGATCCCAACAATTACGACATCAAGAACCTCATCCAAAAATTGGAAACGACCCACCATGAGGGGTTGGTGCCGGAAGGGGAAAATTCCCAGTGATTTCCTTCCTTGTCATCGAGGGGAAGTTCCCTTAGAATGCTTACCGTCGTCGAACCCAACGGCTCCGTCCAACCAGGCGGAGTTTTTTTTTGCCCGCAAGAGCAACCCGGGCAGCGAAGGCAGCCATGAAAACATCCTCAAAAAAACGCCGGCGGAAGGAAAACCTGGTCGTCATCGGAGCCCAGTGGGGTGACGAGGGCAAGGCCAAGATGGTGGATGTCCTGACCGAGCAGGTGGACATCGTGGCGCGCTACCAAGGGGGGAGCAACGCGGGGCACACCGTGGTGGCGGACGGACGGAAGTTTGTTTTCCACCAAATCCCGTCGGGAATCCTGCATGAGGGCAAAAAATGCGTCATCGGCAACGGGGTGGTCTTGGACCCCCTGGGGCTTTTGGAGGAAATGAATTCCCTGGTCCAAGCCGGGGTCAAGGTCCGGAACCGGTTGATCATCAGCGACCGGGCCCACTTGCTCATGCCCTATCACCGATTGCTGGATGGGGCCTCGGAAACCCATAAGGGACGGGCCAAGATCGGCACTACGAACCGCGGTATCGGGCCGGCTTACATGGACAAGATGGCCCGCGTGGGTTTGAAGGTCGTGGACCTATTGGAGCCCGCTTATTTCCGCTCCAAGGTCCGGGAAGTGGCCAAAGAAAAGAATTTTTGGCTCAAGAAATATTATGGACAGGCGGAAGTGGACGCGGATAAAACCGCGGACGCTTATTTGAAGATTGCCCCCCAAATCAGGCCCTTGGTCGCCGACACCACCGCTTATTTGGAAGGCCGCCTCCAGGCGGGTGAAAACATCCTAGCCGAGGGCGCCCAAGGAACCCTATTGGACGTTGATTTTGGGACTTATCCCTATGTCACCTCCTCCAGCGCCAGTGTGGGCGGGGTTTGTACCGGCCTTGGGATCGGGCCCCAATGGCTGGATGAGATATACGGCGTGACCAAGGCTTACACGACCCGCGTGGGTGAGGGGCCATTCCCCTCGGAAATGGAACCGGACTTTGGGGAAAAAATCCGTAAACGGGGCGGGGAATACGGCGCCACCACCGGGCGCCCACGCCGTTGCGGTTGGCTGGATTTGGTGGCTCTCCAGTACGCCTGCCGCGTCAATGGTTTCACCGGCATCCTTTTGACCAAACTGGACGTTTTGAGCTATCTTCAAACCATCTCGCTTTGCGTGGGATACAAGGTGAAGGGTCAAATCATCCGGGAGTTCCCGGCCAGCCTCCGGCGCTTGGCGGACTGCAGGCCGGTTTACAAGGAAATGAAAGGCTGGAAGGGGGATCTTTCCAGCGCCTCCAGAGTGGGGGACCTTCCGGCTGAGGCTCGGCGATACCTGGATGAGATTGAGAAGACTATTCAAGTGCCCATCCAATGGGTCTCCGTGGGCCCGGACCGGGCCCAAATATTCCAAAAACCCTAATTTGTGGAAGATTTTCGAGAGCCAGGAGCCGGGCCGCTTTTGCTTTGCAATTCAGCGGTAAAAAGTATAATTTTGGACCTTTCCAAAGGCCCTGGGTGAGTCGTTAGCTCAGTTGGTAGAGCACCACACTTTTAATGTGGGTGTCCCGGGTTCGATTCCCGGACGACTCACCGAGGGCCTGGGGGTTTTTAAAGGGAATTATCGAATTTTCCGGCTGGCTTTTCCCCCGATCTAACTTTTCTCTAACTTTGGTCTGGTTTTTATCGCTCCCACAAGGGAATTCCAGCAGGTTGATCCCCATGCTGGCCGCCAAGTTTTCGGTTATTACTTGACTGTCAAGACTACAAACGGAGAAACCTATAAAGTGTTTACTTCGATGTACAACTCTCCCAAAGTAGGTCAAACAGTTGCCATTTCTTTTAAAGATGGTCAACCAAATCTTGCTCAATGAAGAGGGGCTTTCCCCATATTTCAAACTACCTTTTGAAAGACGGCCAGAAATGAAAAAAGCCATATTCTTAATTTTCTTTGCCCTTGGCGGTTGTGCGACAACCCATATTTTTGACCGTGTAAACCCAGACATCCCCCCGAAAAAATATTCAACAATTTTAATTATTGCAAACGTGCCGGGCATGGAGTTTCAAACACGCTTAGAGGATGGATTGCATGACCAGCTATATGCCCAGCTATTTCAGTACAAAGCGGCTCCAAGTTTTATCGAGAGAAATAAATTGGTATTTCAATTAACTCCGCTTTCATCAACGGAAGTGATGGATATATGCGTTAAAAATTATTG
>JASHNQ010000095.1 GCA_030041545.1 candidate division FCPU426 bacterium | reverse complement strand
CGCCGTTTGCGGGATTGCGGTGAACGGCCCGAATATCTATTTCGGCGGGAATACCAGCGGGGGCGCGGGCTTTCCGGTTTATCCCAGCCCCAGCATGACCCCTGGGCCCATCCAACCTACTTACAACGCCAGCGTTGAAAACGGTTTTGCCGCCATGCTGGGGCCTTCCCCCACCCCCACTTTCAGCCCCACGCCCACCGTCGTCACGGCCCCCTCCTCCCCGGTTTCCTTTAGCGTGCCCCTCCTTTATCCCAACCCCGCCAAGGGCAGCCCCACCTTCACTTTGGGTTATACACTCACCCAAAACGCCCAAAGCGTGCAGGTCAAGGTCTTCACCACCTCCTTGCGCCGGATTTTCCAGGATTCCTCCCTGCCGACCTCGGCGGGAAACCAAACCTACCTTTTCAGCTCCCAAAGCCAGGATTGGGCCAATGGGCTTTACTATGTTTGGGTGCAAATCAAAACCAACGGCCAAACGAGCCGTTACCTGCTTAAGGAAATAATTTTGAGGTGATGGATGAAGGACAATTAGTCCCTTAGTCGTGAAATTTAACAAAAAGCCTCCCCCACCCTCATGACCTGGCTCCTGACTTAGAACCTCTAACAAAAACCCAAACTCTTACCACAAAGGGCACGAAGTACACAAAGTGAGGCATGAAAACCCTTTAAAAAACAACATGGTTTAACTTTGTGTCCTTTGTGCCGATTCACCTTAAAGGAGTTAATGAAATCGGTACTATACCGACCTCTTTAACAACTTTATGGAAGGTCGGCATGTGTACTTCGTGGTGATAGATTTTTGTTAGAGCCTCTTAGAACCTGTAACACCGCTAAAAATCGGATATGATGGCATCGTGAAAAAAACCTTTCGCCTCTGGGGCGGCGTCCTCCTGGCCCTCTCGGCCGGCGCGGGCGCCTTGGCGGACACAAGGCTGGATTCCCTCGCCTCCGACCCCCGCGTGACCGAGGACTTGGACATTATTTGGATTTATCCCAACAAAGCCTTGGACTACCAGGATACCGCCGATTTCCGCCTGAACAACAGCGCCGCCCCAAGCAACTATACTTACGGATTTGGAAGCGCGGGGAGCGCCGCCGTCACGTCGAACCAGTACGAATGGGGCGGCGTGCTGGACGGCAAACAAAAAGATATCGGCGTCTTGGGGGTTTACGTGAACCGCCCCTTCGTGCCGATCTACGGGACGGTGTACGGGGAATACTGGCGGCCCGTGGGCGGCACCACGGCCTGGGCCTTCGGCGCCCCGCCGGGGGACAAAGTGGACCTTTTTTGGGCCCAATCCTACGGCTCGTCCAACCTGGGCTTGCGGTTGAGTTACGGGAGCGAGCAAAACAGCGATACGGACTACGCCCAGACCGCCGGACTGTCGGTGGGGCTGGGGTTCACCGGGGAGGGGGCCTTCAACGAGGCCGATTTCCACGCGGATTACTCCCTGGGGGCCTTCCAAAACGGCGCCATCAAGGGCGACGGCATCTATTCGGCGGACCTGGGCGCCCTGCTGCGGCACGATATGGACGCGGACGATAACCTGCGCCTTTTCGGCGACCTGGGGTTGGACCAGTACCAGGACACTTCCGGCACCGGCGGCTTCAACCAGACCCTGGTGACGTTGGGTTTGGGGTTGAACCACGCGGTGGGCGGGGGAAAAGGCCTTCTCTCCACGGGCTTGGTGGCCCAGTCCCGGGCCGCGAACACCTTTTATAACGCGATGGTGGGGTGGAACGGCAGCGCCGAGGCCCCGCTGGCGGATTGGCTGGTCCTCAGGGCCGGGCTTTTCAAGCCCGTCCTCGACCAACTCACCTCCGGGGGCGTCACCAGCGACCCCACGGCTCCCAACACGGTGGTTTTCACCCTGGGGGCGGGCTTCCATTGGGAGAATTTTTCCCTGGACACCCGCTTCCTCCTCAAGACGCTGGAAGATAGCCTCATAAACTTCGAGCCTGGCAACGGCATCGCCTTTTCCGAAACTTCAGGCGGCACGCCCATCGTAAGCCTGGTGGAAGTGGACCTCCGTTACTTGTTCTGAGGGATTCCCATTGAAAAACCCGCGGAATTTATGGATACAGGCCCTTTTCCTATGGGCGGCTGCGGTCCCGCACCCGGGAAGAACCCAAACCCCGGATTCCTATTTAAGCCAAGGTAACCAGGCTTATGAGGCGGGGGATTATCCGCAAGCCGCCGAAGATTACCAAAAGGCCGCCCAGTCCAATCCCCAATCCGCGGCGGCTTTCCAGGGTTTGGGCAACTGCCGGCTCCGCGCGGGAAACAAGGCGGAGGCCCTGGCGGATTACGCGAAGGCTTTGAGCTTAAACCCCCATAACCCGGCGCTGGCGCGGGTAGTTGAGTTTTTATCCAAGGAGGAATTCGCCGGCGCAACCCCAACGGCCCCTTCCCCCCCATCCGCTTCCACTCCTCCCGCGGACCTGAGCGCCGAGGTGGAACGGCAAGAACTGGACATTGAGACCTTAAAACTGGAAATGGAAAGGATGAGGCAAGCCGGCGATGGGGATGGCGGAAAAGCTTACCGCTTGGGCTCCTCCCAGAAAGCCTCCGACCTGGCCCAAGCCGGGAAGGACCGGCCGGAACTGATCGTGCTGGATTTGGCCAACAACGAAATTTGGAATGAGGGCGTCCGGTTTAAATTGGACCAGCTGGCGCAGCTGGCCAAGGCCAGGGGATGGCCCCTCCGGGAAACGCTGGTGAAGCGGGACCCACAGGGCCAGGGCCGCCGGCTTTACGCCATCGGCAATATTTCCTTGTTAATCTATCAAGGCCGGGACCGCGGCATTTTCGAGGTGAAAGCCCCTTCCCAACCGGGCGATTTTGATTTGGCCACCGTGGAAGGTATTTCCTTCCAATCCTCCACCGGGGAAATCCAAAAGGCCTTTGAGAACCTTTATTTCACCTACACCGGGACTGAAACGCGGAATGGGTCGACCCTGCTTGAATATAGGCATGGCCGGGACCTCACTTTTGACGACAGGCTGGAGATTGTCCTGGATCCCTCCGGCAAAATGACCGCGTTAAGGTTCGGGGTTTTGGACGAGAATTGACCCCCCAATGACTAAATCCCTTTCCGAACCGTTCCACCCCGCCCAAGGCCGGGGCGCCCTTGGGGCCCAGGCCCTCGCCCTGTCCTGGACGGCCTTCGTCGTGGGCGCCTTTTTTTTCTCCCCGGACCATCCGGTGGGGCTTTACCTGCCCTATGTGGCGTCGGTTTTCGACCCCGGGCCCCTTCCCGCGGGGGAAATCCACAGGGCCCAGGTATGGGAAGAATCAGCCTTCATCCTTTTGACCGCCCTCCTGGCCGTGGCGATGACTTTTTCACTGGGTTCGCGCCTGCGCCGCTGGCTTTCCTTGGCGGCCCCCGACCCTTGGGTGCGCTGGGCGGTGGATTTCGGCCTGGGCGTCGTGGGGCTCGACCTTTTTTGGACCGGCGCCGGCCTTACGGGTTTATGGTACCCGCCGGTTTGGACCGCCGGGGGCTTGGCCCTATTGACCCTTACTTTGTTCGATGGGGGAACCTTAGCGCGCCGCGGATTGCCCCGGTCCGGGTTCCAATGGATCGCGAAGGAACCCGGCCTTTTCCTTCTCCTGGCCCTGGGGGCCTTCTTTTTCCTGTTTTCCGTCCTGCAAGACCTGGCGCCCGAGACCTTTTACGATTCGATGGTTTACCACCTGGCCGTGCCCTCCTACTGGCTTCTCCACCACGGGCTCGCGGATTTTCCCACCAATTTTTATTCCAACTACCCTTTCGGCGCCGAGCTTTATTTCCTGGGCGGCATGGTGGCCCAAGGAACGGAGGCGGCCAAGATGTTGAATCTGGCCGCCATCGGGGCCTGTGCGCTTTTGGCGGGCGGGTGGGCCCGGGAGACGGCGGGGGAAAGGGCCGGGCGGTTCGCCCTGGGGCTGGTCCTCACTTTCCCGCTTTTCGTGATCAACGGCTGGAGCACCCAGGTGGATGGGATGCTGGCCTTGGCCGCCACCCTGTTCGCCTACGCCCTGTCGCGGTTCCTTAAGCCGGGGGGCCAACAGGCCGCCTGGGGCTTGACGGCGGGTCTTTTCGCCGGGCTGGCCCTTTCCGTGAAATACACGGCCATGGCCGCGCTGGCGGGCGCGGTGATCGCCCTGGCGGCCAGTCAAAAATCCATCCTCAGCCGGCAAAACCGGGAAACCTGGTGGGGCATGGCGGGGGCGTGCCTGCTCCTGGCCTTGCCCTGGGCGCTGAAGAACCTGTGTTACACCGGCGATCCCGTTTTTCCCTACCTGATGTCCCATATCGGGGGCCGCCAGTTGCCCCCCGCCGGATTCGCCCAACTGCTGAAGGAACAGCGCAACTGGCTCGCCCCGGATTGGAAGGGCTGGCTGGCCTTGCCATGGACCCTGACCATGGGGCCCTTGAGCGACAACGGTTTTTGCGGCCCCCTTCCCCTGGCCTTGGGACCTTTGCTTTTGCTCTTCAGGATGCGGCACCCCACCTTGAGGTTCCTGGCGTGGCTGTTGCCCCTGCAACTGGCCTCGGGGCTCCTGTTGACGCAGGTGGCGAGGTTTTTACTGCCGGCTTTCGCCGTCCTTTGCGTTCTCTTAGGATGCGCGCTGGGAGGGGACAGCCGGCCCCTTTTAGGCAAGGGAGCCTTTTATGCCGCGGTTTTGGCGGCCTTCCTGACCTTCCCCTACCTGGCCACCATGAGCCAGGCGTATTTTTCCTGCGCCGGGGTTTGGGCCGGCCAACAGACCCGGGCGCAGTACCTAAACGACCCGGCGCGGCGGTCCCCCTATTTCACGATGGCCGAATGGGCCTCCGGCAACCTGCCCAAGGACGCGGGCCTTTTGATCGTGGGGGACGCCCGTGGGCTTTACTACGAACGGCCCTTCCGGACCGCCTCCACCTTCGACGAGCAGGTGATGGCCGGGTTGGCCCGCCGGGAAAAGGACGCGGCGGGCATCCTTAGGCGCCTGAGGGAGATGGGGGTGGACTACCTGGCGGTCAACGGGATTGACGGGGTCCAGGTCGCCAACAATTACCCGGATTACGATCTTTACGACCTATCCCAGGACCAATGGAAAAAGCTCGATGATTTCATCCAGGAGGGGACCCGCCTGGTCCGGCAATGGGGCGCTCAGGGAGTCTACCAAATCCTGCCCTCCCTCGGGCCCCGGCCGGAGTCCGAGACCCAGGACCTGATTTTGTGCTTTTCCAAACCCGCGGCTCATTTTATTTTCCACGAACAGAAACACCAGGTCGAGGAAGCCGAAAACGATATTCGGCAGGCTGTGGCCCTTTATCCCTTCTCCCGGTTTTGGAGGGAGCAAAAAGAACGGTTCGAGAATCCTTAAACCTAATCGATTCAAAATGTCATTGACAAAAAAAATAACAGAGATGAATGATGATCCGAAACTTTTTCAAATTTTTTTATATGCAAGGGGGATATCGTGAAAAAAATATCTTTCGCGATTTTTTTAATCCAGGCGTTTCTCCTGCTATGTGGCGCTTCGATATGTTCGGCCTCTAATACTTCCACTCCAACGTCCACCCCCACTAACACTTAACGCCCACCGGCACGGCTACCTTGACGACAACCAATACCGCCACAAAGACGGCCACGCCCACGGCGACGCTTACCGCCACCAATACCGCGACTTGGACGGCCACCTTAACGCCCACCAGGACGGCCACGCCGACTACGACCAAGACACCTACGGCTACCCCCACCCTTACGGCGACCAAGACACCCACCCAACATGAAGAGGTGGCCGATGCGATGGCGCTCGTCGTCGGAGACTCGGGAGGGACCGTTACGCCCACACCCAATGTTACGGCCGGTTCCAATCCCCGGCAGACCTTGTTCATGGGGGCGGCGCCCAACGTCTCCCGCGATGGGCAACCCCTCCAGTTCGTGGTGGAACTTGAAAAGCCCGCCAGCTTGGTGCTGAAGCTCTTCGACGTCGTGGGGGAGAAGGTTTTTGAGGAATCGTCGCGGGGAAATACGGGCTTGAACGCCATCTCCTGGCGCCTGGAGAACGACGGAGGGGACCCGGTAGCCAGCGGGCTTTACATCTACGTTCTGTCGGCCGACGATGGAACCACCGTCAGGATCCAAAGGGGTAAGGTGGTTGTGCTGCGCTGAGTGGAGCAAATCATAAATTCGTTCCGGGTTTTCCCTTACACTTTCCCCATTTGAAAGGGAATTATATATTTAAGTTCCGAAAACGTTTGCTGACCCGGTTTTAAAAAAGGTGTTGAGTTGTCGTTGCGGGGAGCCCGAGTGTTTTCGGGCGACGTGGCAACCCATACCTGTCGAAAAAAGGCCGTTCCTTGGATTGTTTGGATGGCCACGTCGGCTCAAAAGAGAGACTCCTCGCCATGACACCTCTAGGGACTCAAGTATATAAATGCCATTTGAAAAGGGAACTATATCTAAGTTCCTATGTTTTTGCCGTCATCGCGAGGAGGCCTGGTTTTGAGGCCGACGTGGCGATCCATACTGATCCAAGAAAAGCCGTTTTTGGACCGGTTTGGATGGCCACGTCACCGCAAAATCAGCGGTTCCTCGCCATGACATCCCACCACCCGGACATTTTCTGGGAATTTAAGTATGTAGTTTCCAAACATTTGGGCTCCTCACAACGACAATTCAGCACCTTAAAATTGGGTTCGTTTCTTCCTTCCCACACCACTCACAGGCTCTCTCGAAACGTTTTTTTGAACTGGGCAATTACCGAAAGTTATGTTATGATTTCATGATAAAGCTAATCAGTTTTATTGTTAAAACAAAGTAAAAACGATTTAAATATTCTATTAAACTCCGAATCACTTCGAATGAAAATCTGAATCATCCTTCTTAATATAGCGATACTTTATCTTCATCTTTTTCCAAGATTAAAACCGTTTTTCCCGGATTGCACCGGGTAGATGGGGCCCGATTGAAGCCGGCCAGAGGTCGTTTTTTTATGGTCGAGAATTTTTTCATCCAAGAACGACAACAAAAGGGAATCGCCCCCGTTTCCGGATGGCGTTTTTATTTTTTCTTGAATCGTTTCCTCAAGGCTTCCCCCCCCCTAGCGGTCTTGTTGGGTTTGATGTTTTTAGGTTGGCCCGGAAGGGCCGGCGCCCAAACTTGGCCCAACCCCTGCTTCAACGGCACCACCGGCTGGACGTTCA
>JASHNQ010000094.1 GCA_030041545.1 candidate division FCPU426 bacterium | reverse complement strand
GACGTATCAACACCCATCCCATGAACCGCATCCGGGAACTGTTGCCGGCTACCTATGTCCCCGGCCCCTTGCCCGAAACGCCGATCTTCGCCCGGCGCCAGGCATTAACGAACCCCAAGGGCTGAGTTCGTTCCCAGCAAAAACCGCCTACCACATCCAGGCTCCTTTGAAAAGACGGCCCCACCAAACGCTTACGGTATTACAACCCATCCCGATATGCGCTGGATGGTCCAAATCGCCAAGAACCTCACCATGGCTGATTTGGGCTGGTTGAAGAAAGGTCAAATCCTCCTTCATGACAGGGCGGGCCAGTTTTGCCCCGCATTTAAAAGGATTCTCCAAAACGAAGGCATTAAAACCCTTGCATTGCCCTTCCAAAGTCCAAACCTGAATGCTTACGCCGAGCGATGGGTGAGATCAGTGAAGGAAGAATGTCTGTCAAAAATGATCATCTTGAATGAACCGATGTTGAGGAAGGTTTTAAGGGAATACTTGGAGCACTACCACTCCGAAAGACACCATCAAGGCCTGGATACTATTCCATTCCCGGCTCCGGAGATCGCCAGGGGGAGTCCCTCTGGAAAGGTATTACGCCGCCAACGCCTGGGCGGACTCCTCAATTTCTATTACAGGGATGTCGCATGACCCCCGACGGAATTTTTGCACTATACGGGGATGGAGCAAAAATCCTTTTATGGGGAGCCTGGATTGCGGCCGCAATCGCTTTGGTTGTTTATGTGGTTTTCAAATTCGACGAACTAACTGAAAAAATAGATGACATCGCGGATAAATTAAGCCGTCCAAAGCCAAAGTCCGAAGACATGGACCCCATTGAGGTTATGCCCGAAACCGTGGTGGATTCAGTTCCGCCATCCGCCATCGTGCCCATGCCATCCACTGCCAAAGCGGAAGAACCCACACCGGCGCCAGGGTTCAACCATTCCGAAGACTTTCGGAGCGTAACGGCGCACGGAAAAACTTTTAGCCTCACCTTGTACCAGTCCAGGGCTTTGGAAAAGCTCTGGAAGGCCAGGAAAAACCTGATCCCCGAACTTCACCAGGCCGTCATTTTGGAAGGTATTGAATCTTGCAGTAAACGCTTGCGGGACGTGTTCAAAAGCAACATGGAAGCCTACCGTGCCCTAATTACCCGCGGGGAACGAAAAGGGACTTTTCGCTTGAGGTTGTCTTAAAAACAATAAAAACCCTTTTTAAATTCGTGGCCGGTCCCTAACCCTTTCCCCATTTGGTGATTTCGTAGGGGTTAATTCTTGTCCAGCTCCGCGTTGAGTTGTTGGGACTGGGAAGTAGTAATTTCATGGCTTCCGTTCTGCTTTTTGAACTGCATTTCCTGCTGGTGGACGGCCATAAGGTTTGACCGCTCGGTCTTCGCCTGGGCTTCAGTGATCTTTCCAGACTTCAAATCCGCCGCGATCTGGCGCATCTGCTGGTGAAGACGTTTTTGGAAAGCGTGGGCATTGGGGTTTTTGGTGTTGGGGGAAGCGGATTGAGCCAAAGCCAAACTCGTGACACTTACCAAAAGAATTGCAAAAAGCCAATTCGACGATTTTTTCATTTCTTTTACCTCCAATAAATTTAAAATCTCATTGTTACCTCAAACGAAAACCACAATTTGATTTACCTAAAACTTATACAAATTATATTTCTTACGGATTTTCTCTGCTTGATTTCTCAACCCTTCTCGCATTTTGGCATCAAATCTGGGCTCGTTTTGCCTAATATCAATATCATTTTCATAATGGGACAAGTCATGCCAACTTGTTGCTATTAAATCGTCGGTTTCCAGATCAATATCAGGCCAATCTTTTAAAGCTAAGGTTGGATCAAGTTGTTTAAAGGCAACTTGTTCTAATATTTTTATCACCTTTAATGCTCTCTCATTTTCCATCAGTCAAAAATACTCCTTGGGTCCAGCGGTATATGAACACCGGGAAAAAGAGTCGGCAAATGAAGATGCAATCTAGGTTGACCATGAGTTCCACCATAAGGCCCGTAATCCAAACGAATAATCGGCTGACAATCATAACTTATTTGGAAAATTCTAGTGCCTAATGGGCCCTGACAACTTAAGCCCTTACCCTTATTAGGATCTTTAGGATTAAAATCGTCCGGTAAACTACCGGCATCAGGATCATTAGCTGGAATCTGATTAACAGCATTTGTTTCTGCAGGAGCAGTTGGGTCATCTGGTTCCAACAAACCTAATGGGTCAAAAAGTTGGATTGGATTATTTTTAACAACTATCCCGTGAGCTTCTTCCCTCCCAGGGCCCTCAAACCCTTGCCACACCTTCACTTCCTGCGCTTTGGGTCTTTCAAGCAGTACCGGCATTTCGTCCTCGATTTCAAAATGTCGTACTCGTACAAGTGGAAGCCATTTTACCCCTGCTGACAAAAGGTCAACAGACCTTTCTCTCCTGGCCGGCCTCTCCCTTTACCTTTTGTTTACACACTTTTGAGAGAGCCACCGGATCAGGGAGCCCCTTGGGGCGGCGGGGCCACGAATCCGCCGCAGTGTTCCGAAACGGAGGCGGCTTTGTGGCACGGGCGGGCGGGGGAATCAAAGATCAAGACCGGGGCTTTCAGCGCCCGCGTTTTTTGCGGGCCTGGAATCCCCGGCCACCCCAAGCCTGGCCCCGTGGCCTCCTGGACACTTGGGGGCCGCCGCAGCCGCCCTTTGGCCGACGGCGAGGGGAATAAAAAAGATTCGCAAAGGGCGTGACCCGACAGGGCAAACCGGGGACCGTGGTTTGCGCCATTCCCCCAAAAGAGGCTCCACCGAGTTTCAAAATTTCGGTGGAGAAGGATGGGTTTCCCCCTTTGGGGATTCCTTGAAATGGGGGCGCCTCGGAAGGGGGATTCCAAAGGGGGAAACCAAGGCGGGGGAAGTGGCGGCACGCCCTTTGCCTCCTTGCCTTTGCTGTTGGCCTTGTCTTGTTCCGTCACGTGGCCTTGCGTGGGCCGTGCAAGGCCCGTGACGGCCTTTGGGTCTTTGACCCTTCACCGGAAACGACAAAAGGCCGGGGGTGGAATGACGACTCCACCCCCCGCCCACCTTCATTTCCGCACTACCATTACCAGCCGCACCCCCATCCCACCCAACAGCTTCGCCAAGCGGATGAGCTTCCAGCACTCCTCCTCATCCCATAGCATCAGCTTCAAGCGCCACTCGCTCATCCCGGCTTTGGCCGCCACCTGCTGGTAGCCTCCCTGCGCCCGGATCACGTCCAGGAGCGCCCCTTGCAGGTTGGCCGGATCGCCTACCTCCAGCGCCTTGGTCAGATACCGGGCCGCATGGCCTGGGTCTTTCAGCCGATTCGACAAGCTCACGACACACTTTCTCATTTCTCCACCTCCTTTTCCCTTGGATGGCACTTGCGGTGTATCGCCTTCAAATCCGCCACCGTCACCGCCGTGTAAACCTGCGTCGTGTCCAGGCTTGAATGCCCCAAAAGCTCCTGTACGTGCCGCAGGTTGGCCTTGTTCTTGAGCATCAGCGTCGCGCAGGTGTGCCGGAACGTATGCGGGCTCACCTTCTTCCTCAACCCCGATTCTTCCGTACACCGTTTCACGATGGCCCAAACCACGTTCTTGGACATCCGCCCACCCCTCATGGAAAGGAACAACTCCCGTTTGGAATGGTCTTTCAACAGCATCGGCCTCACCGACTTCACGTAGTTTTCCAGGTACCGGCTGGCGATCTTCCCCAAGGGCACCACCCGGTCTTTCCCTCCCTTCCCCTGGTTCACCCTCACGAACCCTTCCTCCCAATCCACGTCCTCCACCTTCAACTGGTTCACCTCCTCCCGCCTCAATCCCGTCGAGTAGAGAAGTTCCAGGATGGCCCTGTCCCGGTATCCCAAGGCCGTCCCCGTATCCGGAGCTTTCAACAGCGTCTTCATCTCCCCCGCCGAAAGGATCGAGCGGGGCAACCGTTTCGGCTTCTTCGCGTACCGGATACTCCTGGCCGGATCGCCCAAAAGATACTCCTCCTCGGCCAGAAACCGGAAAAACCCCTTCACCGATTGTAGGGCGTTGTTTTGCGTCAACACGCTCCACGGCTCTCCTTCCTTCGTCACCTGCTCGGCCAAGTGCGTCTGGTAATCCCGCATGGTTTCCCTGGTCACCCCCGTCACCTGCCGGATTTCCATTTCCACCAACCAACGGAAAAACTTTTCCAGGTAAAGCGCCCGGTTCTTCACCGTGCTGGGGGAGAAGTTCAACACCAACAAGTATTCCTTGTATTTCTCCCTCAAATCCTCAAAGTTCATGCGTGTACCCCCCCTCTGTGCCGAGGCCACCAGCCGAGGCACCGTCTTGAGTGTGCCGGGCCTCCAATAAGGCCCGGCCCTTGATGCTGGTCACTTCCACCTTGGCCTCCTCCATTTCATCCCTCTCCCTCGGATGGGTGGCCGCCTGGGTCTTCCGCAAATCCACCCCGGCCACCCTCGTGTACTTGTGCACTGTCTTGAGGTCGCTGTGGCCCAGCATCTTCGCCACCACCTCCACCGGTGCCCCGTTCCTCACCAACTGCGTGGCGAAGGTGTGCCTCAAAACATGGGGCGTCACTTCCAACCCCACCGCCTTCCCATACCCCTTGACCATCCGCTCCATCAGGATGGCCGACAATGGCCCCCCAAAGTGGTTCACCCACAGGGATTGGGTCGCCTTCTTCGCCTTTTGGGTGAAATGCCGCCTTGCCTTGACCACGTACTCCTTCACCCACCGCATCGCCGTCGCCCCCATCGGCACCACCCGGTCTTTCTCCCCCTTCCCCGCGTTCACCCTCACCACCCCGCCCGATATATCCACGTCGTTCAAGGTCAGCCCCTTCATCTCCGACAGCCTCAAACCCGTGGAATAGAACACCTCTAGGATGGCCCTGTCCCTCAACCCCTCTTCCCTGGATAGGTCAACCGCCTCCAACATCCGCTCCATCTGCACCTCATTGAGCACGTTGCGCGGGAGCCGGTCGCCCACCTTCCCCGCCACCATCCCTTCCGCCGGGTTCACCAGGATTTTTCCCGCCTCCTCCAACCACTCGAAAAGCCGCCTCACCGCCTGGACTTTCCCCATCACCGTCCTCCAGGAGTAGGGCTTGCCGTCCTTCCCCCGCCACTCCCGCAAGGACAACTGATATGCCTTGAGGATCGGCTTTCCCACCCGCCGGATATCCGTCACCCCCTGGGCTTCCAGGTAGGCAAAGAACCCCTTCAAGTGCATCACGTAATGCCCCACGCTCACCTTGGAATAGTTCCTCACCCGCAAGGCCGTCTGGAACCCCTCCACCACCTTCTCAAAGCTTTCCATCCCGTCCTCCCTTCGTTTTCAAACCTGCTACCACCACCGCAACCAAGACCCCCGCCATAACGTTCACGCACCTTCGGACACACCGCCTCACCTGCGTCGAGGCCATCAGCCGAGACGCTAGCCTTGGTTGTGCCGGGCTCCCAATAGAGCCCGGCATGCTGTTCGCCGTTGCCTTGTCTGTGCCTTTCGTCTTTGCCCCTCCCCTCCTGGGTCAACTGATAACCCACCACCAAACCCGCCCCACGCCATAACAGGACAGACCTCTCCCCTGGTTGGTCAAAAGCCAAAAACAGGAAGTCATACCGATACAGAGGGGGTGGGGTCTGCCGTCGATCAACTCATGGAAATGAATAAAACCAAGGGGAAAATCCCGATTTTCACTTGAATCAGGTTCAAGCTCCGGGTAAAGCCGCTTTACCTTCCGACCGAAACATCAGGGGCATAGACCTTTTTCCGCCAACCCACCAAGTCCACCTGAAACACAACACCCGCTTACCTCAAACCCACTTCGCCAAGTCACTCCAACTACTCCCAAGTCCACCAAGTCAGCCCTTTCAACACCTACACCCACCTCATCCGCAAACCCCTACCAACATCCACCCTTCTCCCTCCACCTGATCCATAGAGAGTCGGGGCCGCCATCGTTCTTTCCAAAAACCAGCCATCTACCTAGTCCAAATCCATCTTTCCGTTTCACTGCCACTGAAAGAGTCCATCCATCCACTGATACCCATTTCCGCCACTCCAACACCTCCACCCCACCCAACCTTGATGCTCGGATAGGGGGGTTCGACATAGGAATTTTCGGAAGCCAGCCGTTTACCGGGGTAAAAGGCCGGTTTTCATGTCCGACTGTCGGACATTTCATTTCCATGGCGCGGAAATACCATTTCCACGGAACACCGTCTTTCGCCTTGTATTACTTGCTGATCTTGATGCTGTTGGGGGTAAGGTCGGGCGCGGCACCCGCCCTGATCTCCCGGCCCCACAAGGGTTTTAGCCCCCTTCAGGCCTAAATAGGATTTAGACCCCCACCCGTTCGATTCCCTCCGGTCGCTCAGGGCTCACCAGCCCGGAAAGCTTGGGCTCCCCACTGGGGATTCCCCCGTCCGGGGTGGCCCCAAGACCTTCGGCCAGCTCGTACACGTACTCCTTGCCCTTACGCCCCGTCACGGCCCACAGGTACTCCAACTCCTCCAATTCCCCCAGGTGGGTCTTCAACTGGAAGTCGCCCCACCCCGTAAAGGCCCGGATATCCTTCCGAGTGAAATGCCACTCGCCCCCGGTCTTCACCTTCACCATCCGTTGGATCTCCCCCAAAAGCGCCCGCCCTGGGGCCGATAACTCGTCCACCGTCCTCCCCAACACCTGCGCCGCAAGCCGGTTGGCTTGTTCAATATCCTCCGGGATAACCTCGACGTAGGAAATAGGCTCCTGGCCCTCCACCTCATAGGTCTTCAATTCCCTCTGGTGCTGGTACAGGAAAGCCACCGCCTTGATAAGCCCCAGGTACTTCTTGTGGTCGCGCCGCGCCCTCAAGCTTTGCGCCGGGAAAGTCAGCTTCGGGGCGTAGGGGTTCACCACCGCCACCGGCTTCAAGAGCCTTTGGGCGTTCTGGTGCATCTTCCGTATCCGCTCCACCTGGGCCTTCCTCTTGAGCCCTTCCAGCGTCTCCCCCTCCCTCTGCCTCGTTAGGATGCGCTCCGTCATGACCTTGGACTCGTCAATGGTCAGCGTGATAAACCGGTTCTGCGTCTCATAGTCCATATCAACACTGGTCGTCGTCAGCATCAGGGCCACAGGCCCCTTCACCCGGTACTCCGTCGTGCGCAGTTTCCCCGTGGCCGCGTCCTTCCCCGTCGTGGCAATGGACAGAAACTTGGAGCTTTGCAGGTTGCGAATGGAATAACTGGCGTCCCTCGCCCCGGCTTCCTCCTCGACGGCGAGCAACTTGTGGCAAAGCCCGTTTTCGTCCTTGTAGAAAAGAGCCTGTCCCGTGAGCCGGGTGTATTTCTCCAAATCCTCCGGGGGAACGAACTGCAACAGGGCGTCTTGAAGCGCCGATTTTCCCGCCGCGCTCCTCGACTGGATCAACACCGCCAAGGGCTCTTCCAGCTTCCGGGAAATGGTGGCGAGATACCCCGTCAGCTTGTTCCCCTCCTCGCCCTCATACCCGCAAACCGTGAAATCCTCCTGGATGCGCTTCAACAAGCCGGGGTCTTGCAACAAGGCCAACGCCTCGGCCTTCTCCTGCTCCGTCATAGGTGCCCTCACCGCCGCCTGCGGCGTGGCCGTATATTCCTCCGCCACACCCAGCAATTTCCCCAAGTCCTCGAATACCGACTCCTCCGATAACCCCACCACCGAGCAGGTATCCTTGGCAAAAGTCTTTCGTCCCCGGTGGGATACCAAGTCCACTGCGTCCAGGTGGAACCGGCTCTCCTTGCCTTTCACGAACACCCGCACCGAAGCCTTGAGCTTGACCGCCCCCTTTTCAATCCCGTTCACCCGGTAACAACGGTTCTCCCACGCCGCGTTGAACCCCGTGGCCGTCCTCTCCACTTCACCCGTATCAAGCAAGGTCGAAAGGGAAACCACCCTCGCCGTCACGCCTTCCTCACCCAGGGCCGCAAGCACCGCCTCGGACGCTTCAAAAGCCAACGCCACTTCCTTCACCCCGTACCGTGCGAAAAGCCCCAGGTGGTCTTGTGTCAGTCCATCTTTCCCCAACAAGGGAATCACATCCACCAACCCCGCCTGGACCAGGCGCAAGGCCGTCAGGATGGAGTCGGTCATGATAAACCGCTTCGAGCGCTTCGCCGCCGAATGGTTCCATACACCCTCGACCGGCGAGGGCAAGTACACTTCCTCGCCCGTCTCCCGGATGCCCGCCAACCCCAAGCACGCCGCTCCTTCTTCGGGGCCGCCCTCCCCGAACCACGGAACCACCACGCACCCGGCCAAAGCCTCCCGGCCCTCACCATCCAACACGCCCAAGGCCTTCAAACCCTCTTGCAATTCACCGTCCTCCGGGATCGTCGCCATCAGGGAACCATTCACATACCCCACCTTGAACTCCGTGAGCATGGAAAGGTCTTTGAGCCCCAGGGCTTCCAATACCCCCTTGGCCCTCGGGTCTTCCAGGAAGGCTTGGTGGTACAGCACCGCCACGCGCCCCAACAGCTTGCGCCTGGCCGCCGCCTCCCCCGCCCCCGGTTTGCGTCCCCCTTGCCCCAAATCCAGCCTCCCTCGAATACCTGTCAAGGGCCTCGTCATTCACGGCCCATTTTTTCTTCTTGTTTTTCGGCGTCAAGGGATACTACGCTCTTCGGTGTATTGAGTCAACCACTTCCTCGGAGTACCCATGAAAACAAGATTTGAGCCGTATCTTGGGGCCATGCCCAAACGAGAATCCCATGCCACCGTGGACGGGGAACCCTTCGGAAAACGCCTCGCCCATCTGCGCAAGGCCGCAGGATATTCCCAATACACCCTCGCTGATGCCTTAGGCATCACCAACCGCATGGTGGCCTACTACGAGGGCGAAACCACCCACCCCCCCACCCATCTCCTGCCCAAACTGGCAAAGGTCTTGGGTGTTTCCACCGATCAGTTGTTGGGAATTGAAAAGGTCAAAGAGGTCAAACAGAAAGACTCCCGCCTGTGGCAACGCTTCGCCCAGGTGGAAAAGCTACCACCCAAAGAACGGAAGAAAATCGTGGATTTGCTCGATGCCTTCTTGGGGAAAAATCAGGAGAGGTGACGCAAAAGAAGGAAGTTACCCGCTACTTGGACACATTCTTGAAGGCTTGGAAAAATCCCGCTTAGAAAGAACCTTGGAGTTGCTCAAGTTGCTGGTTCAGCCCCGCCTCTTGGCTGGCCGTCAACTTCCTCTTCCCATTGGCCTTGATATCCGCCAATTCCTGCTTGCGAATCGCTTTGACTTGGGTTTGGAAGGATTCCGCCTGGGCCTGCGTCAGTTTCTTCGCCTTCAAATCCTTCTGGATTTGAAACATCGCCTTCTTCAACCCCTCATCCAACTTCGGGGCAGGCGAATAGATGGGGGTGGGATAAGGCGTCGGTGTCGCGGATACAGCCGCCGCGAAAACCGGGCCGGAAACGCCCAATAGAAAAACCAGGTAACAAGCCAGTCGCTTCATGTCCACCCCACGTTATATCTGCATCTCGATCTGCCCCAAGGACTGTTCCAGCGACGAGGTCTGGGCGGCGGTCAACTGCTTGTTGCCATTTGTCTTGTAATCGGCCAACTCCTGCTTGCGGATGGCCTTGATCTGGCCCTGCAAGGACGTAGCCTGGGCCTGGGTCAGCTTGCCCGTGTGCAAATCCTTCTGCACCTGCATCATGTCCTGCCGGAACCGGAAGTTGATGTTGTGGCTCACAGCCCCGGCATTCGAAACCGTGCTTGAACCCGGCGTTGGGGTTGCGTTGGCCGCCAAAGCCAGACTCGTCATTCCAGCCACCGCCAGAAAGGATATTCCAAAAACAAAAAGATTCTTCATCACAGGCCTCCTTGAAATATTACTTGTCAACAGTTCCTTGGAAAACGCGATATAACTCCTGACGTTGTTTTCCCAAGTTATCATTTACAACTTTCGCGATTTCGCCATCCACCTTTGGATCAAATGACAAATCATTAAGGCTACCCATGCCTCCAAACAGCAATCGTTTGAGAGAAGCAAGCTGTTTATCTGACAAAGACGAATCTTGATCATCAATAAAACCAGCAAGTACAAGAAGAAGCACTTGCCATATACGTGCATCCGGATCAGCTATTCTTCCAGGCACAGTAGCACAATTAACATTTTCAGCCGTTTTATGAGGAACAGCCGCAAGAGGTTTTAGAACCTCAGCAACGACTCTAAGTTGTTTCACAAACTCGTTTTTATTCATAGTTAAAATGGTATCAAAGCACTAAGGTCTTGTAGATAAATTTGAGTCGCAAATTCCGCCCCTCCCTCAACACCCCCAACGAATATCTGAGTACCAGCGGGTATTAAATATGCATTCAACGCTTCAGCAGTAGCGCCAGCCGGAAGGTTGAGCGCTGATATCGCTTCGGCAGGGGATGAAATTTGGCTAACGGTTTCACCCGTGGTGAGCCAATTGCTAATAAGTGGTGAAGTTCCACCAGAATATCTAAAAGCCAACGCATCTTGATCCAATACGGTTGATGTTGCTTCGCCTCCAGGGAAAGACGACGCAACATTTTCAGGAAGTGTAGCCTCTGCTGCTTCGCCCGTTGCAGCAGCTTCGCTAGTTGCAACAGCTTCTCCCGCATCGGCAGTACCTTCAACTACCGCCGCTCCTCCCAATGCATCAGCGGCAAGCCCAGCAGTGGCTATAGTCCCGGCTACCACCGCCGTCCCAATAGCAATATCTTCCGCAGTATTCGCTACATCCGGCGTAAACCAATCGAAATAATCTACCCAATCATCCGAAGAATCATCATCCAACCCCATGGGGTCCGTTTTATTTATGGGACTATTCCCCGCATATCTATAAATATTCAATTCCACATTTTCTGCAAGCGGGTCTCTTCTTAACCACCTTCCCTTTTCGGGGTCATACGGCCTGAACCAAGTCAAGTTCAAGTTTGTAGCTGGTTCTACAAAAAACCTTGTGTATCCAAAACTTGCTTTTTGAGTTCCAGCTATCTGTGTTTGTCTTCCATAGCTGTCGTAATCGTATTGGGCTTGAACACTGACCCCAGACGAGTCCACCATCTCACGCACTGACCCCAAGTGGTCATAGGAATAAAAATATTTTGTGGAACCCGAAACTGAATATTCACCCTGGCTATAAAATCTCTTGAAAACGGTGCTTCCTGTACTATCCCTCTCTTCGTATACCTGTCCTTCACACCATATAAAAGTCCAACTGTTAAGAACAGTATTACCATGCATTTCAATAATTGCCTTACGCCTTCCAAACCCATCATACTGGAAAGTAACGTTATCGGCAGCGTTGGAGGGTTGTGGGTTGATATAGGCCACGCTGATCAACCGGTTGGCCGCGTCCCAGGTATAAGTCTTCTCCCCGTCCTTGACAAGATTGCCATTCGCGTCGATGGTGCACTGATCGGTTTTGCGCCCAAGCTTCCAAAAGCCTTGCGGCGTCTCACCTTTCAACAGGTTCAAGCGGCCAACCGGCTTCAAAATCGCACCGTCAATTTTCAAAGAGCCATAAGCGAATAGGTATATATATTACAACTCCAAGCACCACCAACCCTCGCTTCACCCAGGTGAAAAAGCTCCCGCCCCAGGCCCGCCGACAAGTCAGCCAATATCTCGACACCATGCTGAAAGCTTGGAAGGATGAAAACGGGAAGGCGTGATTGGAAAGAATGACGTTACGGAGCGTCTTCAGCGCAACGACAACCAAAGTTGTAGCTTTCCTGTCCTTGAAAAATACTGTGGGTATCCGGATCAATGGCAAGACGATCAGCCGGGGTTAGCAACTTATTTGACCAGGAGCCACCTCGTAAAATTTTTGAATATGCCGCTGGTTCAAGGCCAACAGGGTTCTTTTTCTGCGCATTCGGATACGCCCTCCACCAATCCGAACACCACTCCCAAACGTTACCCAAAATGTCAAACAAACCAAATGGATTCGGTTTCTTTTCACCAACTGGATGTGTCATACTCCCTGAGTTCGAACTAGACCAAACATATTCCGATGCTCCAACAGGAGTATCACCCCAAAAATAAACGGTATCAGCCCCCCCTCGGGTGGCTTTCTCCCATTCCGCCTCGGTTGGCAGCCTTTTGCCCGCCCACCTGCAATAGGCATTAGCTTCATTCCAATTAATATCACAAACGGGCCTTTTACCTCGACCCCAATGGTTGTCTTTGGGCTTCCTGCCACCGGTGGCCTGAATAAATTTATCGTATTGATCAAAGGTTACAGGGTAAACATCAATGTAAAAAGCCTTCAAGTAAACTTTGTGCCGGAGATATCCTGCGCCAAGATGAATTTTATCCGTCGAGCCCATCATGAAATATCCGGCAGGAATTAAAACCATTTTTGCGTCATCATTCCCCTTGATAATTTTCGGAAGGTTTTTCTCCCCCGCCGCCCTCACGGTCATTGGCAAAACCGCAATAACGGTAGCCATCACAAAAATTTTTTTCATTTTTAGATTCATTATTTTATCTGACCGTATCGATCCCTTGGCTTTCGCAAAATTGTTTTACCAGAGTCGAATTTTGACAACTCGACGCAGGAGTAAGAGGGCCAAGCCAGCCGGTATAAACATTAGCAGCCCCATTCCTAAAGTGACATTTCACATAGCACACAGGGCATTGTTCGATGGTTCTTATATCAACCTCAGCCCCTACATATGACCATGTACCTCTTTGAGGCGGCCCCGGCGGTGTCGGGATTGGTTGAGGCGACGGAGTGGGCTGGGGAATTGCCGGGGGTTGGGGAGTCCATAGAGGTATGTATAGCCCTAGTGGATCGTTGTATACAACCGGAGAATTTTCCGCATACCAATACAAGTTAACGTCTGTGAATTTACCTACTGGATCGCGGCTAAACCACCGACCCTTTTCTGGGTCATAAGTTCGATAGTGCGTTAAATCCGTAAGCGTTTGGTGGGGCCGTCTTTTCAAAGGAGCCTGGATGTGGTAGGCGGTTTTTGCTGGGAACGAACTCAGCCCTTGGGGTTCGTTAATGCCTGGCGCCGGGCGAAGATCGGCGTTTCGGGCAAGGGGCCGGGGACATAGGTAGCCGGCAACAGTTCCCGGATGCGGTTCATGGGATGGGTGTTGATACGTC